>JADFQO010000031.1 GCA_022561775.1 Myxococcales bacterium | reverse complement strand
ACCGCGCCCGCCGCATTCGCGTTGTAGTCCTTCAGGCCGATCCCGCGGATGAAGATGGTGGGATTCGACGCCGCGAAGGCGATGTTGATCTCGAGGTTCGGCGTGTAATCGGCGAGGTCGGCGATGTCTTCGATCCGCAGCGCTTGTAGATCGCTGGCGGTTGAGAGCGCAGCCAGGTACTTCTGCCCGGCCGCCTCGTCGCCGGTGATGCGGATCTCCTCGATGTCGCTGGCCTGCTGAGGTGGTTCCCTCTGGAGGGCATCTTCGAGGTCCGCGGAGTCGGGTTCTTCGAGGTCGGATTCCTCGGAAGCGCGCTCTTCGAGGCCGCTCTCGCGGTCCGTCGGATCGGTGGCTTCGCCCGCCTCCGCCGACGCGGTGTCTGCGTCGGGGTCGACGGGGTCCTGGGCCGCGGCGGGAACGACCCATAACAGTGCGGCGATCACGAGCGCGCATCTGCAGCGCCAAAACCTCGGAGCGAGCATGCAATTTCCCATCGTGAGCATCGGATTGCTACTTCTCCAAGAGTAAACGGAACCGGACGGCGCCGCCTGATCGGAAGCTTATCCTTCGCTGATCTTTATCTGAACACTCAGAGCCTATGGTGTATACGGGAGTTTCGGAGTTTTTGCACCCGATTCCAGGCATTCAGCTGAACCGCTCGGTATACTAAGCCGCTCGGAATTTCTCGAGACGGTTCGCGTCTTGCTACTGGGCTGATTCGCTGTGAGCGGACCCCCCGAGCTGGAGCAGGTGCGCAGGGGGGAAATAGGGTGAAACCCGTTATCGCAGTCCTTTGGATCCTCAGCATTGCCTTGGCGGTCGGTCTCACCCGTCTCGCGGACCCGGATCAGGGTGGTTCCGAGCCCAGCCCTTCGTTCGCCGAGGCCTTCGCCGAGTTCAATCCGCTCCGGCGTGCCTACCTGATCAGCCGCTCCCTCGAGGATCTGGGCCCCGAAAACCTACCCGAACTGCTGAAGGTGCTCGAGGGCCGGAATATGGGGATCGTGCCGGAGGAGGTGCGGCTGGTCATGATCGCGTGGACGCGTTTCGACGCGCCCGGCGCATACGCGTGGGCGAGCGCAGGGCCAACGAAGTGGCGAGCGACGTTGATCGACCAGGCCATCTACGCCTGGGCCTACCACGACGCCCCCGCAGTGGTTCGCCTGGTGGAGGAGATCGAGGATCTCGAGATCATGGCGGGGCGGCGGCGGAGCATGATCGAAGGCTGGCTGCGCAGTGACGACAAGGAGGGTGTCAGCGAGTACATCGCCAACTTCCCCGACATGAAGCGGCGCGGCCGGCTCTACTTCCTGCTCGCGGGCGAGGTCGTGATGACCGAGGGAAGGGACGGGGCCATGCGCTGGGTCGAGGCTCTTCCCGACGACGCCCCCAACCAATTGAAGCTGGGCATGTTTCACCACGTCGCAAACATGGTGGCCAGCTCCGACCCGGTACGCGCCGCGGAATGGTTCCTCGCGCATCGCACGCGCCCCTATAGCGAGGGGGCGCTTTCCGGGATCGCGCGGAGATGGGTGCAGCATCACGACCGTCCAGCCGCCTTCGAGTGGTTGCTGGCCATGAGCAGCGACGGACTCCGCGCGGAAGAGCGCGCCGACGCGATTACCAGCGGCTTCCGCAGTTGGATCCAAATCGACCCCGAGGCCGCCCAGCCGTGGCTGCTCTCCATGCTCCCCAACCCCGCACTCGATCCCGCCATCAAGGAAGCCGTCAAGAGGCTCTTGCCGACAGCACCCGACACGGCGCTGGCGTGGGCGCGACGGTTCGACGACGAATCGGAGCGCCACAATCAGTCGGTTCGCGTGGGCGTCCGGTGGCGGAGCAAAGATCCGCAGGGCTTCGACGCCTGGCTGAAGGAGAACGATCTCCCCGAGGAGACTCGGCAGAGGATCCTGAAGGCGCCGCCGGCGCCGGGCATCCGAATGCCCGCGAAACCCAAGCCGGCAGCCGCTGGAAAGCCCTAGTGGGCTGTAGCCCCAATTGGCGAATTTCGGGTGGGTAAACGAGAGCGATGATTCGCCTCGCGGCCTTGCTGCTCACCGTGCTGACCGGGTTTGCGGGTCTCGTCTACGAGGTGGCCTGGCAGAAGTATCTGGCCGTGCTCCTCGGATCGCATGGCGAGGCCACGGCGGCCGTGCTGGCGATCTTCCTCGGTGGGCTATCGCTGGGTTACGCGCTCTTCGGCCGGATCTCGCGCTGGCTGGTGGAGCGCTCCCGTCTGCGTTCGCGCGGCGCGCGGCTCCTCTACTTCTACGCGCTCGTCGAGGCCGGGATCGGACTCTACGCCCTGCTGTTTCCGACTCTATTTGGTGTCTTCCAGCAAATCTCGCTGTTCGTTCCACACGGCAATGCGGGCCTCGGATTCGCGTTCGATGTCGGTCTCTCAGCGCTGCTAATCGGTCCGCCGACGGTGCTGATGGGCGGCACGATCCCGATCCTCACGCTGGCCCTCGCGGGCGACCTCGAGCACGCAACTCGTGTACACTCATGGGTGTATGGCTTAAACACGACCGGGGCCTTTGTCGGAGCGCTGGCGGGGGGCTTCTTCCTGGTCCCATGGCTGGGCCTCGACGGGGTCGTCTACGCGATGGGATGTGTGAACCTCGTCGCAGCGGCGATTTTCGCGCAGCTCGACAGCCACACCGCGAGCATCGAACTCGACGTGACGGCACCCTCCACGGCCGAGCCGGTCGCGAAATTCGCCGCCTGGGCGAGCGTCTCGCTGTTGGCGGGCTTCGCGATGATGGCGCTCCAGACGACCTTCAACCGCATCGGCGCGCTCGCGTTCGGCGCCTCGCAGTTTACCTTCGCTTCGATCGTGGCGGTCTTCGTGGCGTGTATCGCGCTCGGGAGCCTCACCGTGTCGGCGATCGGACGCATTCCCCGCGGCCTCGTGGTCGGCTCCCAATGGCTGCTGGTCCTTCTGCTGTTTCCCCTCTATCTGGCGATGGAAGACGCCGGCTATTGGGCGCACGTGATTCGCGTCGTGTTCTATCCGATCGACGAGGCTTTCTACGCCTATCATCTGCTCAACTTCGAAGCGGTGTTTCTCGTGCTATTCGTCCCAATCGGCCTCTCGGGAGCCCTGCTTCCTCTGCTCTTCCACGAACTGCGGCGCGAAGTGCGCGAGCTGGGGTCTGTCGCAGGTCGGCTCTACGCGTGGAACACCTTTGGATCTCTCCTCGGGGCGCTGTTTGGCGGCTACCTGTTGCTCTTTTGGCTCGACCTTCACCACATCTATCGAATCGCCATGGTGGCACTTGCGGTGGGCGCTTCGATCCTGACCGTCCTCGTGCTGCGGCCACTGCCGCGGTTTGCCGTTCCGGTCAGGTTCGCCGTCCTGGTCGTCTTGATTCCCACACTCGGGGCGATCGCGCTGCTGCCTGCGTGGTCCCCCGAAAAACTTTCCGCGGGGCTCTTCCGCGCTCGCAATGAAGGGCCGCTCAGTTTCCTCGGGCCCGAGAGACTCTTCGCCGAACGAGACATCGGAGAGGTGGTGTCCTACAACGATGGACCGACGAGCACGGTGACCGTGGTCGATCCAGACGGATTGGCGGAGAACCGGAGCCTCCTGGTCAACGGCAAATCAGATGGCGCGCTGTTGAGCGACTACCCGACCATGGCGCTGACTGCGCTGATTCCAGCTCTGATGGCCGAGAGTCACGAAAACTGCTTCGTGATCGGCTACGGAACCGGCGTTACGACGGGGGAGCTCGCATCCCTCGACGATACGCGAGCCGTGACCGTGGCCGAAATCTCGCACGGAGTGATCGAAGCGGCGCACTACTTCGACAACGGAAACCTCGGCGCCTCGAAGAACCCCAAGGTTTCGATCCACCGCGGCGACGCCTACCGGGCGCTGCTCCGGAGCCGAGAGGTGTACGACGTCATCATTTCAGAGCCGAGCAACCCGTGGGTGATCGGCGTCGAGATGCTCTACAGCCGCGAGTTTCTCGAGGCTGCACGGGAGCGCCTCGCTCCAGGCGGTGTCTACGCGCAGTGGTTCCACACCTATGAATCCGACTCCGCGGTCGTGGCGCTCGTGTTGCGCACCTACGGGTCGGTGTTTCCCCACGTTTCGGTCTGGTACACGCTCGGCGCCGACATGCTCCTGCTCGGCTTCAACCGGCTGGACCGGGCGCTCGACATCGAGGCCCTCGAGGAGCGCTTCGCGCGTAGCGACTTCGCGGCGGGTTTCGCGCGCGTCGGGATCGAAAGTTTTGCACAGCTCGCCGCTCACGAGCTGCTGCCGCTTGGAACGATTCACGCGGTGGAGCAGCCAGGCGAGATCCACAGCTTGCGCCATCCGATCTTGAGCGACCGCGCGGCGCGCGCGTACTTCCGAGGCCGCAGGGGATCGCTGGCGCCTCATCAAAGTCGGGCGCAAGAGCGGATCGCGATGCAGAACTCGCTGCTCCGCCTCCACGCGAGAGGCGAAACGCCGCTTTCCGAGGAACTCGTCGAGGCAGCCACATTCGAGAGCTGCCGCTTCCACCGGGATGAACACTGCGGGACGTTCTTCGCGTTCTGGTCGCTCCACTACCCGCAATCGCCGACGCTGAAGGGCGCGCTTTCCGCGTCGAGGAAGAGAGCCGGGGCCAACAGATACCTCAGTCCCAACAGCCTCGCGATGCTGAAGGCCCTGCTCGGCGGGGCGAAACTCGACGCGGGCAAAACGTATTCTGCCGCTGAGGTCGAACGCCTAACGGGCCGGTTTCGGCGCCACTATCATCACGTCGTGCCCTTCGACCGCGATCGCCTCGACGAGATCTGGGATCGCTGCCGCGGAGCGGACTGCGAGAGGCGGCGCACTCGGGCCGAGACCGAGGTCGGAATACCTCACCGCGAATTCAACGCTCAGGCGGAGGGCAGTTTGGGACGCAAAGACCCGGAGCGAATGAGCCGAACTGCGCTTTCCGGTATCGTCGATCTGCCAACGCCACCCACACTTCGCTTGCTGGCGCGTTAGCAATCAAAGGAGTTCGCATTGCGTACCTTCCACCGAAACTACCTCGCGATCAGCATCACCCTGCTCGGGTTGGCGTGTGGCCAAGAAGAAGACCCCCTGGTCGAGATTCGCCAGCTCCACGAGGAGGGGCGCTACGCGGTGACGATCGATCAGCTGCGGACGCTCGTCGATCGGGATCCCTCGCGCGTGGAGGCTCAATTTCTGCTCGGGTCGGCGCTGCTGCTCTCCGGAAACGGGGGCCTCGCGGTCTGGCCGCTTCGCGTGGCCGCGCGAGCACCCGAGTACGCGATCGAAGGGCGCATGCTGTTGGCCCGCTCCATGCTGGAGAGTCGCACCGCTCCGGATTCCATCCCGGTCATCGATGAAGTACTCGAACTCGAGCCCGAAAACATTCGCGCGCTCGTTCTTCGCATTGAGGCCTACCAGGCGACCGGTCGCAACGAGGAAGCGATCGCCGACATCGAGCGGGTATTCGAGATCGATCCCGACAACCTCCCCGTACTGGTTCCCCGCGTGACGGCGCTGATCGCAATGCAGAAGATCGACGAGGCGGAGCAAGCGATCGAGGACGCGCGTGAGCGTCTCGACAACACGGACCAGGAGGTGGACCCGACGATCCAGGCGATGTTGTGCATCGCGCGTGGTCTCTTTGCGCACGAGAAGGGGGAGCCCGAGGTCGCCGAAGCACAGTACGTGGAGTGCCTCGAGCAGTTCCCCGTGTTTCCGCTCGTCGTACAAGAAACCGCGAATTTCTATCAGATGATTGGTCAGCGGGAGCGCGCAATCGAGATCCTCGAGAAGGCGTTCGAAGAAAGTGGGAACAGCGTGTTCCGCAGGGCGCTCGCCGACCGGATGAAGAGGTTTGGCGAAGTCCAAGAAGAGGAGCGATTGCTGCGAGCGGAGGCCCAAGAGCGACCCTCCACGAGCTCCTGGTTCACGCTCGCCAATTTCTACGTGGGGCGCGACCAATTCGACAAGGCTCTCGAGGCCTTTGATCACGCGCTCGAGATAAGTCCCGACCCCCCGGAGTCTCTCCTCTTCGCGTATGCGGACACGCTGGTTCAGGCTGAGCAGTTCGATAAAGCGCGCAGCGTCGTGGAGAAATTCGAACTGCTCGAACTCCGGGACTTGATCATCGGGCGGATTCTCCTCGCTCAGGGCGACCCCATTGGCGCGCTCGCCTCCCTCGAGGCCGGAATCCTGCTCTGGCCGAACAATCCAGCGGCACGCTTTCTCGCGGGCCAGGCCGCCGAGCGCACCGGGGACTTCATCCGCGCCATCTCCGAATACCGCGAGTCGGTCCGGGCGGATCCCGGCCGCACGAGAGCCGGGCTGGATCTGGCCGAGCTCTACTCTCTGCGAGGCAATCACGCTGACGCGCTCGACGCGGTTAAACGCTATATGCAGGCCAACCTGGGCAACATCGATGGCATGATCGTGGGGATTCGCGTCGCCCACAAAGCCCGCCGCTACGGGGTCGCCAGCGAGGGTCTCAAGCGACTCTCCAACACGCCCGAGCACGCGGGGACGGCGGTGGCCGAACACGCGACGCTGCTCGGCGAGGGCAGCCCGGATGGAGCCGTTGCGGCGGTGGAGACCGTCGAGGAGTCGGACGTGGATCTCATGGATCCCGTCAACGCAGCGGCGCTGCGCGCGCTGCTCACCTACCTGGCTGAGCTGGCGGAGCACGACAAGGCGGGAAAGCGGATCGCCAGCGCGGTCGGCGCGCATCCAGAGGCCGCCGTGTTCCACGAACTCAACGGCCGAGTGCTGAGCGCTGCAGGCAAGTCGCCCAAGAAGGCTCGTGACGCGTTCGATCTCGCCCTCGAGCTGGACCCGAAGCACGCTGAGGCACTGGTGGGTCTCGCGGAGCTCTCGGCCCAGGCTGGCGAGGTCGATGCAGCACTGGCTCTCTACGACCGGGCGGCCGAACTCGACTCCGAGGATCCAGCTACCGCCCTCGCCGCCGCGAAGCTGGTGCTTGGCGCGAGTCGAACCGCGGACGCACAGGAGCGTTTCGAGGCTGTTCTCGCCGAAAATCCTCGCGAGGCGGGCGCCGCCATCGAACTCGCGCGAATCCTCGCCGAGCAGGGGAAATTCGAGGCGAGTCGCGACTATGCGAGGTGGGCCGGCTGGCTGCGAGCGCCAGAGGCCGAGGAAACACTGGCCTGGATCGAGGGGCTTCGCGCCCAACGCGGCGAAGGCGGGGATGCCCCGGCGGTTTCCGAATAGCCCGCCGCGTGAGCGTGGCGGCGTGCCCAGCTCGCGCCCCGGGGATTCGCCCGTGATCCCGGCAACCCGATTTCGCGGTCGTCGAGCGCTCGTCGGGGGCTTCGCGATCGCGGCTGCGCTCAGCGCGGCATGCGGGGATCGCGCGCCCACCCATGTCGGTGGCACCATCACATCCGATGCGATCTGGGACCCAGCCGGTAACCCCTACCTGTTGACCGACGACGTCAGGGTTTCCGAGGGCGTGACGCTGACGCTGTCACCGGGTGTGGTGGTGAAGGCGGACTCCGCCTCTCGGGAGTTGATCGTATTCGGGACGCTCGTCGCAAATGGCACCGCGGAGAACCCCATCGTGCTGACCTCCTCCAAAGACGATTCTGCGCACGGAGATACCAACGGAGATGGCTCCTCGACGAGGCCGGCCTTCGGAGACTGGGTTGGCGTCGGTTTCGCCGCCAGCAGCCCCGGCGGCATCGGCGACTTCGTCGAGGTTCGTTACGCGGGGTATTACGGCGCATCGGGTACGAACTTCTCCAAGCACGCCAGGGATGTCGACGCCCGCGTGCGCGAAGCCTGTACGCGCTGTCATCTCTTTCCCGATCCCGAGATTCTGCCGCGCGAGCTGTGGAGAGATCAGATCGTCGTCATGCGGGAACTCGTGGACTCATTGCCGCCCGAGTTCGGCGGGTCATCGATCGGGTTCTCGCTGAGAGAAGTCGCCGACTGGTACGAGACGCAGGCTCCTGAGAGTTACGTGTTGCCGCGATCCATTACCCGAAAGGGGCCCGGTCCGATTCGCTTTCGCAAGCGCTCCGTCTCGCTGGATCCCGGTGGCAGCCCGGCGGTTGCCACGGTGGGGCGCCTCGAAGCGGGCCAGTTTGGCGACCGCGATTTCGTCCTTTCCGCGGTCAATATGGCCAACGGCAGCGTCCAGCTGATCTCCCGCTCCAAGGGACCGCTTCGGATCGGCAGCGCGGGCCATCCGGTGCGCGCCGTCCCCGGCGATCTCAACGGAGATGGGCTCACGGATCTGGTCGTGAGCGATCTCGGCGATCTGGCGTTGACCGACACGCTGGTGGGCCGAGTGGTCGTCGCTCTGCAATTGCCCGATGGGAGTTTCTCGTTCGAGCCGATCCTCGAAGGGGTTGGCCGAGTAGCCGACGCGCGCCCGATGGATCTCGACCGCGACGGCGACCTCGATGTCGTCGTGGCCTCTTTCGGATGGCGCCGAAGCGGGGGGATCTACCTGCTGCGCAACGAAACCGTGGCCGGCGGTCCATTGGATTTTCGCAGGGAGAAGATTCTCTCGCGCGCCGGGGCGGTCTCTGTGGTTTCGATCCCGGCGCAGCAGCCAGACATGGATCCCGGTTTCGCGGTTGCGTTTGCGCAGCAATACGAGATCGTATCGGCATTCTATCCGGTATCGACGGGGAACAACGGGAAGGTGACGGAAAACGACGGGACGCTGGCGGGCGGCGATGCAATAGGGAAGGGCTATCAGGAGCACGTCCTGTATCGCGCGCCGCATCCCAATTGGGGGATCAGCAATCTCGAGTCGGTGGATCTAGACGGCGACTCCGACATCGACTTCCTGCTCGCTCACGGTGACACACTCGACGACGGTTTCGCGTTCAAGCCCTACCAGGGCGTGATGTGGCTCGAAAACCGCGGTGGAAACCAATTCGAAGCACACCGAATCGGTACCCTATACGGTGCGCATCGGGCCGAGGCCGCGGATTTCGATGGCGACGGTGACCTCGACGTCGTCGCGGGCGGATTTCTCCCCCAGCTCACGCAACCCCTTCCCAAGGGTCACATGCGCGTGGACTCCCTGATCTGGTTCGAGCGCGCTGACGAGGAGTGGATTCCGTGGTCGATCGAGATCAATCATCCCCGGCACACCGGCCTTACCGTGCTCGACTTCGACGGCGACGGCCGTCCCGACATCATCGCGCCCGTCAATGACGCTTGGGGGATCAAGGAACAGCTGGGTGGGTCTGCGATGGAAGTTTGGTTCAACCGCGCGGTTCGCTGATGCTGACGATTCGTTCGAGCGCATGGTGGAGAGCGGCTTCCGGAGTTAGCGGATCCATGCGCGGGCTCGCCCTATCGGCCATCGTGATGCTTCCCGCGCTCGCTCTCGCAGAGACCGAGGACGTGCCGGACGAGGAGCCGACCGTACACCGACTGGGGCCCGTGGTGGTGACGGCATCACGCGAACCCCAGCCGCCGGAGTACGCCCCTGGGACGTTCAGCGTGATTTCGCGCGAGGAGATCGAGCGCGGTCACTACACCAGCGTGGTCGACATCCTGCGCCGCGTGCCCGGTCTCCACGTCGAGCAGCCGGGTTCTCGCGGCGGTCGGGCCTCGATCTACACGCGCGGTCTCGATCCCAACCACACCCTGATCCTGATCGACGGTGTGCGGATGAACGATCCGAACAACAATCGAGGGGGATCGTTCGACCTGTCGACGCTCGATCCGGCGGGTGTGGAGCGGATCGAGATCAGCCGTGGCCCCATTTCTGCCGTGCACGGTTCCGCTGCAATCGCGGGCGTCATCAACATCATCACGCGAACCGGGCGCGACGCACAGGAGTTTCTTCTCGATGGAAGCGGCGGACGCTGGGGGGTGTATCGCGTTGTGGCGGAGGCGCGCGGGCGCGTCGGGTTCGCAGATCTGTCGGTGGCCGGCGCGTGGATCGACGAGGGGGATCCACCCGACGGCCAGCAATACCGTGGGGGCAACATCAAGGCGGACGTCGGGTTACAGCTTCCGGCCGGTGCTTCGCTGCGGGCTATGTTCCGCTATGCCGACTCCGAGAGCGAGTCCTTTCCCGACGACAGTGGTGGCGACGCGTTTGCGGTGATTCGCACGCTGGAAGAGCGCGACATCCGGGAGGTCGGCCTGCACGTGGAAGCCGCACAGAAAACCGGTCGCTGGATCGACTACACGTTCGGCTTCGACTATCGCCAGCGTCGGGAAGATCGCGACTCTCCGGGTATTGCTCCCGGGGTGGGAATACCAACGGGCATCCCATCGGAGTCGAGCCGCGACGAACTCGACTACTACGCGCTTTCGCTTCGCAACACCGTCAAGCCTGTAGACGGTTTTTCCTTCACCGCGGGTGGAGATGTCTATTGGGAGGAGGGTTCCAGCAGCGACCAGCTTTCACCCGGCCAGCCTCCGAATTTCGAGCTCGATCGTGTGGTGGGCGGCCCGTTCGCAGAACTGCATTGGCGGAGCGCTTACGGCCTGGTTCTCTACGGTGGCGTGCGGGCCGATTTCTCGAACGAATCTTCCTCGGAAGTGACGCCCCGCGTGAGCGCCGAATACTCGGTTCCCGTCATCGATCTCGTCGTGAAGGGAAGCTGGGGCGAGGGCTTCAAACTGCCCGCCTTCTTCTCGCTCGCCAGTCCCGTGGTGGGCAATCCAGATCTCGTCGCCGAGCGCAGCAAGGGCTGGGATCTGGCCTTGAGTCGCAGCTTCTGGAAGGATCGCGTAGCTGGGCGCCTGGCGTATTTTGAAATCGAGGTAAAGGATCTGATCGATTTCGTTTTTATCGATTTTCAGCCGAGTCTCATCAATCGCTCCAAGGTGGTGTCTCGCGGATTCGAGTTCGAGCTGAGCGCGAAGCTGTTCGACTCTCTCGATCTCAACGGAAATCTGACGTTCACGGATACCGACATCCGCCATACCTCGGACGACCTGTTGAATCGGCCGCGCTGGCGGGGGGCGCTGACGCTGATCTGGGATCCGGTAGAAGATGTGACGATTCGCGCCGCGGCACTGATCGTCGGATCCGTGAAGGATTCGTCGGCGCCTACTGGCGATGTGACGCTCGATCCCTGGGGCCGCGTGGACCTCTCGGCTTCGTGGCGAGTGCGCAAGCACGTCAGCCTCTATCTCGAGATCGACAACCTCTTCGATTCGAATCATCAAGAGGCCGTCGGCTTTCGCGCTCCCGGGATCCGACCCCGGGCGGGCGTCACCGCCCGGTTTTGAACCGCTGCTCTCGTCGTCAGCGCTGCACCGCCCTTCGGGCGGAGACAAATGCTCCTGAGCAATCGCGCCTGGCAGCGCGTTTTCTCAGGAGCCCGGCGACCTGAGCAGTGCGTCGATGCGGCGCGCCGCTTCGCTGCGGCCGTCATGTGCCTGCATGTAGATACTGGTCTGCTTCAGTCGGGCTTGGATCGACGGATCGGTCAGCAGGCGCTGGATGTTTCCGAGCAGTTCGTCATCGCTCCATTCGTAGCGGTGCATGCCGATACCGTGCCCGGTGTCGTTCATCCGCTGCGCGTTGTCGTGTCCGTCCCACACGAACGGCATCAGGAGCGGGGCTTTTCCGAAGTAGAGCGTCTCGTTGAGGGTGTTGTTCCCGCCGTGCTGGATGATGACATCACAGTGTGGCAAGACCGCGGCCTGCGGGTACCACGCGGCGAGCCGGATGTTGCCGGGCGGCTCATCGTATTGGTCGAGGGAGCTTCCGACGTTGACGAGCACCCGGTAGGGTGTCTTGCCCAGTACGCCGATCATGCGCTTGATGAGGTCCACGTCGGCAACCCCGAGGCTTCCAAAGCTGAAGTAGATCAGAGGCCCGCCTTCGTTCTTCGCGAAGTGCGGAACTTGATAGGGCTCGACTTCGGTTCGCACACACCCATCGAGATAGACGAACTTCTGCGGGTCGAGAGGTTTTCGGCGCTTGAATTGCAGTGGCTTCGGATAGAGCAGCAGGTTCAAATAGGGCGATGGGAGTACGAATTCCGGGAAAGGCAGTCGCTCGTGCCCGCATGACTCGATGAAATCCATGAAGTCTCGGTGGACGGGTTCGACCTGCTCTCGAAAGCGTTCTCGAAAGCGCTCGAAGCAATCGCGGTCGTTCTCGCCACAACCCGAGAAATGGGGCGGGATGTCCGGATCCGGAATTTCGTTCTCGCTACAGGAGATCATCCGCACCCACGGGCAGCCGGCCCGCTCGGTATCGGGATAGAGAGCCACGTTGTCGTTGATGATGAGATCGGGCGAGATCCTGCGGAGCAGGTCGCCCAGGCCATTGCGGACCGACCACTTGGACGTGGAAGCGATCGCCTCCCAACACGCCCGGACGTAGGTCGGTATCTGCTCGTAGGGCGAAGTCCGGAAGCTGGGAAGGTACTTCCGCATGAAGTCGTCCCAGTATTTCGCGGACTCTTCCGGCGTCATCGGTTCCATGCAGGAAAGCAGCTGTTCGTCGAACCCGTATCCCGTCACGGTGTCTTCGAGCCCGGGGTCGAGGATGAACACGCACTCGTGACCGAGATCGCGCAGCGCTTGACAGATTCCGACGAGGTTCATCGCCGGGCCGATCGCCCCCGGCTCCGGAAACACCGCAATTTTCTTACTCGCTTCCATGGGATTGTCCTGCTTGATGGGGTCGAGAGGACCCGGCGCCCTGCCGCCGAGCTGCCCCCGGCAGTCTAGGTGATGCCGAGCGAGAATTCCCGACAGCGTGATTTGAGCTTGACGGTTGCAGCTCAAGTTGCTCTCTGAAGTTCCCGAATATCCATTCGCGGACAGCGCGCTTTATGGATGGTGTGCGGGCAGAGTTTGTGAAGCGAGGACAAGTGGAATGGAAGGGGACGCCTACTTAGGCGAACTGGCGTCGGGCATCATCTATCTGCTCGCCGGCACCCGGCTCGTGTTGCTGGGCGTTCGAACCAGAGAGGCCCCCGAGCGTCTGCTGGGCGCGAGTTTCCTAGCATTCGGTGTATCGGGCGTCCTCTACAGCATTGCGGTCTTCGAGTCCCTGGCGGCCTTCTGGACGCCGCTCAACTTCGCCGCGCGCGTTGCCTTCCTCCCAAGTGCCGTGCTGGTCGCGGTCTTCACCGCGCGTGTCTTCCGCCCCGATGACCGCTGGGCGAGATGGCTGGTACGCGGAGTCGCGGTTCTGCTCGTCGCTGGAGTGGGTGGTTCCGCACTGAAAGGCGATTGGGAGGGCTTCTCGCTCAGCAACGGCTGGTTCTGGCTCGAGTGGGTGGGCTACACGCTGCCGTTCGGCTGGGCGGCCGCGGAAGCGCTCCACCAATACCTCCAGGCGCGGCGGAGGGTGAGGGTCGGCCTCTGCGAGCCTTCGGTCTGCAATCGAATGTTTCTCTGGTCACTCTATGGGCTGATCCAGATGCTGAGTAACGTCGTGTTGATCGGGCAATACGCGGCCTACGAACGTGAAAATGTGTTTTCTTCGACCTGGGACTTCCTCTACGGAGGCACCATCCTAGCGGCGCTGGTTGTGATGTGGTTCGCGTTCTTCCCTCCCAAGATCTACCTGCACTGGATCAACCGAACGACTCCCGTCTCGCTGTAACTCTACAATCCGACGAAACGGCTCGCGGATGAGCCTGGAGCAGCGGCTCGACGTGCATCTTCGTCCTTCAAGTGCGTCAACTGAAACACCGATGAGTACAGCGCGCCCGACGGGAGATGGAGTCTCTCTCGAAACCATTCCCGTCGGACTCCGGGGGAGACGGTCCAATGTCTGGCGGCGCGTGGATCGGCGAGTTCATCGCAGGGGCTATCTACCTGATCGTAGGGATCCGGTTGGCCCGGTTCGCCTCCCGAACGGGCGAGCGGCCGGAACGACTATTGTCGGGCATGTTCGTCTTTTCGGGAGCCTCTTACCTCCTCTATGCCGTTCCCCTGGTCATTTCGATCGAGGCTCTGTGGACACCGTTCAATTTTGCAGGGCGCGTCACCTATCTCCCAGCGCCGATTTTGATCGCATTGTTCACGCGAGAAGTCTTTAGGCGTCAGAGCCGATTTTCGACGTGCATGGTCTACGCGACGTCGGTCCTGCTCGTCGTCGGCGTGGGCGGCTCCGCGATGGTGGGCGACTGGGAGGGCTTTACGCTCGGCAATCCGTTTTTCTGGTTCGAGTGGGTGGGGTACACGCTTCCCTTTGCCTGGGCGGGACTGGAAGCCTTCGCTCAGTATCGGTCCTCGCTGCGGCGCCAGCGATTGGGGCTCTGTGATCGAATCGTCTGCAACCGCCTCCTGCTCTGGGGGTGTTTTGGGGTTGTGCAGGTCGTCTTGGCGTTCGTGCTGCTAGAGATGTACGCGGACTTCGAGGCCAACAATTCGTTTTCCGCGTTCTTCGACGGATTGACGGGTGCGCTTGAAATTGTCACGATTGCGCTGGTCTGGCTGGTATTCTTCCCTCCTCACTTCTATCAGAAGCTCATATCTGGCTCCGACGTCAGCGAGAGCTCGGTCGAGGAGAGCTGATCCATGCCGGGTGATCTCTTCGACTTCGTCGCAGACCAGCTCGAGCAGTGCACTTCGCTCGATCGGCTCGAGTCGCGCGGCACCCTACGCATCGTGCTCAAGAATTCGGGCCTCGAACCCAAAACGGTGACCCAGAATCAATTTTGTGTGGTCCTCGAGAGCGTCGCGCCGGGCGAACTGGAAAACTGCGGTGTGGCTGAAGCCCAGGCGATCTGCGCTGTGCTGATCGAGAAGATCCGGAGCGCGCCGGCGGATCGATGGGAAACCTCACCCGACATCGACAAGATCTTCGACCGGCTCGCGGGTAATTGAATCACGCGAACGGCGCTTCGCCCGGGGGTGCCGGCGCCCGGATCAGCGCTCCTCTCCAGGAACCCGGTCTCCGAGAATCCCCAGGTCCCGAAGACGCTTCAGCTCGGCGGCATCCAGCTGGAGTTCCTCCCGCAGTACTTCGTCGGTGTGTTGACCGAGTCGGGGCGGGGGCAGCTCGTAGCGGATCGGAGTCTCCGAGTAGCGGATCGGTGAGGCGACCCCCGGAAGGTTCGCCCCGCCGTTTTCAGCGGTTGGGTCGGTGTCCGGGATCGCGATTTGCAGCCCGCGCGCCTTCACCTGCGGATCGGCGAAGAGCTGTTCGATGTCGTTGATCGGTCCGCAGGGCACACCGGCCTGCTCGAGCGCGGCGAGCCAATCGGCGCTGGAGCGCGCCCTCATCAAATCTCCGAGCATGGGAATCAAGACGCCTCGATTTTCGACGCGGCTCGGATTGCTGGCGAAACGCTCGTCATCGGCGAGCTCGCGCCTTCCGGCCACTTTGCAGAAGCGCGCAAATTGGTTGTCGTTTCCGACAGCGAGGATGATGTACCCGTCTGAAGTTTGTAAGGCCTCGTAGGGCACGATGTTCGGGTGCGCGTTTCCGAGTCGACCGGGTGCGCGACCCGAGACGAGATAGTTGAGGGCCTGGTTGGCGAGCGCCGCTGCCTGGACGTCCAGCAGCGAGATGTCGATGTGCTGACCCTTCCCTGTGTTGGCGCGGTGCGCGAGCGCGCCCTGAATGGCAACCACCGCATAGAGCCCGCTGAGAACATCCGTCACGGCGACCCCGACCTTCACGGGCTTGCCACCAGGCGCGGAGTCGGGCTCGCCGGTGATGCTCATCAAGCCGGACATCCCCTGGATGAGGAAGTCGTATCCCGGGCGTTCTCGGTAGGGCCCAGTCTGTCCGAAGCCGGTGATCGAGCAGTAGACGAGTCCGGGGTTGTCCGTGCGGAGCGACGCGTAATCCAGTCCGTATTTTTCGAGCCCGCCGACCTTGAAGTTTTCGATCACGACATCGCTTCGCCGAGCGAGCGCTGTCACGATCCGCTGACCCTCGGGCCTGGTGAAGTCGATCGTCACGGAGCGCTTTCCGCGATTGGCGCAAAGGAAGTAGGCGGCATCGCCCGTGGACCCATCCGCGTCGCCGCCGGCTCGTTTCGCGAAAGGAGGCCCCCAGCTGCGGGTGTCATCGCCGGTTCCGGGCCTCTCCACCTTGATCACGCTGGCGCCGAGGTCCGCGAGGGTCTGGCCCGCCCAGGGGCCCGCGAGGATGCGGCTGAGCTCGAGCACGCGGATCTGGCTCAGCGGTGCAGACATCGAGCGCGGGTTGCGATGACGGGGGAGCGGCATGCGGCGCCCAAAGTAAGGCAAGCGCTCGTCGCCAGCAATGTCAGGGCAAACGGGCGCTCGCCGGTTCAAGATGACGGCGAGCTCGCACCGCACACCAGCTGGCGGTTTCTCCTGTTCGCATCCCTCGGTGGTGGCGGAGTCGGGTCGTTCGGTTCGGGCTCGAATCTGACCACGGCATGAATGGAATCGCAGAGCACGGTGAACCCGTATCTCCGCTGAGTTGATTTGCTGCGCTCTCCCCGGTGAAGCGGGCACTCTGAACGCTCGCGGTCTACGCCCCGTCGATCACGGTCGACAGATCGGCCGATCGGGAAACCGCGCGCTGCGCACTTCCCGCTTGAGCCTGGCGGGGACCGGACACTCCAGAATCGACTGTCCGGGCTCGGGGTAGTCGGTGGCCACCACGCATTCGGCGGGCTCGGCGATTTCGATCACGCGATCGATCTCCGCCCCGTGCAGCTGCTGAATGATTCCGCTCGGCCAACGCACCCGAATCTCGTCGACCCGCGTGGCGCTGCCCAGCCCAAAGTGCAGGTTTTGGGGATCGACAGGGGAGGTGTGGATCTCTCGAAGTTGGGTCCGCCCGCCTGTACTGACGCTGACCCGCGCTCCATAAGCGTCTCGATGGCTGATCGTGCCGCGCAACCGCACGACGATCCAATGGTTTCGTTGGCCCGTCAGGTTCTCGTAGAAGGCTCCGCGTCCGCCGGACCCGATCGCACTACCCGATGGCGCGTAGACATCCAGGGCGCCGTCGCCGTTGTAGTCTCCTATCGCTGCCGGGGCGCCAGACGGGCCCGTATCCCTCGGAAATGCGAGATCCGTCACCCGGGTAAACGTTCCGTCACCATCGTTTTCGTAGAGCGAATTGGTGACGATCTCGGTGAGGGATTCGCTGGTTACGTAGAGGTCGAGGTCACCGTCGTTGTCGTAATCGAAGAAGGCATTACCCCAGTGGATTCCGCTGACGTCTCTCGCTGCGAGGTCCCCGGAATCCGCGGTGACGTCGGTAAAGCCCCCGGCTCCGTTGTTTCGGTAGAGGGTGCTCACGGGTACACCGTCCTCTCCGGGTCGGCCCGTCAGGAAGATGTCGATGTGCCCATCGTTGTCGTAATCACCGACGGCACCTCCCATGGAGGCGGTCGACTCGCACTCCGGTCGCCGATCGTGGTGACTCTCCGCCGTGCAGCCCCGCTGGTTGCGCCGAAATGGCGTGAGGCCAGCGCTGACCGCGACATCGGAGAACGTGCCATCGCCGTTGTTCTGGTACAGGCTGATGCCGGTGATCGACGCGAACAGCAGATCCGAGTCCGCATCGTTGTCGAAATCGAATACAAGGATCTGGCCATTGATGAGCCGGGATGCGGGATCGAGGCAGGTCTTTGCGGTGACGTCCGTGAAGGTGTGGTCGCCGTTGTTGCGCATCAGGGAAAGACCCGACGGGCGATCTGCCAAAACCTGCAGATCCGAGCTGGAGATGAAGTCGACCCAACCGTCGCCATCGTAATCGAGGGCTGCGGTCGTAAACGCGCGCAATCCTTGGATTCCGCTGGAGTCGGTGATGTCCAAGAAATTCCCCCCTCCGGTATTCAGCAAGAATTCGCTGCCGGCGATGATGTTGAAGCCGGCCATGAAGAGATCCTGGTCACCGTCGTTGTCGATGTCGAAGAAGAGGCCCTGGGAAACGCCGATTCCTCCCGAACCACCCCGCGCCGTGAAGGATCCGCCGGAGTTTTCGTAGAGGCTGTTGCTGAAAAATCCGATCAGCTGCGCGTCGGCGTCTCCGTCGCCGTCGTAGTCGTGCAGCGTGACTCTCCAGGGCAGAAACCCGAAGATCGGGAGTCCCGTTCGCCGCGTGACGTCCGCGAAGTGGGTGATGTATACCGCGAAGGACAGGGTCTCCAGGTAGCCGTCGGCACCCTCGAGCGTGAGGTCGAAGAGGATCTGTTCTCCGATTGGCGTCGAGGCATCGAAGCTCACCTCGAAGGGATCGCCAAGGTTGTCGACCGTTTCGCCCGTCACGAGGGCCGCGAATTCCGCCCGATTCTTTTGGATGATCGTATACGGACTTTCGGTCGCGAGGGTGGCGGTGACCTTCGAGGTGGCGACCCATTGGTTCTGGAGGAACACCGCAATCGACGCGTTTCGTCCCGGTGTCGCTCTGCCGTCGTCGACGCCGATCAGTTTGACCAGGGGCCGCGGCTCGGCGACGAGCGACGCCAGCAGGTCGATCCGGCCGCGGCCGAGCGTCGTTTCGGAGCCTGGATTCGATGCCGCGATCGATTTCGCGCCCGCCAACAAGCGGCCTCGAAGGTCATCGAGAGACCGACCCGGGTCCTGGCTCAACAAGACCGCCGCCGCGCCGGATACGTGGGGGCATGCCATACTCGTGCCACTGATCTGGAGATAGTCGTTCTCGACGACGCCTTCCGGGAATTCCTCCGCAATCTCATTCGCTCCGGCGTTTGCATTGAGTGACAGAACCGCGACCCCAGGTGCCGAGATATCGATCCCGGTTCCGAAATTCGAGAAGGCCGCCCGGACATCGTTCGGATCGGTGGCGGCGACGGCGAGTACTTCGTCCAGATTCGCGGGCGAGAAGCCCGCCACGTTGGTATCGAAATTTCCTGCCGCGGCGACCGACAAGACACCGAGCAGCTGTGCGTAGCGGAATGCCGCGCCCAGGGTCTCCGAGTTCCCGAACCCTCCCCAGGATGCGGAGATGATGTCGGCCCCCATGTCGGCCGCGTAACGAACGGCGTTGGCGAGCGCGACCGCGTCTCCGTCTCTCGAGCCCGAATCGGCGAAGCCCTTGAGCGCCATGATCTTCGCCCAGGGCGCGACCCCAATGACTCCAATTTCATTGTCACCGCGCGCGGCGATGGTGCCCGACACGTGCGTGCCATGGCCGACGAGATCTTCGGGGGTTCCGTCAGCGTTCACGAAGTCCCAGCCGATGATGTCGTCCACGAACCCGTTGCCATCGTCGTCGATTTCGTTGCCTGGAATCTCTGCGGGGTTGCGCCAGAGATTGGCCGCGATGTCTGGGTGGCCGACATCGAGGCCCGTGTCGATGACCGCCACCACCACGTGCTCTCCGGGCCGGGTTTCGGAGGCGTCGAATTCTCCGCTGCGATCGAGGTCGAATTCGTTCCACCCCTCGATGGCTCGAATTTTTTCGATTCCCCAGAGATCGGGATGCAGCTGCCCCCAGGCGCCCTCCGAAAAGTGGACTCCGTCCTCGGAGAGATAGCGGTCGTCGGGGATGAAAGGCTCGTCCGGGAGGAGAACCTCCATCACGTGATAGAGAAAATTGGGTTCGGCGTAGACGACATCCGGTTGTGCGGCCAGCTCCGCGATCGCGTGCAGGATGTCGGTGGAGCCCGCGAGCTCAAAGACGAAGATGTTTTCGAGATCGGGAAGCTCCTGGTCGCGTGGCGCTCGGGCGGCTCGCTTTGCGAAGCGCTGCCTCGCGCGCTCGGCGCCCTGTGCTGCGGTGGTGATCGAGGGATGGGAACTTCCGGATCCGGCGAATGCTCTGCGCTGACCGACTGCGCCGTGGCGCAGCAGCAGTGCGCTCAGCGAGCTGCCATCCCCGAGGTCCAGCGATTTCGCCCGGTCCTCGGAGAGCTTCAGGATGATCTGATCGGGGCGAAATGCCTCCGGCGCGCGCGACTTGGGGTTCTCGCGCGCTGGCGCGGCAGAGCCGATCTGGGCGAAAGCGATGAGTGTCAGGAAAATGCCGCCCAGCTGGGTGGCGATTCTCGCTACGGGGGTGAATCTTTTCATGCTGCGCACCAGAATCTGCTCGACTGACCGACCCGATCAGCGATCGCCGAAAGCGTGAGAATATCACGGATGGCTGGAACCCTCCGGCACGCCAGCTTCCGGCTCGGGCGTCGACGCAGGCTTGGCGCAACCCAGCGGCAGCTCTGCGTGCTAGTTTGGCTGCGCAGGGAGGTTTTCAATCCCCTTCACCAGAGGTTAGCCATGGCCCGCGAAGCCGTCATCGTCGATAGCGTCCGCACGGGGCTCACCAAGGCCCACCGAGGCTCCTTCAACATCACGGAACCGGTCGAATACACCGCTCACGTCCTGCGGGAGGTCGTTTCGCGCCACCCCAATCTCGACGCCGCAGAGGTCGAGGACGTGATTCTCGGCTGCGGTTTTCCAGAGGGGTGTCAGGGCATGAACATGGCGAGAGTCGCCGCGCTCGCGGCGGGTTTCCCCCAAACCGTGGCCGGCACCACCGTGAATCGCTTCTGCTCCTCGGGTTCGCAGGCCGTCATGATGGCCGCGCACGCGATCATCAACGAGGGTGCGGAGGTCGCGATCGGAGCCGGGGTCGAGACCATCACGATGATGCAAGACGGCAGCATGAACACCACCCGAATGGTCAATCAGGGCGCGCAGAAGCGCTTTCCCGGTCTGTATTTTCCGATGGGCTTGACTGCCGAGGTCGTCGCCGAGCGCTACGAGATCAGCCGCGAGGATCAAGACAAGATCGCGCTCGTGAGCCAGCAGCGCTACGCGGCCGCCGCAGAAGCCGGCTACGTCAGCGAGGATATCGTGCCGATGAAGGTCACCCGCAAGGTGATGAAGAAGGATGAGGAGCCCTACGAAGAGGGGTTCGTGGTCGAACGGGACGAGTGCAACCGCCCGAACACCACCCTCGAGGGGCTCGCAGCGCTCAAGCCCGTATTCAAACCCGAGGAAGAAGGTGGCACCGTGACGGCGGGAAACGCCTCACAGCTTTCCGACGGCGCCTCCGCGACGCTTCTAATGAGCGCGGAGCGCGCGAAGCAGCTCGGCATCGAACCGCTCGGCATCTATCACGGCAGCGCGATCGCGGGCTGTGGGCCCGAGGAAATGGGGGTCGGCCCCGTGTTCGCGGTGCCCAGGCTGCTGAAGCGACACGGCCTGACGGTGGACGACATCGACATCGTCGAACTGAACGAGGCCTTCGCGTCACAGCTCCTTTACTGCAAGCGCGAACTCCAGATTCCCGACGAGAAGCTCAATCCGATGGGAGGGTCGATCTCGATCGGCCACCCCTTCGGGATGACCGGATCGCGAATGACCGGCCAGCTATTGCGCGAACTCAAGCGCCGGGGCATGCGATTTGGCGTCGTGACGATGTGCGTCGGCGGCGGTCAGGGCTTCGCGTCTCTTTTCGAGGCCGGCTGATCCCGGCGCCCAGCAGGGTCCCGCATAGGTAGCTGATGTCCGATCCTTCGACCGAGGCGCCGCGTCAGTCTGCGTCCGAGATGAACATCGATGCCGGTCTCGAACGCCTCGGCTATCGCGCGTTTCGCAGGGGGCAGCGGCGGGCCGTCGAGACATTGTTGGCCGAAGAGCGCCTGCTGCTCGTCGCGCCGACCGGCGGCGGCAAGAGCCTGGTCTATCAACTCCCCGCGGTGGTGTTGCCGGGCACCGCGCTCGTGATCTCTCCGCTGATCTCGCTGATGGCCGATCAGGTCGAAGCCCTCAAGGAGCGCGGCATCTCCGCGACCTATCTCGCGGCCACACTCGAACCCGACGAGTTGCGCGGCCGCATGTCCGCGATTGCGCGCGGCGAATTCGATCTGGTCTACGCGGCTCCCGAGCGACTGGCTTTCACGGGTTTCCGCTCGATGCTCAAAGGGCTCGACTGTCCGCTGATCGCAATTGACGAGGCGCATTGCATCAGCGAGTGGGGTCACGATTTCCGCCCCGAATACCTCGAAATCGGCAAGCTGCTCGAGGATTTTCCGGAATCCCGAGTGCTCGCCTGTACGGCGACCGCGACGCCTGTCGTGCGCGACGAGATCCTCGAGCGATTGGGACTACCCGCCGAGACCCCACAGCTCATCTACGGCTTTGCGCGTCCCAATCTGTCGTTGAGGGTTCGCGAGGTCCAGCAGAAACGAGAGCGCGAGCGCTGCATCGACGCCGCGCTCGAGGAAGCGCTGGGCAGGCCCGGTTCGGGCCGTGGCGCGGCGATCCTCTACTGCCCGACCCGAAAGATCGCCGAAGTCCAGGCTGACCGGATCCGCGCGCACGGTTGGAAGTGCATGGCCTACCACGCGGGCAAGACCGGCGCGCGGCGCGAGCAGGTCCACCGGGTATTTTCTTCCGGCGAACTCGAAATTGTCGCCGCCACCAACGCCTTCGGGATGGGGATCGACCGTGCCGACGTGCGCGCCGTGATCCACTTCTCGCCGCCCGGGTCGATCGAGGCCTACTACCAAGAAGCCGGTCGCGCGGGACGCGACGGCGCTGACGCGCTCGCCTTGATGATCGTTTCGCCGGGCGACATGGCGCGTCGCCGCGCGCTGCTCGAGATGGACATGGCAGAGCATGGATCCGCCCAACACATCATGGAACACAAATGGGGGATGTTCCTCGAGTTGATGCGCTTCGCGGAGGGTGGCAGCTGCCGTCACGATGCCGTGTTGCGCTACTTTGGTGACGAGGCCGAAACGCTCGCGGGTTGCGGTCGCTGCGATGTCTGCGAGGCATTGTCCGCGGGTGCGGGCGACGAAGCAGCGCTCGACCGCGAAGAGGTGACTCTCGTGGTCCGCAAGGCGCTCAGCGCAGTCGCGCGGGTCCACGGGCGCTTCGGCTTGAGCGCGGCGGTTGCATTGCTGCGGGGTGTGAAGGATCCCCGCCTGGAGCGCCGCGGTCTCGATCGAACCCCCACCTTCGGCGCGCTGCGCGCGTATCGCGAAGAATGGCTCACGCGCTTGTTGAGGCGCTGTGTGACCGCGGGTTGGGTCGACTTCTTCGGCCTCGATCGCCCGGTGGTCGCGCTCACCGAGGAGGGTATCTCGACGATGCGCGGCGAACGCCCCGTGCGCCTGCTGCTACCAGCGCTCCAAACTGCTCCCATTGCGAAAGCGAAATCCGGGGATCCACCCGCCCGACGCGGTGTGGCGCCGCGCGAGAGCGCCGAGGTACTCGGTGATTGCGACCGCGCACTCTTCGACGCGCTGCGCAGCCACCGCCTGAAGCGCGCTGCTGCCTCTGGGGTGCCTCCCTACGTGGTGGCCAGTGATCGCACACTCCGGGAGATTGCCGCCCAGCGCCCCCGCACGATCGACGAGCTGCTCCTCGTTCACGGCATCGGCCCCGCGAAGGCCAGGCGTTACGGAAAGGGCCTGCTCGAGGTCGTTGCGGAGAGCGCAAACTGACACGGTGTTGCGCGCGCCCCGGCCCGACGTTCCCTCCATCTCAATTTGGTAGCATGGTCGCGTTCCGGCTCCTCGGTGTCCGCCGCCGGCTGCGGCGGGATTCTGACCGCTGTGCGATCAGGCACCGCCATGCCATCAGGCGGCGGGCCGCGTCGCCCGTCGAGCCGCCACAAGGAGTAGATATGGAATCCTCCGCGATCATTTTTCCGGCTGTCGCAATGTTCATGCTCACGTGTTCCGTAATCGCCTATCTGGGCGGCTCGCGTATCGCGGCGATTCGCCGCGGCGCTGTCAGCATCCGCTACTACCGTCGCTACAACGAAGGCGAACAGACACCTCGCCTCCAGGTGATCGGACGGCACGCGCAGAATCACTTCGAAGTGCCCCCTTTGTTCTACATCGCCGTGCTCTTCCTTTATATGACCAATGGTGTCACGCCTCTCGCGGTTGCGCTCGCGTGGCTCTATTTCGCTTCGCGATGCGTCCACTCCTTCATCCACCTCGGAAGCAACAACGTCACCCAACGCGCCATCGTATTTGCGCTAAGCGGATTGATCCTGGTCGGTCTCTGGATCCTGCTCCTCCTATCGATTGCGTCGCGTGACGCAGTCGTCGTCGCGACGTAGATCGGCGGATCCTGCGGTTCGATCGGCGAAGGATTCATCGAAGTGGACTAGCGAAGTCGCGAGTGAGGCGCCCTCCCACCCGCTCCCGGGCGGGCCCCCCGGTGGCTCGTACTAGCGTTTGGCTTCGCAGTGACTCGCAGGGTGTCGAGTGGAGGTTGACACCGAGCTCGTCGCCGGTCGAGATTTCGACCTGAACGTGCACGGTTTTCCAGCCCGCATGGGCCTCGTCGAGCGCGATCTCGACGACCCGCCCGTCCATCCCGATGACCGCTTTGACGTAGGCGGTGCGGGCGCTTCCCTTCCCCTTGTCTTGGTTGAGCGTTGCGCCGCTGTGGGCCTTCACGGACGCCGCGACGACCTCCGCTGCCGCTGCGTCGCCGCCATCGCCCATCAGCATGACGGACACGGTGTCGCCGACTGCGACCTCGCAGAAGGACGACTCGAACTCGATGATCGAACCATCGGAGAGCTCCCTGAGCGAGACCGCCGCCTCTTCGAAGGCCGTCGCCGGAAGCGCCAACCCACAACAGAGCAGCAACATCGCCTGGTTTTGCGGTTTGAACATGTCAATTCCCTTTCTTGTCGGTCCGCGCCGACTTGCTCCCCTCGGCGCGATCTGGCTGTGTCTGTCGTTGGCAATAGATAGAGGTTGTCGACGGGATCGGCTGTGACCCGAGCCACGGCATCTCGCGTGCAAGTCTCCTGCAGCGATCAGTCCATCGGGTCGGGGATTTCCAACCATCGAGACTCACGATTCGGTCAAGACGGGCGTTCGGCTCCCATAGGGAGCACTGGCGTTTCGGGCGGGCCAAGGTTGTGATCTCGGTTGACTTCGTGTATCTAGCGCCGGTAGTGCAGTCGGTGCTCCGGCCCAGACCGTGGGTCGGGTGAAAAGGGAAGTGAGGTGCGGAGAGGGGTTCTCTCCAATTCCTCCGCGGGCGCGCCGCCGTAATGGGTTGGCCCCAGATCCTGGGACCGTCGATCGAACGCAGAGCCACTGTTCGACCTGCAACGGGTCGGGTGGGAAGGTGATCGGTCGAGCAACCCTGAGCCGGAAGACCTGCCAACTGCCAAAGAGATCTGCCCTCGCAGCCAGGGCGCTCGGGCCGGAACGCATTGGCGTTCCGGGATTATGATCATCCACCTCGAGACCTCCTGACGAACGCGAGGGCCGGTGTTCGTGTCTGCCCCGCGCGAAACGGGGCGAGGGAGGTCTACCCGTGTCGTTGGTTGGTCGATTTGCATCGCGCGTCGCCGCGAAACGCGCTGTCTTTCCCGCGGTCTGCTGCCTCAGCTCGTTGCTGTGTGCTCTGGTTGCGGTAAATTCCGCCTCCGCTGAACCCGCGGACGACGACCGCACGGACGAGGAGCCCGCCGCCCTTCAGGTGGGCGATGTCGTCGTCACCGCCACGCGAACCGAAACCTCGGCCGCGCAGGTCGCGAGCTCCGTCACGGTGGTGACATCCGAGGAGATCGAGCGCCGCCAGTTGCGCCTGGTGACGGACGTGCTGCGGCGCGTTCCCGGGGTCGATGTGCGGCGCAGCGGTGGCCCGGGAACCACCACATCGATCTTCGTGCGCGGCGGCAATTCCAATCACGTGCTGGTGCTGCTCGACGGCGTCGAGCTCAACGACCCCTCGAGCCCGAGCCGCGCACCGATCCTCAACGACCTGACCACCGAAGACATCGAGCGCATCGAGGTGGTTCGCGGGCCGCAGAGCGTGCTCTACGGCGGCGATGCGATGAGCGGTGTGATCCAGATCTTCACCAAGCGCGGCAGCAGCGGTAAGCCCAAGGTGGTGGGCTCGGGTGAGGGGGGATCGTACTCCACCGCGCGCGGAGTCGTTTCCGTGTCTGGAGATACGGGCGATCTGAATTATGCGGTATCGGGTTCTTATTGGTCAACGGACGGTTTTTCGGCGACGACTGAAGGCGGCGAGCGGGACGGCTACGAAAATTACACCGCTTCGGCCCGCCTTGGCTGGAAGCTGAACGAGAAATTTTCACTCGACAGCATGTTCCGCTTTAGCGACGCCCGGGCCGATTTCGATGGCTTTCCTGCTGGAAATGAAAACGATCACCACGTCGACACCGAGCAGTTGCTCGCCCGTTTTGCGCCAAAATTGAGTCTGTTCGACGGTCGCTGGGTGCAGACGCTCTCGGGTCAGTTCAGCCGGAACGAGCGCGACACGAAGTCCTCTCCCTTTGTCTTTCCGATCCCTCCAATTCCTCTCCCGAGCTTTCACACCCAAATTGACGGCAACCTCTATGCGCTCAATTGGCAGAACGAGGTGCGCGTGATCAAGAACCATCTCGGCACGCTTGGCCTCGAGCAGCAGTGGGAAGAGGCGGATTTCGCCACCTACGACGATACACGGGACAACTTCGCCGTCTACCTGCAGGATCAGTTCACGTTCTTGGAGCGCTTTTTTGGAACGGCTGGGTTCCGCTACGACAACTCGACCGACTTCGACGACAAAGTCACCTATCGCTTTACGCTCGGCGCGTCGGTTCCGGAACTTCACACGACCTTTCGCAGTAGTTATGGGACGGGCTACAAGGCGCCATCGCTGTCACAACTCAACCCGCTCGCAGGCGGTGGCAATCCGAACCTGAGACCCGAAGAGTCCCAGGGTGCCGACTTCGGCTTCGAAACCTCTCTCTGTGGCGGTCGATTTGTCGTGGGCTCGACGTTCTTTTGGAACGACGTCGATAATCTGATCATTGGCATGGTTACCTTCCCCTTCCTCAACACCAACATCGACGATTCCGAGTCGTTGGGAGCCGAGACCACGGTCGACGTCGAATTCACCAAAAACCTGCGCTTTTCCGGGAACTACACCTACACGCACACCGAGGCCAAGGGAAATCCCATCGGGTTCCTGCTTTTCAACGGCTCCCGTCTGCTGCGGCGGCCGACCCACAAGGCGTCGATCGATCTGATCTGGGACTTCCTCGACAATCGCGGCGAACTCGCCGCGAATCTGCTCTATGTCGGCGATCGACGCGATATCAATCCGGACGACTTCAGCGCGACCACCGCTGACGACTACGTGACCCTCAACCTGACCGGTCGTTTCAAGATCAACGACTGGCTCACGGTCTTCGCGCGCGTCGACAATGTCACGGACGAAAATTATGAGGATATAGTCAGCTTTGGGACGGCCGGTGCGTCAGCCTACGGCGGAATTCGCCTCGAGTACTGAGCCGCGATCGAAAGGGGAATTGGAATGCCGGAAAAGCTGGTGCTTTCGTGGAGCGGCGGGAAGGACAGCGCGATGGCGCTCCACGCGCTGCTGAGGGACGACCGCTACGAGGTGGTCGGCCTGCTGACGTCGGTGGCTGCGGAATACAAGCGAATCAGCCACCACGGCGTGAGGGAGGAGCTGCTCGAGATGCAGGCGGAATCGATCGGGCTGCCGCTCGATCGCCTCTACCTGCCGTCGGATTCGGGTCTTCCGTGCACGAACGAGCGCTTCGAAGAGTTACTGCGTGACACCCTGCAGCGCTACTGCGACAAGGGGGTGATGCTGGTCGCACACGGCGATCTCTTCCTCGAAGACCTTCGCGCCTATCGCGAAAAGAATCTGGCCCGGTTGGGGATGCGCGGGGTGTTTCCGCTCTGGAAGCGCGACACCGCGCAGTTGATCCAGACCTTCATCCGCTCGGGCTTCAAGGCCTATCTGTGTTGCGTCGAGGGCAAGCTCGGCGCGTCCTTTGCGGGCCGCGCGATCGACGCGGCCCTGATCGACGACCTCCCCGAAGGTGTCGATCCCTGCGGTGAGTACGGGGAGTTTCACACCTTCGTCTACGACGGTCCGATCTTCCGCGAGCCCCTCGACATCGTTGTGGGCGAAGTGGTGTGCCGCGAGTCCCGCTACTACGCGGACCTGCTGCCGGCGGGTTCGAGTTTGGCTGCAACGGAGATGCCAGCTGTGGGCAGGGTCTAGCGCTGCGATTGTCGACGTCCGGAAAGGCGCGATTTCACGCGCTCGTGTTCATCACGATCGCGGCCGCGATCATGAGGCTGCTGCCGCATCCCTACAACTTCACGCCGGTCGCGGGCATGGCGCTCTTTGGAGGCGCCCATTTTCGCGACGTGAGGGTCGCGTTTGCGGTGCCGCTGTTCGCGATGTTCGCGAGCGATCTTGTACTCGCGGGTACGATCTACGATTTCAGCGCATTGCGGAGCATGCCGCTCGTCTACCTCGCGTTTGCGCTGACGGTCGTGCTTGGACGCTTGCTGGGCCCGCGAAGCAGCGCTCTGCGAGTGGGTTCGGCATCCGTCGGTACGGCGGTGCTCTTCTATCTGATCACCAACTTCGGTGTCTGGTCGAGAGGCACCCTCTACCCGATGACCTGGGAGGGGCTCGTCGCGTGCTATGTGGCCGCGATTCCGTTTCTTCGCAACGCGATCCTCGGGAACTGCTTCTACGCGATCGTGTTCTTCGGCGGCTTCCGGGTCGCCCAGCGCCGTTTCGCGGGGCTTCGCGACGATCACAGCCTGAGGGTTGGCGAAGCGAACCCGTGAATTCGAGTGGCTCGGAGACGGTTGTGCGCGCTCCCGCCATCAACGAGCCCTTTTGTTGTTCGTGGAGTGGCGGTAAGGACTCGTGCCTGGCGCTCCACCGCGCGGCTGCGGGCGGAGCGATTCCGCAGGTATTGCTGACTCTCTTCACCGAAGACGAAACCCGTACGCGTTCGCACGGCTTGCATCGAAGCGTGGTCGAAGCGCAGGCTGATGCGCTCGGCCTCGAGCTGCGGACCGTCTCGACGAGTTGGGAGAACTACCGCGAAAGCCTGGTGGCTCTGCTCGAAGAGGCGCGGCAGGATGGGATGAAATCGGTCGTCTTCGGCGACATCGATATCGAAGCCCACCGCGATTGGGAGTTGGCGGTTGCTCGGGATGCGGGCCTGAGCGGACTCCTGCCGCTCTGGGGATTCGAGCGATGCGATGTTCTCGACGAGTGGTGGCAACTCGGCTTCGAAGCGCGCATCGTCGTGGTCCGCGACGGCGTCATGTCGCGCGACTACCTCGGGCGAACGCTGGATTCGGGGCTCGCGAGCGAACTCGAAGCGCAGGGAATCGACGCCTGTGGGGAAAACGGGGAATTCCACACCCTCGCGACGAACGGGCCGCTGTTTCGGCATTCGCTGAAGATCCTCGCAGGTGAGCACGTGAAGCGCGCGGATTGCTGGGTCGAAGACCTGCGCGTCGCCTGAAGCGCATTCGGATCGCGGCGGTCGTCGACCTCGCGATCGGCGTGTGGGTCGCCTTTGCGAATGGCCCGGGATTGAGGCGCGAGATGGGTCGCATGGCGGCCCGCGCTCAGCAAGATTGGGGAGTCGACGAGTAGGTCTTTGCGACCGGCCCGCCTGCCATTAGAGTGGTGGATACCAGCCAGCGGGAGCACCGCTCGTGAAAATCGGTAAGACCCGAGAAGCGATGGGTCGAGCGCGCGTGGCTCGATGACGCGGCTTCATCTCGTCGATGGGACCTTCGAACTGTTCCGCGCGCACTTTGCGCCGCGGCCCGGTCAGCGCGACGCTTCGGGTCGCGACGTCAAGGCCACGGTCGGGCTCGCGTCGTCGCTGCTCCAGCTCCTCGAGGATGAAGAGGAAGCGGTTTCGCACATCGCGGTCGCGTTCGACAATCCCGTCGAATCTTTTCGAAACGATCTGTTCGACGGATACAAGACCGGGGAGGGCATGCCCGAGGAACTCGCCGCCCAATTCGACGCCGCGGAACGCGCGACCGCGGCGCTCGGCGTGACCGTCTGGTCGATGGATCGCTACGAGGCCGACGACGCGTTGGCGTCCGGTGCGGCGCGCTTTCGCGACCAGGTCGAGCAGGTTCGGCTGATGACGCCCGACAAGGACCTCGGACAGAGCATTCGCGGTACGCGCGTCGTGCAGATCGATCGGATGCGCAAGAGGCTCACCAATGAGAAGACGCTGCGTGAATTGCGCGGTGTGGGACCCGCGAGCATTCCCGACTGGCTCGGCCTGATGGGCGATTCGGCTGACGGCATCCCGGGCATTCCCGGCTTCGGCGCGAAGTCCGCAGCCGCGGTGCTGGCCCATTACGAGCGGATCGAAGCGATCCCGGAGGACGCCGCAGACTGGGAGGTCGCAGTGCGCGGCGCGAAGCGGCTCGCGGGAAACCTCGCCGCACGTCGCGATGAAGCGCTGCTCTACAAGCGTCTTGCCACGCTCGCAGAAGACGCACCGATCAGCCGAAGCCTGGCCGAGCTCGAGTGGAGGGGCGTGCCGCGAGGAGCGTTCGAGGATTTCTGCGCTGAAATGAACGCGGACCGACTACGCTCTCGCCCGCGGCGCTGGGCGGACTGAAGGACACGCGCGTCCGACCCGTTTCAGCCTGACGCGATCGCCACGAGTGATCCGAGGAGCAGCGCGCCATCGATGAACAGCGGGCTGAAGCGTTCGGTCGGCCGGTAGCCGATGAGTGCGAGAAGGGTCACCAGCGGAATGGCGACGAGAGCGTCGGACGGGGAGGGCGCGAGCGCGCCGAGCGCCACTCCGATGGCCGCGCAAACGCGCGCGAACTGAAGCGCACCACGCCGACCGACTCGCTCGATTTGCGCCTCTTCGTCGCGAACGTTGAAAGCGATGACATTCGCGAGCAGGGTCGCCGCGAGGATCGATGCGACCCACCGGACGCTCTGCGCGTCCGGAGCGAGCACCGCGGGCAACCCGCACCCTACGCAGATCCAAGATGCCGCGATGTAGGCGATCTTGGCGTTCTCGAAGCGCTTGAGGCGTCGATGGAAGAGCCCCACTCCGAGAACCGGCAGTAGCATTACGGCCGCCGGCCATCCCACGCGCGCCCCGAAGTAGAGCGAGGCCGCTGCCGCCGCTCCGATGAGACCGATCAGCCGGCCTCGGTACTTCGCGACGAACGCGCTGCGATCCGGCGAAGTGTGTCGGTCGCGACGCAGGTCGCGCAGCCGATCGAAGTTGTAGATCACCAGGGTTCCCGAGAAGGCAAGCCCCACCGCTTCCGGGCGGATGGCGGTTCCCATTGCGCGAGAGGCCGCCGCGACGAGAGCGCCTGCAGCTGCCGCCATCCAGAGATTGGAGAAGACGAGCGCGTCGAGCAGTGAACGCGGTGCCGAGGTCATCGCAGTCACAGGTTTTCGCATCGCGGACAGAAAGCCTACCAACGCGGATGACGCGCCGCGGAGACTTTCTCCACGAGCGAAATCACAGTCAGCTCGGATCTTCGAGTTCTGTCGATCGCAGCCGAAGCGCGTTGGCGATCACGGAGACGGAACTCAAGCTCATTGCGGCGGCCGCGATCATCGGGTTCAGCGCGATCCCGAAGACCGGGAACAGCGCACCTCCCGCGATCGGTATCCCGAGCCCGTTGTAGAAGAAGGCGAAGAAGAGATTCTGGCGGATGTTGCGCATCACGGCGCGGCTCAATGCGATGGCTTTGCCGACCGCCCGCAGGTCGCCGCTGAGGAGCGTGATGCCGGCGCTCTCGATCGCGACGTCGGTCCCGGTTCCCATCGCGATCCCCACGTGGGCGGCGGCCAGTGCGGGCGCATCGTTGATGCCGTCGCCGGCCATCGCGACGCAGTGTCCCGCTTCTCGCAGGGCAAGGATGCGATCGTGCTTGTCGCGCGGCGACAAGCCGGCAGCGAACTCGTCGATTCCCAGCCGCCTTGCGACCGATTCTGCGACGCGTTCGTCGTCTCCCGTGAGCATGACGATGCGCAGCCCGAGCGCGTGTAGCCGTTTGATCGCGGGTAGCGTCTCCGCCTTGATGGGGTCCGAAACCGCGAGGATCGCCGCGAGCTTGCCGTCAATCGCCAGGTAGATCACGGTATGCCCATCGTCCTGAAGCGCAGCAGCTTCCCGATCCAGGGCTGTGAGGTTTTGAACACCGCGTGCGTGCAGGAAGGAGAGTTTTCCGACCGCGACCCGCCGGCTTCCGACCTCGCCGATTACTCCGCCGCCCACCTCGGCTTCAAAATTCCGGGCCTCTTCGAGGGAGAGATTGCGCACTTCGGCCTCGCCGACCACAGCGCCCGCGAGCGGATGTTCGCTGTAGCGCTCGATCGACGCGGCCAGACACAAAACGCTGTCGTCCGACAGCTCTCCGGTCGTGATCAAGCGCGTGAGTTTGGGGTGTCCCTGGGTGAGGGTTCCCGTTTTGTCCACCACCAGGGTGTCGACACTGCGCAGCGT
>JADFQO010000030.1 GCA_022561775.1 Myxococcales bacterium | reverse complement strand
CAGTCCGGCTTTGAAAAGCGTGGCATCTTGCCGAACATCTCGGATCGCTCCTCGCCCGCCAGCGCTTCCTTCATCACTTCGGGCGTGATCAGATCGATCCCATGGCGTTGGGCGTAGGTTTCCAAGCCCTGCCTCACCTTCCCGCGGATGAAGGCGAGGGGGATGCGCTCCAACCGGGCCTGGGCCGCCGGGTTCCAGCAAACCGCCTCGATCTGCAGCGGACGTCCGGTGGGCTGGTAGCGACATGCCGGGTCTTCCTGGAGATAGTCACCATAGGCGGCATAGGCCCGGCACCGGCAGCCGCCGCACAGCTCGTTGAACTCGCAGCGGCCGCAGCGTCCCTTGAGCTGCTTCGGGTCACGCAGCTCCTGCAGGACGGATGACGTCCGCCAGATCTCGCCAAAACTCTGCTCACGCACGTTGCCTGCGACGACGGTCATATACGGACACGGGGTCACATCGCCCTGTGGCGTGATCCGACAATACTGGGTGCCAGCCATGCAACCGCCGCTCTCCAGGCCTCCCGCTCCCCTCTCGTAGGCGATCTGCTTGAACTGCGGCGCACACTTGGAGCGCACCAGCATGGGACGGTACTGATCCTGCCAGTCCACCAGGTTCGAGAGCATGGCTTCCGTCCGTTCGGGCGAGAGATCGTTCATCTGCTGGCCGCGGCCGGTCTGGACGAGGAAGTAGAGATTGAAGGACCAGGCTCCCTTCTCGCGGGCGAACGCCAGCATCTGGGGAATCTCGGCGTAGTTCATCTCCATGACCGTGGTCTGAATCAGGACTTGAAGGCCATTCGCGCGGCAGATGTCCAGCGCTCGCACCGAATGCTCCCACGCATCGGGCCCGCCGCGGAAATGATTGTGTTTTGCCGGTTCGAGTGAATCGATGCTGATCGCCACGCCTTGCACGCCGCATTCGATCATCTTCTCGACGACCTTGCCGGTGATCAGGACGCCGTTGGTTCCCATCACCACCCAGATCCCCAGGGCGGACGCTGCCTTTGCGATCTCGTAGATGTCCTTGCGCAGCAGCGGCTCGCCGCCGGTCAGAATCAGCATTTCGGTGCCGAGGGCCTTCATCTCGTCGATCAGCCCCAGACATTCCTCCGTCGTGAGTTCGTTCTCCGCCTTCGGGCCGGCCTCCATGTAGCAGTGAGGGCAGCGCAGGTTGCACATCCTGGTCAGGTTCCACGAGATCAGGGAGGGCTCGTACGCAGTTCGAGTCGCCACCTATGCTTCCCTTTCAGCGAGACGCCGCGTGCGCCAATCGGAGAATCCGATCCAGGCGGAACGGACGAGCAGCAACACGATCACCGCCATCAGAGCCGCGTTGGCAAACGCGGCTGGGCTGGGCTCGACGGAGGTGATGCTAAGCGCCGGCAGTTCGATATGCAAACCAAGCCCAGCGCTGAAATAAGTGGTCGCCCGCCAGGCATTCGAGAGAATCAGGAACGCCGAGAGCCACCACCAGCCCCGCCATATCAGCACTGCAAAAACCAGCACGAAGACGGCACCGATGAGCAGCTGCCAGACCGCATCCTCTCGGGACCGCGGCACCATGTCGGCGGCAAAGGTGATGAAGATGATCAGCACCCCCAGTCCACCGTAGGCCAGCGCGGCTGCCTTGTGTGGATTCGCCGATACCCGTTCCATCAAGCCTTTCATCGCGTGGGCTCCTTCGGCTAGGAGGCCGACTCGAGAGTCGGCCTCCTAGCCGTGAGGCGGAGCCGAACGAAGTTCATCGAGCTAGCACATGATGAAGCCGCCGTTGGGCGAGAGCCACTGGCGCGTGACCAAGATGCTCTCATCGCCGTCTATCCGCGCGAAGGGAGCGTCACGCTCGGTCGCGGATGAACTGTCGTCCGACTCCGAATCGGGTCAACAGCGTCTTGAAGACGGGAATGGCGACATTTCTCACCCACTGCGGACCCGCATAGGGGATCTTTCGATTCACGATTGCATGCTCGGTGAACGCGTTGCGCTCGCCCGCCATGAGGTCCGCGATGATGCGGCCCGCCGTCTGTGTGGTGGGTACGCCCTCGAAGAAACCAACACCGTAGTAGACGTTCTTGTGCTCTCCGATCACTCCGACAGATGGGGTGAGATCGCGCGTGCCCGACATGGTTCCGCCCCACGAGTGGTCGATCTCGATCCCCTCCAGCTGCGGAAACGTGGTGAGCAGATCCTTGATCAGCAGGTCCCTCACCGAGGCATTGAACCCCGAACTCAGTCCGTCGTTCTTGTAATAGGGATAGTCGGATCCGCCGATCACGATTCTCCCATCCGCTGAAGGAGCCGCGTAGTTGAACTGCGCGCGCAAGTCTCCGAAGCCTCGCCGCTGGTTCAGGCCGATCGATTCCCACTGCTCCCGGCTCAGGGGTTGCGTGGCGATGATGTAGCTGCAGAGCGGAAAGATCCGATTCCGGAACAATCCCAGCTTGGGAGAGTATGCGTTCATGGCGAGGACGATGACCGGGGCATCGATTCGGCCCCGCTCCGTCTCGACTCGGTGAACCTTCCCGGGGACGATGCGCGTGACGATGCTTTTCTCCCTGATTTCCACACCGCGCTCCTCGACGACCCGCTTCATGCCGCGGGCCAGCTTGGCCGGATTGAGGGTGGCGTTGTGCGGGAGCAGCAGGCCCGCGACGAAGCGGGGGGATCGGATCTCCGCCTCGAGACTCGCCCCCTGAAGCAGGGTCGACTCGAGGCCGAATGCCTTCATCTGCTGTGCGGTGTCTTCGAGCCAGCGCGCCTCTTGCTCCGTCATGGCGAGCGACAGCATGCCGTTTTCCATCAGATCACAATCGACGCCGTACTCGTTCACCAGCCTCTTGATTTGTTTCAAGCCGTAGAAGCTCACATCGACCATCTTCTGGGTGCTCTCGTCGTCCAGATTCGTCGAGTCGCTCAACAGGTCGCTGGTGACACAGAAGCCGCCATTGCGGCCGCTGGCCCCGTACCCGCAACAGGCTCCTTCGAGCAGGGTGATCTTCTTGTCGGGAAAGCTTTGATGGATGTGGAACGCAGACGATAGGCCCATGTAGCCGCCGCCAATGATCACGATGTCCGCCTTGTGGTTGCCTCGCAGCGGCTCGTTGATCGTTTCGTTCTCCAGATTGGCGGCCTTGAACCAGAAATTGTCGATGGAGTATTCGTACAGGTCCGAGGGCCGGAGGTTCTTCCCAGAGGATGTTCGTCTCGAGAAGTACTCCACGTCGATGCCCCTCCTGATGTCGTTGTATCTCAAATTTTACCACAGCGCGTGACGCCGAGATCGGGCGGGCCGTGGCGCCAGCGCTAGAATTCCGGCTTCAACGTGCCGCCTGAGCGAATGACTGCCTGGAGCAGAGCCTCGGTTCACGCTCGCCGCCGCGATGTTCGCTCGGGAAATTTCTGCGCTTGGGGTCTTGGGTGAACGAGCAGAGCAGGGTCGCTGATATCGTCGAGGCGCTGGGCCTCCCGCCGAGCGGAGCACTCGTCGCGATCGTCGGCGGTGGGGGCAAGAGCAGCCTGATGTTCGAACTCGCCAAGCGGCTTCCGGGCCGCGGCGTGATGACGACCACGACGCGAATCTTCTCCGAGCAGATGAGCGGTGCGGCGGAAGTCTGCACGCTGGCCGACGCAGACTGGCGGACGCGACTCGACGCATTCGAGTCGGGTCTGTTGGTGGTCGGGCGCGTCGAGGGGGAGCGCGCGGTGGGTGTGCGGCCCGAGCTGCCCGCGGAGATGCTCGCGCATCCGCGCGTCGACTGGGTGATCGTCGAGGCCGACGGCTCGCGGATGCTGCCCGTCAAGGCGCCGGCACCGCACGAGCCGATGATTCCCATCGGCACGACGCTGCTCGTGCCCGTCGTGGGCATCGATGCACTCTTGAAACCGATTGCTGAGATCGCGCATCGACCCGAGCGGGTGAGCGCGATTGCGGGGCTCTCGATCGAAGACACCTTGACGCCCGCCGCGCTGGCGCGTTTGATCACTTCACCCGAAGGTGGCTTGAAGGGCGCTGCATCGGCAGGGCGTACAGTGGTTCTGATCAACAAGGTGGAGTCCGCGTCTGAGTTTGCGATCGCCCGAGAGGTTGCGGAAGGAATTCTGCGTGATTCTGCGGTCGAGCGCGTTGCGATGGGTGCGCTGCTGAGTGCTGAAGGTGCGGGCTGGGAGGTCTGCTCGCGCTGATCGTTCGGCGTGGCGTCACGGTTCGCTTTTTTCGCCAGACAAATTTCCGCTCTTGCGCTGTTGCCGCCAATCGGCCAGGCGGCGGGCGATTTCAGACTCTGCGCCTTCGCGGCTGGGCTCGTAGAAGGCCGGCTGCCCGAGTTCGTCCGGCAGATTCCGCGCGACCACGAGTTGCCCTGGAGTCTCGTGGGGGTACGTGTAGCCGCTGCCATACCCCATCCCCTTCATGAGTGCGGTTGGGGCATTGCGCAGATGGAGCGGGACCGGAAGCGATCCGTGCTTGCGTACCGCGTCGATTGCGCGGTTGATTCCGAGGTAGGATGCGTTGCTCTTGGGTGCGCAGGCGAGGAAGGTCACCGCTTGCCCGAGCGGGATGCGACCCTCAGGCATGCCGATCCGCTCGACGGCCCAATACGCCGAGGTTGCGACTCCCAGCGCTTGGGGGTCCGCGTTGCCGATATCCTCGGATGCAAAAATGACCAACCGCCGCGCGACGAAGAGCGGATCCTCCCCCGCGACGAGCATGCGCGCCGCGTAGTAGAGGGCCGCGTCCGGATCGCTCGCGCGCAGGCTCTTGATCAGCGCGGAGACGACGTTGTAGTGCTCCTCTCGATCCCGGTCGTGGAGCAACAGACGCTGGCCCGCGGCCTCTTCAATGGTCCCGAGCGAGAGCGCCGCGCCGCGTTGGGCGGTGCGGAGGTGGACCACCGTGGCGGCTTCCAGCAATCCGAGCGCGCGGCGCGCATCGCCATCGGCGGCGTGGGCGATCGCCGCCACGACGTCGTCTTCTAGCGTGACGCCGAGTTTGCCGAGCCCGCGGGTTTCGTCGAGCGCCGCGCGGCGGATGAGCGACTCGAGGGCGCCGCCGTCCAGGCGCGACAGCGTGAAGACCCGGCAGCGCGAGAGCAAGGGTGCGTTGATCTCGAACGAGGGATTCTCGGTGGTAGCGCCGATCAGTGTCACCGTGCCGGATTCTACGTGCGGGAGCAGGGAGTCCTGCTGCGCGCGATTCAAGCGGTGCAACTCGTCGAGAAAGAGCACCGTGCGCCGCTCGATTCGGCGCGCGCGCTGCACGATGTTGCGAATCTCCTTGACGCCGGCCATGACGGCCGAGAGCGGCTCGAAGTGAGCGCCGGAATGGACGGCGAGCAGTCGCGCAAGTGTCGTCTTGCCGCAACCCGGCGGCCCCCAGAGAATCAGCGAGGGGAGGGTGCTCGCCTCCGCGAGAGATCGCAGCGCGGCACCGTCGCCGAGCAGGTGATCTTGCCCGAGCACTTCGTCGAGGCTCTGGGGCCTCATGCGCTCCGCGAGCGGGGCGTGTGCGTCCAGCGGGGCGACATCCGAACGGAAGGGCTCTGTGGGGAAAAGATTCAGAGAATCTTCGGAGGACATGCGAGGATGCTAGCAACGTGGGATAGTTCCCGGGCATCCCCGCAGAGAGTGTCCATGGCCATCCGAAAGATTGGTATATCGCTCAAATCCGACCAGCTTCGACTCGGAGCGCTGTTGCGGGAGCTCGCGAAATGGCTGCAGGAGCGCGGCGTCGAATTGCTGCTGGGGCCCGAAGCCTCGAAGGCATCGGGTCTGCCTGGGATGCCGCGCAGCGAACTCGCCGGCCAGGTCGATCTGATGATCGTCCTCGGGGGTGACGGCACGCTGCTCGCCGTCGCGCGTGCGATCGGTGGACGCGCCGTTCCCATTCTCGGCGTGAATCTCGGGACGCTCGGTTATCTGGCCGAAATTTCGCTCGACGAACTCTTCCCGACGTTGGAACAGGTGCTCACAGGCCATCTTCGAACCGAAACCCGCATGCGGCTCGATGTTCACGCGGAGCGCGACGGCCGCGAAATCGGCCATTACCTGGCGCTCAACGACGCGGTCATCGCCAGGACCGCGCTGTCCCGGATGATCGACCTGCAGACTTGGGCGGACGACGTCGAAGTCACCACCTACCACGGAGACGGGGTGATCGCTGCGACGCCGACGGGCTCGTCGGCTTATTCGCTCTCGGCGGGGGGGCCGCTCTTGTTGCCCGGCATTGGTGCGATTGTGCTGACACCGATCTGCCCCCATGCGCTCACCCAGCGCCCAATCGTGTTGCCAAAGGCGTGCCGGCTGGCGATCAACGTGCTCGATATGCGTGGAGGCGAGGTGCACCTCACCGTCGATGGTCAGGTGGGCTGCGAGCTCCAGGAGGGAGATCGGGTCACCGTGTGTGCCTCCAAGCGGCCGTTGCAGATGCTCGTTCCCGCGGATCGAAATCGCTTCGAGGTGATGCGGAACAAGTTGCGCTGGGGCACGCGTTGATCGAGACGCTGCGGATCGAGAATCTCGCGATCGTCGAGAACGAGGAGATCGAGTTCAGCGCGGGCCTCAACGTGCTCACAGGAGAGACCGGAGCTGGCAAGTCGATCGTACTGGGTGCCCTGTCGCTGTTGGCGGGTTCGCGGGCGTCCCCTCAGGTGGTTCGCGAAGGCTGCGACAAAGCGGTCGTCGAGGCGGTCTTCCGCACCGACCACCTGCCGGACCTCGAGTCGCGCCTGGAGGCGCTCGGCCTCGTCGCAGACGAACACGAACTCGTTGTCCAGCGCACCGTCCAGCGTGGCGGCCGCAGCCGCGTGCGCGTGGCCGGGCAGCTGATACCGGTTGCGGTGCTCGCAGAATTGTTTTCGGGGCGCATCGAAATCTCGAGCCAACACGATTCGCAGTCGCTGTTGCGGACGGAGTTTCACGGTCGGCTGCTCGATACCGCTGCGGGGCTCCTGCCGCTGCGTGGCGCCGTCGCCGAGCGATACGCGAAGCTGCGCGCACTGGATGACGAGCTCGCCGAATTTCGTGCTGCGGAGATGGAACGCGAGAGGCGGCGGGATTTCCTGTCCTTCCAGGTCGGCGAAATCAACGACGCGCAACTCGACGCCGCTGAGATCGAGGCGCTGCGCGCTGAGCGTTCGCGTCTCGCCCATGCGGAGCGCTTGCGCGAAGAGGCTTCCGCAGTGCTGGCGCTCTTGGCGGGCGATTTCGGAGGCTCTGAGATTTCCAATGCTGCGGATCTCGTGGACGAGGCGATCCGGCGGTTGGAGGGCATCGAGGCCCTCGACCCCCAACTCGCGCCGCTGCTCGCCGGATTGCGCGTGACCCGGGAAGAACTGCGGGACACCGCGACGGAAATCGAACGCTACGGGGCGGGCATCGAGGCGGACCCCGCGCGCCTCGCGGCGCTCGACGAGCGGCTCGCCCAGATCGAAACCCTGCAGCGCAAATATGGAGGGTCGATCGAAGAGATCCTCCGCTTTCGAAGCGCCGCCGTCGCCGAGCTCGAGCGACTCGAGGGCGCGAGCGAGCGCGCGCAGTCGATTGGAGAGCTGCGGGCGCGGCAGGTGGCGCAACTCGAGACCGACGCGAAGCGGCTGTCGCAGGGACGACGGAAGGCCGGCCGTCGCCTCGGTGCTGCGGTTGAATCCGCGCTGCGGGAGCTGGCGATGCCCCAGGCGCGCTTCGAGCTGGCACTGGAGCCGGCGGCCGCACCCGACCGAGCGCCCTGCGGACCGGGTGGTTTCGAAACGCCCGAGTTCCGGTTTTCGGCCGGCGCGGGCGGAGAGCTGCTTCCACTGCGCCGGGTGGCGTCGGGTGGCGAGCTCTCACGCACCTTTCTCGCGATCAAATCCGCGCTCCGAGAGGCCGACGCGGGAATGGTGCTGGTCTTCGACGAAGTCGACGCCGGAATTGGCGGCCGCAGCGCCGACCGGGTGGGCCGCTGCCTGGCTGAACTCGCGGGAAGGCATCAGGTTCTCTGCATCACCCATCTTCCGCAGATCGCCGCCTACGCGAGCGCTCATTTCCGGGTCGAGAAGCGCGAGGTGCGAGGGCGCCCATCGGCGCGCCTGCTGCGCGTGGAGGGCGCCGAGCGCGTCGAGGAAATCGCGCGCATGGCAGGGGGCGCACAGGTCCGGGAATCCACCCGGCGCCACGCCCGCGAACTGATTCGCGCACGCTCCGCGCTCTAGACACCCACCAGACGTTCGCTCCGGCGCCTCGGCGCCCCGGATCGCGGCTCGCACGCCCCGGGGGGGTCAAGCCGGCCGCGAAAACCTCCGATCAGCATGTTGGGGAACCTGGTCCATGGATTCGATTGTGTGCCCGGTCACCCATTTAGGCCGAGGTCGTGTCGAGGTTCAGGAGGGCGGAGTAGCCGCTGTGGTGGAGCAACGAGAACTCGCCGGGTCGGTCCCTTCGGGGGCTTCGGTCCGGGTCATGCAGGGATTTTTTGAGGGGCTCGAGCTTCCGGTGGACCGCGATTGGATGGTGGTTGGGCGGGGGCGCGGCGCGGACCTGCTGATCACCGAGCCGACGATTTCGCGGGCTCACGCGGCCATTGGTTTCGACGGTGGGACGTTCTTCGTGGAGGACCTCGGCAGCACCAATGGAACGTCCGTCAATGGCAAGCGGAGGCCTCGGGCACTGCTCAACAGTGGGGATGAGATCCAGCTCGGCAAATTGCGCCTGCGGGTAACGCTGCCCAGCGAGCGTTGAAAGTGACCGGGCGAGAGGGGAAGAATGGATAGTTATTCGATCATCGTGGTGGCGGAGGAGACCGCGCCGGTTCGACGTTTCGAGATCCGCAAGGACTTCGTTCGACGGCTGGCCTGGTGCGCGGGTGTCGGAGCGCTGCTGCTGACCGTGTGCCTCGGCGACTACATTCGCGTGCGGATCGCTTACTCCGAGCTCGGCCGGCTGCGCGTCGAGGTCGCCCGACAGCGGGGTGAGATCGAAAGCTTTGATGCGACGCTCAATGGCGTTCGCTCGACGCTTGCCAACATCGGTGAATTCGAGCGCAAGGTGCGCATCATCGCGAACCTGCCCGGATCTGCGGCGACCGGCGGCGAAGAGGTGTCCGAGGTCGGTGTCGATTCGCCAGAACCCGAACCGCAGCTGGGCGGCTCCGGAGCCTCAGTGCCGGTGGAGGCCCCGCTGCCGGATGCGGCTTCCGAACGACAATCGCGGATCGAGGTCGGCTCCGATGAGCCTCTGATCGTGGCGTGGCGGCGCGGCGCGGAGCAGCTCGGAGAGCTGGCCAGTTTTCAGGAGCACTCGCTCGGGGAGCTCGTCGATCGACTCGAAAGCAAGCGCGCGCACTTGGCCTCGACGCCCGCCATCTGGCCCACCAAGGGCTGGCTGACCTCGCGGTTCGGCACGCGCATCTCGCCCTTTACGAACCAGAAGCAATTCCACGCCGGGATCGACATCGCGGGCGAACGCGGGACGGACGTCGTCGCACCGGCCCAGGGCAAGGTGGTGTTCTCCGGCAATCGCGGACCGCTCGGCAAGAGCATCATCATCGACCACGGATACGGGGTGCGGACCCAATACGGTCACGGTGATGATCTCTACGTCAAGACCGGTGAAACCGTCCAGCGCGGTCAGCGAATTGCGACATTGGGCAACACCGGTCGCAGCACGGGTCCCCACCTGCACTACGTGGTCGAAGTAAAGGGCAAGGCGGTCAATCCTCTCGACTACATCTTCGATTAGGAGCGCGATCCCATTCCCGAGGGACCGGGACGCAAGAGGTCCACACGGGCAGCAATCCCATAGATGAATTCGACGATCAGCATGACCTCCGCTCTGGGGAGCTGGGGGGAAGGGCTACTCGCTCCAAACTCGATCCGGCCAACTGGGCCCCGGCTAGTGAAGCTCCCCTAACCCCTTGACGCGAATCGCGCGGTAGCGACCTTCTTGGCTCGTGAGCGGTGCTTTCGTACACTGATTCCGCACGAATTACCCCCGGGAGATTGCGCGCCTCAAATGTTCGGCATCGTCAAGAAGATCTTCGGCAGCGCGAACGACCGGCTGATCAAGAAGCTCGAACCCACCGTCGAGCGGATCAACCGGCTCGAGCCGGAGTGTGCCCAGCTCTCCGATGCGGTGCTGCGCGCGCGCACGGGCGAGTTCAGGGAGCGTCTCGAAAAGGGCGAGACCCTGGACGATCTCCTGCCCGAGGCGTTCGCCACCGTGCGCGAAGCCGCCAAGCGAACCCTCGGACAGCGCCACTACGACGTGCAGCTGGTCGGCGGCATCGTGCTCCACCGAGGCTCGATCGCCGAGATGAAGACGGGCGAGGGAAAGACGCTCGTCTCGACACTCCCCGCTTATCTGAATTCGCTCAGCGGGCGCGGCGTCCACATCGTGACCGTCAACGACTACCTCGCACAACGCGACGCTGCCTGGATGGGCGAGATTCACCGCTTCCTGGGGCTTACGATCGGTGTGATCGTCCACAACCTCGACGACCTGCAGCGAAGGGAAGCCTACGGCTGCGACATCACCTACGTGACCAACAACGAGCTCGGCTTCGACTATTTGCGAGACAACATGAAGCTCTCGCTCGAGCAGTGTGTCCAGCGCGAGCTCGCCTACGCGATCGTCGACGAAGTGGACTCGATCCTGATCGACGAGGCTCGTACACCGCTGATCATCTCCGGGCGCTCGGAGCAGAACGTCAACCTCTACGGCGTGGTGAACAAGGTCATTCCCCGGATGACCGAGGGAACCAAGGGCGAGGTCAGCAAGGCGGTTGAAGAGACGGGCGATTATTGGATCGACGAGAAGGCGCATAGCACAACCCTCACCGAAGCGGGCGTTCACAAGGTCGAGAAGATGCTCGGCGTCGAGAACCTCTACGACCCGCAGATGGTCCCCGTCCTGCACGCCGTCAACCAGGCGCTCGCAGCACACACGCTCAAGAAGATCGACGTTGACTACGTGGTGAAGGTCGGCGAGAGCGGCAAGAAGGAAGTGATCATCGTTGACGAGTTCACCGGGCGCCTGATGCCCGGCCGCCGCTGGTCAGATGGACTCCATCAAGCCGTCGAAGCCAAGGAAGGCATCACCGTTCAGAGCGAGAACCAGACGCTCGCGTCCGTGACTTTCCAGAACTTCTTCCGCATGTACGAGAAGGTAGGTGGCATGACCGGTACCGCCGACACCGAGGCGCCCGAATTCGCCAACATCTACAACCTCGATGTCACGGTGGTTCCGACCAACAAACCGATGATCCGGATCGACCAGCAGGATGTCGTCTTCAAGACGAAACGCGAGAAGTTCGACGCGGTCATCGAAGACATCATCGAGCGCAATGAAACCGGCCAGCCGATTCTCGTCGGAACCATCTCGATCGAAACGTCGGAGATGCTCTCGAAGAAGCTCTCGAAGCGGGGCGTCCGGCACAATGTGCTCAACGCGAAGCACCACGAGCGCGAGGCCGAAATCGTCGCCCAGGCCGGAAGCTTCGAGGCGGTCACGATCTCCACCAATATGGCGGGTCGCGGTACCGACATCGTGCTCGGCGGCAACGCCGAGTTCCTCGCGCTGGCCAAATGCGGACACGAGAAGGAACACCCCGACTACGCGGAATGGCTCGCGACCTACGAGTCGCAGTGTCTGGAGGGGCGCGAGCAGGTTGTCCAAGCCGGTGGCCTCCACATCATGGGAACCGAGCGCCACGAGAGTCGTCGCATCGACAACCAGCTGCGCGGCCGCTCCGGCCGCCAGGGAGACGCGGGCTCGAGTCAGTTCTTCCTCTCGCTCGAAGACGATCTGCTGCGGATCTTCGAGTCGGAGCGCGTCGCGCAGTGGTGGGATCGCGTCGGCGTCGAGGACGGGGAAGCCATCGAGAACAAGCTGCTCACCCGAGTGATCGAAAACGCGCAGACCAAGGTCGAGGCGCGCAACTTCGACATCCGCAAGCACCTCCTCGATTACGACAACGTCATGAACAAACAGCGCCGGGCGTTCTATAGCCGGCGACGGGAGTTGCTCGCCAATCTCGCCATCCACGAAGAAGTGCTCGAAATGGCCGAGGGCGTGCTCGTGGCGGTTCTCGACGACCATCTTCCCGACAAGGGTGAGCCCGAGCCCAAAGATCTGGTGGCGTTGGCGGCGTCGGTCGAAGCGCATTTCGGCGTGCCGATGGAGGTGAGCCAGGAACCGTTCATGGTCGACGGTCGCCCCGCGACCGATCGAGACGCGCTCGGACGCGCCATCTTCGATCGCCTGTCGGCGTTCATCGAAGCAAAGGAGAAGGCGTGCGACGCGCTCGCCGAAGAGCACGCTGCGATCGGCTACCCGATGTTCCGGAAAATGGAGCGGGACATCCTGTTGCAGATCCTCGACGCACAGTGGAAGGATCACCTCCACACCATGGACGGGTTGCGCGATAGCGTGAGCCTGCGCGGGTATGCGTCGCGCGACCCGAAACTCGAGTATCAGCGCGAGGGTTACGCGCTGTTCGAAGAGATGAACCAGCGCATCGATACGCAGGCGATCGATGTCATCTTGAAGTTCGCGCTCCCCGAGCCGCTGCCGCAAGCCCCCGCGCGTTCGCTGCCCGGAGCCGGTCCGGGTTCGGAGCCGTCGGAAGCTTCGGGTTCGGGGCCGCGAGCGCCGGCTCTCGCGGGTGGCAGGCGCGCCGCGAATCCGAAGCGGGGCAAGATCGGGCGCAACGATCCCTGTACGTGCGGCTCGGGTCGCAAGTACAAGAAGTGCTGCGGAGCACTCTGATTGCGCGATTCGACGTGAAGTCCAGCGCCCCAGTTCGCGTTCCCGGCTTCAAGGCTGCAGGGGTCCACTGCGGCGTCAAGGAGGCCGGGCTCGACCTCGCCCTGATCGCGAGCGACGCCCCGGCTCGCGTGGTGGGCGTATTCACGCAATCCAGCGTCATCGGCGCTCCCGTCCAGCTCTCGCGCGACCGCGTCCGAGCGGGTTGCGCGCGCGCCGTCGTCATCAACAGCGGGGTGGCGAACGTCGCGATGGGCGCACAGGGCCTGCGCGATGCGGCCGAGATGGCGCAGTGCGCCGCAACGGCGATCGGCGTTCCGGCGGGGCAGGTGCTCGTCGCGTCGACGGGTGTGATCGGTGCGCGTTTGCCGATGCCTCGCATTCGGCGCGGCATTCGCGCCGCGGCCAACGGTTTGGAGGAGTCGGGTCTGCGGGACGCGGCCGAAGCCATCCGGACCACCGACACCTTTGCGAAGACCGCCGTGGCGACCGCGGATGTGGACGGCCGTGAGGTGACGGTGGTCGGGATCGCCAAGGGGTCGGGAATGATCGAACCGAATATGGCGACGATGCTCGCCTTTCTCATGACCGACGCGGCGGTTGCGGTTCCCTTTTTGGGCCGCGTACTGCGCGACGCAACGAACGCTGGTTTCAACCGTGTGAGCGTCGACGGAGAGACATCGACGAGTGACATGGCCCTGCTTTTCGCCAACGGCGTCGCACGCAATCGCGAATTGCGCGGCCCTCGCAGCCCCGGTGCCGCGGCGTTCGCAGCTGCGACCGGGAGGGTTGCCATCGCGTTGACGCGCGACATCGCGCGGGACGGAGAGGGCGCCACGAAACTCGTAACGGTCCGCGTCGCAGGCGCTGCAAGCGGCGCCGACGCGGAGCGCGCAGCCCGCCGAATTGCCAACTCGCTGCTCGTGAAGACCGCGCTCTTCGGTGGCGACGCCAATTGGGGACGAATCCTGCAAACGGTCGGCGCCGCCCGGGTTCGGTTGAAACTCGACCGCGCGGTGGTGCGGCTCGGCGGGGTGACGGTCTTTCGAGCCGGCGCCTCTGCGGGGCCCGCGGCGCGCAGGAGGGCCGCCAGGAAGCTCCAGGCGCCCGAAGTGGAGGTGGCCATCGACCTCGGAGCCGGCCGGTCCACCGCGCACGTCTGGACCTGCGACCTGGGTATCGACTACGTGAAGATCAACGCTGAATACACGACTTGAGGGAGGGGTTGGTGGGATAGCCGGAGTCTGCGGACTCTGCTAACCCTTGGACAAATCACACGTTCCAGGTCTGCCCCTGCGGTGCCCTGACAATTGCGGACAGAGTTCTGTCGGCGGTCAGCGGTTGGGGAACGACGGACTGGGGCGGACGCACAACCGCGAAGGAGAGAAGCATGGCCGATTTGACGGCTGAGCCGCCGGCTTCCGCCGAAGCCGAAAGCGCCCCCCCCGCAAAGGTCGCAGAACCCCGCGCCGCAACGGCCGAAGCAACCGACGCCGCGGTTCGCGCGGCCGGCGATACGCAAGTCACGATGCGCGAATTGATGGAGGCCGGAGTCCACTTCGGTCACCAGACCCATCGCTGGAATCCTCGAATGAAGCGCTACCTCTTCGGAGAGCGCAATGGCGTCCACATCATCGACCTCGATCAGACGCTGCCGCGATTCCGCGAAAGCCTCGATTTCGTTCGGGACACCGTCGCCGGAGGCGGCAAAGTGCTCTTCGTCGGCACCAAGCGACAGGCCCAGGAGCCGATCAAGCTCCAGGCCGAGCGCGCCAATCAGTACTTCGTCAACAATCGCTGGCTCGGCGGAATGCTGACCAACTTCAAGACCGTCAAGAAATCGATCGAGCGCTTCAAGGACATGCTCGAAGTTCTCGGAGACGAGGAGAAGTCGGCGGAACTCTCGAAGAAGGATCTCGCCCGGATGAATCGGCAGGTCGAAAAATACCGGAAGTCCCTCGACGGGATCCGGGGGATGTCCCGCCTTCCACAGGTCCTGTTCATCCTCGATGTGAATTGCGAATTGATCGCGGTCAGGGAGGCGCGTCGCCTGTCGATCCCGATCGTCTCGATAGTCGACTCGAATTGCGACCCGTTGGATATCGACTTCGTCATTCCGGGCAACGACGACTCGATTCGCGCAATCCAGCTCTACTGCTCCAAGATGGCGAACGCCTGCCTGGAGGGCGAGGTGATCCACAACGATCGCATCCAGAGCCAGGAGGCCGAGAAGGAGAAGCGTCCGGCCAAGGGCGAGAAGAGCGAAACCCGGTCGGGCCGTGTGGTGGTCGAAATCAAGAACCCGCCGCGGCGCGGTCGAGCCGCGGCGATGGCCGCCGACAAGCGAGAGGTGGAGCGGGAAGCCGTGGTTGCGGATGCGGCCGCCGCTGAGCCCGAGAAGACCGAAGAGGCTGCGCAACTCGAAGTCCCTGACGGTGCCTGACGCGCGCCGATTCGGGGTGGGTGGGATCCGACAGAGATCGGCCTGGGTCCGACCCGCGTGCGGCTCGAACGGGAATCGGGTTTCGGAGCGCGGAGACAACAGGGAGACGTTCGGTGGGTACGATTTCAGCAAAGTCGGTCAAGGATCTGCGCGACAAGACCGGCGCGGGCATGATGGATTGCAAGCGAGCGCTCGGAGACGCCGACGGCGACGTCGAAAAGGCCATCGAGTTGCTGCGCGAGCGCGGGTTTGCCAAAGCGGGCAAGCGCGGTGGGAGAGCGACCAGCGAAGGGGTCGTTTCGATTGCGATCGACGGTTCCGTCGCCGCGATGGTCGAAGTGGGTTGCGAGACGGATTTCGTCGCGCGCACGGATCTGTTCGTCGAATTTGGTCAACAGCTGGCGGAAACGGTTGCGAAGGATGCGAGCATCGACGGCCCGGACTCGCTTCTCAAGACGTCGATCGATGGAGAGACGGTGGCCGACAAGGTGACAGCCGCAATCAGTCGATTGGGTGAGAACATCGTCGTCAAGCGCGTGACGCGCCTCGACGCGGGAGCTTCGGGCGTCGCGGGTGGATACGTTCACGCGGGCGCCAACCTCGGCGTCGTCGTCACGCTCGCCACCGAGGGTTCGGGCGCTGAACTCGAAAGCCTCGCCAAGGATCTCGCCATGCACGTGGCGGCCGCCGACCCGAGCCCGCTCGCGGTGGACCGGTCGGGCGTCGACTCCGCCCTCATCGAATCGGAGCGTACGATCTACCGCAATCAGGCCGTCCAGAGCGGCAAACCCGAAGGGGTGGTGGAGAAGATCGTCGAGGGTCGGATCAACAAGTACCTTTCGGAGGTCTGTCTGGTCGAGCAGACGTTCGTCAAGGATCCGGATCGAACGATCGGCGACCTGCTGCGCGACGTTGGAGCCAAGGTGCGTGCCGAGACCGCTGTGAACGGTTATCAGCGCTACAAGCTCGGCGAAGAAGACGCGGGGAAGGCGTGAAGGCCGCCTATCGAAGGTTGCTCATCAAACTTTCCGGCGGCCAGCTCGCCGGCGAGACGGGATTCGGGATCAACCCGACCGTCATCGGGCGAACCGCGGCCGAGATACGCGAGGTGCACGAACTCGGCATCCAGATCTGTGTGGTGGTGGGCGGTGGCAACATCATCCGGGGCATTTCCGCAGCCGACGAAGGGATGGACCGGGCCATCGCCGACTACATGGGGATGATGGCCAGCGTCATCAATGCGCTGGCTCTGCAGGACGCGCTCGAAAAAGAAGGTCTCGACACCCGGGTTCAGTCAGCGATCGAGGTCAAGACTGTCGCCGAGGCCTACATCCGCCGCCGCGCGGTCCGACATCTGGAAAAGGGAAGGGTGGTCGTCTTCGCGGGCGGCACCGGGAATCCCTACTTCACCACGGACACCGCTGCGGTGTTGCGCGCCGCGGAGGTTCAAGCCGAGATCGTCTTGATGGCCAAGCAGGGCATCGATGGGGTCTACAGCGCGGATCCGAAATCCAATCCCGACGCGACCCGTTACTCGCATTTGACCTACGAAGAGGCGCTCGTCAAGAATCTCCGGGTGATGGATCAGACTGCGCTGGCGCTGTGTCGCGAAAACCGGATGCCCGTCGTGGTGTTCGATATGGAAAAGGCCGGGAACCTGCGAAAACTCGCCGCCGGCAAGGCGGTCGGTACACGGGTCGAGGATTAGAGGCGCGCGAACCCCGGTGACTCGAGCGAGCAGGCCCCGGGGGCTTCGGGGCGAGAGCGAGAGGAATCATCCAGCATGCCAGAAGATGACGTCGCGCGGATCCAGGACGAAGCCCGCGAGGGCATGGAAAAGGCGATTCGAAGCTTCAAGGCGGAACTCCAGAAGATCCGCACCGGACGCGCGAATGTCGCGCTGCTCGACGGGATCCAGGTCGAGTACTACGGGACGCCGACGCCGCTGAATCAAGTCGCGAACCTCACCACGCCGGATCCTCGCTTGATCGTCGTTTCGCCGTACGACAAGGGCGCCATCGGCGATATCGAGAAGGCCATCATGAAGGCCGATCTGGGCCTGTCTCCCTCCAGCGATGGCAAGGTCGTGCGCGTGCCGGTACCGCCGCTCACCGAGGAGCGGCGCAAGGATCTGGTCAAGCAGGTGCACCGAGCGGCCGAGGATCACAAGGTGGGCATCCGCGAGTCGCGCCGCGACGCGCTCTCGATGCTCAAGGACCTCGAGTCCGAAGGGGCGCTGCCGAAGGACGATAAGCATCGGGAAGAGAAGAAGATTCAAGCATTGACCGATGCCATGGTGAAACAAGTCGATGCCATTGCGGCGCAGAAAGAAGAGGACATCCTCCAGGTGTGACGATGATCGAGTCCTCGTTGATCTATGAGCGTATTCCCAGACACATTGCCATCATCATGGATGGCAACGGGCGCTGGGCCCAGGCGCGCGGGATTTCCCGAAACGAGGGTCATAAGAAGGGGCTCGATGCGTTGCGGTCCGTCGTCCGCAGCGCGGCCGATCTCGGTGTCCGCTGGCTCACCCTCTACGCGTTCTCGCTCGAGAATTGGAACCGCCCCAAGTTGGAAGTTGCTTCACTGATGGGACTGCTCGAGCGCTACCTGGAACTCGAAATCGACGAGGTGATGGAGAAGGGCATCCGGCTGCGCTCCATCGGTCGACCGGATCGGCTGCCCGCTCGAATTCGCAATAAGGTTGATCAAGCGATCGAGCGAACCCGGAACAACCCAAACATGACCCTGGTCTTCGCGCTTTCCTACGGGGGGCGTTCGGAGATCGTCGATGCGACGCGCAAGCTGCTGCGAGATGCGGAGCTCGGAAAGATCGATCCCGAGAGCGTCGACGAAAAGACGTTTGCCGCCTATCTCTACGACCCGGAGATGCCCGATCCGGACTTGCTGATCCGAACCGGGGCCGAGCTGAGGGTTTCCAACTTTCTGCTCTGGCAGATCGCCTACACGGAGATCTACAGCACCGGTGTGATGTGGCCGGATTTCGGCGAGCGCGATCTGATCGATGCGGTTCGCGACTACCAGAGCCGCGAGCGGCGTTTCGGTCTGACGAGTGAGCAGGTGCGCGGGGCGAGAGATGGCGGCCGCTGAGACCCTCGGCAGCAAGCGGATCTCGTTGCTCGGAAGCACCGGATCGATTGGCGAGCAGACCCTGGCCGTCGCCGCGGCCGCGTCCTCGCGCTTCGAGGTGGTTGCGCTCGGGGCGGGGCGCAACATCGAAAAACTGGCCGATCAGGTTCGTCGCTTCCGCCCCGAGCTCGTGTCGGTTGCCGACGAGAACGGGGCCGCCGAGTTGCGCGAACGCCTCGGTTCGCAAAAAGTCGAGCTGCTCGTCGGGAACGAGGGGCTGAACGCGGTCGCTGAGTACCCCGCGGACCTCGTGGTCTCCGGACTGGTCGGTGCACTGGGCTTGGCGCCGACCCTCGCGGCCATCCGGGCGGGCCGAGACATCGCGCTCGCCAACAAAGAAGTGATGGTGATGGCGGGCGCCCTCGTGCTGCGCGAGGTGAAGGCGCACGGCGTGGCACTGCTGCCTGTCGACAGTGAGCACAGCGCGATCTTCCAGGCGCTCTGCGGCCAGCGGATCGAGGACGTGGCGCGCCTGATTCTGACGGCGTCGGGGGGGCCGTTTCGCACCTGGTCCGCCGAGCAGATCGCCGGAGCGACCATCGAGCAGGCCTTGAACCACCCCAACTGGGCCATGGGGCCGAAGATCACCATCGACTCGGCGACGCTGATGAACAAGGGGCTCGAGGTGATCGAGGCGCGCTGGCTGTTCGACATTCCGCCGGAACGGGTGGACGTCGTCGTCCATCCCCAGTCGATCATCCACTCGCTCGTCGAGTTCGTGGATACGTCGGTACTCGCGCAGCTCGGCTTGCCCGACATGCGTGTTCCGATTGCGGTTGCGCTCGCCTACCCGGAGCGGCTCGAACTCGATTTGCCAGTACTCGATCTCCCGGCACTCGGGCGAATGGACTTCGAGACGCCGGATCGCAAGCGCTTTCCGTGCCTCGACCTCGCCTTCGAGGCGCTGCGCGCCGATGAGGCGGCGCCCGCGGTCGTCAACGCCGCCAATGAGATTGCGGTCGCCGCGTTCCTCGATGGGCGCATCCGCTTCCCCGAGATCGCGGCGACCAACGGGGCCGTTCTCAACTCCCATGTCGGCCGCGGCGGGTCGGGACCGCTCCGCGACCTCGCGGACGTGATGGAGGCGGACGACTGGGCGCGAAACTGCGCTCGCAAGTGGATCGCGGGCAGCTACGGGGGCGCAGCGTGAATTTCATCGACGGAGCCTTCCAGGTGTCGAGTTATGCATTCGCTTTCGTGGTGATGCTCGGCGTGCTGATCTTCGTCCACGAGCTGGGTCATTTCCTGGCCGCGAAGGCGTGCGGGGTTCGCGTGTTGAAGTTCTCGCTCGGTTTCGGCTCTCCGGTCGGCATCGGGAGGTTCCGGCTGCGCTGGGTTCGCGGCCACACCGAATACCTGGTCGGCTGGATCCCGCTGGGTGGCTTCGTGAAGATGCTCAGCGAGATTCCAGAACCCGAGGCCGCGGCTGAGCTGGCCGCTCACCCGACCGAGACGCTCGAAGCAAAGCCGCTCTGGCAGAAGCTGGTCGTGATCTTCGCGGGTCCGGCGATGAATCTGCTGCTGCCCGTGGTGATCTACACCGGAATTCTCGCGGTGGGATTTCCGCAAGCCGATTCGGTCATCGGGGAGGTCGAGGCCGACTCGCCCGCGGCCGCCGCAGGTCTGCGGCCGAACGACCGCGTGACCGCGATCGACGGCACGCCCGTGCAATGGTGGAGGCAGATCCGCGCCGCGCTCGCTGCGCACACGAGCGGCGAACTCGCGATCCAGTACGAGCGCGACGGTGTGAAGGAGACCGCGCGGCTATCGCTCGAATCCCGCCAGCGATCGGACCCCTTCGGGGAACTCGTACCGGTGGGCTGGTTGGGCCTCTATCACCGCCACCCTCAGGCGATGGTCGCCACGAGCAATCGCGCTCTGCCCGGCTATCGCGCAGGCCTGCGTACGGGGGATCGGGTCACCGAGGTCGCGGGAGAGCCCGTCGCTGATTGGTACGCGTTTGCCGACGCCTACGCGGCGGCCGGTCGTGGCGGAGAGGTTTCGATCGCGCTCGCGCGCGGACGCGAGACCGCCGAAGACGTGACCCTGCGGGTTCCCGCACTCGGAGACCTCGAGAGCCTCGGCGTCATCCGCGCGGACGTGCTGATCGCGGAGGTGACCGACGACTCTCCGGCTGCGGAAGTCGGCCTTCGAACCGGAGATCTGATTCAGGGTGTCGACGGCGTGCCGACGCGCAGCTTCGAGTCGTTTGCCGATTTGGTTCGCACGAGCGGCGGCCGTAGCCTCGCACTCAGCGTTTTGCGCGATGGTGAAACGCTCGATGTCAGTGTCAAGCCCGCGCTGGTCCAGACCGATTTGACCGGCTTTGGCATCGAAGTGTCGCGTTACCGGATCGGGATCGTGGGCAACAATTTTCTGGCGGTGCCCGGCAGCATCGGTTTCGAACAGGTCGTGAATCCGCTGGTCGCGGTGCCGCGGGCGGTCGCGATGACCGTCGAGATCACGCAGCTGTTCATTCGTGGCCTCGGCAAGTTGATCACCGGCGACGTTCCCCGCAACCAACTCGCAGGGCCCATCGGCATCGCGGAAATCGCGGGCAAGGCCCTCGAGCGGGGTTGGATGGACTACCTGCAGACGCTCATCCTGATCAGCATCAACCTCGGCATCCTGAACCTGTTGCCGATCCCGCTCCTCGATGGAGGGCAGGCGGTCGTCTTCCTCGTCGAGGGCGTTCGCAACGAGCGCCTTTCGCTGCGGACCCGCGAATGCATCCAACAGATCGGTTTCACGATGCTCGTCGTGATCATGGGCTTCGCGTTCTGGAACGACATCTCTCGCAACTGGTCCCGAGTGGTCGATTGGCTGACCGGAGGCCTTTGACGGCTCGGCGTTCGTCGCCGCTGGTTCTCGCTCTGGAGGCTGCGACCGCGGATTTGAGTGTCGCGCTGTTGCGCGGAGAGGACCTCGTCGACGAGGTTTCGGCCTCCGCGGGTCCCGCTGCCGAGACGCTGCTACCCGCCGTGGATACGCTGCTGGAGCGCGCGGGCGTGGCGCTCGGGGAACTCGAGGCATTCGCGATCTCGATCGGTCCCGGCTCTTTCACGAGCCTCCGCGTCGGAATCGCGACCGTCAAGGGACTCGCGTTCGACACGGGTCTTCCGATCGCCCCCGTTTCGACGCTGGCGGCGCTTGCACGCGCGGCAGGCCCGACGGATCGACTCGTCGTGCCGATGCTCGACGCCCGCCGCGGAGAGGTCTACGCGGCCGCCTATGCGGCTGGCCCCCGCCGGCAGGTCGTCCTGCCCGAGGGCGTCTACACCCCCGAAGCGCTCTGCGCGAGGATCCGGCCCCCCTGCTTGCTGGTGGGCGAGGGTGCGACGATCTGCGGGGAGGTGGTTGCGGCCGCGCTCGGCGAGGGTGTTGCGCTGCTGCCGCCGCCCGAGGGCAGCGCGAGCGCGCGACACGTCGGAGCCCTCGGCGTCGAGCGGCTGGCCAGCGGGCGGTGGGTGCGTGCCGCGCAACTCGTTCCCCACTACCTGCGCCGCGCGGAGGCTGAGGTACAGCGGACGGGAGAGCGCTTCGAGCCCGCGCCGCGGCCACCCAAACCGATGTAACGGCCACCCAAACCGATTTAATGGCCACCCAAAGCGACTTGACGGCCACCCAAAGCGACTTGACGGCCACCCAAAGCGGCATAACGGTCGCCCAAACCGATTTAACGGCCACCCAAAGCGGCTTGAGAGTTGCGCGCGACGTGCCGAAGCCGGTCTTTGACATGCCCGGATTCGTTGCGTAATTTCGCATCTACCCAGCGTCTTCGGGAATCGGCCGAAGCGCTTTCAAGGGCCGTCTCCCGAGAGGTCGCGCTCGGCTGCGCGGTACGGGGGCTGTGTCAGAGTGAGCACTCGGCCGGGCATCGCCGCCCGGATTCGAGTCTATCGCGGGAGGGCGAAATCCATGGCGCTGAACATCTATTACGACAAGGACGCAGATCTCGGACGCCTCGACGGCAAGACCGTCGGGGTGATCGGCTACGGGAGCCAGGGGCACGCACACGCCCAGAACCTCCAGGCCTCCGGGGTCGGCGTCGTGGTCGGCTTGCGCAAAGACTCGCCGTCCTGCGAGAAGGCCGAAGCCGCGGGGCTGCGGGTGTCGTCGCCCGCGGAAGCCGCGCGCGAGGCGGACATCGTCATGCTGACGCTGCCCGACGAGGTTGCCGCCCAGGTCTACGAGGAGCAGATCTGCCCGAACCTGCAACCGGGCAACTACCTAGCGGTTGCCCACGGCTTCAATATCCACTTCGGGGCGATCGAGCCCGCGGAGGACATCAACGTCTTCATGGTTGCGCCGAAGGGCCCCGGCCACACCGTGCGCGCCCACTACGAGCAGGGGCGCGGCGTGCCGTCGCTCGTCGCGGTTTCAGCGGATCCCTCGGGCGACACGCTTCAGATCGCACTCGCCTACGCGAAGGGCATCGGTGCGGGCCGCGCGGGGATCATCGAGACCACCTTCCGCGAAGAGACCGAGACGGACCTGTTCGGTGAACAGGCGGTGCTTTGCGGCGGGCTCACGGCGCTGATGAGCGCCGGCTACGAGACCCTGGTCGAGGCCGGTTACTCCCCCGAGATGGCGTATTTCGAGACGATCCACGAGGTCAAGCTCATCGTCGACCTGATCTACGAAGGCGGTGTCTCCAACATGCGTTACTCGGTTTCGAATACCGCCGAGTACGGCGACCTCACCCGCGGGCCGCGGATCATCGACGCCGGTGTGAGGGAGCGGATGCAGGAGATTCTCCGCGAAATCCAGTCCGGCGCCTTTGCGAAGGAATTCATCCTCGAAAATCGATCCGGCAACGTCCAGTTTCGAGCGCTGCGCAAACAAGGGAAGAGTCACCCGATGGAGGAGGTCGGCGCCAAGCTGCGCAACCTCATGCCCTGGTTGAAGGAAGAGCGCTTGGTCGACCGCTCGAAGAACTGAAATGGCGGACTCTGAAACCGCAGCAGTCGCGCCGATCTTCGCGGGCGAGCTGCGCTCGCCAATGTTGTATTGCGCCCCTCTTCGATTGGAGGCGCATGGCTTCGGCGATCGCGGTGGTGTGCAGAGGGGGATGTGGTGACCCGGGCGCAATTCGCCGAGCGGCCCACCGAGTTCGTGGTCCGCGATGCGTTTGCGCTCGGCGCGGCCCCACTGGCGCTCGCGGGGGCCTTCGGTCTGCTGGGCTGGACGGCCGCGGGTTTCTGCCTGCTGGGTCTCACGGTCTTCGTGGCCTGCTTCTTTCGCAACCCGCCCCGCGAAATCGCGGGTGGCGAAAACAGCGTCGTCGCGCCCGCCGATGGGCGCGTGATCGACGTCGCGGAGATCGAAGGGTCCGACGGCAACAAGTGGCTGCGCATCGGCATCTTCCTTTCGGTCTTGGACGTGCACGTCAACCGCTGCCCGCTGGCGGGTCGGGTCGTCGCCAAAGATTGGGGCGGGCAAGCCTTCCTGGCGGCCTTCAACCCGAGGGCCGAGGCCGAGAACGCGCGTTGTGCGCTGACGCTCGAAACGGCAGCGGGACTGCGTTTTCAGGTCGTCCAGATCGCGGGCCTGATCGCGCGCCGAATCGTCTGTCATGCTCAGCTAGGCGACTGGGTCCGACGCGGCGACCGCTACGGGTTGATCCGCTTTGGCTCCCGGACAGACGTGCTCTTGCCGCTGACCGCGGTCGCGAAGGTGAAAGCGCGCGATCGCGTGCGCGCTGGGAGTACCATCATCGCGCAGCTCGAGGGAACGGAGGACTAGGAAGATGGACGAGCCGGATTCTCCGATCGAAAAACACCAGTATTACCGTGGTCGCCGCCGCCGCAGCGAGCACGGCGAGCCGCCGCGCGGACTGTTCCTGCTGCCGCACCTCGTGACCACCAGCGGGCTCTTCTTCGGTTTCTACGCGATCGTCCAGGCCTTCAACGACAAGCCCGATCGGGCGGCGCTCGGCATTCTGCTCGCGGTGGTCTGCGACGCGATCGACGGTCGACTCGCGCGCCTCACCCACTCCACGAGTCGCTTCGGCCTCGAGTACGACTCGATCGCCGACACCGTTTCTTTCGGGGTGGCGCCCGCGATGCTCGCCTTCAGCGCGGGTCACCTCCAGGTGCTCGGGCGTACCGGCTGGGTGATGGCTTTTCTGTTTACCGCGTGCGCGGCGTTGCGGTTGGCGCGCTTCAACGTGGCGTCGGGCCGTTACCGTGGCCGCTTCGAGGGTCTGCCAAGCCCCGCTGGTGCTGCCATGGTGGCGACCACGGTGTGGTTCGTCGCCTTCCTGCGCGAGTTCGGGCTCGAACTTTTGGTGGTTCCCGCGGCCTTCATCGCTGCGGGCACGGCGACTCTGGGTCTCCTGATGGTGAGCGCAATCCCGTATCGGAGCTTCAAGGAAATCGACCTGCGCCACTCCTACGGGACGCTGGTCTTGATGGTCTTCGCAATCGCGCTGATCATCCACGAGCCGAGCGTCACCCTCTTCGTCATCAGTCTTGCCTATTGTGTATCGGGGCCCGTGGAGTGGCTATGGCGCCGCCATACCGGGCGCGTGTTGGAGCTGTCCGAGCCGACGCCCCCGCAGCCGAACGAGGGATGAGCCATGAGCAGCCAGTTGATTCGCATCTTCGACACCACCCTGCGCGACGGCGAGCAGTCGCCCGGTTGCAGCATGAATCTGGAAGAAAAACTCCAGTTGGCTCGACAGTTCGAGCGTTTGGGTGTCGACATCATCGAAGCGGGTTTTCCGATCGCGAGCGAGGGGGACTTCGAATCCGTGCAGGCCATCGCCGCCGAGCTGCGGGAAACGACGGTCTGCGGTCTCGCGCGGACGTCGAGCGCGGACGTCGAGCGCGCAGCCCAGGCCCTCGAGAAGGCGCGGAGTCCCCGCATCCACACCTTCATTGCGACCAGCGACATCCACCTCGAGCACAAGCTCAAGATGAGTCGAGAGCAGGTGCTCGCAGAGGTGGACCGCGCGGTCCGTCAGGCCCGCGGCTTCTGCGACGACGTCGAATTCTCGGCCGAAGACGCCACCCGGTCGGATCGGCCCTACCTGGTCGAAGTCTTCAAGACCGCGATCGAAGCGGGCGCCTCCACGTGCAACGTGCCCGACACGGTCGGTTATACCCAGCCCGAGGAGTACGCGGCGCTGATCCGTTACCTGATCGAAAATGTACCCGGATCCGAGAAGGCGGTGTTCTCGGTTCACTGCCACGACGATCTCGGTCTCGCGGTTTCGAACAGCCTCGCAGCGGTGCTGGCCGGCGCGCGTCAGGTCGAGTGCACGGTCAACGGGATCGGGGAGCGCGCCGGCAATACGTCGATGGAAGAAGTCGTGATGGCGCTCAAGACGCGACCGGACGTGTACCACGATCTCGACACGAAGATTGACGCACCGGAGATCTATCCGTCGAGCCGGATGCTCTCGATGATCATCGGGGTGTCCGTACCGCCCAACAAGGCGATCGTCGGGGACAACGCGTTTGCGCACGAGGCGGGCATCCACCAGGACGGCGTCCTCAAGGCGGCGATCACCTACGAGATCATGACCCCGCAATCGATCGGCCGGCCGTCCAATGAGCTGGTTCTCGGCAAACACTCGGGGCGCCACGCGTTCGGAGACCGGCTCAAGGAGCTCGGCTTCGAGATCGAGGGCGACGAATTCCAGGCCGCGTTTCGGCGCTTCAAGGATCTCGCCGACAAGAAGAAGACGATCTACAACGAAGACCTCGAGGCGATCGTCGCAGACTCGGCGATCGGCCTCGAGCAGCGCTTCGAGTTGGTCGATCTTTCGATCCTGAGTGGCACCTTCGCGCAGCCGACGGCGACCCTCGCGATCAAGGTCGACGGCGAACTCCAGAAGGCGACCGCGATCGGCATCGGCCCCGTCGATGCGATCTTCAAGGCGATCGCCGAACTCAGCGGAAGCAAGGGTGAACTCGAGCGCTTCCAGGTGAACGCCGTCACCGGTGGAATGGACGCGCTGGGCGAAGTGTCCGTCACGTTGAGCGAAGACGGACGGCGCGTGATCGGCCACGGCGCTCATCCGGACATCATGGTGGCCAGCGCGAAGGCGTACCTGCACGCCCTCAACAAACTCTCCTGGCACAAGAGCCGGCGCGGCTCCGCGGAGCCGAAGGGAATTTGATGAACCGGCGAGCGCAAGCGAGCCAGCCTAGGTCCGCGAAGCGGATCGCGCGCATCCTGATCCTACCGGGCGACGGAATCGGGCCCGAAGTCGCCGAGCAGGGTGTGCGCGTTCTCGACGCGGCCGCGAAGGGCGCCGGCATCGAGCTCGCGTTCGAAGAGGGCCTGATCGGTGGCGCATCGATCGATGCGAACGGTTCGCCGATCACCGACGATGTCATCGAACGAGCGCGCTCTGCTCGTGCCGTCTTTCTCGGCGCGGTGGGTGGCCCGAAGTGGGACGGTCTGCCGTTCGCCCAGCGCCCCGAGCGCGGACTCCTGCGCATCCGCAAGGAACTCGGCCTGTTCGCCAACCTGCGGCCCGCCACCGTGTTTTCGGCGCTCGCCGACGCGTCGACCTTGCGCCCCGAAGTGGTGACGGGAATCGACCTGCTCGTCGTGCGGGAGCTCACGGGGGGGCTCTACTTTGGCGAACCGCGTGGAGACGCACTGGTCGGCGGGCTTCGCGAATCGCGTAATACGATGGTGTACAACGAGGTAGAGATCGCGCGCATTGCGCGCGTGGCCTTCGAGGCGGCCCGGCTGCGCCGCAAGGAGCTGACCCACGTCCACAAGGCGAACGTCCTCGAGGTCTCCCAGCTATGGGTGACGGTGGTCGAGGAGGTCGCGAAGGACTACTCGGACGTGATCCTCCACCACCAACTCGTGGACTCGATGGCGATGCTCCTGCTGCGCGAGCCGCGCAACTACGACGTGATCGTCACGAGCAATCTCTTTGGCGACATCCTGTCCGACGAGGCGGCGATGATCACGGGGTCCCTCGGCATGCTCCCCTCCGCGAGCCTCGGGGAGGGCGGTGTCGGCCTCTACGAGCCCGTCCACGGATCGGCTCCTGACATCGCGGGCAAGGACGCCGCCAATCCGCTCGCCGCAATTCTCTCTGCCGCGATGCTGCTCGAGCACTCGCTCGCCGCGCCCGAGCCCGCGGCGAGGATCCGAGCGGCGGTGGGATCGGTGCTCGACGACGGACATCGCACGATCGATCTCGTCGGAGACTCTGGGCTCGCGTCCGTCGGATGCGCGGCGATGGGCGAACTCGTCCTGCAGCGGCTCGGGAAGTGATGATGGCGCTGCAACCGATCGCCGCGCCGCACGCCATCCAGCTGGCGGTGCTGCGGGTGGCTTAGCGGGGCCGCGGCGTGCCGAACTACCGTTTCACCCTCGAATACGACGGCGCTGGCTTCGCGGGCTGGCAGGCCCAGGCCGGCGGCCAGCGCACCGTCCAGGGTGAGTTCGAAGCCGCGATCGAGCGGGTGACCGGCCAACGGCTTCGGGTCGTGGCCGCCGGCCGAACCGATGCGGGCGTTCACGCGCTGGGCCAGGTCGCAAGCGCGCGAATCCAGACGGAGCTCCCGCCCGCCGTCCTCCAGCGCGCCCTCAACCGCAGCATGCCCGCGGACCTGGCGGTCGTCGCCGCCGGGCGGGCTGCGGACGACTTCCACGCGCGCTACTCGGCGGTCGGCAAGCTCTACTGCTATCGGGTCTGGAACGCCGAAGCCCGTTCGCCGCTGCGCTCCGCGAGGGCCCATCGGGTCGCGCGGAAGCTCGACGTCCGCGCGATGTCGAAGGCCGCCGAGGCCTTCGTGGGTTGCCACGACTTCGCGGCGCTCCAGGCAGCGGGCTCCGAGGTGGAGAGCACGGTGCGGACCCTCAAGCGCCTCGAGGTCGAGCAGGAGCGGCCGGGGGAGCTGGTCTTCTGGCTGGAGGCCGACGGTTTCCTGCGCCACATGGTCCGAAATCTGGTCGGAACGCTGCTCGAGGTGGGGTCCGGTCGGCGGTCGATCGAATCCATGACCGAGTTGTTGGCCTGTGGGGACCGGCGCCGGGCGGGGCCGACCGCGCCGGCTGTGGGCCTCACCCTGGTGCAGGTCTTCTACTGATTCCTCTGGGATAACGGGCCTTTACCGGCGAAGAGGCCTTGACGGAGATGGGGGGTTGGGATACCCATACGCGGTTCTGGATTTCCGCTGCGGGCCCCGCGCGCACCCGGAAAATGCGCGGGTCGGCGGCGAGACCCGCGGAATCTTTTGCGGGAATCGAGCCACGCTATTTCGGTGGATTCACAGGAGGGTCCCAGCGATGGGAGCCCAGGCGCATCGCGCCACGAGAAGCGCAAAGCCCGGCGAGGTCACACCGTGTTGGCACGTCATCGATGCCACGGACGCGGTGCTCGGCCGCATGGCGACGAAGATCGCGGACCTGCTGCGCGGCAAACACCACGCGCTGTTCACCCCCCACGTCGACACGGGTGACTTCGTGATCGTGGTCAACGCCGAGAAGGTAAAGCTGACAGGCCGCAAGCGCGAACAGAAGATTTATTACCGCCACACCGGCTACACGGGCAACCTGAAATCACGCACCGCGGACGAGATCCTCAGCGGCCCGTACGCGGACCGCGTCGTGAGCCACGCGGTGCGCGGAATGCTCCCGAAGAACGCTCTCGGGCGGCAGATCTTCAAGAAGCTGAAGGTGTACGTGGGCCCCGAACATCCCCACGCGGCGCAAAAGCCCCAGGAGTTGAAACTTGGCTGAACTGCAAACCACCCAGACCACCGGCAAGCGAAAGACCGCGATCGCACAGGTTCGACTGCGGCCGGGGACGGGTATCATCACGGTGAACGACAAGCCGATGGATGAGTATTTCACCCGCGAATCCCAGTGCATCCTGATCAAGGAGCCGTTCGAAGCCGCCAACGTACAGGATCGCTATGACGTGATTGCGCGTTGCACGGGCGGTGGCAGCTCGGGCCAGGCCGGTGCGCTGCGCCACGGAATTGCGCGCGCACTCGAGAAGGTGGACGTTGAGTTGCGCGGGCTGCTGAAGAAGCGGGGGCTTCTCACGCGCGATGCGCGCAAGAAAGAGCGCAAGAAGTACGGGCAGAAGGGCGCCCGCGCGCGCTTCCAGTTCTCGAAGCGATAAGCTCTCGGCCCGATCCGGGCGAGTCGATCGAGGGGGCCGTTTCGCGGCCCCTTCTCTTTTTCACCCCGTTCTGATGGGCGCCTCGATGCCATCGGCAATGGCTCGGGCGGCAGGGGATCGACGGAGGAATGAGCATGCGAGTCGCGGTGATTGGTGCGAGTGGCTACACGGGCCTCGAGCTGCTGCGCATCCTGCTCCGCCATCCCGAGTTCGAAATCGCCGTCGCGACCTCGGAGCAGCGCGCCGGGACGCGCGTGGGAGATGCCTTTCCCGCGCTGCGCGGTCTGATCGATCTCGACTTCGAGTCGAATGATCCCGCGAGCATCGCCAAACGGGTCGATCTCGCCTTCACCGCGCTGCCCCACGCGGCCTCCGCGCCGACCGTCCAGGCGCTGCGCGCCGCGGGGGTGCGCGTACTCGATCTCTCGGCGGATTTCCGGCTGCGAGACGTCGAGACCTACCGCGCGTGGTACGGCGAGCACAAGGCCGCCGAGTTGCTGGGATCAGCGGTCTACGGATTGCCCGAGCTGTATCGCGAAGCGCTTCGCGGCGCCGAGTTGGTCGCGGTTCCGGGTTGTTACCCGACCTCCGTGCTACTGCCGCTGGTTCCCTTCCTGCGCAGCGACTTGATCGAGACCGACGGCATCGTCGTCGATTCCAAGTCGGGCGTTTCGGGCGCAGGCCGCAAATTGGAGGAGAGCCTGCTGTTCGCCGAGCTCGCCGACGACTGCCGGGCCTACCAGGTCGGAAACCAGCATCGCCACGTTCCCGAGTTCGAGCAGGAGGCGAGCGCCGCCGCGGGCCGGGACGTCTCGATCACCTTTGTCCCCCACCTGCTGCCCACCGTTCGAGGAATCGTCACGTCGATATTCGTTCGCCCCAAGGCGGCCCTGGACACCAACGCCGCCCGAGAGGTGCTCACGAACGCCTACGCGCGGGAGCGATTCGTGCGCGTTCTGCCGCCCGGCGCGACACCGAATCTCGGTTCCGTGCGAGGCAGCAACTTTTGCGATGTGGCAGCCTTTGCGGACGAGCGCAACGGTACGCTCGTGCTGCTCTCCGCGCTCGACAACCTCGTGAAGGGTGCGAGCGGGCAGGCCGTTCAGTGTGCGAATCTCGCGTGCGGGCTGCCCGAGGAGCTGGCGCTGCTCGAGGCGCCGCGGGTTCCCTGACGGAGCTTCGCTCGAAGGCTGGTTCGCGCCCGCTTGGATCGGGAGCGAATGGCTTCGACGGCTGGACGGGTATGAAAAGGGAGACATGGTGCCCCGGGCGCGATTCGCGGCGCTTTTTGCGCGCAAAACGCCGGCTCGCTGCGCGCTGCGTGCGCTCGGATTGACGCGCTTGAGACCCCGCGTTATAAATTTCCAAACCACGTCCGATTGGATCGTGTTCCGTCAAAATCGACTGCTCAGCGTTGTTTTCGTCCGGCCACTCCTTGGCCACCGGGCTTCGGGTTGATGCGCTACTTCGCGAAAAATCCGACGCGGGTGCGGCTCACCGTTTCTGCAGTCGCAAGACGTGAAGACGGCAGCGGAGAGATCTTGTTGATCCAGCGAGCCGACAATGCGCATTGGGGCCTGCCGGGCGGGCACGTCGAGCCGGGCGAGTCCGTCGCGCAAGCGGCCGTGCGGGAAGTTCTCGAAGAGACGGGCTTCGCGGTCGAGGTGGGCCGTCTGATCGGCGTGTATTCCGACCCCGAGCGGCAGACCGTCGAGTCGTCGAGCGGAGAGTGCTCGCAATTCGTCAATCTCTGTTTCGAGGCGCGGGTGACCGGTGAGATCGGCCCGCCAACCACGCCCGAGGAGACGCTGAACACGGGATTTTTCCCGCTGGATGCCCTCCCGGAGCCGTTCGTTCCGATCCACACCATCCGGATCCAGGACGCGGTTTCGCAGCAGCCCGCGGCATGCGTACGATAGAAAGGGGGGAGAAAGCGTGAAAGACCGCACCACCAAGTACATCTTCGTCACGGGCGGGGTGCTCTCGTCGCTGGGGAAGGGGCTCGCATCGGCTTCGATCGGGGCCCTGCTCGAAGCGCGCGGTTTGCGGATCACCTTCCTGAAGCTCGACCCCTACCTCAACATCGATCCCGGCACGATGAACCCCAAGCAGCACGGCGAGGTCTACGTCACCGACGATGGTGCCGAGACGGACCTCGATCTCGGCCACTACGAACGCTTCAGCCACGCCCGCATGGGGCAGGTCAACAACGTGACCGCCGGGCGGATCTACGACTCCGTGCTCAAGCGCGAGCGGCGCGGTGACTACCTCGGCGGCACCGTTCAGGTGATTCCCCACGTCACCGACGAGATCAAGGAGCGGATCCACCTCGCCGCCGAAGGCGTCGACATCCTGATCGTCGAGATCGGCGGCACCGTGGGAGACATCGAGTCGCTTCCGTTCCTCGAAGCCATCCGCCAGATGCGCAGCGACGTCGGTCGCGAAAACGTCTGTTACATCCATATCGCGCTGGTTCCCTACATGGCGACCGCGGGCGAACTCAAGACCAAACCCGTTCAGCACTCCGTCAAGGAGCTGCGAACGGTCGGTATTTTTCCAGACGTGATATTGTGTCGAACGGACCGCTTCCTGCCGAAACCCGTCAAGGCGAAGATCGCGCTCTTCTGCAACGTCGATGAGGATGCGGTGATCACCGCCAAGGACGTAGACGTCATCTACGAAGTCCCGCTGATCCTCAACAAGGAGGGGCTCGACGAAAAGATCACCCAGGTGCTCAACATCTGGACCGGGCGCCCGGATCTCCGCCTCTGGAACGATGTCGTCCAGCGCGCAAAGCACCCCGAGTCCGAGGTCACGATCGGCATGGTGGGGAAGTACGTCGAACTCACCGAGTCCTACAAGAGCCTCAACGAGGCGCTCTTCCACGCGGGCTTCGCGAACCGCGCGGGTGTGAAGATCGAGTACTTCGACTCGGAGAAGCTCGACGATCCGAGCGTGCTCGCGGGTTGCGATGGGATCCTGGTACCCCACGGCTTCGGTTCCCGTGGCGCCGAGGGCAAGACGCTGGCGGCTGGCTATGCGCGGGAGAAGCGGATCCCGTATCTCGGAATCTGCTTCGGGATGCACTTCTCGGTGATCGACTTCGCGCGTAACGTCGCGGGCCTCGAGGGCGCCAACTCCGCCGAGGTCGACCCCGATACGCCGCATCCGGTGATCGACCTGCTGCCCGAACAGCGCGAGGTCGAAGACAAGGGCGGCTCGATGCGCCTGGGTGCCTGGCCCTGCGTGCTGCAGCCCGGAACCAACGCGTTTCGCGCCTACGGCCAGGAACGCATCTCTGAGCGCCACCGGCACCGCTACGAACTCAACCCCGAGTACCGAGAGCGGCTCGAGCAGGCCGGCCTCGTGATCGCCGGCAGCTCGCCAGACGGAAGACTCGTCGAGATCATCGAAATCGAAGACCACCCCTGGTTCGTGGCCTGCCAGTTCCACCCCGAGTTCGCCTCGACCCCGTTTCGCCCGCACCCGCTCGTCGTGGCCTACATCGCGGCCACCAAGCGCCAGAGAGAACGCGGGAATTAGTACTGGGCGGCACGCCTGTCGGGGCAGGGGAGGGGCCGCGGGCCCGGAGCGCCGTCGATGCCCGGCTGCGGGCGCAAAAGCGCGCGCGTCGAGTGCCACGCTCTGCTAAAACACTCCAGATCTTGGGACGTTAGCTCAGCTGGTTAGAGCGCCGTGCTCACACCGCGGAGGTCGGAGGTTCGACTCCTCTACGTCCCACCAAGATTTTGGCCCGGTAGCTCAGCTGGATAGAGCACCAGCCTCCGAAGCTGGGGGTCGCGCGTTCGAATCGCGCCCGGGTCACCATTAGAAAACAACGTCACTTCGCGCACTTGCAAGAGAAAGCATGATTCCGTTGGGTGTCGCGAACAGCGGTTTTCGGCCCGTGGACAGTGTTTGTACAGTGATCAGCTTTCGGCGTTGCCGAAGAGCGCGTCCATGCGCGCTGCAGCTTCAGCTTTCTTGCTCGTGAGCGCGTGGGCGTAGATTCGCATCGTGACATCCGGCGAGCTGTGGCCCAGCGTTGCCGCCACGGTTGGTACATCCTGGCCGCTGGCGAGCAGCAGGCTTGCGCAGGCGTGCCGCAGATCGTGAAGCCGGAAGTTCGCGGGTAGCTGCGCTTTCGTTTTGATCGGCTGCCAGACGCGGCGATTGAAGTTCGAGCGCCGGAGCCAGCCACCTTCGGGCGACGTAAACACCAGGAGATCGCGAGGAGTCAGCCTACCGGCTCGATGCCTTCGCAGCGCTTCGATCGCGAGCTTTGACAGCGGGATCTCACGACGGCTGGCTTCGGTCTTCGGAGCCACGATCTCGAGGTCTCCAGTGTGCGGGCCCTCGCTGAGCGCCTGGCGGACGTGAACCACGCCTTTGCGGAGATCGACCGCACCCCAGGCCAGTCCGGCGAGTTCGCCGTACCGGAGACCATGGAGGACGGCCAACACGAAGAACGCCTCGTAGGGGTGATCCTCGACGGCCGTAAGCAGCGCCTTCACCTGTCCGTGCTCCAGAGCCTCCCGCTTGTTCACCTTCACCTTCGGTGCGGCTGTCCGCTCCACCGGGTTCGTCGCGATCGCGTTGTGCCGGACCGCCTCGCCGAGTG
>JADFQO010000006.1 GCA_022561775.1 Myxococcales bacterium | reverse complement strand
CATACTTCAAAAGCATCATTTTAATAACCTTGCTATATTCCCGGATGGCCAGGCATGCTATAAAGATGCCCGCTGGAACATCACCGCCGGTAGCGATCTATCAATAGTCCGTAGGAGAATCGAACTCCTGTTGCCAGGTCGAAAAGAAGGCTGCCGTCCGTTGTGAAGATTTAGTGCGTATCCGTAGCGTATCCGGAAATATTGCAATTCTTTGGATTTTTAACTGACAGGCCCATGACAATTAAAAGTTACCGTGTCGCGCCAATCTCCCCAATTAAGGGATCTGAAATTTTATCCCGTCAGAATCCAAATAGACAGTGAATGGTCTGCTCTTCCGTATGCAGTTCTCCTCATGCCATATCTCCGGATTTGGAGACTGGTGGGGACAAAACCATGAGCGATCAAGGGTGTGATTCAAAAGCAATAACCACAGACTCCTCCATAGCTTAGTCGTCCATCTCGACCACCAACAAACCATATACTTCCAGGGAGTTTAGACGCATTGTTAGTAGTTGCCCCTTTTCGGTAGATGTGGCTGTGTGGGAGATGGATGACAACGCCGACAGATCGCCGCAATAGCTAACGCTGGTTGCACTCATGCCTGGAGGTAATAGCAGCTGTACCTTGAGGTCCAGCGCAGGCGTGATGGTCCCATCCAGGGTAACGTTATAGTTCACCAGGTGCGCCAACAGACGATCGCCAGTCCCGGACGCCATGGTGGTCAGTTCCAGGTACGGATTGCGGGTGAGAATCCGGCTTACTCGGTTATCCAGGAGATCCACAGCACGGGTCGCAACCCGTTTCAACGCCGCCCGCAGGTCCGGATTCATGTGCCCGCGGGTATACCCCTCCGGTATATCCGGGAAAATGTCCGCCATATCCGGCCCGAAAGTGGTTACTTCCCCCTTCGCTGATTGAGGTATCAAGAATCTTCCAGGAGGGATTTCAAGGGGTATATAAGCAGCTTGCCCTTGGCCCAATTTAGCCACGGCTTCCTCCAGCGGATAGCCCGTAACCTCGAGCAGGTCCCGTAAGATCACCCTGTTTTGCGGCAAATTATACTGATCTTTTATGCCACATTGTCCCAAAATGAGCACCGTACCACCACTGGAAACGTATTTTTGTATCTCCCGCTGTCGTGCCTCGGCCAGCAGGGGAATGTAGGGCAGGATCACCAGGTCAAACCGGGACAGGTATTCGGCCTGGAGGTCGTCTTCAACCAGCAGCACATGGGCCACCCCCTGGTCGGCCAGGATCCGGGTGCGGGAAATTCCGACTCTCGACTTCATCCGCGACCTTGCGCAAGCGGGCGTGGCGCCAGACGGTTCGAGGCGAAACCTCGAATACGCTGCGCCCCATACGCGTTTCGGGGACGACGTCGCGGAGGTCGATCAATTGATCCTCTCCGACGCGCAGACATCGGGCGGCCTACTCATCGCAGTGCCACCGGATCTGGAGTCCGATTTGATCGCGGAGTTGGAGCGCAACGGTGCGCCCGCCCGAGCTGCGATCGGCGAACTCGTCCCGGGGGAGCCCGGCTCGATCGAAGTCGCCTACGAATGACCGCGAACCGCCTCGGGCCCCTACCGTGACCCTCGCGGCGCGCTGACCGCGATCCACCCAGCCTGCTCGCACCTCACCCGCAGATCGTGCGCAACTGGCGCGCAACTTGCCGTTTTGCACCTTCAAGGCGCACGCCAGTCTGCCGATTCATGGAGGAGGGCTGGGGGAGGCTCGATATGCGTCGCGCGGCGATTTGTCTATTGGCGTTGTTGCTTCAGACCAGCGACGCCTCGTCAGAAATCTTCCGCTGGACCGACGAAGCGGGCAAACTCCACTTCGCGCAAAGCATTCAGCAGGTGCCGCCCCAATACCGCAAGCAGGCGCTCCGCGAAAGCGCCACCAAGAGCGACGGAAGCTTCCAGACCTTCACCAAGACCAGCGAGCAGCGAGGCTCGAGAGCATCCGGAAAATATCGGATTCCGTTTGTCGCTGAGGGCAGCCTGATGCGCGTCAACGCCATCGTCAACGGCCACCTCGAGATACCGTTCTTCATCGACACCGGAGCGAGTGGGGTTTCCCTGCCCGCTTCGGCCGCGAGCCGACTCGGCATCTCGATCGGCCCGAACACACAACGAATTACCATGCACACGGCCAACGGGCAGATCGAGCTTCCACTCGTCCGACTCGCCTCCGTGGAACTGGCTGGCGCCCGCGTCGAAGGTCTGATGGCGACCTTGAATCCAACCATGAGCATTGGGCTGCTCGGGGGAGCGTTCTTCAACCAATTCAGCTATGGCGTCGACCCGGTTGCGAACGTCATCACCCTGGAGCGAAATCACGCGGCCGTGGTGCCGAGCCCGAGCGAGGACCACTGGCGGAGGCGCTTCCAGAAAGTTCGAGGTTCTCTCGAACAACTGGACGCATATCTCCGTAATAGAGAGGGTTTGAATGAGGCGCGTCGCGAGGAACTGGAGCGGAAACGCGTCGAACTTGAAGCGCGACTCGACGCGCTCGAGCGCGAGGCAAACCGCGATAGCGTTCCCAGATCGTGGCGCCGCTAGTCCATTTCTCAACCGACTCGCGCTGAACGCCAGCGCTGAGACGCGCTGACGGCCCGGGATTCAGGTGCCCGATTCGAGCCGACCCCACCCCAGACGACTTCGCCGATTCTTCGAAGGCGATCTCGCCCGCACCCTAGCCCTCGGGATGATCGCAACCTTCGTGTCTCTCCTTCTGATCGTTTGGAATCTCTGGGGTCCGCATCAAACCTTTCAGCGCGCGAGCGTCCAGCAGGAGCATCTGCAGCGCCTGATCGCGTCGATCACCCAACTCGAAGCTCATCGCGATGAGGCGGAAATCGAAGCGCTGACGCGCTCACTCGACGCCTATTTGCGCGGAGACCTCGATGCCTCCGACAAGCGCACCGAAACGGCGATCGCACTCTCGATCCTCGCGGGCGCGGTGCTCTTGGTCATGTGGGTCGCGGTGATTCGAACCATCCGCCGCAGCCTTGCGATCCGCGCCGCCGAACTCGGCGAGCGACGCGCACTCGAAGACAAACTCCAGAACGCCCAGAGACTCGAGAGCCTGAACGTTCTGGCGGGCGGGATCGCCCACGACTTCAACAACCTCTTGACAGGCATCCTCAGCAACGCCGGCACCGCGAGGCGCAAGCTCGCGGCGAACGACAGCGCCCAGCAGCACCTGAGCGAAATCGTCCGGGGCTCCAAACTCGCCGCCCATCTCACGGGCCAGCTACTCGCCTACGCGGGCAAGGGCCAGTTCCAGGTTCTCGCCAGGGACCTCACGGCTGAAGTGCGCGAGATCCAGGACCTGCTCGAAACCTCGGTGAGGACAAAAGCGAAGTTGGACTTCCAACTGGCTGACGGCCTTCCCGCGATTCTCGCGGACCCGATCCAGATCCAGCAGGTCTTGATGAACCTGATCGTCAACGCCTCGGAATCGGGAGAAGGCGGGATCGAGGTGCGGATCGAAACCAAGGCCATCGACCTCAACGAGGACGACATCCGCGAACTCGCGCCCGGAAGCCCGCTACAACCCGGTCGCTGTGTGGCACTCGATGTGATCGACAACGGCTCGGGAATGGATGCCGAAACGATCGAGAGGATATTCGATCCGTTTTTCACCACGAAGTCAGCCGGCCGTGGTCTCGGATTGGCGGCGAGTCTCGGCATCGTTCACCGCCACCAGAGTGGCATCCGGGTCAGATCACAGCCGGGCGAAGGCACGAGCTTCCGCGTCGTCTTTCCCGCTTCGGACCAGATCGTTCGCCCCTCGGCGGAGCGCCCCGTTACCGATCTCTCCGGCCACGGCGTCATCCTGGTCGTAGACGACGATGATTACATTCTTCAGGCCGTCTACGCGGCGCTCGAGAGTTACGGGTACTCGGTCCTGCTCGCGAACAGCGGTGCCGCGGCGATCCAGATCTTCGAGGAGCGGAGCGATCAGATCGATCTCGTCCTGCTCGACATGTTGATGCCGGGCATCAGTGGCGAAGAGACCTTCCGCGCGCTGCGCGCGATCCGGCCTGACGTGAAGGTGTTGCTCTCAACGGGTTTCGCACCCGACGAAGCCACCCAGCGATTCACCGACGAAGGGCTCGCGGGCTTTCTGCGCAAACCCTACGACCCGAACCAACTCGCGGGTGAAGTCCAACGGATCCTCGAGCGAGGAAGCGCACCGCCGGCCGAGCAGATGGACGCGGCGCTCCGCGCCCTGCGCGCCTCGTACCGGGAGAAACTACCCGACCAACTCGACCAGCTGACCGAGCGCCTGCGCGCCGCGCGTGAACCCAACGGCTCGGCAGCGATCGGTCAGGCCCGCGAGATCGCGCACCGACTCGCGGGAACGGCGGGATCCTACGGCTTCGAAGACATCGGAGCCGCGCTCGGAAACATCGACGATACGTTACGAGAGATCAGCGCAGAAGACGTCGAAAACGCGCGCTGGAGTACGATCGATGCCGCGCTGGCCGAGATCCGCGAGCACCTATCGCCTGGTGACAAACCTTGAGAATCTACTCGAAGGGTTGCTCGATCGAGATTCAGGGCGATGCCGTCCGCAGCAGCCAGCCGCGCACCCGCGAGCGAACCAGGGTGGGCTTGATCGGTTTGGTGAGATAGTCGGTCGCTCCTGCCACGAAGGCGTCGACCAGATCCGCTTCCGTCAACTTCAGCCCAGTCAGAATCAAGATGGGTATGTCGCGAAGCCCGGGATCGGTCTCGTCGCGCAGCGTTTTGCACACCTTCATACCGTCGACGCCTGGCAATTGCATGTCCAGTAGTACCAGCGAGGGGCGTTTCTCCCGAACTTGTTTCAATGCCGTCTCGCCGTCCTCCGCGGTGATGACCCGGATCCCGTCGGCGCGTAACGTGGTCTCGAGCAAGAGCACCATGTCCGGGTCGTCGTCGACGATCAATACGGTGGCCGGGCCTCGTCCCGACACGGGGAGCAGCGCCGATGAATCGGAGCCGAGCGAACCCCGACGCACCTGCTTGTCGCCCTTGAGCTCGACGAACATCCCCTCCGCGGCGGGCTCGATCTCGAGCGTGCAGGAAGCGCTGGATGCCCGCTCGCGGGCCGCCGCACACAGCGCGTCGAGCGCATCGTCGTCCCGATCGGGGTCGTGGTGGGTGAAGATCAGGTGCTTGGTGCGGGCCCGAATCGCGTAATCCACCGCCCTCTCGAGCGGCGTGTGCCCCCACCCCTCCTTGGCGGGAAAATCGGCCAACGTGTACTGCGCGTCGTGAATGATGAGATCAGCACCCTCGAGAAACTTCACGTGGCGCCGATCCTCGTGGTGGATGGGTTCGGCGCCGGTGGGCGCGTCGAGCGGATGCAAGGAGTGCGGCTCGTGATCGCAGGCGTAGACCAAGGTGACACCATCGACTTCGAAGCGAAAGCCGAGTGTGAGCGCGGGGTGGTTCAGATACTGCGTGGTCACGCGAACCGAGCCGACCTCGAAGACGCCCTCCGTCAAGTCGGCGTAGTTGATTTCGGCCATCAGGGAATCCAAGTTGATGGGCGAGTACTCGTAGGCCATCTGCCCGGCGAGGGCGGCCTGCAGTCGCCGATCGCCCCCGCCCGGGGCGTACACCGTCCAATTCGAGCGCTCAATGAAGAGCGGATCGAAGAACGGAAACCCCTGGATGTGATCCCAATGGGTGTGGCCGATCATCAGGTTTCCGTTGACGGGTTCACCGCTTTGGGCCAGCGCCTTGCCAAGGCCGTACGCACCGGTCCCGCAATCCAATACGATGAGCGTTCCATCCGCGGCGCGCAGCTCGACGCACGAGGTATTGCCCCCGTAGCGAACCGTCGCGGGGCCCGGCGTCGCGATCGATCCCCTCGTGCCCCAGAATCGGATCTTCATCCCGGCTGATTGTATCGAGCCGCTGTTGATCCCGCCGATGCAAATTTCCGGCATGGCGTTCGGTTGCACTGCCACCGTGCTGGAGTCGCTACCCTAGCGGCCCGGGGGGCGCGCATCCTCTACCCCTTCCAAGGAGGCACCCAAACGTGAAATACCTTCACACGATGGTTCGCGTCACAGACCTGGACGCGTCCCTCGACTTCTACGGTACCCAGCTCGGCCTGAAAGAGATCCACCGGGTCGATGTCGAATCCGGCCGGTTCACGCTGGTCTTCCTCGCCGCGCCCGGAGACGAGTCCGCTCAGGTCGAACTCACCCACAACTGGGATCCGGAGCCCTACGACAGCGGTCGGAACTTCGGCCACCTCGCCTACGGGGTCGAGGACATCTACGCGAGCTGTCGGCGCTTGATGGATGCCGGGGTCACCATCAACCGCCCGCCCCGAGATGGGCACATGGCGTTCATCCGCTCGCCGGACAACATTTCGATCGAATTGCTCCAGATCGGTGACCCACTTCCAGAACAGGAACCCTGGCGATCGATGCCGAACGTGGGTGAGTGGTAACCTCGCCACGATCCGCCGAACCCTGTCCGTCGGTTCGAAATGCGCAGGCGCTGCTCGTAGGGATCTCGGAGACCAACGCGATGCAGGACGATGGAAGCCGCCGTGCGATCGCGGCTGCGTTCTTGGCGAATCTCGGAATCGCCTGTGCGAAGTTCGCGGCCTTTCTCATCACCGGCGCCGCTTCGATGCTCGCCGAGGCCGTCCACTCCGTGGCGGATACGGGCAACCAGGGACTGCTGATCCTCGGAGCCGCCCGCGCGAAGCGGGAAGCGACACTCGAGCATCCGTTCGGGTTCGGGCGAGAGCGCTATTTCTGGGCGTTCGTCACCGCGATGGTGCTCTTCACGCTGGGTTCGGTCTTTGCGATCCACGAGGGCATCGACAGACTCCGCCACCCTCACGAGCTCGAATCGCCGGCGGTCGCTGTCTGCATCCTCGCATTGGCGATCGCGCTCGAGAGCTGGTCGTTTCGCACCGCTGTCGGCGCAGCCCGGTTGGTTCGCGGCAGCAACGGCTGGTGGTCCTTCATCCGCCACTCGAAGAGTCCCGAGCTGCCCGTCGTCCTCCTCGAAGATATCGGCGCCTTGCTCGGCCTTCTGATCGCGCTGCTGAGCGTCACACTATCGGCGGCATTCGGCGATCCCCGATTGGATGCGATCGGCAGCATCGCGATTGGCGCGCTGCTCGGCGTCATCGCGATCATCCTGGCCGTCGAAATGAAGAGTCTGCTGATCGGCGAGTCCGCCACGAAGGAGATTCGCTGCGCGATCCGGGGCGCCATCGAGGAATCACCCACAGTTCGCAAATTGATCCACATGCGAACCCTTCACCTGGGGCCGGACGAGTTGCTCGTTGCCGTCAAGGTGGAATTCGATGGCGGCCTCGACATCCCCAGTCTCGCGGCGGCGATCGACGATCTGGAGTCCGCGATCCGGCGGCAGACGCCCATCGCTCGGGTGATCTACGTCGAACCGGACGTCACCCGGAGCGCCTCCGCGTAAAGCGGAAACACCGCTCGCTCAGCCAGCGGGCAGGCTCGCCTGTCGCACCTTGACGCCGGCCTCGCGAAGCAGGTCCAGTGAGATCCCGCCGAGCGGATAGTCGGCGTTGTAGACCACTTCGACGATTCCGGAGTTGATGATCATCTTGGTGCACATCAGACACGGAGAGAAGGTCGAGTAGATCGTGGCGCCTCGAATCGCCGCGCCGTGATAGGCGACCTGGGTGATCGCGTTTTCCTCGCCGTGCGAGCACAGACATTCGTCGAGGCGCTTGCCGCCCTCCGCAAAGCCGTTGCAGCGCGGACAGCCACCCTCGTTGCAATTGCGGGTACCGCGCGGTGTGCCGTTGTAACCCGTCGAAACGATCCGCTTGTCGAGGGTGATGACCGCCGCCACCTTGCGCTTCACGCAATTGCTGCGGGATGCGACGACCCGCGCAATCGACATGAAGTACTCGTCCCAGCTGGGCCGCTCAAAAAAAAAGCTTTGCTCGAGTACGTTCTGGACGTTCTGCAACAGATCCTCGAGGCTGCCGTTGTTCTCGACCCTGGCGTCGGCGAGCTCGCACACCGCCAACAACTGCTGTGCGGCCGGATCCTCGCTGCCCAGCTCGCGGCCCTCGAGTTGGCGCAACTCCTTCAACGAGGTCGGATCTCCGACGCGCCCCCGCGAGACGATGCGCTGCAGTCGAACTTCTTCGTCCGCGTCGATCCAGAGCAGTCGGAAGTGCTCGGTTCGCGCGCGCAGGGCCTCGACCTCGGCCGGGTGGCGAATCGAGTCGATCACGTAGTTGCGGTCGGCCACCAGCGACTCCGCGAGCCGATTCGCGATCCCGCCGAGCCCCTCGGAAGCGCGAATCTCGTTTCCGACCGCGATCATGCACTTGCGGGTCGGCTCGATTCCGCGGCGACTCAACTCCTCGCGAATTACGTCAGACAGCGAGTACGGGTAGAAGCTCCGCGCCTCCAGATAGTGGACAGCCTCACCCTTCCCCGCTCCGTAGAGACCCGAGATTCCGAGGATCATGGCACCCCCTGCCCGACGCCGGGCTCGCTCGAATAGATATCACCGATCCCAGCCGCACGCCCAGCCCGAGCGCGAGGTCGCCCAGAATCGAGCGCCCGAGCCCGCCCGGCCGACTTCCAGGAGCGTGGCCCCAGAATGGGGTCGCGCGACGCCGCAAGCGAAGCCAAAGGCTTCGCCAGCCAGATGGGGCCGAACAGGCCCCGACGCCGCAAAGCGAATCCGCAGGATTCGCCAGCTAGCAGAGCGATCTCGAGTCTGGCAGGCTGAGGCCGGTGCGGGTTTTCGTCACGGGCGCGCGGGGTTTCGTCGGTCGACACCTGGTTCCACGGCTCCTCGACGAAGGCTTCGAGGTCACGGCCACGGACCGCGACCTCGACGTCAGCGATCGCGCAGCCGTTGACGCGAGGCTAAAGCAGGTAAAGCCTGAGGCGATCGTCCACCTGGCGGCGCAGAGCTCGGTCGCTGCATCGACTGAAGACCCCGAACGGACCCACCGCATCAACTACGGAGGGGCACTTTCGGTTCTGGAGGGAGCGCTGCGCTGCGGCAGCCGACCGCGGGTCCTGCTCATCGGCTCCGCCGACCAATACGGCAGTGCCGGCCCGGGCTCGCCTCCCTTCCGCGAGGATTCGCCGCTCGCGCCCGCGTCCGAATATGCCCGCAGCAAGACCGAAGCCGAAAGGCTCGGCACTTCGTTTCTCGACGCGGGCCTCGAGGTCGTTCGGATTCGCGCCTTCAGTCACAGCGGGCCGGGCCAATCGGACGCGTTCGCGCTTTCGAGCTTCGCCCGACAGACCGCCGAGATCGAAGCGGGCCGGCGCGAACCCGTGCTGCGGGTGGGCAACCTCGACTCGGTGCGCGACTACCTGGATGTCGACGACGTCGTAGAAGCCTACCTTCGGTTGCTCGACCCCGACGTCGCGGCCGACATCTACAACGTCGCGAGCGGAGTCGGCACCCGACTCGGCGAGCTGCTGGACGCGCTGCTCGATCTCGCCGACCAACGACCCTCGATCGAGCGCGACCCCGAGCGCTTCCGGCCCGCGGATTGCTCGATCGGCGACGCCAGTCGCCTGCGGGCCGCGACGGGCTGGAAACCCGCCGTGCCCATCGAGCGGACGCTCGAAAGATTGCTCGACGATTGGCGGAGGAAGATCAAGGAATCGTGAGAAGCGCCGGCCCCGAATGCCCGACCCGCGCAGCGATCTGGCAAAATGTCTCGTGCGCCGTGCTGCTCGCCATCTCTGCGGGCCTCTCCGGTTGCTACTACACCCACGTCGCGATGGGCCAAAGCCGCCTGCTGCGCGCGCGAAAGCCGATCGAAACAGTTCTCGCAGACCCCGCGACACCACCCGAGATCCGCGAGGGCCTGCTCCTCGTGCTGCAGGTTCGCGAGTTCGCCATCGAGCTCGGCCTCGACGTTCGGGGACAGTATACGAGTTTCGTCGAGTGGCCCGGTGATCGGGTCGTCACGAGTGTCGTGGCGACGCGTCCGGGCACGGTCACGCCCGCCGGATTCCACTTTCTGCTGCTCGGCCGGCTGCCCTACAAGGGATTCTTCGATCGCGAGCGCGCCAACCGGGAATCTGAGGCGCTCCGAGCCGACGGGCTGAACGTCTGCGAGTTCGGCGTGAGCGCATACTCGACTCTCGGGTGGATGGACGACCCGATCACCGGACCGATGTTGCGCCAGGAGCCGGGGCAGCTGGTGGAAGTGATCCTCCACGAACTCGTGCACGCCACCGTTTACCTCAGAGGTCACGCAGACTTCAACGAGAGCATCGCGAGTTTCATCGGAGAGGAAGGCCGTGTGCTGTTCTATCAAAACAGCGACCGGCCCGAGCGCGCCCACCGGCAGCGTCTGGAAATCGAAGACGCGAGGCGGGTGCACGCCGCACTCCTCCGCTTCAGGGACGAGGTGTCCGCGCTGTACGCGTCCCAGGGCAACGGAACGAGGCGAGACGAGATGCGCCGAGATCTCGAGGAGCGAGCCCGAAAGCGCATCCGCAATCTGCCGCTCGAGACTCGCGACCCGAACCAACTTGCCGCCGTGTTGCGCATGAACGATGCCTGTCTGGCGCTGACCGGAACCTACGCGGCCGAACTCGAGCGCTATGCGGAGCTCTTCTCGCGGCTCGACGGTGACCTCGTCGCGTTGATCGCTCGCCTCAAGGGCGTCGGGGACTCGAAGAACCCCCTCGAGGCCCTGCTCGCCGACTGACGACAGGCGCTGCGGGCCGGCAGCCCAGAATTCCGTGCTCGAAAGCACCGCCGGAGGGCGTTCCCCTCAGGCAAGCGAAGAGATGAACCGAAGAGCCAGCGTGCCCGACGAACGCCTGCCGCCGCAATCCGACGACAATGCGATCTCCCGTTTCGACGCCGAGCAGGCCGCGACGCTGATCACGGCGATCCGCCACAACGTCGAACGGGCGCTTCGGGGCAAGCCCGAGGTCGTCCGCCGGGCCGTCGAAACCCTGATCGCGGGCGGGCATCTGCTGCTGGAAGACGTACCGGGCGTCGGCAAGACGACGCTCGCACAGGCGCTGGCCCGCAGCATCGACGGCAGCTTCAGCCGAATCCAATTCACCAGCGATCTCCTGCCGAGCGATGTCCTCGGAGCCTCGATTCCCGAGACGCGAGACGGTGCGCCCACCGGTGGGTTCGCATTTCAACCGGGGCCGATCTTCGCCAACGTGGTGCTCGCGGACGAGGTCAACCGCGCGAGCCCGAAGGCGCAATCTGCGCTTCTGGAAGCGATGGCTGAATCGGGAGTCACCATCGACGGCGTGACGCACGCGCTACCGGAGCCTCACTTCGTCGTCGCAACGCAGAATCCAATGGAGCACCACGGTGCCAATCCGCTTCCCGAATCCCAGCTCGATCGCTTCCTCGTGCGCACGGGAATCGGCTACCCGGATCCCGCCGACGAGGCAGCCGTGTTGCGAGACGATCCGGCCGCGACGGAACTGCCGCGGCTGCAACCCGCGGTGACGATCCCCGAGCTGCGCGGACTCCAGCACGCCGCGCAGGCCGTCAAGTTCGACGAAGCGTTGGTCGGCTACCTGCTGGCCATCGTCGCCGAAACCCGCGAGCACGAAGCGCTCGAAATCGGCGTCTCGCCGCGCGGATCCGTCGCGATGCGCCGCGCCGCGCAGGCGCGTGCGCTCGTGGATGGCCGCGACTTCTGCATACCCGAAGACGTGCGAGACCTCGCGGTCGACGTGTTCGCACATCGCATCACCGTGGACCCGCGCTCGCACCACTCCCGCGACGGCGAGGAAACCTCGTGGATCGTCCGCGAAATTCTCGAAGCCCTGCCCGTTCCCCTCTGAGGCCGCGACTCACCCGCTGGCTTCGGCCTCCCCGCGCCCTGCGACCGACCCGGGCGGGTTGGCTGTTCTTCGCGATCACGCTCGGAGTGGGATTCGCTGCGCTCAACACCGGGAACAACCTGATGTACCTGCTGCTATCGCTGATGCTCGCGTTCCTGATCCTCTCCGGCGTGCTCTCGGAATCTTCGCTCCGGGGCATCCGCGTCCGCCGGCGATTGCCCCGCGAACTCTACGCGGACGCCGAGAACAAGATCGTGCTCGAGATCTCGAACCAGCAGCGCCGGGTCGCGGCCTTTGCGGTGGTCGTGGAGGATCGTCGCGCACCGCCCGAACCGGACGCCTCCAACCGATCTCGCACCTTCACGCTGCGAGTCGGCGCTGGAGAGACGCAGCGTCGCTCCTACGGCTTCCGACCCAATCGAAGGGGACGCGTACAATTTGAAGAGTTTCGGGTATTTACACGGTTTCCTTTCGGACTCTTCTCGAAGTCTCTGACGCTTCCAGCGAGCCAGAGCGCGCTCGTCTACCCCGCGCTCGAGCCGGTTCGCAGCTTGCAGAACTTTGGCAGCCCACGCGATGCGGGCGAGCGGGTTTCAGCGCCCATGGGCAGCGGCGCCGACGCGATCGGCCTGCGCGCCTACGCGTCTGGCGACCCACTGAGGCGGATCCACTGGAGAGCCTCCATGCGGAGGCGCTCGCTGTTGGTGCGCGAAGTGGAGAGCGAACACGAATCAGAGGTTGAAGTGCGACTCCGGACGCGCGGCGCCCAGCCAGGTGAGCGGTTCGAGCGCAGCGTCGGTTGGGCGGCTTCTGAAATCGCAGCACTGCTCGACGCGGGTAGCCGGGTGGCGCTTCGCACGGACGACGACCTGATCGACGCCGGAGCCGGAGCTCGGCACCGCGCTCGGCTGCTCTCCTATCTGGCACTCGTCGAGCCGAGCAGCGACGTCGCCCAACCTTTGCCGAACGAGGCCTTGGCGGAACCCACGTGAGCCGCCGAGCCTTTCGCATCGGCGTCGAAGAACCGCGCCCGGCCTCCGCCTGGGCGTTGGTTGCGATAGCGTCCGCGACCCTCTGGCTCACCCAGCAACTCGCGCCCTGGACGGTCGCGATTCAGCTGCTTGCAATCGCGCTCTCCTTCTGGCGCCGACGCGAGCCCTTCGGTTGGCAGACCAATCCGATCGCGCTCAACTTCGGCATGATGGGTGTCACCGGAGCCACGATCCACGTGGCCCTGCAGGGCGGCCCCGCGACGCTCGGTCTCGCCCACTTCGCGGCACTCGCACAAGGCCTCCAGCTCATCGACGCGCGGCCGAGGCGAACCGAGTTTCTGCTCGTCGCACTAGCCCTCTTCCAGGTCATCCTCGCGTCGAATCTCACGGACAGCGTGTTCTTTACGCCGCTGCTCATCGCATTCCTGTTCGCGGCGGCCTGGACGCTGATGGTTCATACCCTGCGCAGTGAGGCCGCCGAGGCGGGCGACCGGCAGGATGCGAGCCTGGCGCTCACCCCGAGCCTGTTTCGCGTGACGCTGCTGGCTTCCAGCGCCTCCGTGGCGATTGCGCTGGTGCTCTTCGTGCTGCTTCCGCGATTCCACTCATCGCTCCTTCAAACACCGAACCTCGGGCTGGGTTTCGCGACTGGAGGATTTTCGGATCACGTGTCGTTGGGAGACATTGGCCGAATCCGCAACGACTCGACCATAGTGCTTCGCGTCGAGACGCTCGAAGGCAAAGCGCCGGGAGCCACAGACGCCTACTGGAGAGGTCTCGCTTTCGACCACTTCGACGGCAAGGCCTGGTCGGTGACACCTCCCACGAAGACCCGGGTGCCCGGCAGCGCCGAAATCGGAATCTGGCTCAAGAGTTCGCGAAAACCAGCAAACCTGGTGCAGCGCATTCTCCGAGAACCCGTACAGGGCGCTGTTCTCTTCGGGATTGGCGTCATCCAGGAATTTCAGGGTTCCGTTCGCCTACTGGAGCGCGACGTCAACGGCGGTCTCTACGCGGCTGGCCAGGGCGGCGATCGCCTGCGGTACACCGTCACGAGCCGACAAATTCGTTGGAGCGAGGAACAATTACGCACTGACGTGGCGATCCCGCCGAAGCAGAATCGCGGTGCAATCCCCAAGCGGGAAGGCGCCGGCGAACGCCACCTCCAACTCCCGGAACTCTCGGACGCCGTAGCCGCGTTGGCTCGTGCGATCACCGAGGGCGCCGGGACGGACGCCGACCGCGTGCGGGCACTCGAGCAATACCTGCTACAGAACGGGCGCTATTCGGATACGCCCCCGGTCGTCGATCCGGGCGCCGAGCGCTCCCCGCTCGAAGCCTTTCTCTTCGACGGGATGGAGGCGCACTGCGAGTATTTCGCGAGCTCGCTGGTGATTCTCGCGCGAAGCGTCGGCATCCCGGCCCGGCTCGTGGGCGGTTTCGCGGGCGGGCGCGAGAACAAGATCGGCGGCTTCGTCGAACTCTCGCGCTCCCACGCCCACGCGTGGGTCGAGGTCCACTACGAGCGCGCGGGTTGGGTCCGTTACGACGCGACACCGCCCGACCTGCGCCAGCGAGCGGAGGGTGCGATTGCGTTCGACGAATGGATTCGCCAGTTCGCGAGTGCGATGGAGCACTGGTGGTTCCAACGCATCGTCGGCTTCGACCGCTCCGATCAGATGAGCGCGCTCAGACGCGGTTGGTTGGCCTGGCGCGAACTCACGAATTCGCCCGCGCCCGCAGCTGGCGTTCCACGCGCGAAGTCAGGCGCGTTCGAGGCGGGCTGGCGCAACCCCGCCCTCGCAGCCGTTGGGATCGTCGCACTCGTCTTCCTGCTCTGGCGCATGCGCGCGGCGCGTTCGCAAACCACGCTCCCGAACTACTACAACCAGGCCCTGCGCGCGCTCTCCCGCCACGGCCTGGTCCGCGCGTCCGCGCTCGGCGCGCGCGACTTCGCGCGCGCGTCGAGCGAAGCGCTTCCCGCACAGGCCGCGGCCGCCTTTTCCCGATTGACAGAGAGCTACCTCACCGAGCGCTTCGGCGGCCGCGCACCGGCCGATCCATCTCTCGACCTACGCGCCCTCCGCCAGGCGCTCAGCCGAACTCCGCTGCGGGAGTTGGCTGCTCGGGTGCGGTGACGGGAGGCCATCGGGCTCAGGCCTATGTCGCCCCGCCCTCCCAGCCCCCAGACAAACCTCTCACCCAAAACGCGCGAAAAAGCTGAACCATCAGACTCTACTTTGTATGAGATTTTGCGGCGGCGTGTTGCGCACGAATTGCCGCTCGGCTGCCGTACCAACCGTCACAACCCCTAGCGCGCGACGGGCGTTAAGTCTTAGCGCGCGACGGACGTTAAGGAAATCGGCGAGGCGCGCGGAGAGCGCCCTCCGCCGCAGGAAATCGGCAGAGGAGAAGCACATGCGTGATGGTTACACGCGAGAAAGCCGGGAGAGTGCCACGGGCCGAAATTCGTTCGCCGATTTCATCGAGACCTGGAACCCATCTCTGGTCGTCCTGAGCGGCGGACTCCAGGGCACGGACTATCCGATCGAGCGCGCCAGCACGGTCCTCGGTCGCGGACCCGACGTCGACCTGGCATTCGACGATGAGACGTTGTCGCGGCAGCATGCGAGCATCGAGTTCGCCGACGGCGGGCTGCGACTCCGCGACCTCGGCAGCCTCAACGGCGTGTGCATCAACGGCGGCGTGGTGAAGTCAGGAGAGCTGAAGCACGGCGACCGCTTCCAACTCGGCGATCTCACCTTCCAGCTGATTCTCGAGAAGCGTTCGCGCGCGCCCAAGACCCACTACATCGAAGACGTTTGAGCACGGTATGCCCCGGCCGACCCGCAAGACGATCGGCTGCTACGAGGTCGAGCGCGAGATCGGGCGCGGCGGCATGGGGGTCGTCCTCCTCGCCCGCCAGCCCGCGCTCGATCGCGCCGTGGTGCTCAAATCGCTGCGGCGCGAGTGCGCCGACGATCCCCAGCTCGTCGCGCGATTCGAACGCGAGGCGCAGGCGGCCGGCAGCGTCCAGCACCAGAACGTGGTCGCCGTGCACGACTGCTTCGAGTGGCGTGGACGCAACTACATCTGCCAGGAGTACGTCGACGGAACCGATCTCGCTGCGGCGCTGGGCCAGGGTGGGATCGAACCGCGCATCGCGGGGCTCATCGCGCTCGAACTCACGCGCGGGCTCGAAGCCATTCACGCAGCCGGAATCGTACACCGCGATCTCAAGCCCGCGAACGTGCTCCTCAGCCGCGAAGGCGCGGTCAAGATCGCGGACTTCGGAATCGCACTCGACGGCCGCGCGCGCGCGCTCACGCAGGCAGGCCATTCGATCGGGACGCCACACTACATGTCACCCGAGCAGCTCTACGGAGAGCGCGTCGACGAACGCAGCGATCTATTCGCCCTTGGCGTCGTGCTCTACGAAATGTGTACGGGAATGCCTCCCTTCGAGGAAGACGACGAGACGGAAGGCGGCCTGATTCGGCGCATCGAAGCCGGGCGGTTCCTGCCACCGCGGTCGCTCAATCCGCGCGTTCCGCGCGCGCTGTCGCGGATCGTGATCCGATGCTTGCGCGCGAAGGCCAAGAAGCGCTGGGAGTCGGCGGCGTTGGTGAGGGCGGCACTCGAACGGCACCTCGCAGCACCCACCTCTCTCGAGGCACAGAGTGTGCTCGCCCAATGGCTGAGCAAGCGTGAGCTCTTCGAAGCACGCGACCGGGAGACGGTCGCTGCGACGCCAGTTGCGCGGCGCGGGTACGGCGCCGCGCTGCGCTGGGCAGCGGTTGCGGCTCTCGCGATCGCGGGCCTGGCCTGGCTCGTCGCCACCGACACGCTCGACCGCGCACTCGAGTACCTTCCCGATGCGACTGGCACGACGGCTGCGATCGAAGCGTCGGCCAACCGGCTGACGCGCGCGTTTGGCGAGGAGACGGCGTTCTTCACGAACGTCGATTCCGAGCGCCGAGAGCGTCCTCCCCCCCTTCCAGAACAACCCTGAGCCACCGTACCGACGGGAACTCATCGGCCAAGACGCGCGTAAAGCCCGAGGATTCTAGGGCGCGCCGTAGATCTTGTGGGTCTGGGGGATCACGCGGACCTTTGGGAGCCTGCTGGACAATCGCGCGCACAGCGCGAGCAGGCGCTCGGCGCTGGGCGATTCCTGCACCGGACCGAAAGGCGTGACGGGCTGGAGGATGAGCGTCGCTTCGGGCGCGCTGGCTTCAAGGCGCGAGACCGCCTCGTCGATCTCGTCATCGAGCGATGCCCGCGTGATGACCAGCTTGACGATCAGCTCGGGTGCCTGGCGCGCGATCGTCAGGAACTTTTCGTGTTCGGTGTGGAAGGGCTCCACCGAGCCGCGCCGCGGATCCGATGCGCGCCGCACGTCGCTGCTGAGCTTCCAGTCCATCGACACCACGTCGATGTCGGCGAGTACCGATTCGAGCGCCTCGCTGGCGAGGCCGTGGGTCTCGAGCAGGATTCGCGGTCCCCTCGCGCGCATCGCGCGCGCGATCTCGCCCACCGCTTCGGGTTGCAGGAGCGGCTCCCCACCCGTGAGGCTCGCGAACTCGTGCGCCGCGAGATCGAGCGACTCGGCGGCCGCGATCACGTCGTCAACGGACACCGGATTGGGCCGCGTTTCGAATTCTCCACTGCAGCGACCGATTTCGATCCGGCACTGGGACGCGGGCTCCCAGGTCTGCGGGGAGTCGCACCAGCGACAGCGCAAATCGCAAGCGCCGAAGCGGACGAACAGCGTCGTTGTGCCGACGTGGGTTCCCTCGCCCTGAATCGAAGAGAAGACCTCTACGAGATTCGCGCCGCGCACCCGGGCCTCGTTCGACACGCTAGCCTTCGAGTATCGACCGACCCATGGCGATTTCTCCGATCACATCGTCCAATCGATCTGGGTTGGCGGCGAGGTCACGAATGCGAACGCGTGCGACGTAATCGTCGGACTGCGGGGCCTCGATCCAATCGTGCTTCGTGGCCAGGTGCGACGCCATCGACATCAAATCGAGATTGCGCCGCGCCGAACTCTCGTCTCCCCCGAGAATCACCACCTCTTCGCCCTTGGTGAACGCCAGGGAGAGTTGCGATCCGTAGCGCTCCCGGGCGATGCGGGCAGCGAGGTGCACGTCGAATTCCCGTGGTGTCGGAACGACGACCATGCGGTAGCCGCCGAAATGAACCAGGCGAAAATCCCGGCTCGCAACGAACTCGACCTCGGGCGGCGGCGGCGGAGTCGATGCCTCGGCGGCTTCGCGGGCCAGATCGCTCGGTCGACCGACGAGCAGCGGTTCGATATCCGCCCTGCGCTCTCCGGGCTTCGCGGCCGCCGCACCGAGACGCTCCCACCAGACGCGCCCCCAGCGCTCGTAGTCGTGTTGGCTGAATCGACCGGTCGCGAGTTCGACGATCTTGTCCGAAAAACGACTGCGCCGATTTCGCTGGGTGAGCACCGCGGGAATCGAGCTTTCCACTCCAGGCGTCACGATCAGGTGTTGTTCGCCGATCGCCTCGCGCAGACTCTCGAGGTCTTCCGGCGGCCAATCGTGATGATCGAACCAGGCGATCCGATCCGCGTAGAGGGAAGCCGCCTGGATGGTGTCTCGCGCTGGCGAGGCCGCAAAGCCGACAACATAGATCGGCGTCTGCTCGTGGAGATCCGTCGCGACGCTGCGGAAGAAGGTCATCAGCTCAGCCTGGGGGTAGACCCAGATGCCCTCCACGAGACGCACGTCCCGCGCCAACAACAAGCCCGCAATCAGCGATCGACGATCGGCGTGAACCACAAATGCGGCGCGCCGACGGGGCCGACGCAAGATGCTCTCGGGCTCGGCCTCTGCTTTCTCGGCGGCGCTCGCGGCCTCCGATGGCGCCGTTTCGTCCGCGGCCGCCAACTCGGATTCGTCAGCGGCGTCATCGTAGATGAGTTCGGTAACGACGCTGGGCTCTTCGACATCCGCGATCTGCGGGATCAGCAGATCGGCGAGATCCTCGTCCGCGGCGTCCTCCGGGGGTTCGTCGGAAATCGATACGGGCGCGGCGCCGCGCTTGCCGCGGCGCCCGCGCGATGAACGCGGGCTGCTCTCGGAATCCTGCTCGGCGACGCTTGGAGCATCCGGTCGGGATTCGGACTCGTCGCGACTCGACACGGCACCACCGCCAGCGGACCGATTGCTACGGCTTCTGCGCCGTCCACGCCGGGAGCGGCGCCCGCTTCCTTGCAAATCCGAACTATCATCCATGTCAAAGACCGAAATTTCATCGTAGCGATTTCTGCTCGACTCGGACGAACCACTGCCTTCCCGCGACTCACGAGGCGCGCCGCCGCGCGGTCCGCGTCGCCGGCGGCGGGCGGTGGCGCGATCTTCTTGCCCGGTCGTTTCGTCCGCTCCGGTTTCCGATCCATGCGACTCCGCGGGCGCTGAAATGCGTAGCCTGAGTTCCGGGTCGCGGCCGCGCGGCTGTTGGATGTCGTAGCTGCTGTGATCGAGAGAGAGCATCGAAAGCAGCGCCAACGCACCCGAGCTGAATTCCTTCGCGGCGAGCAGCAGTCGGACGGTATCCAACCGAACCGGCGCGTCAGCACCGGCCAACCAAGCAGCAAGTACCGGTCGCATCGCGGTCACACCGTCGAGAATCGCCGCCAACTCGGGCAGCGAGAGCTTCGACCGCAAGGCACCCACCACGGCGGTTCCACCCGCTCCGACGCCGACGAAGTCGACGACCTCGGGATCCGAGCCCGCCAGGGGCCAGAGTGCGCTATCGCGAATTCCTTCGGCCTCGATGAGCGAACCCACCAGCTGTGCGCGCAGGCCGTCTTCGCTTCCGCGTGCACGTCGGTCGTTCAGGCGTTTGCGTAGACTGCCCTCGAGGCGGTCCATCACGACAGCGAGGTTCTCCGCGTCGATCCGCTCCGTCGCCTTCTCGGGCTGAATGGTTTCGAGCAGCAGGCGGCTGTCGGCCGCCGACGGCTCCTCGACGCGAATCGATGCTACCCGCCGCGCGAGTAGCACCAACTCGACGCTGCTTCCCACGCCGCGCACCGCGCCGCCGTGCTTCGCGGCCAGGCCCTCGAGGGCCGCCAGAGCACGCAGGAAGAGATCCCTCTGGGCGCCCTCCACGCGGTCCGCAACCCGTCGCGCGGGCACCCGGGAAGCCGCATCGCCGGGGGGCACTTCCACCGAACGGTCACCGTCCGCGAGCGACGAAGCCACCACCGCGCGGAAGTTAAATCCCTGCGGCGAGAGGATCCCGAGACGTTGGCGCGCTGCGATCGACCACTGGGGGCAGACCGCGATCACCTCTCCGTCGAACTCGCCCTCGGCGGCAAGTGACTTTGCGTGGGCGAGCCCCGCCAGCGCGGCATCTCCCCCGTTGCGCGGCGCGAATGCGACCACCAATCGCTCGCCCCGCTCGGATTCGCCCACCGCGACGACCGCGAAATACTCGGGGATTTCGTCGCTGGTGATCGGTGAAAGCGATTTTACAGCGACGATTTTTTCCGCTGCAATGCGCTCGAAGCAACGCGCTGCATCGATGGGTGCGCTCTTCGACTTTCCCGAGCCGGTCTTCCGTCCTCGTCCGAATCGGCGTCGCATCATCTCATCTCCATCTACCATCGTCCCGTCGGGCGATCCGCGCGTGGTGCGCCGACCCGAAGTGCACTGATTCAGCCAGCTGGGCGTTTCGGCGGCGTGAGCTTCAGCGCCCCGACTTCCAGCAGCGCGAGCGTCGCGTCGATGATCACACGTTGCAGCTCCAGATACAGCCGGTCGTTGCCCACCGCCACGCTGACTCGCTCCTTGTGTTTAGCGAATTCCAGCAGTACGCCGCCGAGCAACTTTCGGTCCGATTGTACGTTCTTGACCACGAGGCTCCACTTCACGAGCGGAACCTCGATCTTCAGCTCCCGCAGTTCGGAGCTGCCTTCATTCAACGCACCCTTCGCGATTTCGAGCCCGACCATGCTGGTACTCTTGATCCAGTTGGCGTGCCAGATTTTCCCGCGGGCGAGCAGCATCTAGGGACTCCCCAACGAGGGCCCATCGCTGCTCGTCGTCGTCTGGGATTGTTGCTCGATCGATTTCAGCGTCGGGGCCAGCACCACCTCGAGCATCGCACGCCCGAGTTCTCGAAACTCCAGCTTCGTACCGCGAAACGCCTGCGCGGCCGCCAGACAGGCGCGCGCGTCCTCCAACGACTCGCGGCACCAGAAGATGTACGCGGTCTCCTCGAAGCGATTCGCGGTCCGGCCCGCAAACCCCGCCTCGAAAACCCGGTCGACCGCTTCGTCGAGGGCGCGATCGAGCACCCCCTCCCCCACTTCGCTCAGGCGCTGGACGATCTCGGACAGCGTTTCGTTGGGCGGCGGCCACGGACCGATCGTCTGATCGCGCACCAACGCGACCGCTCGTCCCACGTCCCCCACCTCTCCAGCGTCGTCTGCCGCCAACGCGGCGCGCGCCAATTCGCCGGGCGTCGAGGCACCCTCGGCCGGGTCCGCAATGTGGGAGCGCCACTCCGCGAAGGCTCGCGGCGCCGGCCGGTCGGCCGGCTGCGCGGCCGCCGAGCGCGCGATCAGCGCCCGCACCGCGTCAATAGGGGCTTCGACGGCCGGATACTCCTCGCGCCGGGTGCAATCGCGGATGAACGCCTTGAGCTTGCTCCGACCCGCGCTGAAGACCTCGAGCTCTCGAACGCCGCGATCCTCGTCGATCGCCACTGCGAACAAGCGCGCGCCACCAGAAGGGTCGGATTCGACGATGTAGGCCATCCGCGTACCGCGTGGATCCAGACCGGAAACCAGCGAAACCGCGATCTCATCCACGACCTTGGGCAGGGTTGCGACGATCGGCTGCCCAACGCGCTCCGGGATCGACTCTCCCCGCGAACGCATGCGGTGGTGGGCGCGGCGCAGCACCTTACGGGCCGCCTTGGAAAAGCCGGAGCCATCGATCCGCGTGAGCAGCGCCGCCGCATCCCCACCCGCATCCGCCCAGGCTTCGACGAGTTCGTTACCCGCGAGTGGTTCGTTGACGAGCAGCCACTCCAGCACGCGCTGCGACGCCTCGGCATCCAGCAGCGACAACAGCGCGAACGGATCGCCGTTGGCGGGGCGAATCTCGTCCGCGTCGCCGGGCAGCGCGGCCGCCGCCCGTTCCAGCGCCTCCGGCAGGCCGATGTCCTTCGCGGAACTCATCGCGAACTCTCCGTCGAACCCCGTTCGGGTTGAATGGAATTCCGATCTTCTACGAGAAGCCCGAGAACCCCAGGGAGTGTGCAAGGATGGGCGCCCTCGACCCGAGCCGCCAGCGGCCATATTCCAACTGCTCGCGGCTCCAACGCCGCGGGGCCTCGAGCCTGGTCCTCTAGGAGGCAGGCCCGAATTTCGGGTCTGCCAACGCCGCAAGCGAATCCCTAGGATTCGCCGGCCAGACGGGACCGAACAGGTCCCGGCGCCGCAAGCGAATCCCTAGGATTCGCCGGCTAGGCTACTTCAGCCTCTCTCGCTCCCCCAGAGCGAACCGATCGGTCATGCCTGCCACGTAATCCGCGACGGTGCGAGCCTCCCCGTCCAGCTCGATCCTCGCTCGAACGTGCTCCGGCAGCAAGCCCGGGGCGGCCCGATAGATCGCAAATAGATCGCGGATCGCTTCCGCAGCGCGATGGCTGGCCTCGGCGACCCGCGGGTGTTCGTAGAGTTTCTCGTAGAGGAAGCGCTTGAGCTCCAGGCGGATTTCATCGAACTCCGGCGCAAATCCGATGATGCGCTGCTGCGTGCGCCGGACTTCCTCGATCGAGCCGACTCCCGACGCATCGATCCTCGCGGCCGAGTAGTCGACGAGTTCGGTCACGAGCCGATCCACGAGCGCGCGTATCGTCTGGGCGCGGAGCACGCGAGGGGACGCGGTGCCGATTTCGTCGAGCACCCGCTGGTGGGTCTCGTTCCAAAGCCGCACGCACTTCAGATCCGCCTGATTCAACAAGCCGGACCGCAGCCCATCGTCCAGATCGTGAACCGTGTAGGCGATTTCGTCCGAGTGGTCGGCGACCTGGGCCTCGAGACCGGGTTGGGCGCTGACTTCGGGAATGGGAACCGGGTGTGGCCAGTCGGCACCGTGCTTCAGGATTCCCTCACGGGTCTCGTAGCTGAGGTTCAGGCCGCGGAATTCCGGATAGCGCTCTTCGAGCAGGTCGACGATCCGCAGACTCTGGCGGTTGTGGTCGAATCCCCCGTCCTCACGCATCAGCTCCGCGAGCACGCGCTCACCGGCGTGACCGAACGGGGTGTGGCCGAGGTCGTGGGCGAGGATCACGGCTTCGGTCAGTTCTTCGTTGAGCCGCAACGCACGCGCGATCGTGCGCGCGATCTGCGAACCCTCGAGTGTGTGGGTCAGGCGATTTCGATAGTGGTCTCCTTCGTGATAGATGAAGACCTGGGTCTTGTACTCCAGCCGACGAAACGCCGCCGAGTGAACGATGCGGTCGCGGTCGCGCTGGTAGACGGTGCGGTAGGCGGCCTCGGGCTCGTCGACCACGCGCCCGCGAGACTCGGCGCTTCTGGCCGCGCACGGGGCGAGGCGCTCGCGTTCTTCGGCCTCGAAAGCCTCCCGATTGCGGAGCGCAGCCACGCCTCAGTCTTCTCCTTGGGTTACGGCCTCGTCGAGTACGCGCTCGAGCTTCGCACGGGAGGCGTCGTCGATCTCAATCCGAGGCGGTTTCGATGCCACGGGCGGCGGTACCGTGCTCGAGACGAGCATGTAGAAGGCTGCCGTCGCTACCGCGAGTCCGAAGGTCAGTGCGAGAAGGCGCGTCACGCGCGTGGGCTCTCTCCGGATCCAGTGGATCCCGTCGCTGAAAAGGTCGCGCGGCTCTGCGTCCGCGGGGCCGCGCACGCAAGATAGCGCGCTCTCGCCAGCGCTGCGGATTCGCTCGCGAGTCACGTCACGCGCAGTCGCTCAGCGATCGCCCCGGAGTTCGGCTGCGAAGAGCGCCTTGACGCGATCCCACGCGTCGGTCGCGGCGGCCTGTTGGTAGCTCTCGCGCTGGTCGCAGAAAAATCCGTGATCGGCTCCGGGATAGACGACCGTTTCGTGGTTCACGCCAGCATCCTTCAGCGCAGCCGAAATGGCTGCGACCTGCTCCGGGGGGATGTAGCCGTCCTCTTCGCCGAACAGGCAGAGAATCCTGCCCTTGATCTTGCCCGTGCGGCCGATCGTCGACTCCGCGCCGCCCGGTCCCGCGGGCGCCGCGATCCCGCCGCCGTAGAAACTCGCCACGCAGCACACGGATGTCTCGCAGGCGCTCAGGTAGGCCATCTGGCCCCCGATGCAGAAGCCGATCGCGCCGATGCGCTCGCTCTGGACGTCCGTTCTCGCTTCGAGCCAGGCGATCGCGGCATCGACGTCGGAGATCATCTCGTCGGCCTTGAGCGCACCGAGCAGCGCCATGCCGCGCTCCATACCCTCGTCGTCGTACCCGTATTCGACACCCGGACCGGTGCGCTGAAAGTAGTCGGGGGCGAGCGCAACATAGCCCTCGCGCGCGAGCCGCTCCGCGACGTCCCGAATGTGCGAGTTGATGCCGAAGATCTCCATGAAGACCAGAATCGCGGGACGGGCTTCGCGGTCGTCGGGCCGGGCGAGGTAGCCGCCCATCGTGCCGCCACCCTCGAGCGGGATTTGAATCGATTCGGTCGTGATGTTCATCGCGCTCTTTCTTTCCTTCGCTCGCATGCTGTGTACCGGAACCCGGTTCCGGGTGCTGTCGTCGCGCTTTCGCCCGCGACCCTGTTCGGTTCATTCTCGCGCTCGAGTTGCCGAACGTCGAGAACGGGAACTTTGCGCCAACGTCCCGTGAGCCGTCAACCTCAGCGTGAACTCCGCCCACTTCGAGCCGCCGGATCAGGCGTGCATGCGCACCATCGGCGACGGATCGGAGATGATCTCCGCCTCGCGCTGCGCGAGCTCGGACAGGCGCGCGCGCGCGGAGCCTTCGTCGCTCGCCCGAATCGCCAACTCGAGGTAGGAACCGTGGTGCCGGGCCTCGCTCGCGAGCAGGCCGTTGTAGAGCGCGCGCAGGCTCGGATCGTCGACCGCTTCCGCGAGCAATTTGAAGCGCTCACAACTGCGCGCCTCGATGAGCGCACCCACGAGCAGCGTATCGACCAGGCGCTCGGGCTCCGCGCTCCGCACACAGTGGTAGAGCCGGCCCGCGTAGGGGCTCGGGCGTTGCCGGCGCATCGAACCACCGCGCGCAGCGAGCGCCCGCAGCACTTCCTCGTAATGGGCGAGCTCTTCACGCGCGAGCCGGGATAGCGGGTCGTGAAGAAACGGCCGGTCCGGGTAGCGGAACATCAGACGCAGCGCCATGCCCGCGGCCTTCCGTTCGCAGTGGGCGTGATCGAGCAGCAGCTCGTCGAGGTCCGACAGCGCGGCTTCGACCCAGCCCGGGTCGGTCCTGGAGGCCAGATTCAGCACAGCGCGCCGATTGTACCCGCCGGCGCCGCTCGGCCCCATCGATCCGCGCCGCCCTGCGATCGCCCGGCCCCCGGTCTCTTCCCGCGCTCTCGTCCGGGTTTGGCCGGAGTTCGCAGCGCTATCACATAACTATTACGAAACCCTGCGGAAACCGGCCGATTGGACAGATAGCGTCCGATTGGCGGCGCGGTCGGGGGTGCCCGCGTCGAGCGAATCCCAACCCGAAACAACGCAAAACGAGGCAACGGGAAGATGCTCGCGATCACACTCTTCTTCATCGGACACTGGCTCCTGTCGATCTTCTTCCAGACTTTCTTTCTGCACCGCTACGGCGCCCACCGCCAATTTGTCATGAGTCACCGCTGGGAACGCGTTTTCTACTTCTTGACGTGGCTTGCGCAAGGGTCGTCCTTCCTGTCGCCACGGGGTTATGCGATCCTGCACCGCGAGCATCACGCTTTCAGCGATACCCGGCGGGATCCACACTCACCCCTCTTTCAGAAGAACCCGCTCGCGATGATGCTCCACACCAAGAACCGCTACCGCGATCTCGTCCAGCGCCGGGTGGAACCGGAAGCGCGCTTTGCGAGCGGCCTCCTAGAGTGGGAGGCTCTCGACCGGATCGCGCATCGCTGGTCCACGGGAATCGCGTTCGGCGCGGCCTACACGCTGTTCTACATCGCATTTGCGCCGAGCATCTTCTACTTCGCGCTGCTGCCGGTTCACTTCCTGATGGGACCGATCCACGGCGCGATCGTCAACTGGTGCGGGCACAAATACGGCTACCGGAATTTTGACACGCCCGACGCTTCGAGGAACACCCTCCCCTTCGACTTCCTGACGCTCGGAGAGCTCTTCCAGAACAACCACCACCAGGCCCGCATGGCGCCCAACTTCGCGGCGCGCTGGTTCGAGATCGATCCGGCCTACCTCGTGATCCGCATGCTCGCGGCAATCGGGATCGTTCAGTTTACGGCTGACAATCGCGCACCCGGGACGCAGGAGGGCGTTTACGCGGCTTCCGCACAGAACCGCTAGCGGGTCGCGTTTTGCGCCTTCCGCGATCTCTCCTCCCTTTGGGCACCATGCGGCTGGGGCGAACGGGACCCTCCCCGCAGGGGTAAAATCTCCGCTTGCATTGGCACCCGTTCTTGGTGCAGATTGGTCGGGTCACCGCCCGGACCGGCGAGGAACCTCTGTCGGCGAGGGTGCGGATTCGACGGGGCCCCCAGCCCGTCTGCTCACGCTGTCAGCGATCGCCGCCCCCGCTGCTGCAGGATCCCGATCGTTCCGCTCCCTCTCCGTAGCCCGTCCCCGTCGCGCGGCGCTCGGAGGGAAAGAACATGACCATCGCAAAAACCGTTCAGTGGTATCTCGAAGCCAACGGCGTGAGTTACGAAACCCTGCAACATCCGTACTCGAGATCCAGCGCGGAGACCGCCGATGTCGCGTTCATCTGGGAAGATCAGCTCGTCAAGACCGTGCTGCTCGAAGACGAGCGCGGCTACCTGCTCGCGATCGTGCCGGCCTCGTATCGGGTCGACCTGAAGAAACTCGAACGCCAATTGAATCGGAAGCTCGAACTCGCGAGCGAGGCCGAACTGGCGGACGTCTTTCCCGACTGCGAGATCGGCGCGCTGCCGCCCCTCGGTCACGCCTACGGAATCCCGACCGTCTACGACGATCGACTCCGCAGACTCTCGTGCGTCTACTTCGAAGGCGGCGACCACTGTGATCTCATCTACATGGGCGGCCGTGAATTCATCGACCTTCTAAGGGACTCACCCCACGGCGATCTCTGCCGCGCGGTTTGAGGATTTCCGTCGTACCGTTCTCGAGCGCTGTCTAACCTCCGCGCGTTTGCTATGAGACGGCGTGCGGGAGAACCCGATGACGTCGGAAGATGCCCAACCCAAGCCAGGCGTGCGCGTCGCCTACCAGCTTCTCGGCCAATGCAGCCAGCAGGTCTGGGGGCGCGACGTCGCCGTGCTGCTGGAGCAGGTGCTCCTCGGAGCGGGGCTCGAGCCGCTTCCCTCGGGCACCGAGGCTATCCCGAAAGATGGCACCATCGCGATCTTCCGCGTCGACTACTTCTTCGATCGCTCGGCGGTCAAGCTCATCCTTGCCGCTCCGGACAGCGCGATCATCGACTGGCAGGATTCCGGGCTCGCGCAACCGGTGGCCGTGCTCTGCGCAGCGAGCGAAGCCGATCGTTGGCGCGCGTTGATTCTCGGAGGGGCCCGTTCCAAGGAAGATCTACCGCCAGGCATCGAGCTGATCGACGCCGCGAACCCGCCGACTGTCTTCGAGGACCAGCTGCGCAAGCGGAGCCGCCCGCTGATTCGCGCCGTCAACGAGACGACACGCGATGAGATCGAGACCCGCACATTCGAGCTCGCCTACAAGGGCGTGACGGACATCGTCACGAAGCACGTCTTTCCGCGACCCGCATTCTACGCGACGCGATTCGCGGCGAGACTCGGCGTGAGCCCCAACGCAGTGACGGCCGTGAGCCTGCTGCTGGTATTCGTCGTTCTCGATCTGTTCGCGACCCACCATCTCGCGCTGGGGCTGAGCATGGGTTTTGCGATGTCGTTTCTCGACACGGTGGACGGCAAGCTCGCTCGGGTCACCCAAACCTCGAGTACCTTCGGGAACTACTTCGACCACCTCATCGACATGCTTCATCCACCGTTCTGGTGGATCGCCTGGTGGTGGGGCGTCGGCAATGCACTGGTTCCCGAACCGAGTTGGTGGAACGCGGCGGGGATCGCGACGTTCGCGGGCTACATCGCGCTGCGGCTCCTGGAGTGGAACTTCATCGCGACCTTTGGCGTTCGCATTCACACCTGGCGGCGCTGGGACTCGCGCTTCCGGTTGATCAGTTCGCGCCGCAATCCCAACCTGATCCTGCTCAGCGCTGCGACGCTGGTCGGCCGAGCCGATCTCGGATTGGCCGCGGTGGCGCTCTGGACCATCGGCTGCCTCGCGATCCACGGCGTGAGGTGGCTGCAGGCCTGGCTCGCCGTTCGGCGCAGCGGCCCGCTCTCCTCCTGGCTCGAAGACGCCAGCGCGGGCTGAGCGGGACCCAAAGCCGCCCGCGCGAGCGTTCAAGAACCGCTTCCGATCGCCCGAAAAACCAGCGATGGGCGCGGAAAAACGCCAGCGGTCGACCTTCTACCTGGTGCTCCATATGGGCACTGGAAAGGAGCAGATCATCGTCTGGGATACCGTCGACATCTCCGTGGGCAGAATCGACAGCCAGGACATCGTGGTCGCGGAATCCGAGGTATCGCGCGAGCACGCGCTGTTTCGGCGCCGGGGCGAGGCTTGCGAGCTGGAGGACCTGCATACGGGATTGGGAACCATCGTCGATGGAAAACCCATCAAGGTTCACGCGCTCCAACACGGCGACGCCATCAAGATCGGGACGCTCGAGATCGAATTCCGCCAGACCACGGAACCGGTCACACGCGGAAAGAATGTGCGCTTCGCGTCCGAGCTCAAAGAGTTCGACCTGTCGGCGCAGGAAGACAGCGCCGGCCGCACCATGCTCGGCTTCGACACCAAGGACGATCTTCTCCCGGTCGCTCCATCCTCGAGTTCATCTACGCCACGCGCAGTGACCGCGGACGGCACGGTCGAAGTCGAAGCGTCCGACTCCAAGGCGGTCGATCTCGGAGCGGAGGAAGTTGGGGTTCGCAACCTCGACCTCGACCTCGCCGAGCAGATCCCCGCCTTGGACGAATCCGCGATCGCCAAAGAGCTCGCGATTACCGCACCGACTCAGCCAGCACTCGGGAATCGCGCCGGCAAGACGAGCGGAGCCAGCAAGTCCGCCGCGCCACTGGAGCCGCTGAAGGTCGATGCGGGCGGAGCACCCTCGCGAGCTGCCACCGCGGAGATCGCCGCCAAGCTGGTACTCGAAGTCAAAGGACCCGCCGAACAGGTCGAAGCCTTCCTGAAAGTGATTCGCGACAAGCGCATCCAGCTGCCGCCGATCGAACTGCTCGTACGCGACCTCTGACCCCCAACCGCGCGACGATCAGGCAGCCAGGCGGGGACCCAGGCGGGGACGGGGACCCAGGCGGGGACGTTGTTGAATAGTTGAATTGCCTTCAGAGACGCTGCTCGGCAAAACGAGAACGTGAGAAAGCTATTACCGCGTCGCGTCCCAGACTGGCTTGTCGAGGAACTGCGAGAGCGTTTTCGCGTCGCTGCGGAGTCGCTTCAGATTGCCGTGATCCACGACGTTGATGCGGCGCCCATCGTTGAGGACCAGGTTCAGCTCGTAGCTGTAATAAGAATTCTTCGATCCCGAAACGAATTCCGACAACAGCTGCAGCGCGTGGATCGAACAGAGGCGCCGAAGAAGCGATCGGCGGGCCGACATTCATCAGCGTTGGCTCACTTCGGCCGCGCCAGAACAGCGCGAGGCTTCGATCAAAAACCCGGGGCATGGTTCCAATCCTGTACATGCCAGCCCCGACAACCGCGAAGACTGCACCCACGAGGGCCGGAACGAGTGTGTCTCGGCCCAGGAACCCGGACTGCGCGATTCGATTGAGTTAAAAGAGAAGCAGGCCAGATCCTGTAAAGAAGAACAGCAGACAGAAGGCTTTCGCACCCACCGTTGAATCAAATTCGACCCGATTGACGGAGGGTTGAATCAGCCGATGCGTACCGAAGCTGGCCCCTCCGCGCGCAGCGGGAATCCATTCGGTCTCCAGCGCCAGCGGATCGTTGAATATTGACGGATCAAAGTCATCACCGTCGTCGCCGCGCCGCGCCCACGCTCGAATCGCCCGGTTGAACATCTCTGTTGGCATCGGCCATTACAGTCGTGCACTTGGTACGCCGCATGCGGCGACGGCCCACGGTCAAGAGGAATGCGAGGCCCGCGCCGAGCAGGTGCGTCGAGCTGGGCTCCGGAAGCGGTGTCGGGTCGCAGGCGTCGCCGATGCCGTTCGCGTTGAGGTCTTCCTGGTTGAGCGAGCAGAAGCCCTCTGTCCCGCACTCGGCGCCGCTTGTGCACTTCTCGCCGAGCAGCGCAGCATCGCCCCAGGTGCAGGTGCCGCCGCCCGGACCGTTGGGGGCGACAGGACAGCTGTCGAGACCATTCAGCACCTGGTCCTCGTCGCGATCCAGCGCCATGCGGTTGCCGGAACCGGGTGGCGCACAGGTGTAAGTGAGTGGTCCCTCGCTGCCGGCCAGCGCGCGCAGGCTCGCGTCAGAGATGGTGTTGTCGGTGTCGTCGCGGAAGAACCCGGCCGACTCCCGGACCCACCCGCGTGTGACACCGCCGACGCTGCCCATCACGATCAGGTCGCACTCGGTGACGCTGCCGCCGAGCATGAGCGAATCGAAGGAGGTGCTGGCCCGGTCGATCAGCGTATCGACGCGCTCGCAGGCCGAATCGCTCTGCGGAGGTCCGGCCACCGGCGCGGGGCAGCAGAAGGCCTCGCTGCCGCAGTTCGTGGTGACGAGATCGCCGCTGGCGAGCGTTACCTGCTGGCCCACGATGGGCGCCAGGTCGGTCGGGAACGCCAGCGCGAACTGCTCGAGATCGCTCTCCTCGGCCGCGTCCAGACTGAAGACCGGCGACTGAAGGAAGCTGCTGACGGTGTCGATGCTGCCGTTGTGGAGAAAGCCGAAGCCACGCACCTGGTCGCCCAGGTGCAGGTCGTCGGTCGAGGTCCCGAACATGCCCACCTTGGTGTAGAGGTTGCGCATGTGGGCGACCTTGAAGTTCTGGCGCTCGCCCTCGAAGCTCTGCTCACCGCCGGTGCCGAAAAAACCCGCAATCGGGTTCAGATTGTGGCAGCCGTCGCAGTCCTCGACCGTGTCGGTCGCGTTGCTGTCGAACAGTTCGCACTCGGTCGTCCCCGGGCCGCAGCTGAAGAAGAGGTCCTCGCCCGCCTGCTCCGTTGTGGTAAGTGAGTTGTCGAGCGACCGGACCGGGTTGGGCGGCAGGAAGACCTGCAGCATGAAGTCGGTGAAATCCTGCATCTGGGCGCTGCTGATGGTGCCCTCCTTCCCGACGAGTCCCTCGAAGGCGACGATGAAGTTCCGGAAAGAGAGGTCCTCGCTACAGGGCGCGCCGGAGGGCTCCGTGCAGGGGTCGGTCCCGAAGAAGCCGTCGAGCCGGTCGCCGCGCCAGTGCATGGCGCCGTGGGTGGCGAGGCCACGCAGCGTCTGGGTCGTCATGGGGCCCTTCATCGGATGGAAGATCGTCTCCGTCTGCAGGATCGACGACGACGGTTGGTTGTTGATGGAGGTCGTGGCGTCCGGGTCGCCGAGGTTCCACGCCAGGCTGTCAAAGTCGCCGAAGATGTGGCAGCTCGAACACGACGCTTCACCGTTGCCGCTGGTGTTGAGCGCGTCGTACAGGAACGGGCGGCCGGCGACCACGGAAGCCGGCTCGGGGTTGTGCAACGAGTGCGTTTCCAGCGTTGCCTTGGTCGCGAGATCGATCACCGCCACCGAATTGTCGAAGCGCTGCATCACGTAGAGGCGGTTGTTGGCCTCGTCCAGCGCCAGACCGCTGGGGCCGCCCGCCGTCGTGATGTAGTTGGCGCTCTCGGTGATGGGATCGAAGTTGGCCTCGAAGCCCGGGTCCTCGATGTCGCTGGTGTCGAAGACGCCCACTTTGGAGGAGCCGAAGGCCGCTACGTACAGCGTGCTGCCGTCGCTCGAGACGACGGGCTGCAGCGGCGTCGCCAGGCTGTGGCCGATCTGGCTGACGTCCACGAGGTCGGGGACATCGGTGTGGAGCTTGGTGTAGTCGATGTGCTGGTTCAGGTGCTGGGGGTCCACCGACGGGCCGCTGGGGTCGAGCACGGTGATGCGCGACTCCGACAGATGACCCTGCACGGTGCTGCCGCCGTGAATGCCCGGACCTTCAAAGTGGATCTGGTTCGGCAGCTCGATGTTGGTCACGTAGACATTGCCGTTGATCGGGTTCACCGCCATGTTGAACAGGATCGTCCCGACGTGGTCGAACTCCACGATGGAGCCGGAGGCCAGCGTGTTGGCGTTGATCGAGAAGACGTCGTGGTCGGGCAGGCTCAGGTTCACGAGGAGGTCCCAGTTGCGGCCCAGCACGTCCTTCCAGTTGACACCGTCGAACTTCACGATGACGCCGGTCTCCGGCGCGGCGTCGCCGGCGAAGTTGTCGTCCGGGCCGGGCACGCCGCCGGGCGCGCCGCCGCTGGGGCCAGCCGAGTCGAAGCCGTCCGGGACCACCGTCTCGTTGATGACCGTGGTCTGGTTGCCGGAGTGGAAGGCGGCCAGGTAGATGGTGTTGCGGTCCGGACTCACCGCCAGCGCGCGCGGGGTGTCGGCAAAGAAGGTCACGATCTCGATGGGGGTGCCGCCGATGCTGGTGCCGAGGCTCGTGGCATCGAACACCCACACGTCGGCGCGCCCGATGCCCTCGGTGGTGAGCTGCGGATCGGCCGGGTTGGAGCCGCCGAAGACGCCGGAGATGGACGCGTGGGTGCGGTGCTGGCCGCGGTGGGCCGTGGTGATGAAGGCGCGGTTGCCGCCGGTGCCCGCAAAGACGATGTCGCGCGGCTCGTCCCCCACCAACAGCGTCCGCACGACCTGCGCCGGCGAAACGGTGAGGTCGATGATGCTGACGCTGTCCGACAGGTGATTCACCACCCACACCTCGTCATTGCTGCGGGCCGCAACCGCGACCGGCTCCATCCCGACGGGGACGCTGGCGACGTGCGTGAGCACACCACCCGTCGCGACGTCGAAGATCTCGAGGTGGTTGTCCGGAGTGTTGACGGCGAAGAGCTGCTGTCCGTCGGGCGAGAGGGCGAGTGGGCGGACCGGGCCGCTCTCGAAGGTGATGAAGCTCGTCTGGCTGGAGGCAGTCGAAGCGAGCAGCAACGAAGCGGCGGCGCACAGGAGAAGACTCAGGCGGTGCATCAGCAGGACTCCATCGACAAACCGGCAGCCCGCGGCGAAGCCACCGCCGCAGGAAGCTGGGGCGCGCCGCACTGTACGTCGTCAGATCATTTCAGACAATTGGATCGTTTTTCGTAGAGACGATTCTCGCTCCCATTTGCGGCTAGGCCGCGTTACTTGGATTCTATTTATTCCCGCGTTCCAATGTCAAGTGTTTGATTTTCTCTAGACTGAGGTCATTGGCGATGACGAGGTCGGGGACGGTGTCGCCGTCGAGGTCGGCTACGGCGACGGAGGCGGGGCCATTGCCTGCCGCGACGATCCTGGAAGGAAACAGCTCTCCCGCACCCGCCTCGCTCGCCATCACAAGCGCGTCTAGGCAACCGATCAGGCCAAGGTAACCTGCAAGCAAAGGATTACGAATCGTCTCGCTCTGCATCGGTCGCTCTCGTGTTGCGGGCAATCTTGGATGTCAGATTGCTCTAGTGTCGAAGCCGCGACGCATGATGTCTCGAGCCGATGCAAAAACGCAACACAAATCTTCGCACAATTCCGAACGTAGAGGTGGACAAGATCGACGTGCCCTCGTGTCGAATCTTGTAAACGAAATTGCGCCTGAGGTGCCCTCACACATCAGAAGCCGGAACCGCGCGTCACCGCGCTCCCGCGGCGACCGGGATGCCGTCGAGAAAGTCGATCTCGACCAGCTTCTCGCTCGCGGCCACGCGCGCCACGATCTCCCGCGTCTGCGTGTCGATCACCTGCCCCGAGCTCGGATAGGCGAAGCGGCCATCGAGACTGAACGAGACCCAGGTCGGCCGCGGCTCTTCGCTCGCGTCCTCGAACAGGGGAATTGTGGCCACTCGGGAGGGGGGCAGCACCGTGGCGTCGTAGACGTAGACGTATCCGTACACACCGTCGACGACCCACAGCTCGCGCTCGTCAGGCGTCAGGTTCACACCATGGCTCGGCGTGTGATGGCGCCACTCGCGCCGCCCGATTTGGGCTACCCGTTCGGCAGGGGGGCGCGCCTCGATCCGGTGAAGCCTCGGGCCGCCCCAGCGATCGCCTTCGCGGACCTTCCCCACCGAGAAGCCCAGCAGCCCGTCCACGTTCGCAAACGCCAGCGTGTCGTCGCGGTTGACGGTGAAGGGCCGGACTCCCGGATCGAAGGGCCCAACCCGCCCGACCACTTCGTGGGTCTTCGTGTCGGCGATGTGGATCCAGGGCGATGTGATCGCCTCCAGGTACACGTGGCGGCCGTCGTGGCTCAACCGCGTGTTGTGCGGCCCTCGGCTCTTCGTCCACCGGGGTGAGTCGGGTGACTCCCGCTTACCGTAGCGCGGATCGATCGGGCTCTTCTCGATGATGATCGCGTCCAGGATGTCGCCCGTCGCCGCATCCACCACCGACCACGTCCAGGGCTTGGACTCTCGCACCGGCACATAGAGCGTCATGCCGTCTGGGGTGATCGCGGGGCTATCGATGTAGCGGCCGTAGCTCCGCCGCCAGATCAGCTCGTCCGTCGTGAGGTCGATGCAGTAGAGCTGATCACTGCTGTGAGCGGAGAGATACAGACGGCGCAAGGGCAGACTGACGTTGATGCCCTTGAAATCGTCTGCTCCCGGATAGCGCAAGGTGCGAACCAGCGCGTGCCCCTCGTCGATGTCGTAGACAGACACCCGGCCGTCCTCCGCCACGTAGAGGCGGCGCTCCAGCTCGGGCTCCGCAGGCTGCGCCGACCACCCGGCGCAGCCCGGTTCGTGGACGAGCCACGCTGCGAAAGCGGCCAGCAGGAGCACACGCTTCTGCATCGGGCTTGGAGCCTCCGGGGTGTGACCCTAGCAGTCCGGTGAAGAAGGGTAGATTCCCGGACGCAGTTTCGTTGACTGGGGAATCAGGCGACGGCCGGTTGCAATCGGAAGAATCACGGCGTCCCCAACAGGACTCGAACCCGATATCCCGATTTTTAACACTGCGGAATTAAACGAATTCAAGTGGTTAGAGATTGCTAGGTGCGCCGCATTGCACCTAGTTGCGCCCCTCTGCCCACAAAATCGACCACGTTTTCGATGGGCATGATAAACACGAGATGGGCATGATAAACACGAAAAAGGGACATCGCGCCCCACCGTAAAGATGATTGACCGAGGATCGCGGCCAGGCGTATACTGGATACGGTGGTGGGGTTGGAGCGATGATGAGATTGACTGGTTTTGCAGCAGCAGTCGGTAGCGCGGTGGCTCTCATGGGGTTCGCGGGCGCGGCCAACGCAAGCGCCACCATCGATCTGATCTGGGCTGACACCGGCACGAATGAGATCACCCGCGTGAACTCGTCCTCAGCCATCACCCTGCAAGTGATCCTGACCGCAGGCCCCAACGGCTCACAGGGCGCCGTCGTCAGCGTCGATTACAGCGCAGCTCTGGACACGCTTTCAGTGCTCGGATACGCGAGCACGCCGGGTGGCCCCGCTGCCGCTTTCTCTCTGTGCGACAGTCGACACCGGATCGCGGATTGAATGCATCAACTCCATCGCGCTTCCCCTCTTTGGCATAGGCACCGGCCTGGCGGAAGGCCAGAGCCACCAGCTCGGAACGGTCACGTTTCACAGGGCTCCGGCCATTCATGGGGTCTTCGAGATCCGGTCAGACGCCAATGCCCCGACCGACAACGTCTTGGATCTCGACGGCAACGTCGTCACCACCACGACCACGTTCAACAGTGCGCTCCTCATCGACGGCGACCCGCCGCTTTGCGACTTCGCGATCGAGATCAACCAGCTTCGCGGTGGTTCGCCCACGGTAACCGTGAACACAACGAAGAAGATCACCGCCAAGGCCCGAATCCAGAAGGGGACGGCTACGCCGGATACGACGATCGACACGACGCTGCGGATCGACGCCATGGACGGAACACAGCCCATCGACTCGCAGCTTTCGGGCCCGATCCAGCTCGTAGTCGGAAAGGGTGGACAGGGCGACACGCTCACGATGAACATCGACCAGTGCAACTCCGGGTCCATCGACTTCGTCGCGACGTTCTTTGGAACCAACGCCGACGGCGTCCTGTGCGAGGCAAGAAGAAGCATCACCAAGACCTGCAAATAGTCGCTGGATTGCCTTGGGCACTTTTCTGCTGGCTTTGGCGGGTTCAGCCAGAGTTCGAGACGATGAGCCGGGTGCCCCGGTCCAACTAGACCGCCGGGAACCGAAGCATTCGCGCCGACTGCGTCAAGATCCCGTCACTCGCGACGGCTCACCCGCAGCGCAACTTGATCGGTACTGAAGCCTATGGGGGTAGCGTTCCCGCCTGTACCGCCAGCCGGGGCTACTTGCGACCATCCTGTGGGTCAGAGAAGTGGCTCGGACTAGCCTCCAGTCTCCGTGCTCTGCTCCCACGAGAACACCGTGCCGTCGAGATGTTGCCATGTGATCTTATCGCCGTCGAAGAACACGGTCTGCTCAAGCCGGTCACCTACGGAGCGCAGGTTGACCGCCCTGATGATGGCTGGGCTGAGAGCGATCTTCGTCTCGGGCAAGTTGCCGTTGGCCGCGGTCCAGACCTCGAACCGCAGCTCGGTAAATGGATCCTGATTGACCAACAAGGCGACAAAACACGGCCCGTCGTAGTTGAGTGTGATGGTGAGATCTTGCAAGGTAGTCTGGCCGGAACTCCCCCCCCCGGGTTCAAAGCCGCCTGAGTTCGTTATCACTGGGGGAGACAGCTGCGATACCAAGACCGCGACCTTCTCGGTGGAAAAATCGCGCGAGGAGTCGCCTGGGTGGATGATGGGGTTGTTAAAATCAAGATTGCAGCTACCGCTGCCGCCAAGAAACTCGAGCCCGAATTGCAACACGGCGCTGCCCCCGGTGGGGCCGAAGGTCCACTCTTCCGCGGTGAGAGCGAGAATTGCGAGATGAGGCTCTCCGACCTTGGGGGCCGTCGAATACTCGAACGAGTTGATCAACACGTTCGCCAGCGATATCTGGTGGAGTACGTCGTCGACAGGGCCACCTGGAGGGCTGATATCCACCATCGCCTCGACAAGGTGTTGGCCAGTACACAGGAGGGAGTACAACTGCGGAATTACGGAGGCATCATCTATCGTGAGGACCAAATTCTGTAGCGAAAGTGGACCAATCCCGCCGCCACCGCCTTCATGGAATGAGCCGGATGTGGACATACCCCAGGAAAGCCCGCGCAGAGGAATCCAACCGAGATGGTTTGCGGTCGTCGACGAACCCTCCACGCCTTCGAGTTTGAGGAATCCAATTAGGGGAGGAGTCGGCGGCAGAGCCACGCCATCGGCGCTCTTGGCCGTCTCGGCGATCTCGGCCGTCTGTGCACGCAGCGCATATGGCACCGAGAGCACCTGCTTGCGAGGTGTGAGCGTTTCTGCGCCGACCTTAATCTCGACCCAGACACTGCCAGCCGCGAGCACTTCCGCAGCAATCGGCGTCGACGACCCGAGCGCCACGTCGTACACGCCATCGAGTACCGGAACGCCCGTGTGGCTCTCCGTCCAGAGCGCGGTCCCGCCGGTCTCGGCATCGTAGAGCGTGAACATCAGGCTTACCGCGCCGTTCACCGGCTGCCCGCCGGAGTCGAGCAGCAGACCCTGGAAGTTGATCTGTCCCGGCACGGCTCCCCACGCCGGGACGGCGAGCCAGAGAAGCCACACCAGCGCCAGCGATCGTGTGCGGCGAGCTGCTGATCTGAGGGTTCGTCTAGACATCACGCTCTCCTTATCAATTTTCGGCTCCGCGGTCGGCGGCTCACGAACAGACCCGCCACGAGCATCAGGACCACGAGCAGCGGCTGTCCCAGGCCGGGAAGTGCCGGAACCTCTGTGGACGTCGGGGTCGATGCGGGATCGTTCGGGTTGGAGCCCGCCGCAACTTCCTCACCGTCGCTGAAGCCGTCTCCATCGGTATCGGGATTGATCGGGTCGGTGCCGGTATCGGTCGGCGACTGGAACGTCCCCGTATTGGTCTCGAAGATGTCGAGCAGGCCGTCGCCATCGTCGTCGTCATCGAGGAAGCCCTGACTCTGGTCGCCGTCCACGTCGAGGTTGGGCAGCTCGCCGGGCACGATCGGCCAGAAGCCGGCTGCGCTGGTCGTGAGGTTCAGTGTGCTTCCGCTGAACCCGACCGCCTCGGACTGGCCGACCGAGACCCCGCTCTCCAGAGTCGTGCCTTGGAGGCTGGACGCACCGCCAGCATTGAAATTCGCGCCAACCAGCCGGAAGCTTGCGCTGCTGAGATCCCCGCTGTGAGCGAGGCCGCCCGCTAGGAAGAACGCGGCGGAAACGATGAGTGCTGCGTTGAACGAACGCATGGATTTCCCCTGTGTCATCCCCTATCCGACGATTCCAGTGTACTCCCCGCAACGATCCAGGGTCAATCATTTTCAAGGTGAGGCGCTATGCGCCGCTCTGCAACACAGAACAGCTCCGAAAGCGAGAGGTAGGGCGCACGGAGGGCACGTAGAGTGGTGGGAGGGAATGGATAGCGAGGGCCAGCTAGCGTCTCAGCTGGATGTTGTGTGGCGGCGTGGGGATGTAACGCACAAGAACGCCCGCACAATATTCACCCCACACGAAAATCAACGTGAAGGAAATCGAGGCGGAACAAAAGTGGCGTCCCCAACGGGACTCGAACCCGTGTTGCCGCCTTGAAAGGGCGGAGTCCTGGGCCACTAGACGATGGGGACGCGCTCGGTGAGCGGCGGGAATATCGCGCAAAAGTCCGGCTCTCGCTCTAGTCGCGGCGGCGGGCTCGGAGTCATTGGTCGATGACCGCCCAGAGGTACCAGGCGCCCACCGAGCGGTAGGGGCGCCAGCGCTCAGCGAGGCTCGCGAGTTCGGCGGGCTTGGGAAGCTCGTCGAGGCCGTAGACGATCTGCGCGCCCTTCCGCACCCCGTAGTCACCGACCGGGAGGACGTCGGGGCGGCCGAGCGAAAACATCAGCAGCATGTGGGCCGTCCACTCTCCAACGCCCCGAACCTGGGTGACGGCGTCTACAACCTCCTGGTCCGGCATCCGGCGGAGCCGCCGGTTGCAGAGGGTCCTGTCGGCGAACGCGGACGCGACGCCTCGCACCGCGGCGATCTTCTGGCGCGAGAGCCCGTCGGATCGCAGCTCGGCGTCGGTCGCGGCCAGCAGCCGTTCGGGCCGCGGGATCCGCCCTCCAAAGCGAGCCCGGACCCGCCCGAGGATGGCGCCCGCCGCGGAGCCGGCGAGCTGTTGGTAGACGACCGACCGAACCAGCGATCGGTAGGGGTCCCCGCTGGCCTGGAGCCCGCAGGGGCCAACCCGCCGGATCACGGCCCCAAGCGCCGGATCGCGGCGCCGCAGGCTCCGGCGGGCGCGCTCGAGCAGCTCGGGATCGATCTTGAGGTGCACCGCGGCAGCATAACGCCTTGCACGCCGCGTGCTTTCCGGCCCAGCCACTGGGCCGCGAAAAATCCGGCCGCGAGCAGTCGATTTTTTCGGCTGATCGCCGATAAGCAGCTAGAAGGGGTACGCGCACAATGAGCCAAGCGAAACCCGGCCCGGCCGGGCTCGATTCAAAGCGCATCGAGCGCTCGGAGCCGCGGCCCCCGCTCGGCCTCGAAGAACTGCTCGAAATCCTGCAGCGCCAAGAGCTCCTGACCGCGCAACAGGCCAAGGAGATCGAGGCGCGGGCCACGACGCTCCGCAGCCACGTCCTCAAAGATCGCGTGGGATCGGTACGCTCGCAGGCGGCGAGCCGCTACGAGGTGACGCCGGTCGAACTCGTGGCGGCCATCGCGTTCCCCCACCCCAAACGGCCGCACGGCAAACTCGACGAAGATGCGCTCGCGGAGGCGCTCGCCGTAGAGTCCGGCATCCCCTACCTGAAGATTGATCCGCTGCGCATCGACAACGATCTCGTGACCAAGACGCTCTCGCGCCCTTTCGCGCGACACCACGTGGTGATCCCGGTCGCGCGGGAGGGCGACACCCTCTGCCTAACGCTCACCGACCCCTTTGACACGACCCTCCGCCAGACACTCGAAGACCTGATCCAGGCCCCCCTCACCTACGTGATTGCGGCAAAGTGCGATGTGATCCAGGTGATCGATCGTGTCTACGGCTTTCGCGCCAAGGTTTCGCAGGCAGCGACGGAGCTTGGCGGCGGCGGCAGCAGCGCCCTCGTGCAGCTCGTCGAAGTTCGAAGCAACGACGAACTCGCCACAGCTCAAAACGACGAGCACGTAATTGCCGCTGTCGACTATCTGCTCAACTACGCGTTCGAACAGCGCGCGTCCGACCTCCACCTCGAGCCGCGGCGCGACGACGCGGTGATCCGCTTTCGGATCGACGGCATTCTGCACGACATCGAAACGGTTCCAATCTCGGTTCACGGCGCGATTACATCCCGCGTCAAGGTCCTCGCGGGTATGAATATCGCCGATCGGCGACGCCCACAGGATGGTCGAATCAAGACCCAGCGCGCACAGCACGAGGTCGAGCTGCGCGTGTCGAGCATGCCGACCGCCTTTGGCGAAAAAATCGTCATCCGCGTATTCGATCCGAGCGTCTTGCTCGCCGACCTTCACGACCTGGGCTTCAGCGTCGACGAGCGCGAGCGCTACGAACAATGGATCACCTGCCCCAACGGGTTGATCCTCGTGACGGGCCCGACCGGCTCCGGCAAGACGACAACGCTCTACTCGACGCTGCGGTATCTCTCGGGGCCGGAGATCAACATCACGAGCGTCGAAGATCCGATCGAGATGATCGATCCGCGCTTCTGCCAGGTCCAGGTCAATCCGAAGGTCGATGTGACTTTCGCATCCGCGCTGCGCTCGATCCTGCGACAGGATCCCGACATCATCATGGTCGGCGAGATCCGAGACAAGGAGACCGCGAACATGGCCGTCCAGGCGGCCCTCACCGGCCACCTCGTCTTCTCGACCGTGCACACCCGCAACGCCGCGGGCGCGATCACGCGGCTGATCGAATTGGGGGTCGAGCGCTTCCTGCTCTCGAGCGTGATGCGCGGGATCGTCGCCCAGCGCCTGATTCGTCGCATCTGCGAAAACTGCGCGGTGGAGAGTTACCTGAACCCGGATCAGGTGGCCGCGCTCGGCATCAAGGTGCCGGTCGAGAGACGTGACAACCTGCGCGTTCGCTCGGGCGAGGGCTGCGTGTCCTGCCGCTACACGGGTCTCTACGGGCGTACCGGCGTGTTCGAGATGCTCGACGTCGGGCGCCGCATCCGCACGCTCATCAAAGACGGCAAGGACGCCAACGAGATCCACCGCGCGGGCCGCATCGAGGGGATGGAGCCCCTGCGCGATGCCGCCGTGCGAAAACTTGCAGACGGTGTCACGACGTTCGAAGAAATCGTTCGCGTCACGGCGGATACCGAATGAGCGCGGACTGTGCGGAAGAACTCCAGCTGCTGATCCTCTCGGGCTGGAACCTGATCGCGCTCGAAAGCAGCGAGGAAGATCGCGCGCTCGCGCTGCTGCACCGCCTCGCACAGGCGACGGAGCGTCGTTGCATCACCTGGACGCTCGCGTCTGGACTCAACACCGGGAAAATCGATTCCAAGCTCAAGGACCGCAAACTCAAGATCGCAGAGGGTTCCGGCTCAGGCTCATTGGACGAGGGCCTGATCGGATTCTCCTCCTGCGAGAAACCGGCGGTTTTCGTGGTGCTCGACGCGCACCGACTGCTCGACGACCCCATGGCGATACGCCGACTTCGCGATCTGCTTCCGCAGATCACCGCACGTCGCCAGGTCGTTGTCCTGCTCGGGCCCGTGTTGCATCTGCCCATCGAATTGCTGCGCGAAGCAGCCGTCGTGGAACTCCCACTGCCGAACGAAGGCGAACTCCTCTCGCTGTTCGAACGCCTCGCCGAAAAGCGCGGAGACACCAGTTCCAAAGACGCCGAATCGAGATCGCACCTGCTGCACGCGGCGGCGCGCAGCGCGCTCGGGCTCACCGGATCAGAGGCCATGCGCGTCTTTCGCAAAGCCTGCGCGAAATCGCGGGGACTCAACGACGATGCGGTCGCGGAGATCGTGTGCGAGAAACGGCGCGCGCTCGGGCGCACCGCCGCGCTGAGCTTCCACCAATTCGACGCGGGGCTCAGCGATGTAGGAGGCCTCGGCGAACTCAAACTCTGGCTGCGAGAACGGCGCCGGGCCTTCGGAAGCGAAGCGCGAGCGTTCGGCCTGCCCACCCCGCGAGGCCTGCTGCTGCTGGGCGTTCAGGGTTGCGGCAAGTCCCTGTGTGCGAAGGCCGTCGCGCGCGAGTGGCACTTCCCACTGCTGAGGCTCGACCTCGCGGCAACGTTCTCGAGTGAGTCACAGAGCCCCGAACAGGCGATCCGCGAAGCCGTGCAGGTCGCAGAGTCGCTCGCGCCCGCGGTGCTCTGGATCGATGAGATCGAGAAGGGCTTCGCAGCGTCGGAGTCGGACCCGAGCGCGAGCCGGGTATTCGGCGCATTCCTGACCTGGCTTTCCGAAAAAGACTCGCCGGTCTTCGTGGTCGCAACCGCAAACAACGTCACCGCACTGCCACCCGAACTGCTTCGGCGCGGGCGATTCGATGACCTCTTCTTCGTCGACCTTCCAACCGAGAATGAGCGAGCCGAGATTCTCTCGATCCACCTTCGGCGCCGCGGTCGCGATCCGCTGCAATTCGAGTTGGCGGAACTGGCCGCCCAAGCAGCGCGCCTGAGCGGCGCCGAGCTCGAACAGGCGGTTACCGCCGCGCTCTACGCGGCCTTCGCGGAATCACGCGAGCTCTCGGAAACAGACCTCGAAAACGCCATCCACGATACCGTTCCGCTCTACGACACCTACGAAGAGCACATCAAGGAACTCCGCGACTGGAGCAAGGGGCGAGCCCGCCCCGCTTCGGTCGACGCCAAGATGGTCGAGCTCTTCGCGGAGCCCTGAGGGCTCTCGACGCCCACGGCTTCCCGACAGAAAACCGGGGGACTTCTCGGGCTGGGATCCACTAAGATCCCCGCATGGAAGATTCGGGCATCCGGATCGAGCGGGCGCACAACCTCTGGTCGAGCTTCGCGCGCAAGTACGAGCCCATTGCCAGAGCGACCCAGCTCGATCCCGATCCCCAGCTCGAGCTTTCCGAGATCGGTGGCCTCACAGCCGCCAAGGAAGAGATCCTCACCTACGCGTGCGCCGCCACGGACCCCGCCGTCTACACTCGCTGGGGCACCTATCCGCCCTCTGGCCTGCTGCTGATCGGGCGCAGAGGCGTCGGCAAGCGGTTGCTCGCCAAATCGCTGGCGGCCCTGACCCGATCGTCGTTCATCGTTGTAACGGTTCCGCGGTTGGTCCTCGAAGTCATCCACGAAGGCGGTAAGGTCGGAGAACTCGTCGCGGCCTGGTCGCAGACCCTCGCCGAGATTCCGCCCTCGACGATCCTCTTCAACGAACTCGAATTTTCGCAGACCCAGGAGATCGGAGCCCGCCGACCGGACCTACCGGTGGGTCCCGTGATGGACTTCCTGCTCGACATCGTCGACCGAACCGCCGCAGCAGAGTCCCATCTCGTCGTCGGCTCCACCAACCATCCCGACACCCTGCGCCAGGCGTTCGTCCAGCCTGGACGCTTCGAGCGGGTGGTCGAAGTCACGCCGGCCTATCCGGAAGACATCGTCGAGGCGCTCGAGATCCACTCCGCCGCATCCGCGAAACGAGCTGGCCACACGCTATTCGACAGCATCGATTGGAAGTCCGTCGTCGAACGCTATCGCGAGCCGTCGACCGGCGACTGGATCCGCATCATGCACGCCGTCTTGCGCCGCAAGGCGCGCTGCGAAGCCTCCGGTGAATCCACCAGCAATGTCACCACCCAGAACATGTTCGACGAGGTCGATCGCTTTCGGCAGGCCAACAACCAGATCGCGACGCCTCACTCGGGAACCTACGTCTAGACCGTGAGCACCTGGCTCGTCACTGGCGGCGCGGGCTTCATCGGCTCGAACTTCGTTCGCGCCGCGCTCGAATCGACGACGGCCCGCATCGTCGTCCTCGACAAGCTCACCTACGCGGGAAGACTCCAGAGCCTCGCGCCAATCGCACAGAACCCGCGCTACTCGTTCGTCAAGGCCGACATCGCGGACCGCGCCGCGGTATCCGCGATCTTTCGCGAGTACCGACCCACCGCAGTTGTCAATCTTGCCGCGGAGAGCCACGTCGATCGCTCGATCGACGGGCCCACGGCTTTCGTCGAGACCAACATCGTCGGCACCTTTGAACTCCTGGAAGCGTCGCGGCAGCTGCTCTCCCAGAGCGGCGAAGCAGCGCGCCGCGCGTTTCGCTTCCTGCACATCTCGACCGACGAAGTCTACGGCTCACTCGGCCCCACAGGAGCCTTTGAGGAGACGACGCCCTACCAGCCGAGCTCCGTGTATTCGGCCAGCAAGGCCTCCGCCGACCACCTGGTGCGCGCCTACCAGCAGACCTTCGGGGTTCCCTCCATCGTCACGAATTGTTCGAACAATTTCGGCCCCTATCAACTTCCCGAGAAGCTGATCCCATTGATGATCCTCAATGCGATCGAGGGAAAACCGCTGCCCATCTACGGGGATGGCGGAAACATCCGCGACTGGCTCTACGTAGGGGATCACTGCGAGGGAATCCTGCAGGTCCTCGAGCGGGGACGGCCGGGCGAGAAATACAACATCGGCGGGGGCAACGAGCGAACCAATCTCGAAATCGTCGATGCACTCTGCGAGGAACTCGAGGCCGCACTTCCCGCATCCACCAATCCAGCGTTGAAAGGCGCCGGAATCGCCCGCTACGCGGACCTCAAACAGTTCGTCAGCGACCGCCCCGGGCACGATCGGCGCTACGCGATCAACGCAGAGAAGATCCACCGTGAACTCGGCTGGCGGGCAAAGGTCGGCTTCGATGCGGGCATCCGAGCCACGCTCCGCTGGTATCTCGACAACCGCGAATGGTGCGAATCCGTGGAAGCAGAAAGCAGCCAGCGCGCGCGTCGAGGCACGCTCTAGCCTCCTGCTGAGGAAACACCCGGTTGCTTCCCGGTTTCGGGACTTCCCAGATTCGGGATTCCGCCACCCCTCTCGAACCGGCAATGCGCTGCCTATCGCATGCGTGTAGCCGTTTCTCCTTTGCCCGTACGAACCACACCACCCTCTTGCCGTACCTCTGACCCGCATCGCGCTGGTAGCTCGCCCGCAAGCTGCCGCTGCGTTTCCGCTCATCTTCCGACACCGGTCTCGAAACCGGGATTCCGAGCGGCAGGCGAGATAGGCAATCAAAGGCGCAAACACTTGATTTACTTGTCAATCCTTCCCAGAGTCGGGTTGGCATGAGACTTGAGTACAGATGGAGGAGCGATCACGCGAGGACGGGATTTTCATGAAATACAAGCGAACCATTCTGTTCGTAGATGATGAACCCAATATACTCAAATCCCTTCAGCGACTGTTGCGCCAAGACGAGATGAACGTCCTCTGCGCGTCGACGGGCGTGGAAGCCCTCGAGATCCTCGGCAAGACGCCCGCGCAGGTCTTCGTCACCGATCAACGCATGCCCGAAATGTCCGGCGTGGATCTGCTCTCCGCAGTCCGCGAACGCCATCCCGAGATCATCCGGATGATGCTGACCGGCTTCACCGAGATAAAGGTCGCCGTCGAGGCCATCAATCACGGCGAGATCTATCGCCTGATCACCAAGCCGTGGAACGACGACGAACTCCGGGCCACGATCCGCCAGGCCTTCGAGCAGGCCGACCTCAAGGAGGAGATCAAGCGTCTCAACCAGGTCACCCGCGAGCAGAACTTCAAATTTCAGGACATGAACCGCAACCTGGAGGAAAAGGTTCGAGAGCGCACCAAACAGTTGGCCCACAAGCATCACGAGCTTCGCACCGCGTACGTCCAGACCGTTGGTGCGCTCGCAGAGGCGGTGGACGCGAAGGATGCCTACACCCGGGGCCACTCCGAGCGCGTCGGCGTCTACGCGTCAAAGATCGCTCGGGAGATGGGCTTCACGAAGGAGTTCATCGAACGCGTCTATATCGCGGGCCTGCTGCACGACGTGGGCAAGATCGGAATTCGAGATGCGCTCATTTCCAAGCCGGGAAAATTGACGGAAGCGGAATACGAGGAGATCAAGCGGCACCCGTCGATCGGCGCCAAGATCCTGGAGCCGGTCGATTTCCTCGCAGACGTAGCGCCCTGTGTTCGCCACCACCACGAGTGGTATGACGGGAGCAGCAGCGGCTATCCCGATCGGCTTCGCGGCGATGCGATCCCGCTGCCGTCTCGAATCATCCTGGTCGCGGACACCGTCGAGGCGATGACGAGCGATCGACCCTACCGCAAGGCAATGCCGATCGACTGCGTGGTCTCGGAACTCAACAAATACTCGGGCAGCCAGTTCGACCCGACCTGTGCAGAAGCGTTTCTCCGCCTGCTCGATCGCGAAGGGGAATGCTTCATCAGAAGCGAAGTGAAGTTCGACATCTATGAATTCATCGAGGGGTAACGGGTGAATCAAATCCCGCCGGACGCGATCGGCGTCCTTGGGTTCGACCCGGAGGCCGTGCTCTTGAAGGAGCCCGGAATCCTGCTCGATCCCCACTTTTTGAGCGCACTGCACGCGGAACTCCGGAGCGAGCTGGGGAAGAGCGATGCGAATATCACGCTCTTGCAGATGGGCTTTCTCCACGGCCTGCAGGACGCGATGCGGGCCGTGAGCACTGCCTTTGGCCCCGACCAGCCCGAACCCCGGAGCCCGGCAGGGCCCTCGCTGGCGTTCCGACTTCGCGCCGCAGCCGACACCGCAGAGCCCGGAGCGACCTCGCTGAAGGGCCTGTGGCCCGAGCGCATCGAGGCCACCGCACACCTCGCTGCGTTCGGTAAGCCGGAGCATCCCGCCTGCTTTCTCAGCGCCGGATACACGTCGGGATGGCTCACGGGCACCCTCGAGGCCGACGTCCTCGTTCTCGAATCGAGCTGTAGCGCGTGCGGGGCCGACAGCTGCAGCTTCTCGGCGCGGGAGGCCTCGGTCTGGCGCGAGTTGGGAGACCCCGCGGCACTGAAGATCCTCGAGGCCCTGCCCTTCGCGGTTTTTCGCATCTTCGTACGGGCCAACCTCGACTCCCTGGGCGATCGCGAACCCGCATTGGATCGCGTCGACGCGGGTAGCTCCATCGTCCATATCTGGGGACCTGTGATGGTGATTCCGTTTCAGGGCGGTGACGCAGCCCTGAACGCGGTCGAACTGATCGGTCGCGATCCGACAGCCCGCGACGTTTCCGTGGTGGTCGTCGACCTATCGGGAGCCGCCATCGACGAGGCCTTCGGCGCGATGGCGCTCGAACAGGTCGTAGAGCTGATCGAAGCCTGGGGGGCGGAGGTCGTCTTCGCGGCGGTATCACCACTCTCAGAGGCGGCCGTCGCGGGCCTCGAGCAGCAACCGCTCCTGATCCACAAGGACCTCGCGGGAGCGATCGCGGCGGCTTTTCAACTCGCCAACGCCCAGCGCAACCCCGCTTGAGGGCCGTCGTCAAGTCCTGCCCCGGCAAGTCCGAAAACGAAGCGAATGGCAGCGATACCCGACACCGGCCGGCTCGAAGAGATCTCGCTCCCGCGCCTTCTAGGCGACCTCTACCGCGCGCAATTCAACGGCCGCGTAGAGCTCGGCAGGCAGCGCGTCGAGCACACGTTTCTGCTCGCTTCGGGGGCCGCGATCGGCTGCGAATCAGCCGCGAACAAAAATGGCCTCTGTGATCAACTCGTAACAGCCGGCACGATCACTCAAAAAGACCGCGATCGCGCGATTTCCCTGATCAAAAGCAAGGGCTGCAAAGAAGCCAATGCGCTTCTCCAGCTCGGTCTGCTCGACCCGCGCGGGCTCGTGCTCGCCCTCCGCGATCAGGTTCGGTTTCGCCTCCTCGAATGCATCAGCTGGCCAAAGGGCGCGTTTACCCTCGACGCGGGTGCGCCCCCTTCCGAAGCCGCCAACCCGTTCAGGATCGACGTCTACGCCGTGTTGCAGGCGGGGATCGAAGCGCATTGGCGCGCCGATCAGGTACTCCTCGACCTCGAGCCAAAGATTGCGCGGTTCGCGTCCAAGAACGATCGATTCTCGTCGATTTTCGAGCGGCTCGAGTCCGATGATGCGCTCGCCGCCTTCGTCCAGGCGCTCGATGGGAAGCCGACGTTCTGGGACGCGCTCCAGCTCGCGACCACCCCGCGTTCACTGGCTGCGGCCTGGGTACTCGATGCCGCTGGAGCCCTGGATTACAGCATCGAATCGGACACTGCAGGCTCGGAAGCGGTTGCCGAGGTCGAAATCGTGTTCGCCGACCGTGCGAGCGCCAAATCGGTAAAGCCCAAGGCGAACCAAAGCGCTCCGGATCGGGGCTCGAAACCGCTCAAAGCTGCGGCTGCGCTTCGAAGCGAGATCACCTCGCGGTTCGAAAAACTCGAAGATCTGGACTACTACCAGCTGCTCGGCCTCAACGCCAAAGCGACGACCGCCGAAATCAAGGCCTCCTATCTCCAAGCCGCAAAGCAATACCATCCCGACGCGCTCGCAACGGCCGGCCTCGAGGAACTAACGCGACAGCAGGCCAACAAGGTATTCGCGAGAATCAGCAAAGCCTACTCGGTCCTTTCAAACCAACGACAGCGCGCCGAATACGATGAAGCCCGAAGTTCGGACGAAGGGCCGATCGATGCAGCGCGGCTCGCCAACGCGGAATCCCTCTATCGGAAAGGCGAGGTGCTGCTGCGATTGGGAAACTTCGCCGGAGCGATCGAGTTCCTGCGCCCCGCCGTCGAACTCTGGCCGGAAGAATCCGACTACTGTTCTGCGCTGGGCTGGGCGCTGTACCGAAAGCTGCCCTCAGAGCCGGACCTCGCGCGCGAACAACTCGAACGCGCTGTCGAGCTTTCGCCCAAAAATGCGACCGCCATCCATCAACTCAGCATCGTGGTCCGCTCGATAGGAGAAACCGAGGAGGCGGATTCCCTCCTCGGTCGCGCGCGCTCGATCGATCCCAAGATCGGCTGAACGGCAGGGGAACCATCGAATCCCGGCTCGAGGACTGCGGCCGAGTTAGACTCCGCCGCGCCGATGCCCAGACCGAACTCCCCGGTGCGACGAATGACTCCGGCCTCATGAAGTGAGCGCCATCGAGATCGCTCTGTTGATCGCGGTCGGGCTCGTGGCCGGCGTCGTCAACACACTTGCGGGCGGAGGCTCGCTGTTGACGGTGCCGCTGCTGGTGATCTTTGGGTTACCCGGAACGATCGCCAACGGAACCAATCGCGTGGGCATTCTCGTCCAGGGCGTGGTCGCCTGCTGGCGGTTCGACGCGGAGGGCATCTCGGAACTCCGACGCACCCTCCCCCTGCTCCCACCCATGGTCCTCGGATCGATCATCGGGGCCGCGTCGGCGACGCACATCCCAGATCAAACCTTCGAGCAGATCTTTGCCGGAATCATGTTGATTCTGCTGATTCCGATACTCCGAGGACCCCAGCTACCGCCCGCTCCGAGAACCCAGCGCTGGTCACCCCTGATGAGAGGCATCGTTCTGTTCGCAATCGGCATCTACGGTGGTGCGGTTCAGGCCGGCGTGGGACTGCTGCTGCTCTTCGCGCTGAACCGGGCCGGCGTCGATCTGGTCCGGGCCAATGCGATCAAGATGGTACTCGCGACCGCGCTCGCGATCGTGACCGTGCCGGTTTTCGTATTCAAACAGCAAGTGGCGTGGCTGCCTGCAGCATTCGTCTCGATCGGCTTCACGCTTGGCGCCACGGCGGGCGTGCGCATCGCGGTATTCGGCGGAGAAACCGCGATTCGCCGAGTGCTCGCGGTCGTGGTGCTCGCGCTGGCGGGGCACCTGTTCGGCCTTTACTAGGAGCACGTGGGTCTGTTTTGGGGAGCCGGGGGGTTCGCGCCCGATGGTCTCCCGCCGCCCGTTTCAGAATCGGACGATTTTGCACTCCGCGCATCGGCGGAGCTGGAGTACGGCAGCTCTTCGGCTCAGAGTCGATGCGGACGGCCAAGCTGCCGGGTGCGTGACTTCCTCTCAGCCTACGGCAACGCCAATTGCTCCGGCTGAAGGATGAACCGTTCCTCCACAATATTCGTGCCAGTTTGGAAGAAGGCGGGAAACACGTAGCTCACTGGGATGGTATTCAAGTAGTGCTGCGCCCCGATCTCGCTGCCATCACGGTCCAGGTAGAGCAAGGAGACAGTGCGCTTGTGCTCGTCGAGATTGCTGCCTTCCAGCACGTTTTGAAACCACATCGCCATATCCGGGTTGGCGCCACTCACGATACCGTGGACTCTGCACTCGACTAACAAGGTTTCGTCGGTAAGGGTGAGACCGGACCAACTCAGCGGGATGCACTCCCTGAAATCGTACTCCAGCACAACGGTCTCTCTTTGGGAGAACCCTTGCACCAGAATCTCGGCGGATTCTCCGCCACCTTCCGAGAACTGCCGCCACCACGAAAAGGCAGGCGACGAACCACTCGCGGACAAGAACTGGATTCTGAGGGTCACCAACTCTGGGAAAGCTGACTCATAGGTCCGCCAGACGGCGTCGGACGACGCCGTCGTGTCAATCACCGGAATCACTAGCGGCGACGCGCTGAAATCGATCACGCCCTGATCGAAGGCGCTCGACAAATCACCTGAGCCGACCAATGCGAATTGGTTCTGCAGTACGGCGTCTGTATCTTTGCCACTACCGCTCTGGGCAGAGCTGGCGAGTTGAAGCTCGCCGACCGTCGCAACGCCGGAAACCGTGGAAGCGCGGTCGCCGGTCGTTTCCTCGCCATATTCGATCGATACGACCCCCCCGCATGCCTGCCTCCACTGCGGATCGTGAGAAGAGCCAAACTCCACCTCGACATCGAACAGTTGTAATTCTGAATCGAAGCACGGCGCCACGGCACTCGTAGGGGACCCGGTGCCCGGGGGCCCTTGCGGGCCAACAGGACCAATCGGGCCCCTCGCACCTACCTCACCCTGAGGCCCAGCGAGACCGTCGGCGCCTTGCGCGCCAGTCGCGCCGGTGTCACCCGTCATTCCCGTGAGACCTTGCGGGCCAGTCGCGCCGGTATCACCCGTCGATCCGGTGGGGCCTTGCGCGCCAGTCGCGCCGGTATCCCCCGTCGATCCCGTGAGACCTTGCGGGCCAGTCGCGCCGGTATCCCCCATCGATCCGGTGGGGCCTTGCGCGCCCGTCGCGCCGGTATCCCCCGTCAATCCGGTGAGACCTTGCGGGCCCGTCGCGCCGGTATCCCCGGTCAAGCCCTGGGGCCCGGTGGATCCGGTCGGCCCTATCGGACCCGGCGGGCCTTGCGGACCAGGGGTGAGTTCGATGTTGTCAATTTGCTGCTGCAGATCAACAAACGGTTGCCCCGGGATCTTACCATCTGTGGTTAGGGCGACATCTGCTGCTCTTGCAATTGAAATCCCACCGAAGAATCCTGCCACGACAACTGTCAAAGCGAATCTTGTTGCATTCATTACGTTACCTCTCGGTGAATGACTCCATTGCGACAAGGCGCCTGTTGACGCGGAAACCCAGTCCTCTCTCAAGAACATAATAAAGACCACAAAGCCGCTTCCAATGTCAATGACATTTTTCGCTCCTCCACTCTTCCCTGTAGAGCCTAGAAGCGGACATTTCCCAAGTGACACCGGGCTCGACGCCTTGTGGGGGCGTTTCCGCGGCCCGTTCAGCGGGAGCGGCAAGAGTCCGGATTCATGCGATCGCCGTAGCCCCAGACCGTGAGTCGCTTTCCGAGCCCGACCATCACCGCGCCATCGCGCCCCGTCCACCAGACCGAGAGTCCAGCCTCTCCGGTGCGCGCGAGAACCGCAGCGTGAGGCATCCCGAAGCGGCCGCCGCACGGCGCCGACGCAATCGCAACCGTCGCGCCGACCGCCTCGAGAAAAGTGTCGCTCGAAGAGGTGCGGCTTCCGTGATGGGGCAAGGCGATTACCTCGGATCGGAGATCGGCGCCGCTCGAAACGAGGTCGGATTCGGCGCGCGCCTCGATATCCCCCGGCAGCAGGACGCTGTGGCCCGCCACCTCGATCCGAACCACGAGCGATCGGTCGTTGCGCGACCGGCGCTCCGCGGCCGGCGGCGGCCACAGCGGTTCGATCAGAAGATCGCCCACCGCGACCGCGGGGGATCCCGCACCCCGCTCGAAGATCGGCACCCGTCTCGATCGCGCTGCCTCTCGTACCCGAGTAAAGGCGGGATCGACAGCGGCGCCATGAGGAACCCAGATTTCGCCGACCGACACCGCATCGAGTACGGATGGAACGCCACCCCAGTGGTCGAGATCGCCGTGGCTGACGATCAGAACGTCCAACCGCTCGACACCGAGCGCTGCGAGCGCGGGCACGACTGTGCGCTTGCCCCAGTCGCGACCTCCGAGGGAACTCCCGGCGTCGACCAGGACCGCCGCGCGGTGACCCTCGACCAGACTGGCAGCACCTTGTCCCACCTCGAGCGCAATCAGACGCGGCCTGGGCGGCGCGACCGGTCTCGGCGGCGCCACGGCGACCAGCGCACTCACGAAGAGCGACCCCAGCACCCGCAGTGCCGTTCGCCGCGCCCGCAAGGTCAGCGCCACACCCAGCGCGATCGCCAGCAGATAGACGCCGGAGGGCCGCGTCGATGGAGTCGATACCGGCAGCCGATCCGAAAACCAAAGCCCGAGTTCGAGAGTCCAGTTCGCGATCCCAACCGCAATCGAAGTCAGCCAAGAGCCGATCGGCTCGAGCCCACAGCCCAGCGCGAGCGCGGCGAGTAGCGACGTTGGAAGCAACGCGAACGCCGTCCACGGAATTGCGACGAGGTTTGCAAACAACGCGAAGGGGGCTGCGCTTCCGAGCTGCCAGGCCGCAATCGGTGCCGTTACGGCAACCGCGCTTGCAGACGCGCGGGCCGCATCTTCGACGACCCGCGAGCGCGGCCCGAATACGCCGGACTCGCTGCGATCCGATCGCGGCGCCGCGAACATCAGCGCTGCCGTGGCCACAAATGAAAGCTGCGCGCCGGGCTCGAACAGCGCGCCCGGTTCGACGGCCAAGACCACGATCGCGGCCGCTGCAAGTGGTTCAGCGCGACGGCTCGAGCGGCCCCGAGCGACCGTCAGCGCAAGCACGAGAAGAAACACCAATGCGCGACGCACGGGAATCGCCCAACCCGAAAAGAGCGCGTAGACGATCGCCGTCAAGACTCCGATGCACAGGGCAACGCGTCGGGTGTCGCGCCGTGCCGCGAGCCACGCGCTCCTGCCCACGCTGGCGCGCACGACCGCAAACGCGAGCGAGGCGACGAGCCCCAGATGCAGCCCCGATACGGCGAGCAGGTGCGACAATCCAAGCCGCCGAGCGGCGTCGCGCACCTCGTTCGAGAGTCCGCCGCGATCGCCGAGCGCGAGCGCGCGCACCAAACTACTACCGGCACCGGCGGCGGCGAGCTCGCCGGAAATCTCGCGACGGAGGTCGCGAATGGCGCCCATCGGGGACCCCGTCGAGCGATCGGCCAGGGTGACGTAGAGGGCCGGATGCACCAATCGACCGAGCGCTCCGATCCCGCGGCGCTCCAGGCGGCGCAGGCGGTTGGGAGAACCGGGATTTCGCGGCTCGTGGAGAGCGCGCAGCGCGATCATCGCGCGAATCCACTCGCCGCGATTCGCGTGCTCCAGGCCTCGAAACCCGACCGGAGTCGCTCCGCCAATCAGCCGAACGCGCGTGGGAAGGCGCGGCGCTTTTGGATCGACGGCCCGCACATCGGCAACGTCCACCCGCAACCAACCGGGCCCCGACGCGGTATCCACCAACTTCCCTTCGATGACAACCGATTCAGATGGCAGCTGGATCACTGCCGCCGCGGCGCCCAACTGCACGGCGAGTGAGACGGCGCCCGCGAGGAAAGCCAGCGCCACAGACAGCGCACGCAACCCGGCCGGCCCGGGACCGATCGCGAGCCCCGCAACCAGTAGCGTAACGCCTGAGAGCGCGGCGACTTCCAGGTCGAGCCAACCGCGGTCGGCAACCCAGATTCCCAGAGCCTGCGCAAACGCCAGTATCGGAAGCAGCCGCACCCGAAGAACCCGAGGACCGGGCCCCCAAACCTAGCGCCCCCACACCCCCCCCCACAAACCAGCCAAGCCACTCCTCTTCAATCGACCCGGCCAACTGGGCCCCAGCTCGCCCGCGCCGGACCCTTATCGAATCAGTGGGCCTCTGCTGGCGGGGGCCCAGTTTTCCCGGGCGGCCCTGCTCGGGCGTTTAGTGAAGGCTCCCAAAGCCCTCGCGGGACAACAGCGCGCGCATTCGGACCAGGTAGGCCGATAGCATCTGGAGGCCTTCATCGAGCTTGCGGAGTTCACCCGTGAACCCTTCCATCACGCGTCGAAGTTCGTTCCCGTGTCGGAAGCGCGCGTCGTTCGATCCCGAGATTTCGCGATGCACGTGGTAGGCGGCTAACACGCCATCGAGAATCGCAGCGTATGCGGGCTCCGAAAGATCCGGGGCGATCGCAATCAGTCGTTGGGCGATCACCCGCGAGAACTCCGGATCGATGCCGCGATCATCGAGATCGGATCGAACCTGCTCGGGGTCCGCCTGGCGGGATCCGTGCGCTCGCGCTTGAAACCCAGATTTTTCTCGCATCGTCTCGACTCCCGCCTCTGGCGGGTTCTTTGAGCAAGAACGATGCCACACATGAAAAAGTGGCAAGAGATCCCTAAGTCCGCTGAATTCCCGTCGCAAAGAGTCGTTCCCGAGAGCCTTTGGGCGCAAGCCGCGGGGCGTTCAAATGGGGTCCTCTGTTTCCTTTTGGGCAGCCAGTTTCCGTCCGCGCGACGCCGCGACCGCTCCACCTGACTCGTTGGCGCGGTCGAAGAAGCGAAAGACGGTCGCGGCGTCGCGCGCCGAAATCCCGGGTACTTCCAACAGTTCGGCTTGACTTGCAGCGCGCACCGCGCGAAGCGAACCGAGGTGGCGAAGCAGCGCTCTGCGCTTCGCCGGCCCGATCCCGGGCAGTTCTTCGAGAATCGAGGTCATCCCCTCCTTGGCGCGGAGCTTGCGTTGGAATTCGATCGCGAAACGATGCGATTCGTCGCGCACATGCTGGAGCAGGAGCAGGCTACGCGAACTCGGAGCCAGCATCACGGGATCCACGCGGGAGGGTGTGAAAACGCGCTCCGACTTGAGCCCACCCGATCGGCGCACACGCGGGGATGCGCTCTCCAGATCGCGCTCTTTGGCAAGCGCAATTGCATCTCGACGCAGGCCTGCGTCGTGTAGCGCAGCCAGAAGTACCGCGAGTTGACCGCGCCCTCCATCGACCATCAGCAGATCGGGCAAGGGCTGGGAATCGACTCGCGCGAAACGCCGCTGGAAGACTTCGCGTAGACAGGCGAGATCGTCGTCGGGAGCGGCCTCGCGAATCCGATAGCGGCGGTAGTCCGCCTTGCAGGGCGCGCCGTCCTGAAATACCACCCCACTCGCCACCGCAATGGAATCGCGAAACGTCGAAACGTCGTAGCACTCGATCCGCCTCGGAATCTCCGACAAGGCCAGTCGTTCGCGAAGCTCATCGAGGACTGCGTCGATGCTGTCGCGGGCTTCGAGTCGGCGCAAAAGTCCCACCTCAGCATTCGCAGCCGCAAACGCCAGCAACTCGCGCAAAGGACCGCGACGCGGAACCCTGAAGGACACCTTCTTGCCGAATTGATCCCGGAGCAGCGCTTCCAGCCCACCATCGTCGACAATTTCCGTCGGGGCGAGCACCTCGGTGGGAATCTGACGCCCTTTTTCGGTGCCGTAGAACTGACCGAGAAACGAGCTGATCACTTCGCCATCATCGACTCGCACGTTCGAAAAACTGTAACCCTGTGTGCCAACCACGCGGCCCTCGCGAACGTGGAGCACCTGCACCTCGACTTCGCCGCCATTGCGCGCCAGCCCAAATACGTCCCGATCTACGGGTTTCTCAGAAACGATGCGCTGGCGTTCGACACTCTTCTCGACATTCGAAATCTGATCGCGCAGGCGCGCGGCCTCCTCGAAACGCTCCTGCTCACCCGCCTTCTGCATCTTCTCGCTCAGATGCGCGACCAGTTCATTGGAGCGACCGCGCAAGAACAGCGCCGTACCGCGGACGAGTTCCGCGTAGTCGGTCTCGTTGACGAGATCACAACAGGGCCCGAGGCAGCGCTTCATCTCGAATTCGATGCACGGTCTCCCTCTCCTCGCGTAATCTCGAAAGACCGCATTGCTACACGAGCGCAGTGGGAAGATCCTGTGCAGTGTAGATACCGCGGACTTCACGGCGAGGCTGGAGGTGAAGGGTCCGAAATACTGGGCGCCGTCACGACGAAACCGGCGCACCTGGGTGACGCGCGGCCAGCGCTCTGCAGGATCCAGGCGCAGCGCTAGGTATTGCTTATCATCCCGCAGGCGCACGTTGAACGGCGGTTTGTGGCGCTTGATGAGTTCATTTTCGAGCAGGAGCGCGTCTTTCACGGACGGCGTGACCACGACATCTACGTTGCGGATCCGCTCCACGAGCTGTGGAATCTGGTAGCGGCCGTCGCCACCGCTCAAGTAGCTGCGCACGCGCGCGCGCAGATTCTGGGCCTTGCCAACGTAGAGAACGCGATCGTTCTCTCCCTTGAACAGATAGACACCCGGCTGGGTCGGTAGTGATTCTGCGGTCTCGCCGATCCCCATCCTCAACCCACACGCAGGCGCTCTGACTCGAGCTCCTCAATCTGATCGCGAAGTTCGGCAGCGCGCTCGAATTCGAGCGCCTTCGCCGATTCGCGCATCTCGCGTTTCAAGCCCTCGATGAGCTCGGGGATCTCGTGGATCGGAATGCGCGGCTGTGCCTCCGGAACCGTCACGTGATCCCGGGTCCAGATGGAATCGCGCATGTCCACAATGCGCTTCACGATCGTTGTCGGAGTGATCCCATTTTCAGCGTTGTAGCGCCGTTGATGTTCCCGCCTGCGGTTCGTCTCCATCAGTGTCTTCCGGATCGAATCGGTCTCTTTGTCCGCAAACAGGATGACGCGGCCGTTCACGTTGCGCGCGGCACGGCCGATGGTTTGAATCAGAGAGCGGGCCGAGCGCAGGAAACCCTCCTTGTCGGCGTCGAGGATCCCCACGAGCGATACTTCCGGGATGTCGAGCCCCTCGCGCAGCAGGTTGATGCCAATCAGCACGTCGAACACCCCCTCGCGCAATTCGCGGATGATCTCCATCCGCTCGAACGTGCGAATGTCGCTGTGCAGATAGCGAACCCGCAAACCGAGTTCGTCGTAGTACTCGGTCAGTTCTTCCGCCATGCGCTTGGTGAGAGTGGTCACGAGTACCCTTCCACCGGCTGCGACGCAGCTGCGGATCTCACCCAATAGATCGTCGACCTGACCCGTCGCCGGTCGCACCTCCACCTGTGGATCTGTCAGGCCCGTCGGGCGAATGATCTGCTCGACCACGACACCCTTCGAACGCTCCAGCTCGAAGTCGGCGGGCGTAGCGGACACGTAAATACGCTGAGGGGCGCGTAGCTCCCATTCCTCGAACCGCAATGGACGGTTGTCGAGTGCGGAGGGCAGGCGAAAACCGAATTCAACGAGGGTTTCCTTGCGCGAGCGATCTCCCCGAAACATCCCGCCGATCTGCGGGACGGTGATGTGACTCTCGTCGAGTACGACCAGGAGGTCATCGGGAAAATAATCGAAGAGCGTGCTGGGAGTTTCACCGGCCTCGCGTCCGTCGAGCCAGCGAGAGTAGTTCTCGACACCGTGACAGAATCCCATCTCGCTGAGCATCTCGATGTCGTACATCGTCCGCTGTTCGATCCGCTGCGCCTCGAGCAGTTTGTTGGCCGCGCGGAAGTGCGCAATTCGCTCCTGCAACTCCCCCTGGATTCCCTCGAGGGCCACCCGAACGGTGTCTCGGGTTGCCACGTAGTGACTCGCGGGATAGATCATCGCGCGTCTTGGCCTCGACACAACCTTGCCGCGCAGCGGGTCGATCTCGGCCAGCGCCTCAACCTCGTCGCCGAAAAATTCGACCCGGATCGCGCGGTCCGCTTCGTATTGCGGGAAGATCTCGACGACGTCACCGCGCACCCGGAACGTACCGCGGTGAAAGTCCACGTCGTTGCGCTCGTAGAGCATCTCCACCAGTCGGCGCAGCAGATCGTCGCGCACCAGCGACATCCCGTTCTCGATGTAGACGTGCATATCGCCGTAGGTCTCGGGCGCACCGAGGCCGAAAATGCAGGACACGCTCGCCACCACCAGCACGTCACGTCGCGTCAGCAGCGCGTGAGTGGCGGAGTGACGGAGCTTGTCGATCTCGTCGTTGATCGATGAGTCTTTCTCGATGTAGGTATCCGATGCCGCGATGTAGGCCTCGGGCTGGTAGTAGTCGTAGTAGGAAACGAAGTACTCCACCGCGTTGTCGGGGAAGAGATCGCTGAACTCCGAGTAGAGCTGCGCGGCAAGTGTCTTGTTCGGCGCCATTACGAGGGTCGGGCGGTTGACCTGCTCCACCACGCAGGCGATCGTGAAGGACTTTCCGCTGCCGGTAACGCCGAGCAGGGTCTGGTGCGGGTCGCCGCGCAACACCCCCTCCACGAGCGCGCGAATTGCCTCGGGCTGGTCGCCCTTTGGGGTGAACTCGGTGACCAGGCGGAAGCCACTGGAGGAGGAATTGCCGCTCGCTGCCGAGAGCTTCACGCCGCCGCCGGCCCCACGACCGCTTCGCGACGGGCTGGACTCGACGCTCACCCACGCCTCCAGCGCGGTCCGTCTGGGGTGTCGTCAATCGCGATGCCCTCGGCCGCGAGCACATCGCGAATGCGGTCGGACTCCGCGAAGTCGCGCCTTGCGCGCGCGGCTTCGCGCTCAGCGACCAGCGCATCAATGCGCGGGTCGCTTTCGGCGATCTGCGAGCGCGGGATCGCGGCTTGCAGATCGAGCCCGAGAAAGACATCAAACTCACGCAACAGCGCCCAACGCTCCGCCGCACCCAGGCCCTCGCTTCGCACGGCCTCCCAAGTTACCGCGAGCGCGCGCGGCGCATTGAGATCGTCCCGTACCGCGTCCCAGAATCGCTCCCGCAGGGGTTCGAGCTTGCTCACCTCACAGTCTCCCCGTGCGGCGCGCAGCTCCGCGGCGTGGGCGACGAGCCGGTCGTAACCGGTGGCCGCGGATTCGATCGCTTCATCCGTGAAGGTCTGCTGCTGGCGGTAGTGGGCCTGCAGGCTGAAGTACCGAAATGCGAGCGGAGCGATTCCACGATCGATCAGGTCGTCGAGTACGCAGAGATTCCCGATCGATTTCGACATCTTCTTACCGCGAAGATCGAGAAACTCGCCGTGGAGCCAGAACCGCACCCACGGATGGACGTCGTCCGCAGATTCGCTCTGTGCGATCTCATTGGTGTGATGAACCCCGATGTGATCGACGCCCCCGCTGTGAATATCGAATTGGTTTCCGAGATATTTTCGGCTCATCGCCGAGCACTCGATGTGCCATCCCGGAAAGCCGCGCCCCCACGGCGAATCCCACTCCTGCTGCCGCAGCGTACCGGATGCGGGAAACTTCCAGAGCGCAAAGTCGGCGGAATTGCGCTTGCCCGGAACGTCGCCGATGCGCCCTCCCCCGACCTGGGCTTCGAGATCAAGTCGTGCAAACTCCGTGTAGCGGGGAAATTTCGAGATGTCGAAATAGATGCCGTCTTCGATTCGGTAACTGAGACCCTTCTGTTCCAACACCTCGATCAACGAGATCTGCTCGGCAATGTGTTCGGTCGCCTTGCAAAGCACTTCGGGTGACAGGCAGCCCACCCTTTCGCGGTCTCGCAGCCATTGGTCGGTGTACTGCTCGGCGATTTCACGAGCGGTCGTGCCGCGCTCGGCGGCCGCGCGCTCCATCTTGTCCTCGCCTGCGTCCGCATCGTCGGTCAGATGACCCACGTCCGTGATGTTGATGACGTGGGTGACGCGATAGCCCTGCGCGAGCAGAGCGCGCTTCAACAGGTCCGCGAAAAGCTGCGAGCGGAGATTGCCGATGTGCTGGGGCGCGTAGACGGTCGGACCGCAGGTGTAGACGCGCACGTGTCTCTCCTCGATGGGTTCGAAGATCTCTTTGCTGCGCGTCCGCGTGTTGTAGAGAACGAGCGGTTGCACCTCGGCCCGCCCCTAACCGCCCACTTCGACGAGAAGCGCAACCGCCTGTGCGGCGATGCCCTCGCCCCTTCCGATCGCGCCGAGGCGATCCGTGCTCGTCACCTTGACGTTGACGCAGTCAGCGTCGACACCGAGCACATCCGCGATAACCCCGCGCATCTTGTCGAGGGTTTCGGCCAATCGAGGCGCCTGTGCGACGATCGTGGCGTCGAGATTGGCCAACCCATAGCCGCGCTCGCGCACGCGCTCTGCAACCCGCGCGAGGATCTCCGTGCTCGCAATGCCGGCCAACGCTGGATCCGATGATGGAAAATGCCGACCCAGATCCCCCTCGCCGAGCGCGCCGAGTAGCGCACTCGCCACCGCGTGTAGCAGCACGTCGCCATCCGAGTGCCCCTCCAGGCCACGCTCGAAGGGAATTTCGACGCCGCCGAGCACGAGCGGCCGACCTGTTACGAGCTGATGCACGTCGAATCCCTGACCAATTCTCATATCGCTCCTCCCGTCTCGCCTTCACGCTGATCGCGCAACCAACGTTCCGCTGCGATGAGGTCCGCTCGATCAGTGATCTTGATATTGCTCGGGTCACCGGGCACTACCGTGACCGGGACGCCGATCCGCTCGACGATTTCCGCTTCGTCCGTGCCGATGAACCCTTCGGCAGCCGCTTTCTCCAACGCTTCGCGCAACACTTCGACGCGAAATACCTGCGGGGTCTGTGCCGCGTAACACTCCGATCGACTCGGAGTCTCCACGATCAGTCCTTCGCGCACCCGCTTGATGGTGTCGCGCACCGGAATCGCGAGAATCGCAGCACCACTGTGGCACGCGGCGACCACCACGCGGCTGATCGCTTCGGTGGCGACCAGTGGGCGCGCGGCGTCGTGCACTGCGACGAAACTCACATCCGGGGGAAGCGCGGTGAGCCCTGCCGTCATCGAATCCTGCCGCTCAGCGCCGCCGATCGCCGGCGGGTGCAATCCGGGAATCGATGCCAGCTCGGACTCGAGTGCCTTCAGTCGCGAAAGGTCAGAAGGCCCGATGACGGGCATCACGACGCCGATTTCGGGCGCCGCCGCCATCGCCACCAGAGCGCGAACCAGCAGCGGTTTTCCGCATAGCAGCACGAAGGCCTTGGGAACAGGCTCTCCGAGGCGCTCGCCTCGTCCGGCGCCGAGCACGAGGGCGGCAACACGCATGGGGTCAGGATAGCCGAGTGCGCCGCTCAGATGCCCGGCAATCCGATCCCAGCGCAGATCAACGAGTCCACTCGGAGCGGCTGCTGCAGGACGCTCCAGACAGCTGTTACAGTTGCGCACAGCATCTGACCGGAGGAGCACCCGCTATGAATTTCCGCAGTTCCTGGCCCATTGTGTCGCTCGTCTCGTTGATTGCAGCCACGGCGCCGGGTGACGATCTGGACTCCGGGTTGCCGGAGATCGCCACGGACTCCGCCACTGCTAGCGCGGCAGCCGATCCGGTCGCGCCGGACACCGACGATTTGCTGACGATGCACCTTTCACTCGAAGAGTCGATCCAGCTCGCGCTCCAGAACAATCTGGACGTCGAAGTCCAGCGCTTCACGCCGCTGATCGCGGGCGAGCAGGAAACCCAGGCCTGGGGGGCCTACGATCCGGAGTTCTTCGCCGAGTTCGGCTATTCGGACATCGAGAATCCGAGTTCCTTTATCCTCGAAGGTTTGGGAACGGATAGCGTGAGCATCAGCGATAGCTATGACGGTTTCGGAGGTTTCCGCGGGCTTCTTCCCTACCTGGGCTCGGAATACAATTTTCAATTCGACGCGGAGCGCAGCACGACCAATCTACCGGTTCAGAGCTTTTCTCCCGAGTATCGTTCCTCATTTTCGTTGAGCGTTACACAGCCCCTGCTGCGGGGTCTGATCTGGAACGAGGCCTGGACACGGGTCAAGACGACGCGCGTGCGCTACGACGAATCGCTCGAGAACTTTCGGCGCCAGGTGATGGATACGGTGCAAGCGGTGGAAGACGCCTACTGGAATCTGATCGCGACCAGCGATCAGAAGCGCGTCGCCCAGAAGAGTCTCGAGACCGCCCAAGCCCTGCTCGGCCAGACCGAGACCCAGTACGAGGTGGGCGTCGTATCCAGGGTCGAGGTGGTGGAAGCCGAAGCCGGCGTCGCCGAGCGAGATTTCAACCTCATCGCTGCCGATAATCGCTATCGCACCGCACAGGATGGACTGACCAATCTCGTTCTGGGTACGGGCTTGACCGCCGACTCGACGCTCCGCATCAAACCCACCGATCACCCGAAAGACTACGTGACCTACCACATCGATACCGAGCAGGCGACGCGGCGAGCCTTCGAACGGCGACCCGAACTCAAAATCGCAGACGACGCGATCGAGCGCCAGAAGCTCGAACTGAAGTTCGCCAAGAACGGGCGCCTGCCCAGGTTGGATCTTCAATTCAATTACGGCAATCGCGGGCTCGCGGGACGCCAGAATCCGAATCTCTCGGTTGGCTCCGTATCAGAAGGCGGCTTCGGAGACACCCTCAACGGCTTCCTAACGGACGACGCAGCCGATCAATTCACGGCCCGCGCGGTGCTGTCGATTCCGATTCCCAACACGGCGGCGCGTTCGCAGGTATCCCAAGGCGAGCTCGCTCTGCGCCGAGCCATCGCCGACAAGCGGCGACTCGAGCAGAACATCATCCTCGAAATTCGAAAGGCGGTGCGCGACCTCCAGTCCTCACAGGAGGGGATCGAGGCCGCGCAGCGGGCTGCGGAAGCGTCTGCCGAACAGCTCCGCGCGGAGAGAATCCGCCTCGAGTACGGCGAGTCCACGCCCTTCGACGTACTGCTGCGCGAGGAAGACTTCGTGGAGGCCGAGAGCCGGGAAATCAACGCCATCCGGCTGTACCGCACATCGGTCACCGGCCTCAGCCGCGCGCAGGGAAGCATCCTGGCGAATCGCAATATCGCGATAGACAAGGTCAGCGCGGTCCAGTAGGAAGATGGGCGGGTCGACGCGGGGAAATGGCGTAACTCCTGCTACGCTCGGCAGGAGACAGGGGGAGAGCTTGAGTCTATTTGACGGGAAGCGAGAAGGTCGCGCCGGTACCGAGAGCGCAGCGCGCTCATCGGCCCCCGCGCCGACACCGAATCCGAGCGGCGCTCGCCGCCAACATCCCAACGAGGAGGGAAGCAACGTGGCGAACATCGGTAAATCGATCTCCATCCGGGGCGACCTGACGGGCAACGAAGACATGGTGATTGAGGGCCATGTCGAAGGAAAGGTGGATCTCCCGAACAGCCAACTCACGATTGGCGCAGACGGCCACGTGAAGGCTGAAATCCACGCGAAGGGCATCGTGATCATCGGCCACGTGATCGGCAACGTGGTCGGCCTCGAGCGCGTCGAAATCCAGGCGACCGGACGGGTCGAAGGCGATGTCGCCGCGCCCAAGCTCGTCGTCGCGGAAGGCGCTCAGATCAACGGCGCGATCCAGATGACCCAGAAGGGAAACCGCACCGGAACCGCGAGTTCAGAGACCCCCGGAGTTCCGACCACTGCGGAAGTCCGCAAGGCCGGTTGACCCACCCGCTACGTTCCGCAAGCGAGGGCTCGATTCGGAGCCGCAGCCGAGAGCACCGCCGCCGGCTGGCGAATCCTGCCGATTCGCTTGCGGCGGCGCGCAACCCCATGCTGGGGCCACGCTCCTAGCGGCGTTTTTTCTTTCTTCGCTTGGCCTTGCTCGAGCCGGCGTACCTCCGCGGCGGCGCTTCGCGTCGGACCGAGGCAGCCACTTCCGACGCTGGCCCAACGGCTGCCGACGTGCCTCCGAAACGCCGCTCCAGAAACAGCAGCGTGGGCGATGCGATGAACACCGATGAGTAGGTACCGACCACGATCCCGATCGCCATCGCGATCGCAAACGGCCGGATGACTTCGCCACCGAGGATCCAAAGTGAGAGCACCGCCGCCATCGTGGTGCCCGAGGTGAGCACGGTGCGCGCCAGCGTCTGATTGACGCTTTGGTTGAGAACGTCGACCAGATCGAACTTCGTCCGCAGCTCCATGTTTTCACGGATCCGATCGTAGATGATGATCGTGTCGTTCAGGCTGTAACCCAGGATCGCCAGCAGGGCCGCCAGCACGCGAAGGTCGAACTCAAGTCCCAGGATCACAAAGATGCCGGCCGTGATCCCGATGTCGTGAACCAGCGCGATGATCGCTCCTGGCGCAAACCGGACACTGAAGCGAAACGCGATGTACATCAGGATCAAGATGCAGGCCACCAGGAGCGACTTCAAACCATTGGAACGCAGTTCGCTTCCGACTCGTGGGCCGACGAACTCGACGCGCTGGACTTCGAGCCGTCCGATTGCGTTTCCGAGCGCGTACGCCAGTTTGTCGATCGTCTCGCCCTTTTCCCCCTCGTCGCCCCCTCCGCCACCGGAGAGCTTGGCTCGCTCGAGCGCCTCCTTCTGCTCCGGGGTGAGCGGGCACCCGTCTCCCCCGGCGGTGGCGACTTCACCCGCCTGGAATCGGATCAAAAATTCCCGGCCTGCGGCTTCGCCGTAGCGGATCACGCTCGAATCCTCGATCCCGCAGGCGCTGACCGCGCTTCGGATCGCTCCCTCATCGACGTCCACCTGGTCTTCGAAGAGCACCTGCATTTCGGTGCCGCCCTGAAAATCGATACCCAACTTCACACCGTTGACGAAAACCGCGATGGCGCCTGCCAGCAGCAGGGCGATCGAAATCGTCGCCGCAACGCGGCGCTTGCCGATGAAATCGATGTGGGTGCCCGGAGGCACGAGCTCGAACGGCACGAAGTTGAACTCCTAGTTGGCGAATCCTACGGATTCGCTTCACGTCGTCGCGCAACCCCCTTCTGGGGTCGCGCTCCTAGATGGACAGACTCTCGACGTGACGATCGCCGGGATAGACCGCGAACATCAGCCGCGTGATGACCAACGCCGCGAACACACTGGTCACGACGCCGATCGAAAGCGTTACCGCGAAGCCCTTGATGGGCCCCGTTCCGTAGTTGTAGAGCACGATGGCCGTACCCAACGTCGTGATGTTGGCGTCCATGATGGTCCAGAACGCCTTGCTGAAACCCGTCGAAATCGCCGCGCGCGGGGTCTTGTGCGCGCGCAGCTCCTCGCGAATGCGCTCGAAGATGATCACGTTCGCATCGACCGCCATACCCACGGTGAGCACGATTCCCGCGAGCCCCGGCAGCGTCAGCGTCGCCTCGAACATCGACATCACGCCGATCAAAATCAGCAGATTCGCGGCGAGAGCCGCACTCGCGTAGAAGCCCGACAGGCGGTAGTAGAACGTCGTAAATGATAGGATTACCGCCAAGCCCACGATCATGGCCCGCAGGCCCCGTCGGATCGAATCCGCTCCGAGCGCCGGGCCGACCGTTCGCTCCTCTTCGATCACCACGGGCACGGAGAGCGAGCCCGCGCGCAGGATCACCGACAGGTCCGACGCCTCATCCACCGTGAATCGCCCGCTGATCGTCCCGCGGGTCGCGATCCGACTCTGAATCGTCGGCGCGCTGTAGACCCGATCGTCGAGGATGATGGCGAGTTGCTCTCCGATGTTCGCCTCGGTGAGCGACTGGAAGAGTTCGCCCCCGGCTGGATTGAATGTGAAGTCGACCTGGGGACGCTGCTGATTGTCGAAGCCAGGCCGCGCATCCGTGAGGTAATCGCCGGTGAGGTCGGCCTCCACACCGACCAGATAGGCGCTCAGGACCCGATCGGTCTCCTTGTCGCGCTCGAACGCAACGGTCGTGTTCTCGGGCAACACCCCGTCCGGGTATTTGGCGCGCAACAATTCCTCGGTCTGCGCGACATCCATCACGATCTTGAACTCGAGGAAACCCGTCACCCGCAACATCTCGCGAGCGCGGGCTCGATCGAGCGAGCCACCCGGGATCTGCACGAGCACGCGATCGTCACCCTGCCGGGTCACCACCGAGTCCGGAATGCCCTTCATCGGATCGGCGATGCGACGGCGTAGCACCTCGAGGACCTGCGACATGCCCTGCTCGCGAACCTGCTGCCGCCGCAGTTCTGAAAGCTCGAACGTCAGCAGTTCCGGGTCATCCCCCACTTCGACCAACTGTTCCGTATCACCGATCCACTCGCGGACGGCATCGCGCGCGAGGTCGGTGAATGTTTCGATTCGAAGCTGGTGATCGACGACCTCGATCTTTCCGACCACGACTTTGTCGCGCTCGAGGTCATCTTCCAGCAGGCCGATCAGAAAGCTGAGTTCGTGATCTTCGGTCGCGCCGAGCTTGACCCCGATCACCCAATGGATGCCACCGCGCAGGTCCAATCCGAGGCGCAGCGCGTTGTCGGGGATCAGCGGGCTCTCGAGTCGGGTCTCTTCAGAGGCGATATTCGCGACCGCGTAATAACCAAAGAGCACAACCGTCGCGATGACCCAGATTGCGCGCCAGCGCAAGCTCATGATTCGTCGCCCTTCTTGCTCGCCGGGTCCACGTGCTCGATCCGCGCGCGCACAACCTTGACCTTGATGCGTTCGCCCTTCACGCCACCGATGTCGAGGGTCAGCACGTCGTCGGTGACGCCGACGACCTTTCCGTGCAACCCACCACTCGTGACCACGTTGTCGCCCTTGTCGATGGCCTTGATCATCGCTTCCAGCTGCTTCTGCTTCTTCTTCTGCGGCCGGATCAGCAGGAAGTAGAAGATCATGGTGATCAGGATGATCGGTACGAACGCGCTAAACGGCGATCCTTCGGGTTGAGCCTGGAGGGGCACGAGACCCAATTGAAAGTTCATCGCGGCGCTCCTCCCAGCAACGAAGTTCCCGGATAAAAGGTTTGAAGGATCTCACGGTATGTTGAACCACGCTGCGCCATGGCTTGCGCACCCCACTGGCTCATCCCGACTCCGTGTCCGTGCCCCGAGCCGACGAACACGAAGGCGTCTTGCGCCGGGCGAATTTCAAATAGCGTGCTGCGAATCACCGATTCTCCGAGCACCACGCGCAGAGCGCGCGCCTCCAGTATGTGGTTTCCCTTGTCGCCACGGATCCGCACCCGCAGCGCCCGCCCACTCCGAGAGCGGTCCACGACCTGCAACTCCCGGGGTGAGCCGATCCGAATCCCGAGCGAGTCGAGAGCGCGCCCCAGTTTGGTCTTTGAGATCGTCGCCCGCCAGTAAGTATCCGGGGAATCCTGCTCGTCATCCACTTCGAGGCTCACCAGATACGGCAGCGCGTGCCCCCAGACCTCCTCGGCGCTGGCCGTGCGCCCGCCGGACGCCGAGTGGTAGACGGCCAGGATCGGCTTTCGCGCGTAGGCGAGAATTTCGCCGCGGGTCGCCGAAACCGCTGCGCGAATCGCAGGAGTCTCGGCGGCCACCCCGCCGTAGACCTGGCTAGCCGTTCCGGCCTCCAGGTGAAAGGGCTTGCCGCCGCTCTCGGCGCGCTGGTGGAGCGCATAACTGCGCGCGACCACCGCCTGGGCCTTCAGCGTCTCTGGGTGCCAGTCCGGGTAGATCTCCCGGCCCAGAATCCCCGCCACATAATCCTCGAGTTCTACTTCATTGATGACCTGCATTCCGTTGGAAATACGCCGGAATTCAAGTTCACCTCGGAGTCGCATCCGGTTGACGGCCACGCTCCCGCTGCCCCCGAGCCGCCATACGTCGCCCACCGGTCGACGGTCCGCGAGAAGGCCGTTCGGTCCGGGTTCCACGACCGTCCCGCCGCCGCCCGCGCGCAAATCCCGCGCCCGCACGCGCCCGTCGGCCTCCATCAGGAGCACGCGAATGACGACGGGTTTTGACGTGGGCGCGACGTCATCGGCTCGCGCCACCCCGGATCCACCGATCGCCAGCATCCAGCAGAGCGCCGCGCACGAAGCGCTGCGGCGACGAGCCTTTTGGCAGGTGGGCCTTCGCTGCGCGAGAGTTCGCCTCACACCCTCCATCTCCATCGGGCGTGGATGTAGCGCCCCGGATCCGCGCACACCTGCTGAGACGGTGACGGCCCGGTTCAGCGCGCGTCGCGCTCGATGGCCTGCGCGCGGTCGGTGTTCTCCCAGGGAAACCCCTCTTCCTCCCGACCGAAGTGACCGTGGTAGGAGGTCGCACGGTAGATCGGCCGACGCAGATCAAGCGCTTCGCTGATGCCCTTTGGCGTGAGATCGAAGTGCTTGCGAACCAGCTTTTGCAACTTCGTGTGGTCCGACTCGCCGGTGCCAAAAGTCTCGACGCGAATCGAGATCGGTTCTGCGACGCCGATCGCGTAGGCGAGCTGCACCTCGCAGCGCCGGGCCAGCTTGGCGGCCACGAGGTTCTTCGCCACCCAGCGCGCCGCGTAGGCGGCACTGCGGTCGACCTTGGAGGGGTCCTTGCCCGAGAACGCGCCGCCGCCGTGGCGGCCCATGCCGCCGTAGGTATCGACGATGATCTTCCGGCCCGTGAGCCCAACGTCCCCCATCGGCCCACCCACCACGAACCGCCCGGTGGGATTCACGTGGTACACGGTGTCGTCGTCGAGGAGTTCGGCGGGAACCGCCGGCTTGATGATCTTCGCGATGACGTCCTTGCGGAGCTGGTCCCAGGAAACGTCGGGAGAGTGCTGGGTGGAGAAAACCACCGCGGCAATTCGCACGGGTCGATCGCCATCGTACTCGATCGTGACCTGCGACTTCGCATCCGGTCGCAGATAGGCGATTTCGCCGGATTCGATGTGGGCGCGGTGGGCCTCCATCAAGCGGTGAGCAAATCGAATCGGCGCGGGCATGAGTTCGGGCGTCTCGTCGCACGCGAAACCAAACATCATCCCCTGGTCGCCGGCCCCCTGCTCTTTGTGGAGCCCCTCGCCTTCGGAAACCCCCTGGGAAATGTCCGCCGATTGTCGGCCGAGGGCAATCGTCACCGCGCACGTCGCGGCGTCGAAGCCCATGTCGGAACTCGTGTAGCCGATATCGGAAATGACCTGGCGAACCAGAGGTACTAGGTCGACCTTCGCGTTGGTGGTGACCTCACCGGCCAATAGTACGAGGCCGGTCGTGGCGAGCGTCTCACAGGCGACGCGCGACGTCGGGTCCTGGGCGAGCAGCGCATCGAGAACGGCGTCCGAGATCTGATCGCACATTTTGTCGGGGTGGCCCATCGAGACCGACTCAGAAGTAAAAAGAGCGCCTCTTGCCATGATCCGTGACTCCTTCGGGCGGAAACGCGATCCTGCACTCTAGACGAGGGCCGTTTCGGATTCAATTCGAGCGGCGCGCTGCGGTCGCCCCCGCAGCGTCGACCGAGCGGGACTTCAGTCGGTGTGGCCGGACCGACGACATCGGCCCACGCGACTGATCGCTCAGCCGGCCGTGGATCTCTCGATCTCGGCGTGAGAGCGCTCGAGCAGCGCACCGAGCACTGCGACGGCTTCGTCGGCGTCTGCACCGGTCGCGCGAATCCGCAGCTCGACACCGCGGCCCGCTGCGAGCGAGAGCAGGGAGAGCACGCTTCGCCCGTCCACCCACTCGCGGCCGTTGCCCACCGAAATTTCGGATTCGAAGCGACCCGCCATGACTGCGAACTCACCCGCTGGCCTCGCGTGCAGACCCAGCTCGCTTCGGATCGTGAATTCGCGCTCCACGGTTTCGTTCACGGATCCCTTTCCGGGAGGATCTCGCTCGCGACGGAGATATTGCGCTGCCCGTAGCTCTTGATGAACTTCGCGAGTTCCTCGAGGGTCGTGTCTTCTGAAAGCGTCGCGAGTTTGATGAGCATCGGGAGATTCAGACCGGTCACGACCTCGACTCCCGTCTCTTCTACAAACGACAGGCTCATGTTGGACGGCGTCCCACCGAACATGTCGGTGAGCACGAGTACCCCAGCTCCGAGATCCGCGCGCTTCAGCGCCTGCTCGATCAGCTGTCGCATTTCGTCGACGCTCTGCTTCGGATCGATCGACACCGAGTGGAAGTCCGGCGCGTTCGGAACGATCAAGCGAAGCGCGTGGAGAAACTCTTCGCCAATCTGGTAGTGGGTCACGATGACCACACCAATCTTCATCAGCTTCGCTCCACGTCTCGATGCTCCACGTTTACCTCGCGCCCCGTGCTTCGAATCGATTCAGCGAGCGCCTCGACGACCGCGACGGATCGGTGTCTCCCACCGGTGCACCCCACGCCAATCGTCACGTACGCCTTGCCTTCCTGATCATATAGGGGAACCAGAAAGTTGCACAAATCGGAAAGTCGCTCGAACAACGCAGTCCCGAGTGGATTTTTCAACACGTAGTCAGCCACCTCTACCTCGTACCCGGATCGCTCGCGCAAATGCTCTTCGAAATAGGGATTGGGGAGAAAGCGCACATCGAAGAGTTGTTCGACAGCTGGCGGCGTCCCGTAGCGAAAGCCGAAGGAAACCAGATTGACGACAGTTGCGCGGATCTCACCCGCAATGTGTTGGACGACGTTGGCTTTGAGCTGATGGACGTTGAGCGCCGACGTCTCGATCCGGTGATCCGCGAGTGAGGAAACGTCGACCAGCAAGCGCCGCTCCTTTTCGATGCCCTCCTCAACGCTTCCGGCGGGCGAGAGCGGGTGGACCCGACGCGTCTCGCGATACCGGTTGAGCAACACGTCATTCGAACAGTCAAGGAAGATGACCTCGATCCGCGCGCCCGAACGCCGCAGCTCTGCAATCGCAGCCGGCAATTCGCGGAGAAACGGCTCCTCGCGGGCGTCGACCGCCAACCCGATCTTCTCGATCGGCGGAGTGGCCTGGGTGCAGAGGTGTAGAAACTGCTCGATGAGCTGAACCGGGAGGTTGTCAACGCAGTAGAAGCTCAAGTCTTCGAGCGCCGCCATCGCTGTGCTCTTGCCGCTGCCGGAGAGTCCGCTCACGAAAACGATGCGCGCACCCGAGTATCTCAACGTCGCCCCATTTCGTCCCGCAAGCGCTGATCGAGGCGCTGCGCTGCGTTCACGCCCGATCGGCGCTGCAGGTGCTCGCGGGCCGCTAGTTCCACGACCGTCGCCATGGATCCACCGGGCCGCGCAGGCAGCGTCAGCCGCGGCAGCCGGACACCGCCAAACTCCTCTTCCGGCCGCTCCAACCCGACGCGCTCGTAGGCGACGCCCTCCCGCCAACGCTCGAGTCGACAGATCAGATCGACAGCCACTTCATCGCAGACCGAATCCGCACCGTATAGATCCGGAACGAAGAAGATTCCGATTCCGCGGATTTCCATGTAGTGGCGAATCCTCTCGGGCGCGCGCCCCGTGACGCGGTCGTCCGATTCGGGCGTCAGTTCGATCACGTCGTCTGCGACGAGTCGATGCCCGCGACTCAGCAGCTCCAGCGCGCACTCGCTCTTGCCGATTCCGCTCGGGCCAAGCAACGCGGTCCCAACGCCGTGGACCTCGAGGAGCGCGCCATGGACCGAAACCGTCATGGTCTCTCCGAATCCGCTGAACGGGCGTCACGCGACTAGGGCTAGCGGTCGAATCCCTCGGATTCGCTTGCGGCGTCGCCTCACCCCATTCTGGTGTGAGGCTCCTAGAGCCTGGTGTCCTCTTCGGCAATGGCCCGGATGATGTCGCCCTGCGTCTCGGCATTGGTGAGCTGCTGGCGGAAGGCCGCGTCTCGGAAGAAACGCGAGATACGCGCCAGGGCTTTCAGGTACTGGCCACCGGAGTGCTCGGGCACGACGAGCAAAAAGAAGTGATGGGTCGCCTGGCGGTCGATCGATTCGAAATCGACCCCTTCCGGGCTCCGAGCGAAGGAGGCGACCAGGCGGTCGAGGCCGGCCATCTTCCCGTGCGGGATTGCGACGCCGTCCCCGATTCCAGTGCTCTGGAGCGCCTCGCGCTCCTGGAGCACCTCCAAGAGGCGATCGGCCTCGATCTGGGGTTCCACCTTGGCCAGCGCGCCAGCCATTTCTGCGAGCACCTCGCGCTTGCTGCCGACTCCCAGATTCAGGATCACGGCATCGTTCACGAGGATATCCATGATCTTCATCGGAAGTCCCTCAATTCGCGGGCAGGAGGCTAGCCGACTTCGCGCCGTTTCGTCGACGAGAGAATATTCAGCGATTCGCGGTATTTCGTGACCGTGCGGCGGGCGATGTCGATATTGGCGACCCGGAGCATCTCGGCGATCCGCTGGTCGGAAAGCGGGCGGCGCGGATCCTCCGCGGTGATCAGCTTGCGGATCCGCTCCTTGACGCTCTCGCTCGCCACGGCGTCTCCCACGAACCGGTTGATGCTGGAGTTGAAGAAGAACTTCAACTCGAAGATTCCCTGGGGTGTATTGACGTATTTCGCGGTCGTGACCCGGCTGACGGTCGACTCGTGCATTTCAATGTCATCTGCGACATCGCGTAGGTTGAGGGGCTTGAGGTGGTTGATTCCCCGTTCGAAAAATTCTCGCTGGTATTTGATGATGCTCTCCATCACCCGGTAGATGGTGCGCTGACGCTGATGGATGGACTTGATGAGCCAGAGCGCGGATCGAACCTTTTCCCGTACGTATTCCTTGGTGTCCTTCGAGGCACCGTTTCCGCGCGAGAGAACGTCGCGGTAGAGACCGTTGATCCGGAGCCGGGGCATCCCGTCATCGTTCAAGACAATGTGAAATTCATCCTTGACCTTGTGGATGTAGATGTCGGGGACGATGTACACGGGCTCGTCGCTCCCGAACGCGCGGCCCGGGCGCGGCTCGAGCTGACCGATGACGTCGGCAGCTACGACGACCTCGGACACGCTGACGTCGAGTAATCGAGCAACTCCTCGGAAGTCGCGCTTGATGAGCGTATCGAGACACTCCTCGAGAATGCGCAGCACCAATGGATCGTCGATCTCGAGTGTTCGGACCTGGAGGAGCAGGCACTCCCTCAGGTCCCGCGCGGCCACGCCGACGGGATCCAACTCCTGAACCCGAGCCAGCGCGGATTCGACGGTGGCTTCCGACATGCCGGATTGCCGGGCGAGTTCGCTGATCGTGGCCTGCAGGTAACCGCGCTCGTCGATATTGCCGATGATGAATCGGGCCGCGACCTCTTCCTCGATCGGAAACTCCATGAGCTGCAACTGCCACACGAGGTGCTCGGCCAGTGTATCGCGACGGGTGAGCGTGGCATCGATCGAAGGCCGATCCTCGTCGCCGCCGGAGACGTGTGACGTCTGCGGGTTCGAGTTGAGGTAATCGAGCCACTCCAGGTCCGCAATTTTCTCAGCGTCCGTGAGTTCTTCACTCGAATTCTGCGCATCCGCTGCGGCCGCTTCGTCGCCGGAGCGCTCTTCGCTCGCAGCCGGCTGCGACTCCGCTGCAGCCTCGTATTCCCCGCCCGGAACCTCGGCTTCTTCGTCGGCCTCGGCAACCTCTTCGAGAACCGGGTTCTCCTGAAGCTCCTGCTGGACGAGGCCCACGAGTTCGAGCCGATTCAGCTGAAGCAGCTTGATGGCCTGCTGCAGCTGCGGTGTCATCACCAGCTGCTGGGTCAGGCGTAATTGCTGTTTCAGCTCGATGGCCATTGGCTCATTCCACTGGGCTTTCCACGCTCCCTGTCAGCGCTGGAAGCCCTCAAAGTTGGAAGTTTTCCCCGAGATAGATCCGCCGGACCTGTTCATCAGACGCGATCTCCTCGGGCGACCCTCTCCGGATGATTTCTCCATCCTTGATGATGTAGGCGTGATCGCAGATCGACAGCGTCTCCCGGACGTTGTGGTCCGTGATGATGACCCCGATCCCCTTGCCCTTGAGTTGCTCGATGATCTTCTGGATGTCGTTGACCGCGATCGGGTCGATTCCCGCAAACGGTTCATCGAGCAGCATGAATTTCGGATCGAGCACCAAGGCGCGCGTAATCTCCACACGGCGTCTTTCTCCACCGGAAAGCGTGTCCGCCCTTAAATCCGCCTTTTCGGTCAGACCGAGCTCTGCCAAAAGCTCTCTCAGCCTTTCTCGCCGAACCGTTCGGTCGAGTTCCACGGTTTCGAGAATGGCGTTGACGTTGTCGGCGACGGAAAGCTTCCTGAAAATCGATGGTTCCTGCGGGAGATACGTAATCCCGAGGCGCGCCCGGCGGTACATCGGCAAGCCCGTAATCTTCGTCTCTCCGAGAAAGACTTCGCCCGAAGAGGGCTTCACGCCGCCCGCCATCATGTTGAAGGTGGTGGTCTTGCCGGCGCCGTTCGGCCCCAAGAGCCCCACGACCTCGGCGGGCTTCACCTTCAGATCGACCGATCGAACCACGTCTCGCTGCCCGTAGCGTTTGGTCAGTGCCATTCCGCTCAGCGAGCTCACCGCCACTACCCCCCGGACTTTCCCGAGCCGTCGTCGCTCGGCTCGGGGATGAGGTTCACGGTGGCGTCCTCGACGCGAACCGTTTGGTTACCCAGATCGAACTCGATGCACTTGCCCCGCACCCGACTCGCGCCGTCCCGGAGTTCTGCGTGACCGCAACAGACCAGCAACTTCTCGGCCCGCTGAAAGGTTCCGCTGTCGCAGCGCGCTTCCTGGTTGCCCTGAACGACGCGGACCGAGCCTTGGGCGACCAATCGGCTGGGCTCGCTCGTTCCCTTGGGGTAGTCGGCCGTCAGTCGGTTGGAGGTCATCGTGATGTCGCCTTGAACGACATGCACATCACCGCTGAACACGAGTCTCCGGTTCCCGTTGACCTCCGTGGCCTCGAGGGTCGCCGATTTGATCGAGATCCGCGTGGAGCTGTCGAAGACACCCAGGCTGGGGTTCAAAACCGCTGCGGACGGCGCTGCGCGATCCACGAGGCCGAGGACGCCCTCGATCACCTGATCGGCCAGCTTCGCGATCGCCGACGTCACCTGATCGCTGCGCGCGATTTCGGCGATGTAGCTGTCGACCACGGCTCCCGACGTCGCCGAGAGCAGCTGCACGTCGATGCTGAAGCGACTTCCGAGCCGAGTGGTCCTACCGACCACGACGCCGTCCACCGCGGCCGCTGCAGCCCACGCCCGGATGGCGCTCGCTTCGATCTGCGCGGTCGCGGGCACCCCGAGCTGCTCGGGGCCGACGATGCGCCTGACTCCGCGGGTCCCGAGCAGATCGGCGAGGAGCGTCGCAAAGTCGGGCACCGCGACGCCTGACGGGCCCGCCGCTTCGAACGGAGCCACGCCAACTCGCACGCGGGCAGCTTCGGCAGCGATTTCGTCTCCGACTCGGGACAGGTCGTCCGCGATGGCTGCGTCGAGAGCGGGCAGCGAAAGCGAGAGCGTCACGCCGAGGGTGGAAATCCAGCTTTTCAATTGGCCTGCTCCATCACGACGTTTCCGAGCAACTCGAAACGGCGCTCTTCGATGTGGTAGCGAAAACCATCTCCGCGAAACGTGATGCCGCCGTCGACCACGGTGACCGGTGCGTCCGTCCGAAGCATCGAAGACGCGTGTTCGTAGCGGACCCAGGGTGCGCTGTAGCGCTGCCCCTCCCCGGTGATACCCTTCACGTTCCCGGTCGCGGTAAAATCGTTCGTCTCGACGTCGAGCTCGGCTCGATCGCATTGCATCCGGAAGCTCTCGCCCTTCTCGGCGTCCAAAACCCGCGCCCGCACGACTTCCAGATCTGCCAGATCCGAGTCCGGATGAAAGAATGCGGTGTCGGCATGCACCACCAGTTCGGACTGGTCTCCTCGACTCCCAACGAAGGTCATGCCGGAGACCCGAAGGACGGGCGACTCCCCGGCGCTGGAAAACCCGGCTACCAGGATGCCACTCACCGCGAGCGCTCGAGCGAAGCTGAAGCCGTGCATCAGGAGTGGTTCCACCCCGCGCGTTTCGGGGGCCGCGGCGGGAGCCATCCATCAGGAGCAGAGTTGGCGCGTGAGATCATGCAACAACCATACCAACGGCGAGTTGCGGGTACAAGCAAATTTTTGTCTCGATAGCGGGGCGGCGGGCGCGCCGCGCGGGTCAGTCTCGTTGACCCACCAGCGTCTTGAACGGCTCGTGGCTGCCGATCCAGTGGAACGGGCGGAAGATCAGGGTGTCGAGAATCACGCCGACCGGATGAAGGACGTAGGCGATGACGCGGAGGGGATGGCCGGTATAGGTTTCGTCGTATTCCTCGGCCGCGGCAGGCGAAGCGACGGTCAACATTGCGAGCGCCACCACTGCAGCGAGCAACCGCGCCTTGCCGCTGCGACGCGATCTGCGACGGCTCTCTCCAGACCGGTGCCCAGTGGTCGACTCCATCTCGTCCCTCCAATCCAATTCGGTCCCCCTATTGTCGGTCGTTCGGCCGCCGAGATCAAGCTCGGTTCGACCGCGCCGCCCGGGCGCAGCGTGGCCGCGCCCGGACGTCGCGGTGCAGCCGGCCTCGTTACGCGCGCACGCGCCCCGTGAGTTCACTGACTCGCCGCGAGAGCGTTTGGCAGATTCCGATCGCGATCGCCGGCAACTCCTCCATCAGACGCAGCAGGTTGTCGCGGTCCAGGCGGAGAAACCGCACCGGGGTCGTGGTCGTGATCGTGGCGGTTCGGTTTGCGCCCTCCAGGACGGCAATTTCTCCGAAGAAACTCTTGGGTCCCTGTTCACGCAGCAGCGTTTCCCCGCGCGTGACCCGGACCTGCCCTTCCACGATCAAATAGAGGCAATCTCCGGGATCGCCCTCCCGAAAGATAACCCTCTCCGCGTCGTGCTGCTCTTCGCGAATCTCATTCGCGAGATCCATCAGCTGGCGGGTCGTCAACCCCTCGAACAGCGGCAGGCTCTTCAGGTGAAGCGCAATTTCAACCGGGTTCAGCACCTTCCGATGATCCTCTAGATCCTCCGAGCTGGCCAGACGATCCTCGGCTTCGATCGATTCCAACAGCGTTTCGGCCACCAGCATGCGGGTGAGTTCATCGGACTCCTCGAGCAACGCGAGGGTCGCCTGCCGTACGTTCGGCACCAGGACTCCGAGCGAGGCCGCTGCGGAGCGCGCGCGCAATGCCAGCGGTCGATCACCCATCAATGGCATCAACTCGGCCTTCTCATGAGGCCCGAGCAACGCATCCAACGCTTCGATCAGCATCGCGTTGATTCCCGCACCACCGCCGCGCTTGATCCTCTCTCCCAACTCCGCGATGCGATCCTCGTCGTAGATCGCAGCGAGGAGCAGCAGCGCGGTGTGCAATGCCTCATCGGTGCGCTCGCGCAGACGCTGGAGAACGATCGCCGCGGCGAGTTCCTGGCTGAGCGCGTGTCGGTGGATCAATTTTCGCCGGACCGATTCGAGTTCGCGCTCGTAGAGATTGCGGAGCGTCGCGCGCTCCACGTGAAGCTGACGCAGGATCGGGAGGATCGCATCGCGCGTGCGGCGTTTGCCAAACGAGAGCTCGACGAGCAGTACGTCGGCCACTTCCGAACCCAATGCGATCAGGCCCTCTCGCGCCGCATCCCGAACCGCACGGAGACGCGGCCCACCGTCGACGGCGATCTGCTCGACCATCCAGGGAGCCTGATCGACGAACCCCGCGTATCCGTAGAAACACAACAGCGCGGCACGCAAGCGCGGATCCGCAGCCTCTCGGTACTTGAGCGTACTCTCGCGCGCGAGCGCGGTCGCCGCGCCATGTCGACGCGCAATTTCGGCGATCGCCTCAGCGGCGCGCGTGCGAACGCTTTCGAGGTCGAGAAGTCGGGAGAGCCGCTCGAGATTGCGCTCCCACTTCGGCCCGGGTTCCGAGCAGAGCAGACGGGCCCGGAGTTCCTCGAGCGCGATTCGCCGCTCGACGGGATCCTCACTCCCGATTGCCCGCTCGAGAGCCTCGGAGAGATCTCCGATCGCATCGACCGGGTGGCCGCGTCGATCGAGAGCCGCGGCGGCCGCGAGGCGCACCCCCGCTGACGCATCCGCGAGCGCGTTCTCGAGAACTGGGAGCGCCTCGTCGCCCGGAGTCAGCCGGCCATAGGCGTGCACGACATCCGCTCGATCCCGGTCGCTCAGCCCGGCGGATTCCGCGAGCAGGTGCTCGAGATCCTCGGAGGCCTGGCGACTCGACATCGGTTCGGTCACCGTGCGCACGAGTACGCGGTCGAGGGCGCCGATGAGCAACGACCGCGTCGACTCCGGTGCAGCCCTTGCAGCTTCAGCGAGGGCGCTCGCGGCGTCCGCGGGCCGCGCTTCCAAAACCAGTTCGATCGCGGGCCGTGGATCCTTGCTCACGAGGTGCGTCGACAGAACCCGCACCGTATTCGGATCGATCATCTCCGAGATGTCCAGGTCTTCTCCGTAACGGGCACGCCGGGCCGCGGCGCGCAGGAGCAGCGCGGGGTAGCGGCGCCAGAGGGAGATCGAAGTCGCGAGCCACGCCAGCGCAATCGGAATTGCGACGTAGCCCACGGCGATCGCACTCGCGAAGGTAACCGCTGCGAGACTGAGGATGTTCCCGACTGCACCACCGGCCCGCTTGACCGGACCCTCGAGCAATCCCGTGGCCCGCGACCGCTCTCGCTCGGGAAAGAGATTGAAGAGAATTCGCATCGCCGGGTCGTAAACGGCGCTGTCCTGCAGCTTCGTCCCCGCGAAAGCACCGACACCCACCACCAGGCTGAGTCGGATGCTCATGCCGCAAAAACCGATCAGATAGACGACCGGCGAAAGCGCAATCGACAGGGGAATTCCGATTCGTTTGAAGAGATTCCCCGTGACCAGGATCTGGGTCGCGAGCACACCGACGTTGATCCAGCCCCGGAACTGGGCGAACAGCGCGAGCAAGCCCTCCTCGCCGGTCGCCGCCTGATCGGCCACGTATTGAAACTGGAAGTACAACATCGGACCGAGTAGACCGCTGGCTGCCGCACCGACGAAGAGCAATTGAAACAACGGACTCTCCGACCACAGCGCGCGAAAGGACACCTCGGTCACGATGCCGCGAGAAGCGCTCGGATTCCGCTTGGAGCCACTCGACGAACCCCGGCCGAGACCCTTCGGCAGGATCCGCTCCAACGGAAGAGTGAGCAGCCCGCTCAGCGCGAACGCAGCTGCGGCGACCGGGAGCAAGGCGTCGATTCCAATCGCGCGGCCGATCGGATCGGAGGCGAAGCTCCCGCCGATGCTGCCCAGTGTGTAGCCAGCCATCATCGGCGCAAACAGCCGCTTCGCCTGGCGGCCGTCCAGCAGATCGCCCATCGCGAGCCAGTAGGCGAGCAGGGCAATCGACTGGAACTGCTTCGAGGCGAGAACCAGGAGAACGAACGCGCTGATGGCATCAGCCCTGACGAGGTACCAGAGGGGTAGGAGAAGCACCGACAGGCCGAAGAAGATCCACGGCAACAGACGGGGCCGGTTCGAACGGGCCACCAGGCGCCCCATGACGTAGGTCGTTCCGACCAGCAAAATGGAGTTGAACAGGTAGGCGAGCGGAAGGTACTCGACGCCGACGCGCTTGAGGAACAACGTCTCCGACACGTTCTTGACGGACACGTCCGCCCAGCCGGCAAGAGCGAGTGCCGCGGCTCCCCAGAAGAACAAGCGCCCCTCACCGGGCTCGATGCCGAGCTTTCGCACCACCGCGCCCCTCCGGCCGAGTGCACGATATCACGAGAGCCAGAGCGGCCGCGCCGAATGGTTAAATTTGACGCCTTTCGAACCGACTTGCCGTATCCTGCCGCGCATGCCTGAGCAAATCCGACCCCCCTGTTGGCTCCCCCTGTGGCTTGCGCCGCTTGCGCTGAGCCTTTCACTCTCCCCCGCCGCTGCGTCACAGACGCCGGAACCGAGCGAACTCCAGCACTGGGTTCGGGAGATGAAGGACTCTCCCAAGGGCCCCTTCCAGGGGATCCGTTGGTTTTGCGCAGATGGATCCGTTCAACCCCCGAAGGCCTATGCGTGCTCGGGGCGCGGCGGCGGCATCCAGCACGGCCTCTGGACCGAGCGCGTGCAGCGCATGCGCGCCGACGGCTACACGATTGCCAACCTGCTCGCGCCCATTGAAGCCGACGAATTCACCGGAGAGGACGCGAACCTCGATGCCCTGAAGCAAATCTTGATCGAGAAGTTCCTGATTCAAGCGGACGACGGTTGGATCTTCCGCGGAGCGCGCTCCTACCGAGGCGCATTCCAGGCCGAGGACGAAGAGGCCGCCGCGACCGCGAGCCTGCTCGCGATCGCCGCGGACCCGCTCTGGCGCAGCCCCGCCCGTTATGCGTTGATGAGACAGGTGGTCCGGTGGTTTCCACGCGAGTCCCAATCGACAACCGCGACGGAGGTCCGACAACTCGCGGTCGTGATCGCCGACAAAGACGCGTCGTTCGCCAAGCTGCGCGCCAAGATCCACAACGCGCCGGACGCCGCTGACGCGAAGCGCGTCCGCGAATACCAGAAGGCCGGCGGCAAGGCGGAGCTGGCCGCCGAGTACGCGAAGATCGCCGCGGCAATCGACGAGTTGTACGCCGCGCGCGCCGCCGCCGATGCGCTGTTGGCGATCGCAGACGAGACGAAAGATCCGGACGCAAACCGCAAGCTCCGCACCGCCGCGGCAGAGCTCGGCGACGCCGCGAACCCCGCCGTGCGCTTCGAGACCGCCGCGCGCCTGCTGCGCGAGTTGCGCGATCGCATCCCGAACTCCGCGAGCGCAGCAGGCGTGATCGCATTGCTTCGCGGCAGCATCGTCATCGAGGGGGACGCCTTCGTGGCGGGTAGCGCGATCCTGACGGAGTTGGATTCCAGCACGCGCATCCAGCGACTGCGTTGGCTCGAGCAGGCGGGCTCCGCGCTCTACGGGGCCGGCTTCATCAGCGACCGCCACCTGCACGAGCTGCGTTCGAGCGTCGAGCGCACCCGATCGAGCGCTTCACTCAGCGTCGGCGACTACCGGGAAGAGCTGCGCTACCTCGCGCGGGCGCCGGAGTGGGCGGCGCGATGGCTCGCATTCGATTTTTCGATCCCCGTCGCAAAGCTCTCGGAGATCGAGCCACTCGCACACCTCTTCGTCCAGGATCGGATGCGCGGTAGCCCCCTGCTCTTCTACGGCGCCGTGATCGACAGCATGGTTCTCGACGCCAACCGACTCGCGGGAATCGAACACGAACTCTTCGGCAAGAAGATCGGTGCGGGCCTGCGCGCACTCAATCCGGGCCTGTCTCGCGGCGTGCTTCGCGAGGCGACCGGTGACGATTACGAGCGAGATGGCATCTACCTCTTGCCTGAAACGCTCTCCGACCTGCCGCCGGTATCGGGGATCCTCACACTCGGCGAAGGCAGCTCGCTATCCCACGTCCAGCTGCTCGCGCGAAACCTCGGCGTACCCAACGTCGTGGTGGGGGAGGAAATCCTACCCATCGTTCGCAAGCACGTCGGCGCGCGATCGGTCCTCGCGGTCAGTCCCCACGGCGTCGTGCAACTCAGCGAGGACGGCCCGCGCTGGGACGCGGTATTCGGTGCGAACGCGGCGATGGGCGGTGCATTGGTGATTCGGCCCGACCTCGAGAAGCTCGATCTCGAGCGCACCGAGATGATCTCGCTCAGCCGGTTGCGCGCAACCGATTCGGGCCGATCCTCGGGCCCCAAGGGCGCCAATCTCGGAGAACTCAAGCATTATTTCGGCGACGCCGTACCGCCGGGATTCGTCATCCCCTTCGCGTCGTTCAAGAAGGTGCTCGACCAACCGATCGAATCCGGCGGCCCTTCGGTCTTCGAGTGGATGAAGGGGCGCTACGACGTGATCGCCAAACTGGACAGCGATCCCGCGCTCCAGCAAGAGGCGGTCCACGCGTTTCTCGCCAAGCTGCGCCACTGGATCGAGACCTGCGACCCCGGGGCGGAGTTCCGATCTCAATTGCGCGAGGCCCTCGAGGAGAACTTCGGCGCCGATGGCAGCTACGGCGTATTCATCCGCAGCGACACCAATGTCGAGGACCTGCCCGGCTTCACGGGTGCAGGGCTCAATCTGACATTGCCCAACATTGTCGGTTACGAGAACATTCTTGATGCAATCCGGGAAGTTTGGGCCTCACCCTTCGAGAATCGCTCGTATGGTTGGCGACAGGGCAACATGACGGATCCGGAGTACGTCTTTCCCGCAGTCGTCGTGCAGTACAGCTTCCAGGCCGAAAAATCGGGCGTGCTGGTCACCGCCGATCTCGAAACCGGAGATCCAAACATTCTGACCGTGGCGGTCAACGAAGGGGCCGGCGGTGCCGTCGAGGGCCAGGCTGCCGAGTCGCTGAAGATCGACACGCGCACGGGCGAGGTACGATTCCTCGCCCAAGCGACCGCGCCGCTTCGCACGCAGGTCCCGCTCAGCGGCGGGGTTGCAAAGGCTCCCTCGAGCGGAACGACCGAGGTGCTCAAACCCGGCGAGATCGAGCAGTTGATTGCAATGTCCCAGGACGTCACGCGTTTCCCGACCTTGCGGGACGACAAGGGCCATCTGCTGCCCGCCGACATCGAGTTCGCGTTCAAGGACGGCAAGCTCGCCCTGCTCCAGATTCGACCCTTCGTCGAAAACAAGAACGCCCAGCGCAACCAATACCTGAGCGGGCTCGATGCGGGACTCCAGCAGCGCAGTTCCGCGCGCGTCGATCTCTTCGGGATTCCGAAGCAGTCCGAGCCGTGAAGATCTCGACCCTCACCGCGTGCGCATTCGCGCTCTTCACATTCCCGCAGCTCGCGCTCGGCTATCCCCTCGACGCCTACGAGCAGACGGGGATCCTCCGCTTGGAAGCCTATCGGCTCGCCCAGACCGGGCAGGTCCGCGGGCGACTGCTCCCACCCGGAGCGCGGCTCGAGAGCGACGACATTCAGCTGCGCTTGATCGACCAGCCGGATTTCGAGATCCCCGCTCCGGACGCCGCACTCAGCGCCTCGATCCGGGCGCTTCTCGGCGAAGATGCCGATGGCTACGCGATCGCCGTGCTGGACCTCACGGACCCTGCGAACCCGCGCTACGCGGCGCACAACGCCGAGCAGAACCAGAACCCCGGCAGCGTCGGCAAGATGATGGTGGGACTCGCCTGGTTTCAGGCCCTTGCCGACGCCTACCCCGATGACACCGAGGCGCGCGATGCACTGTTGAAGAACACGCACCACGTCGCGGACGCGTTCATCCGCTCGGACAGCCACAAGGTTCCGTTCTGGAAACCGGGGGATAGCGAGGTCGAGTACCGCCCGATTCGCGAGGGCGACGATGGAAATCTCTGGACCTGGCTCGATTGGATGATGTCGAGCAGTTCCAACGCCGCGGCCAGTACGCTGATGTCCCAACTCGTGCTGCTCTCGCACTTCGGCGCCGAGTATCCCGTCTCTCGGGAAGCCACCGAAAAGTTCTTTGCGGACACCCCGAAATCGAAGCTTTCGAGCATCTACACCAAGGCGATCCAGAGCCCGCTCACCCGCAACGGCCTCGACGTCAGCAAGCTCCGCCAGGGGAGCTTCTTTACGAGGGAGGGAAAGGCGCGCATTCCGGGCACCAACAGCGTGGCGACGCCGCTCGAACTGCTGCGCTACATCGTCAAAATGGAGCAGGGAACGCTGATCGACCGCTACTCGAGCCTCGCCATCAAGCGCTTGATCTACCTCTCGGAAGGCCGTATCCGCTACGCGGCATCACCCGCCCTGCGCCGAGCGGCGCTCTACTTCAAATCCGGATCACTGTACAGCTGCAAGGAAGAAGCTGGTTTCACCTGCGGCAAGTACAAGGGAAATGTGAGGAACTACTTGAACTCCGTCACGATGGTCGAAACCGACGAATCCGGGCGCCAGCTGCAGTACATCGTCGTGCTGCTGTCGAACGTCCTGCGCAAGGACTCAGCCCAGGTCCACAAGCGGCTCGCGACCGAGATTCACCAGATCATGGAGCGCGACCACCCGCCGCGCGAAGATTCGGCCGACCGCGAGCCGACGTTGAGTGACGGGTCTGAGGAAGTCGCAATCCAGCGCGTCATCGATGAGATCGATTCCGACGAGTAACCATCAGCGAACGGCCTGGTTCGTGCCGACCGGCCGATGGTCCGCCACCGATCCTTCGCGAACGAGCAGAGCGTCGAGCTTGGGGATGATGCGTTCGAGCCATTGCGATCCCTTCGCGTTGTGGCTCAGCGCGACGGCGATGTAGTGATGCCCCTCCCGCTCCACGAGAACGCTGTCCGAGTGATAGGTGGACCAGGAACCCGACTTTCGCGAAACGGCGGCGTCGGGATCGATCTGCCGAAGCGCTCGTACGAACTTGTGGTTCAGCTCGCTGTCCGCGAGGATCTCTCGCATCTTCCGGCTGTGCTCGGGCGTCACGAGATTGTCGGTCACCAGCAGGTAGTAGAAGCGGGCCACCTGCATGGCGGTCGCGCCGTGCGAGAGGTTGTGAAGCGGATCTCGGCGCCACAAGCCGGCCTTCGCGTAATCCTTCCCGACCCAAAGTCCGCCGTTGTGTTCCGGATCGTAGAGGCGATAGCGCGGCGAGAGCAGCACCCGGGCGATGTACTCCTTGCCGACCTCGTGCATCATTTCCGTCGCGTCGCGATTGGATGACGCCTTGATCATCCGACTCAGGCGGTACTCGGTGGCCTCGTCGAGGGTCATCTTCCCTTGGGCGATCTTCTCGAAGGCCGCCAACAGGACTGCGATCTTCGGAAGGCTGGCGGCGTACATCATCACGTCGCCATTGACCGAAGCCACCCGGGGCAGGCCCGGATGCGACAGATCGATCAGCGCCACACTGAGCTGCTGTTTGCTCGCTTCGTCGTCTAGCCCCAGATCGACCAATACCCGATCGACGCTTTTCTGCAGTGCATCGTCGTGATAGTCCCAAAGCGGCGCGTTGTCCTCGAAGCGGGCAATGCCATCGAGCTCCATCAACTCCTTGATGCTCGTCGTCTCGATCACATCCCAATACTCGTCTCCGGCGTCTCCCAGGTCATCGGCGCCCGCAGTAGACGGGAAGACGAAGACAAGAGCCCCGATCAGCCACCATGACGCCATCGCTAACCGCCCCCTGCTGCGGCATTCGCTTCCGTCACCTTTCGGTGTTCCCGAACGAGGACGATCGCGGCGCTCAGCCAGATCAGTACCAACACCACGTTGAACCTGAAGTAATCCTGGTTGGAGAAGATGATGACGTTCGAGCCAAACCAGACGGTCGCCGCGGCAAGGCCGTCGCCCAGGCGTACGAAGATGGTGTCGATCGCCGGCTTGCATTTGAACTTCATCTCTTTCGTGGTGGGGAGCCACAGTACGTTTCGCGCCGTGTTGTTGATCGAATAATCGGTCGAATTCTCGGCGATCTTCATCATTTTGATCACGATGAGAACGGGCACGAGCGCCATTACCGCATAGGACATCAGGGAAATGACCGGCAGCATCAGCAAGATCACCCTGAATCCGCCGTATTTGAGCAGCCGGGAGGCGACGAGCGCTTGCAGGACGAGCGCGACCGCGTTCACCCAGGTGAAGAAATTGCCGTAAAAGGCCGCTACGCCATCCTTCGTAAAGGCTTTGATCGCCTCTGGATCGCTGAGGCCGTTTGCAGCCACCTCCGATTGCAGGAAGTCCACGATGATGCTGTAGAGGAGGTTTTCTCCATTGGTGTTGACCCAGTTCAGCAGCAGCGTGATCGCCGCGGCGGCGATCAGGAATCGGCTGGTCGCGATCATCGCGAGCCCGCCCCGCGGTCTTGCGGCGGGCGGAGTCACGCCCTCACCGGAGGGCTCCTTTTTCGACTGCCCCTGTTCGCTGGAATCCACCATGCGGGTCAACACGATCGAAGCCGCCAGCGGCGCCAGGGCTGCGAGAAGGAGCACGTCAGCGCCGAACTCCGCCCCCTTGACCATCGGCGTCACGACCGAAGAGCCAAACGCGGCACCGCCAGTCGCCCCGATCGCGATCATCGGCATCAGGCGCCGACCCCGCTCGTCGGTGTAGACATCCGCTGCGAAGGTCCAGAATTGCGCGACGACGAACAATCCGAACATCGACACCCAGACGTAGAACGCGAGCTCGATTCCCGGGATGGCGACGAACGGACCACCCGGACGCCAAAGGAAGAAGAGCACCAGATTGGACATGCAGAACAGGGTGGCCCGGGTAATCAGCGTGCTGCGATGCATGCGGTCCGAGAGTCGCCCGTACCACGCGACAACCGGAAGCAACAGGAGACCCTGAATCAACGCCGAGTACGCCTTGAGTTCTTTCGGCGAGAATCCCATCACGTCCGTGACGGATAGCCAGGCCTCCCGAAGGGGCTTGACGAAGTAATAGGCGCAGAGCAACAGGAATACGTTGGCGAACATGAGCACCGCGTTGACGCCCTCGCCGGGGCGGACTTCGGTAAAAAGACACAGGAATCGCTCGAGTCGCGAAAGCCGCATGAATGCTCCCAACTGTAGTATCGCGCTCGGAAGGAATCGAGCAGAGCGCCGCGATTCGCGGAGTGGGGCCTCAAGCGCTCGGCTGCGCCCATCGATACGAGAGATCGGGAATCCAGATCGGCGTGGAGGGGCCGCTTGCGAATTGCGTTGACGTCAGAAGGAACTCGCGGCGATATCGATCCGCTGCTCTCACTCGCGGTGCGATTCCGAGAGCGCGGACACGAGGCCTTTCTCTGCGCTTCTCCAGACTTTGAAACGGACGCGGCGGCAAGGCAGGTGGAATTTCACGCCATCGGGCGCAGCGTCCGAGAAATCATGGGCGAGCAAGCCGAAGCGGTGGCGCGGGGTGGCGTTGCGCTGCTGCGCTCGATTCGGAAATACCTCGCGATCATGCTCGCCGACCAGTTCGAGCAGCTGCCCGAAGCGGTTCGGGGTGCGGATCTGATCATCGGCGCTGGCGTACAGGCCGCCGCAGCTTCGACGGCCGAGATCTACGGCCTTCCCTACCGCTACGTCGTCTACTGCCCGACCGTGCTCCCCTCTCCCGAGCATCCGCCGGTATTCTTTCCGCTTCCGCGATCCACACCCTGGTTCAATCGGAGACTCTGGGGCCTGGCCCGCATCGCGTTCAACCGCGGAATGCTGCCAGCCCTCAACCGACACCGGAGCGCGATGGGATTGGCGCCGGTCTCCGATCTGCTGGATCACCTGCTGTCGACGCGTCCGGTCGTCGCCGCGGATGCGCTGCTGAGCGCGCCTCCATCGCGCTGCCCCCTGCCCTTCGATCACATCCCATGCCTCCACCCCTTCACCATCGATCCCCTACCGGCCAAAGTGGCGGCGTTTCTCGATTCGGGATCGCCGCCGGTCTATATCGGCTTCGGCAGCATGACGGACCCGGATCCCGCCGCAACGACGCGCGTCCTGCTCGACGCGGTTTCGAAGGCCGGATGTCGCGCGCTGATCTCCGAGGGCTGGGCGGAGTTGGGAGGAGGAGCACTTCCCGAAGGCGTCATGCAGGTGGGAACGGTTTCTCATCCCACGTTGTTTCAGCGGGTCGCGGCGGTCGTTCATCATGGAGGCGCCGGCACAACGACAACCGCCGCGCGCGCCGGCGTTCCGCAGATTCTCGTTCCACATCTGCTCGACCAGCATTACTGGGCCCAGCGCGTGCAGATCCTCGGGATCGGAGCCCCACCCGTTCGACGGTCCAGGCTCACGGTAGACCTTTTGGCCGACACGATCACCGCGACACTCGAGAACGAACTCGTCGCCGAGCGCGCCCGGCTGCTGGGTACGCGCTTGCGCGAAAGCATCGGAGCGGATCCGACCGCCGCATTCCTGGCAAATTGAAGCGCTTCCGCCGGCTCCGACCGCGCACCCTACCCGGCCCATAAAGGCCCCCCCTTCGCAACGGGCTACCGGGCTCAGTTGCGCACTGGAGAAGCGCTTCAAGTCGCGTAACGAGCACACCGATTCAACGTTGGCGCAGCCCGCTCAAAGCTTCACGGATCCCAATGGAATACCAGAAACCGACGCCTTCAGTACTGCTGCTTCACGACGGCGAGCTGGCCGATCTGGCCGCGGTCATCGAACCGCTTGGCGGGATCGATCGACGGGGAAATCCGACGGAGTCGGATCGCACCAGGGCCTGGGATGTCGTCATTGCGAGCGTGGATCGCATGCTCGAACTTCACGAGCATCTGCCCGAAACCTCGGCGGTTCGAATCGCGGTCCTGGACGGGGATTCGAAAACGCTTCGCAAGATGCTCTACCGGATCGATACGGATCTCTTGGTTCGCCAGCCCGTGGATCACGCTGCATTGAGGCTCTTGATCCTCCACGCCCTCTACCGCGGCCCCGAAAGGCGCCGCACCACCCGTGTCAGCATGGGAGCCACGGTCTGCTTTCGCATCGGGCTGCGCCGCCGAACAGCAATTCTCGCGGAACTATCGACCCGGGGCTGCCGACTGATGACGGAACAGGGCCGCCATCGCGCGGGCCCCGATCGATCGGTGGCGGTCGTCCTGCCGCCCGAGGTCACCAACGACGGGTGTTCCCTCTCGCTGCGTGGGCAGGTCATGCGCGTCTCGAGCGCCGATGCGGGCACCGACGTAATCGCTGTACTCTTCGAACTGCTCCGAGAAACAGCGCGTAAACGGCTCGAGTCGATCGTGTTGACTCACAGCCACGGCCCCGCCGTACTCGATCACGCCGTTGCGCTCGCGCACCACTCCGTGGCAAACATTCCCGAGGACGACGAGCCGCAACCCCCGGACCTTGACGAGCCCGCCGACGACACGTCAAGCGAACGGCGCATCCATCAACGGCACACGCTATCGCGTCGCATCGTCGCTCTGGGCGACGAAGCCGCCCGGGTTCTCATCGGCCGGGATCTCTCGGTCGGCGGAATGCGGATCGACCCGACTCCCGGGCTCTCCGTGGGGGACCAACTAGACATCGCCGTCCACATTCGACCCGACGGTCAACCCCTAGTGGTGGTGGCTGAGATCACACGCGATGACGGCCCGGAGGGGATGGCGCTGCGTTTCGTCGACCCGAGTCCAGCGGCCCGCGTCTACCTGGAGGACATGGTCGTCGCGCTCCCGACGATCGTCGAGCAGAACAGCTCGAAAGAGGGGGCGGCTGTGGTGGTCTCTAGAGTCGTCGGACGGCGCGCGAGCTGAGCGGCGAACGGCGCGTCAGGTGGAAGGCGGCGGCGCCTTCCTGTCGGAGGCGCTGTTCACAACGCCGGGCTCCGTTGGCTCGAAGGACCCGGCTTCTTGCTCGCGCTCCGATTCCGCCGATGGCTCCTCAATCTCAGGGACCGGGAGTCCCTCCGTGAGCCCCACGAATCCCTCGGGACACAACATGCTCGCACCCTTCGTGAGATGTTCGTATACGGATCGATACTGGACGGTCAGATCGTGCAGAAGATCCGAAGTCCCCGAGAAGTGCTCCACCACACTCAGTCGATAGGCCTCGTGCTCTTCCCGAGCCGCCCGAAGCTGCTCGAAAAGATCCTCCACTTCCGCCGCGACGCGGGAGAGTTCTTCGTGCGCATTCGCCAGTTGCTCTTCCAACTCGCGTCGACGGATCGCACCCCCGCCGGTCACACGCCCGACGAAGAAGACTGCGATGGCCACCGCGACCCCCGCGGCTACGACGTACCCAACCAGATCCGGGCCCATCCGAGTTCCCTCCACCTCTGCAATCGGTGCCACGCCGAAGAGTGATAAACTCGCGCGTCGGACGCAATGGAGCGAGCCATCAGCACCCGTCGATCCCGATGCAGCGGATGGATGCCGCTCGAAACCCCGATCGACCCACGAGCCAGCGCGGCGTGGCGGAGTTCTCGTCACCGTGGCCCGCACGGGCCTGGCGGGGAGTTGGAAGCCGAACGAGCCTGCCCCGCGCCTTCGCGCTGGATTCCACCCGTGCATTCCGCCGCTCCACGGCAAAGTACAGTCCGCCGCTCCTCGACACACCCACAGCCGCGCTCTTGACGATTTCGACAGATCCCCCACCCTTCCGCGCGCCCCCCCCTGGAAAATTTAGAGACCATGGCTTCCCGGCGAATCGCCTACGATGAGAGTGCCATCCAGACGCTCGACGCACTCGAGCACATCCGCCTGCGCAGCGGGATGTACATCGGCCGCCTCGGAGATGGCAGCCATCCCCTCGACGGCATCTACGTCATGCTCAAAGAGGTGCTCGACAACGCAATCGACGAATTCATCATGGGTGAAGGCGAGGCGATTGAAATCGATCGCGATGGCGACGAAATCAATGTACGCGATTTCGGCCGCGGGATTCCCCTGGGCAAACTGGTCGACTGCGTCAGCCGGATCAACACCGGTGGGAAGTACAACGACGACGTCTTTCAGTTCTCCGTTGGATTGAACGGCATCGGCACCAAGGCCGTCAACGCGCTTTCGGTCAACTTCGAGGCCAGCAGCTGGCGCGAGGGTCGCTATCGCACCGCCCGATTCGAGCGCGGCGTGCTCCAAGAGGACAAGAAGGGCCGCGACCTCGAAACCCCGGCGGGCACCCTGATCCGCTTCACGCCAGACCGCGAAATCTTCAACGTCTTCGCGTGGAACGAAGAGTTCATCGAAAACCGCATCCGCTACTACGCCTATCTGAATGCGGGCCTGAGCATCGTCTATAACGGCCGGCGCTTTCAGAGCGCCGGCGGGCTCGCGGACCTGCTCGAACACGAGATCGGCGACGAACCGCCCCTCTACGACGTCATCCACAACCGCCAGGAACGACTCGAATTCGCGTTCACCCACACCCACAACTACGGCGAGACCTATTTCAGCTTCGTGAACGGCCAGTACACCAATGATGGTGGCACCCACCAGGCGGCGTTTCGCGAGGGGATCCTGAAGGGCGTCAACGAGTTCGCCAACCAGAGTTTTTCCGGAGATGACGTGCGGGATGGAATCGTGGGCGCTGTCAGCGTTCGCCTCCAGGATCCCGTGTTCGACAGCCAGACCAAGAACAAACTGGGAACCACCGAAGTGCGCCGATGGATCGTGCCCGCCATCAAAGAGCAGCTGGTTCTCTGGCTCCACCAGAACCCCAAGGCCGCCGTGCGGCTGCTCGAGAAGATCAAGGCCAATGAAAGAATTCGCAAAGAACTCGCAGTCATCAAGAAGGACGCCCGCGAACGCGCCAAGAAGATTGCGATTCGGATTCCAAAGCTCACGGACTGCAAGTTTCACTACGACCAACCCCGAGCCAAGCGGCGCGAAGAGACGACGCTCTTCATCACCGAAGGAAATTCGGCGGCGGGTGTCATGGTGCAGAGCCGGGACGTCTACACCCAGGCCATCTTCGCACTGCGCGGCAAGCCGCTGAACTGCCACGGCCTCAAGCGCGACGCCATCTACAAGAACGAAGAACTCTACAACCTGATGAAAGCGCTCGGGATCGAGGATGGTCCCGAAGGACTGCGCTACAACCGGGTCGTGATCGCGACCGACGCGGATATCGATGGCATGCACATCCGCAATCTGCTGCTCACGTACTTCCTGCGCTACTTCGAGGAACTGGTCGTCAAGGGCCACCTCTACTTCCTCGAGACGCCGCTCTATCGGGTGCGGAACAAGAAGGAGACCCGCTACTGCTACACCGAGGCCGAGCGAGACGAAGCCCTCGAGACCTTGCGCGGAGCGGAGACGACTCGCTTCAAGGGATTGGGGGAGATCAGCCCCCACGAGTTCGCGCCCTTCATTTCCAGCGACATGCAGATTTCATCCGTGATGATTCACAACCTCGGAGAAGTCAACCAGTGCCTCGACTTCTTCATGGGGCGCAACACGCCAGACCGCAGGCAGTTCATCATCGACAACCTCGCGACCGAAGTGATCTAGGAAATCGGGATGCCTCAGCTTCAAGACTTGATGAGGCGTAACTTCGTCGACTACGCGAGTTACTCGATTTTGGATCGAGCCATCCCCGATCTCCGAGACGGCCTGAAGCCCGTCCAGCGCCGGATTCTCCACACCCTCTTCGAAATGCACGACGGCCGCTACCACAAGGTCGCCAATGTGGTGGGAGAGACGATGAAGCTGCACCCCCATGGCGATGCGGCAATCGGAGATGCGCTGATCGTGTTGGCCAACAAGGACTACTTCATCGATAAGCAGGGGAATTTCGGAAGCATCCTGACCGGCCACCCCGCTGCTGCAGCGCGCTACATCGAATGCCGTTTGACACCGCTCGCTTTGGAGACAATCTTCAACGAAAGCCTCACCGAATTTCGACCCAGCTACGACGGCCGCAGCCGGGAACCCGTCTTCCTGCCTGCCAAACTTCCGACCGCGTTGATGCTCGGGCCCGAAGGCATCGCGGTCGGGATGGCGACGCGGATTCTGCCCCACAATCTGGTGGAACTCTGGGAGGCGCAAATCGACATTCTCCACGGCGAGAAGATCGAACTCGAGCCCGATTTTCCCCAGGGCGGCATTGCGGATGTTTCGGGGTACGACGATGGCCGCGGCAGGGTGGAGATTCGGGCCCGACTCCGATCGCCAGATCCCAAGCGCATCGTCATCAGCGAACTCGCCTACTCGACGACCACGGAAAGCCTGATCGCATCGATCGAGGCCGCGGTGCAAAAGGGCCGCGTCAAGGTTGCGACGATCCACGATTACACCACGGAGAAGGCGGAGATCGAACTCGTGCTCTCGCGCGGGGCGGCCGCCGACGAAGTCATCCCCCAACTCTACGCCTACACGGATTGTAGCGTTTCGGTGACTTCGAACATCGTCTTGATCCGAGATCGGCGCCCCGTCCAGCTGTCGGCGACAGAGGTGCTTCACGAGCTCACCGAGAACCTGCGAGAGCAGATTCGCGCAGAGCTCGAGTGGGAGCGGAAGCAGCGACTCGATCGCAAGCACTGGCTGACCCTCGAGGCCCTCTTCGTCGAGCACAAGATCTACCGTCGGATCGAAACCGCCAAAACCGATCGCGCCGTCCGCGATGAAGTTGAGAGCGGAATGCAGGAGCACGCGGACCAGCTCGTGTGCCCGCTCGTCGACGACGACATCACCAACCTGCTGGCTCTGAGGATTCGGCGCATTTCCGCCTACGACAAGGCGAAAAATCGCGGCGAGATCGAGGGGATCGACGCGAAGCTCACCGCGGTCGCCGCAAAGCTCGAACACCTGACGCGTACGGTGATCGAGACCATCGAGGGCTTCATCGAACGCTATGGGAAGGATTTTCCACGCCGAACCACGACGTCGCGCTTCGACGCGATCGACAAGAAGGCGGTCTCCGAGCAGGCGATCAAGCTCGGCTACGACCGCAAGACGGGATTTTTCGGTTCGGCCGTGAAGACCGCCAAGCCCATCCTTACGGTTGGCGAATACGATCTGATCCTCGGGATCTCGAACGACGGCAGCTACCGGATCATGACACCAGCCGACAAGATCCTCCTTACCGGTCGACTGATCTACTGCGAGATTTTCGATCCCGATCGGGGCGCGGAGTTCACCGTGGTCTACCGCGACCGCGCGAAGATTGTCTACGGCAAGCGGATCCGGATCGAAAAGTTCATTCGCAACCGCGAGTACCAGCTCATCAAGGACAAGGCGGGCAAGATCGACCTGCTGCTGGCGTCCGCTGAGACCGGCGTGGTCATCTGCGAATTCGCGCCGGCACCGCGTCAGCGCGTCAAGACCGGCCGGTTCGATCTCGCGAAGCTCGAACGGACCGGAACGACCGCGCGCGGCGCTCGGCTGGCTCGAAAACCGGTCAAGAGCGTCAAATACGAGCGGCGCTCGGCCGCCAAACCAAAGCCGACAGCCCGCGGGCGCAAGCGAATCAAAACCGCGCGCCAATCGTCACTGTTCTAGCGACCCAACGACGCCCAGCCTTCAATCGGCAGGACCGCCACAAGCTGCTCCTCCCTCCCAGCGCGCATTGTGGGCGTCACCCATACCTCCTGATTTCCGGCTGCACGCCGATACGCAGGTGGCGCCGCAGATCGGCGCGGCCAGGGGGGAGCCTCAGAGCATAACAACAGCGTGTCGGCGGAGCCGAGCCGCTGTGTGGCTGGGGCCGGGGCCAAAGATGGGTTTCCGGCCGAAAGCTGGGGATTCCGATGGCTTTGGAATACTCTAATGCGGCCGCGTATCGCGCGGAGGGGATCGACTGGCGATGGCTCTAGATTTGGTTCAGATCCAGCTGGGAACCGATGCCAGTCGGCGCGCCCAGCGACGCCCACCGTGGATCCGGGTCCGAGCGGCTTCGAGTTCGTCCGGCTATCGCGAAACCCGCGAACTGATGCGGTCCCTGCGGCTCAACACCGTTTGCGAAGAAGCTGCATGCCCGAATATCGGCGAGTGCTGGTCGGCGAAGCACGCGACGGTCATGATACTCGGCAGCGTCTGCACCCGGAAATGCGGATTCTGCAATGTCAAGACGGGCCGACCCGACCCTCTCGATCGGGAGGAGCCGGCGCGCCTCGCGCGCGCGGTCACGGCGCTGGGCCTTCGCCACGTCGTGATCACGTCGGTCGACCGCGACGACCTTTCCGATGGCGGTGCCGAACAGTTCGAGCGGTGCATCCAGGAAATCCGGGCAGCATCGCCGACCACGACCGTCGAGGTCCTCACGCCTGATTTTCTCCGCAAGGTTGGAGCGATCGAGCGGGTCGCCGCGGCCCGCCCGGACGTCTACAATCACAACCTGGAAACTGCGCCGCGGCTGTACCGGGTCGCCCGCCTGGGCGCCGATTACTGCCACTCGCTGGATCTACTGCGACGGGTCAAGGAGATGGTGCCCGCGATCTTTACCAAATCCGGGATCATGGTCGGACTCGGCGAAACACCCGACGAAGTCTTCTCCATAATGGACGATCTGCGCGAAGCGAATGTCGACTTCATCACGATCGGTCAGTACCTGCGCCCCACACAGAAGCACCTTCCGATGGAGCGCTACGTCACGCCCGAAGAGTTTGACGACTACGCGCGCGCTGCGCGAGCGAAGGGCTTCTTGATGGTCTCCTCGTCTCCGCTGACGCGTTCCTCTTACCACGCCGACGAAGACTTCCAGCGACTCGTCGCAGCGCGCGAGAGCGCGCTCGGCGCTTCGGCTTGAGGCCAGGAGCCTCACAGAGCAATCGGAATGGCGATTAAATCCATCATCACCGACTCCGACATCGATCCCGAGGAGACCGAAGAGTGGCTGGAGGCGCTCGAATCGGTCCACGAGAAGGAAGGGACTGCGCGAGCCCAATACCTGATCGAACGGCTTATCGATCAGATGCGGCGTTCCGGCGCCCACCTGCCCTACAAGGCGACCACCGCCTACGTCAACACGATCCACAAGGACGAAGAGCCGGAGATGCCGGGCGAACCGGGGTTGGAGTACCGGATTCGTTCGTTCATTCGCTGGAACGCGATGGCGATCGTCATCCAGGCCAATAAACTCAGCACCGAATACGGCGGCCACATCGCGAGTTTCGCCTCGGCGGCGACGCTATATGATGTCGGTTTCAATCACTTCTGGCGCGCGCCGGGGCACGAGTGCGGCGGCGATCTCATCTACCTCCAGGGACATTCATCACCCGGCATCTACGCCCGCGCCTTCTTGGAAGGGCGATTGAGCGAGGAGCAGCTGCGCAACTTCCGTCGCGAGATCGAAATCGACGGCCTCTCCTCCTACCCCCACCCGTGGTTGATGTCGAGCTTCTGGCAATTCCCGACCGTGTCGATGGGACTGACCCCGTTGCTCGCCATCTATCAGGCGCGCTTTCTCAAATACCTCGAGAACCGCGGAATCCTCGAAGCCACGGGGCGCAAGGTCTGGGCCTTCATGGGCGATGGCGAAATGGACGAGCCGGAGTCGCTCGGCGCGATTTCGCTCGCGGCTCGCGAGCAACTCGACAACCTCATCTTCGTCGTCAACTGCAACCTCCAGCGCCTCGATGGACCCGTGCGCGGCAATGGAAAGATCATCCAGGAGCTCGAGGGCGTTTTCCGCGGCGCCGGCTGGAACGTCATCAAGGTCATCTGGGGCGAGCGCTGGGATCCGCTGCTCGCGAAGGACAAAGACGGCCGACTCCTGCGCAGGATGGAAGAAGCGCTCGACGGCGACTACCAGAACTACAAGAGCAAGGGTGGTGCCTATACGCGCGAGAACTTCTTCGGCAAGGATCCGAAACTGCGCCGGATGGTCGAGCATCTGACCGATGACGAGATCTGGTTGCTCAACCGCGGAGGGCACGATCCCCGCAAGGTCTACGCGGCCTACGACCGCGCCGCCAACACGGTCGATCAGCCTTCCGTCGTGCTCGCCAAGACCGTCAAGGGTTATGGACTCGGCGAGATCGGGGAAGGTGCGATGGCGACTCACTCCGCGAAAAAGATGCAGGGGAAATCGATTCGGAAGTTCCGCGACCGGTACCGAATCCCGATCCCCGATGATGAGGTCGAATCGGCGCCGTTCTACCGCCCCCCGGAAGACAGCGCAGAAATCAAATACCTCCGTGAGCGGCGCTCGGCACTCGGCGGCTATCTGCCAACCCGACGTGAGATCGCCCCGGCTCTTCCGATACCGGATCTCGAGATCTTCGAGCCACTGCTCGCGGGATCCGGCGACAGGGAGATCTCCACCACCATGGCGTTCGTGCGGATTCTCACGCTGCTCCTGCGGGACAAGAAGATCGCAAAACACATCGTGCCGATCGTCCCCGATGAAGCCCGCACCTTCGGGATGGAGGGACTGTTCCGAACCATCGGGATCTACTCTTCACTCGGACAGCTCTACGATCCAGTCGACGCCGATCAGGTGATGTTCTACCGCGAAGACAAGAAGGGCCAGATTCTGCAAGAGGGCATCAGCGAGGCTGGGGCCTTCGCGTCCTGGACCGCAGCGGCGACGTCCTACAGCAGCAACGGCATCCAGATGATTCCCTTCTACATCTACTACTCGATGTTCGGTTTTCAGCGCATCGGAGATCTCGCGTGGGCGGCCGCCGACATGCAGGCGCGCGGTTTTCTGCTCGGCGGCACCGCCGGCCGGACCACGCTGGCCGGCGAGGGGCTCCAACATCAGGACGGCCACAGCCACCTGGCCGCGTCGACGATCCCGAATTGCGTCGCCTACGACCCCGCGTATGCGTACGAACTCGCGGTGATCATTCACGATGGCCTGCGGCGAATGCAGGTCGAGCAGGAGAACATCTTCTACTACGTGACCGTCATGAACGAAAACTACGTCCAGCCGCCGATGCCCGATCGCGAAGGCGTCCGAGAGGGCATCCTTCGCGGTATGCATCGCGTTCAAACCGCCGAGCCAGACGCGAGATTCTCGGTTCAGTTGCTCGGCAGCGGCGCGATCCTGCGCGAAGCGCTCGGGGCAGCGGACCTGCTACAGAGCGACTTTGGTATCTCCTCTGATGTCTGGAGCGTGACGAGTTTCAGTGAACTGCGACGCGAGGGCCTCGACGCCGAGCGCTGGAACCGCCTCCACCCGGAGGACGAGCCCCGCTCGAACTACGTCGCGGAGTGCTTGGATAAAGACCGGGGCCCCGTCATCGCGGCGACGGATTATATGAAGATCCACGCAGCGCAAATCCGCGCCTACGTACCGACTGACTACCACGTGCTCGGAACCGACGGGTTCGGGCGCAGCGATTCCCGAAGTCGCCTGCGTTATTTCTTCGAAGTCAGCCAATACTTCGTGGTCATCGCCGCCTTGAGCGCTCTGGCAGATCGCGACGAGATTCCCCGCTCGTGGGTGACCGATGCGATGAAGAAATACGGTATCGATCCGGAGAAGCCCAACCCGGTGACCGTTTAGCGGGTGACACGGAGTCCGCTCGCCGAGAGCGCACGCCGTTGGAGATGATGGGTGGCCGTCGAAAGAGAAATCCGGGTTCCGGAGATCGGCGATTTCGAAGATGTCGAAGTCATCGAGGTTCTGGTTGCCGCGGGCGACTCGGTCCAGCGCGAAGACTCTCTCGTGACGATCGAGAGCGACAAGGCCTCGATGGAGATCCCGAGCCCGTTCAGCGGCGTGATTGGAGAAGTCGCCGTCTCGGTGGGGGATCGCGTCCGCGAGGGGGCGTTGCTCGCCCGCATCACCACCTCGGACGCCGAACCAGACGCGGTACCGATCGCCGCTTCGCGCAATGCCGTCAAACCCGAAGCAAACGACAGACCCGAGGCAAACGACAGACCCGCGACAAACGACCGACCGCCCGCGAGCGCCGAGCAGCCCGCGCGAAATACCGCCGCGCTACCCTCCCCTCCGCCGCACCCCGCACCCGCGGCGCCGACCGCTCACGCGAGCCCCTCCGTGCGCAGGTTTGCGCGCGAGCTCGGCGCGAACCTCGACCTCATCCGGGGATCAGGCCGCAAGGGGCGGATCGTCAAAGACGACGTCCAGGACTTCGTCAAGCGCGCGCTCGGGCAAGTCGACACGGCACCGCATCTCGAAAACCTCCTGCAGGTCGAACCCGCGCGCTCGATCGATTTTTCGGAGTTTGGCGAGATCGAAATCGCACCGCTGAACAACATCCGCAGGATCGCCGCAAAATCCCTGCACCGCTCGTGGGTCACGATTCCCCACGTCACTCAGTTCGACGAGGCGGACATCACGGAACTCGAGGCCTATCGAAACTCCCAGCAGGCTGAGGGCGAGAAGCGGAGTGTCAAGCTCACGACGCTCACGTTCGTGATGAAGGCGGTCGTGAGCACCCTGAAGGAGTTCCCGCAGTTTTGCGCCTCTCTCGACGAGACCGGCGAGAACCTGATCCTCAAGCGCTACTTCCACATTGGCATCGCGGTCGACACCCCCAACGGATTGGTGGTGCCCGTCGTACGCGAGGTGGACCGGAAGGGACTCTTCGACCTGGCCGCTGAACTCGCCGAAGTCAGCGAGCGTGCCCGCAACCGGAAACTCACCCAGGCAGACCTCTCAGGGGGTTGCTTCAGCATCTCGAGCCTCGGGGGCATTGGTGGGACCGCATTCACGCCGATCGTGAACGGGCCCGAGGTCGCGATTCTCGGTGTCTCGCGACACGTTCTGAAACCCATCTATCTCGACGATCGATTCGTCCCGAGGCTGATGCTGCCCCTTTCCCTTTCCTACGATCATCGGGTGATCGACGGGGCCACTGCGGCTCGTTTTACCACCAAACTCAGCGACGTCCTCTCCGACGTCCGCAATCTGGTCCTCTAGGCGCGGGATGTCTCCGATCATCGAAATCAAGCTTCCCGGCATTGGCGACTTCGAGGACGTCGAGGTGATCGAAGTCCTGGTATCCGCCGGAGATCGAGTCGATCGGGAGGATTCGCTGATTACCCTCGAGAGCGACAAGGCTTCGATTGAGATCCCCTCTCCGCAGGCCGGGGTGATTCGGGAGCTCTGTGTCGAACTGGGCAGCCGCGTCTCCGAGGGGTCACTGATCGCCCGGCTCGAGGTGCAGGATTCACCGCAGCCCGCCCCCGCCGAGCCGATCTCCGCAACCGACACCTCCCCGGTCGAATCGGCCGATAGCGAGCCCCTCCAACAGGCGCCGTCTGCCGAGACACCCAGGAGCTTCACGCCGTCGGATCGACACGCCGAGGTCGTGGTCATCGGCGGCGGCCCCGGCGGCTACACGGCGGCCTTCCGGGCCGCGGATCTCGGCAAGCAGGTCGTCTTGATCGAGCGCTATCAGCGGCTTGGCGGCGTCTGCCTCAACGTCGGTTGCATACCGTCGAAGGCGTTGCTGCATATCGCAGAAGTCGTGAGCGAAGTCCGCGAACTGCACGAACGCGGCGTCGATTTCGGCGAACCGCGCTTCGACCTCGATCGGATGCGCGCTTTCAAGGATCGCGTCGTCGACAACCTCACCCAGGGCCTGGATGGGCTCGCGAATCGACGCAAAATCAGCGTCCTCCACGGCCACGCTCGATTCAGCGCGGCCGATCAGGTTTCGGTCGAGAGCGGCGAAGAAGCGACGACCGTTTCGTTTGACGACTGCATCATCGCCGCCGGCTCCCAGTCGATCGAACTTCCCGAAATACCCCACGGCGACCCGCGCGTGATGGACTCGACGGACGCCTTGCTGCTCGAAGAGATCCCCGAGCGCCTGCTCGTGATCGGAGGCGGCATCATCGGCCTTGAAATGGCCGCGGTCTACGACGCGTTGGGGTCGAAGATCACGGTCGTCGAATTGACCGATGAGCTGATCCCGGGCTGTGATCGCGATCTCGTGAAGCCGCTGCAGGCGCGCATCGCGAGGCGCTACGAGCGCATCCTCCTCGGTGCGAAAGTCACGCGTATCGAACCGCGGCCGGACGGGTTGGAGGTCTATTTCGAAGGCGGCGATGCCCCCGAATCCGATCGATTCGACCGCGTGCTGGTGGCGGTGGGCCGACACCCGAACGGTCACGCGATCGACGCCGGCAAGGCCGGCGTCAGCGTCGACGATCGCGGATTCATCGCTGTCGACAGCCAGATGCGGACCAACGCTCCGCACATCTACGCGATCGGCGATATCGTCGGCGAGCCCATGCTCGCCCACAAGGCGACCCACGAGGGCAAGACCGCGGCTGAAGTCATCTCCGGACTTCCCTCGGCCTTCGACCCGAAGGCGATCCCTTCGGTTGCCTACACGGATCCCGAAGTCGCGTGGATGGGCCTCTCCGAGGCGGAAGCTCGAGCCGAGGGCATCGCGTTCGAGAAGGTGTCGTTCCCCTGGGCGGCCAGTGGCCGCGCCCAGGGAATCGGTCGCAGCGAGGGAGTCACCAAGCTGATCTTCGACGCAGAAGATCGCCGCCTGCTGGGCGCGGGAATCGTCGGTCGCAACGCGGGCGAATTGATTGCCGAGGCCGTGCTCGCGCTGGAAATGGGAGCCGATGCAGAGGACCTCGCGCTCACCGTCCACGCCCACCCGACACTCGCGGAGACCTTGAATTTCAGCTCTGAAATGTTCCAAGGGACGATCACGGACCTGTATGTCCCGCGCCGCAAGATCCGAACCGGTAAAAAGTGACTCCACCGACACGAGCGACGCAAATGAGCCCGGAAGACACTGGAAATCCGCCTCCGCGCGGCGCCACCGCAGAACGCGAAGCGAACGACCGCGCCCGACCCCACGCAAAGATCGTTCTGTTGCGCCATGGAGAACCCCAGTGGTCGCTGGACAACGGACCCTCGGTGAGCGACCCCGCGCTCACACCCTTCGGTATCTGGCAGGCGGAGGCGAGCGCTCGGGCGCTCGCCGCGGAACACCAGTTCGACGCGCTTTATGTCAGCCCGCACCGACGCGCTCGCGAGACCGCCACTCCGCTCGCTAAAGCGACCGGACTCGAACCGGTGACGGTCGATCGACTCGCGGAGGTCGGTGTCGCGGTCGAGGGGTTCAGCGCGGAAGAAGCCGATCGCTACTTCGTCGACGGCTCCCGGCGTCCACTCCAGGAGCATTGGGATGGCTGGCCGGGCGCTGAGAGCTTCCGCGATTTCCACGCACGCGTCACATCGGGCGTCACCGACATTCTCGAACGGCACTCGTGCCGCCCGTATCGCGAACACGACTTCACGGCCTGGAACCTCCCCGAGAAGAAACCGTCGATCGCGATCGTCGCCCACATGGGAACCAATGCGGTCATCCTCACGCACCTGCTCGACATTCGACCGGTTCCGTGGGAGTGGCTCCGCTTCGAAACCGGGCTCGCCGCGTACTCGGTCCTCCAGGCGCGGCCGATCGGACCGCAGGGATACGTCTGGTCGCTGCTTCAGTTCGACCGCGAAGACCACCTCGTTCAAGCCGGATTGCGCTGACTCGGGCTATGCTGCGCGCTGGAGGTCGCCATGGCGCGTTTGCGGCTATACCACAACCCAGACTGCAGCAAATCGCGCGGAGCGCTGGAAATATTGCGCAAACACGGCACGGAGTTCGATGTCGTCGAATACCTCAAGGAGCCTCTCGATCGCGAGACGCTCGCGCAGATCGCAGAGTTGCTGCCGGACCCGCCCGAAGAGCTGGTCCGCAAGGACCGCAATTTCGAACGGCTCGACCTCGATCCGAACCGGTACAAGACGGTCGAAGCGGTAATCGAACTACTTCTCGAGCACCCCGAATTGATGCAGCGACCCATCCTGGTCGCGGGCGATCGCACGCTGATCTGCCGCCCATCCGAAAAAGTACTCGAACTCCTGTAGCCTCGGATGAGATGCAGCAGACCGCGTTCGATCGCAAGCGTCGGGCGGATCAACATCTGGAGCCACGATTTCCCAAAGGGAGCGATCCGGTTATGGGAGTCGCGCGATTAGCCCCCTTCTCAGGACCGATGGTGACGGAGTGACGAGCGAGATCGCGCTCGTCAAGGAACCTTGAAGATCGCCCCTCGCCGTTAACCACTCACCTGGAAGCCACGCCATTGGCGACAGAACGTAATGAAGTCTTTCGCGGCAAGAGCCTCGCTCACGACAAAGCCCTGAATCTCATCACAACCCAGCTCCCGCAGCCGGCCCACCTGCCCGATGCTATCGACGCCCTCGGCTACCACTTGCATTGCGAGGTCATTGGCGATTGCAACGACCGCTGACACGACGGCTGCAGCTGCCGGATCGTCCTCAACCCCCGACGCGATCGAGCGGTCGATCTTCAGCACGTCCACGGGGAAGCGCGTTACGAAGTTCAGCGATGAGTACCCGGTGCCGAAGTCGTCAAGTGCCAGGGTCAACCCGAACGACCTGAGATCTCGCAACGCGCAGGCGGTCCGGTCGTCTTCTCCGAGCACGAGACTTTCGGTAATCTCAAGCTCGAGCGCGTGTGGAGTCAAGCCACTTTCGGTGAGCGCGTCGGTCACGGTCTTTGTAACGTCGCTCAGAGCAAACTGCTTGGGAGAGACGTTGACGGAGAGCCGAAGGTCCAGATCCTCATGGCGTCGCCACCGCGCCAACTGGGCACACGCGGTCTCAAGAACCCATTTGCCAATGGGAACGATGAGCCCGGTTTCCTCCGCGATCGGAATGAACTCCTTGGGCTGGACTGGCCCCAGCTCGCGCGACTTCCACCGAAGAAGGGCCTCGGCACTTGTAATCGTCTCGTCACGGACATCCGCCCGCGGCTGGTAGTGAAGCTCCAGTTCATCGCGTTCAATGGCCAGCCGCAGCCACTTCTCGATGTCGAGCCGCCGAACCGATGCCTCTCCGATCGACTTCTGATAGAACGTATAGCCGCCCCGCCGACTGACTTTTGCCCCGCGCATGGCCATGTCGGCTCGATTCAGAAGTGCCTGGGCGTTCTTTCCATCCTCCGGAAAAATGGAGATTCCGATGCTCGCCGTTGTTGAGATTTCACGGTTACGGATCGTGTCCTGCCCCACCTCTCGGAGAGCCAACGTCAAGGGTGTCGTCAGTGCATCGAGGATGCGACGCGCTATCACCCCCGCGTCTTCAGGCCTCTGAATCTTCGAGAGGAAAGCCAAGAACTCGTCACCGCCCAATCGCGAGACGTCGGCGACACCCGGACCACCAGCGAATGCCACGAAATCCGTAGGCCGGACTTGCTGCTTGAGGAGACCCGCTACGTGTCGAAGCAGTTCATCCCCGACGACATGCCCGAGCGTGTCGTTGATTCGCTTGAAGTGGTCGAGGCCAATGTAGAGGAGCGCAGCCGGATAGCCTTCGTGCTCGGCGCGCTTGAGCACTTGGCTCACGCCCTGCATGAACACGTCACGGCTCGCGAGACCCGTGAGGGCGTCACATTCGGCCTTTCGTCGGGCGCGCACGTCTTCGTCCTGTTGAGATGCGCGCTCGCGCGTCACTCGAATCATCGTACTCACACGAAGCGCGAGGAGTTCCCATTCAATGGGCTCGTTGACGAAGTCCGTGATGCCGATGCCAATTGCCATTTCGACCGTGGCGAAATCGCCCTGAGCGGCGACGATCAGAATGGGCGTGTCGGGCTGCGCCTGTGCTGTGAGGGCACATACTTCGAGCGAATCGTCTAGCGACACCGCTGCGTCTACGACCACGGCGTGCGGGCGCGCTTCCGCCAGAGCAGCCTCGATCGACGGGCCAGCGCGGATGACTCGAAAGCCCTTACCCCGAAGGGCGCTCTCGAGTCCCCGGACCATCTCGGTGCGGGGGCTCCAGATCAGCAATCTGTCCGGTGCAGCGCTTTCAGGTTGGGTTGCCACGCTCCGTCTGATCGGAGCAGCGCCGCTGCCACTACAGCGGAAATTACTTTGTGACAGAGGGTTTTGCTCCAGCGGCTGGCCGACCCGGCCGATGGCGTCCCTGCGGGGGTCGTGGGGCTGCCCTCCTACACGGAGGGGTGATGAGGGAACGTAGGAGATCGGGCTTGAGTTCGACGTTTCACCTCGCCTTTCGACGCGGCATGATCTTCTCATAGAGCCACGGAAGGCTCACGTCGAGGCGGTAGTCGAGCGCTGTGTGGTCGTCGTCGAATTCCTCGTAGTGATGTGAGATCCGCGCCTCGCGCAGGCGTTTGTGCAGGATGCGCGCCCCGTAGTGCAGATGGTATTGATCGCGCGTGCCGCAATCGAAGTAGATTCCGCGCAGCGATCGCAGCTGTTTCTGCACGCCGACCTTCTTCGCAAGCTCGATGGGATCGTGTCGCAGCCAGCGCGCCCAGCGCTTCTCATCGATCTCGCCGGTCTGCAGATCCATCGGCAGCTGAAAGCCGAGCGGAGCCTTCGGGTCGGGATCGTAGAAGGCCGCCATCGCGAGAAACATCAGGGTGTGGGTATCGCCGTCCGGCTTGCGCCGAGCGTAGAATGCCTTCAGGAATTTCTTCCGATCACCCCCGAATTCCGCCAACGCCATCGAAACCCGCGGAATCTCGCTTCGATAACAGAAATCGAAATACAGGTCTCCGGAGTGGCAGGCGATCGCCGCCCAATGGCGGGCGTATTTCATGCCCTGGATCATCGCACCGTACCCGCCCGAGGATTTCCCGAACACGGCGCGCTTCCTCGGGCTCGCGAACGTGCGATAGCGGTCGTCGACCTGCGGGACGACTTCTTGGACGAGATGGTCGGCGTAATTCCCGACCGCCGAGGAGTTGATGTACTGGTTGCCGCCGAGCCGCGTCCAGCAATCGGGAAATACCGCGATCACCGGACCCATGGCTTTGCGCCGAACCAGGCGCTCCAAGCGTTCGGGGACGCTCTCCTCGAAGGCCTTCCAGCCCACATGGGCGGGCCCCGAGCCCATGAACCCGGCGAGATCGACGAAAACCGGGAAACGCCGGTGGGGCACGCGATCGTATTCCGGCGGGAGGTAGACGGTGACGGCGCGACTGTGGGGGTCTCCGAGTGCGTTGCCCCGCAGCACCGTCGAATCGAGCTTGAATTGCTCCAGCCGGCCGCGCAGCGGGGTTCGGAACTCGAGCACGCGCGAATCATACCGGCTGGTTCGCCCAGCTGCTAAACCTCGATCGAGATGCTCGAGCTGCGCGTTGCAACTGCGGATCAATGGCTGAAAGTCGTCCTCGACAGCTTCGACGACTTTCTGCTCGACCACGCGGCCTGCGAGCGCAAGGCCTCCGCGAATGCGCTCTCGCTGGTCACCCACTATCCCGATCGCCGAGAGCTCGTGCGTCTGATGATCGAACTCGCTCGCGAAGAGCTCCACCACTTTCAGCAGGTCCATCGGCTCGTCGAGGATCGAGGCCTGGTGCTGACGCGCGACCGCAAGGATCCCTACCTGAACGCGCTGCTGAAGCGGATCCGCACGGGGCGCGAAGACTACTTTCTCGATCGGTTGCTGATTGCGGGCATCGCAGAGGCCCGCGGCTGCGAGCGCTTCGGGCTGATCGCGACCGCCCTCGAGAAACCCACCGCTGATTCGGAGCTCGCTGCCTTCTACGCGAACCTGAGCGAATCCGAAGCGCGGCACCGTGACCTCTTCATCGATCTCGCCGAACTGTATTTCGACAAGAGCACCGTCGGCAGCCGACTGTCTGAAATGCTCGACGACGAGGCGCGCATCGTGTCTGAGCTTCCGATCGACGCGGCTCTGCACTGACACCGCATGTGACCGTGTCGCGCGCCCAGAAGCAGTATCTCGATCGCTACGCGGAACCCGAAGCTCGCGATCTCGGCGCGCTCCGGCGGCGATTCGGCCACGTCCTGACGGTTCCCGCCTACGGCGAAGGGAGAGAACTGCGCACGGCGCTGGCCTCGATTCCGGCGGGTCCGCTCGGCGACGTGCTGACCGTGCTCGTCGTCAACGGCCGCGTCGATTCTCCGCAATCGATGAGAGACGCAAATCTCGCGATGCTCGAAGATCTCCGCGCAGCTGGCGGCCGTGGCGTCCCGATCGCGCAAAACGCGGTCGTCCACGAGCACCCGCGAGGCGCACTCCTGCTCGTCGACCGCGCGACGCCGGGTCGCGAGCTTCCGATGCGACACGGCGTTGGGTTGGCGCGAAAGATCGCGGCGGATATCGCGCTCGCACTCTGGTCCGAGGGGCGCCTGGCGTCTCCGTGGATTCACTGCACCGACGCGGATGTCGCGCTACCGACTGATTACTTCGAAGCGGCCGCTTCGAACGCTTCGGACGCAGCCCTCGTCTATCCTTTCCGACACGCCGACGCTACGCAGGAAGCGCTCGAATACGAAGTCTCACTCCGCTACTACGTGGCGGGGCTTCGATTCGCAGGTTCACCCTATGCGTTTCACACCATCGGCAGCGCCCTCGCCGTACACGCCACCGCGTACGCTCGGGTGCGCGGGTTTCCGAAGCGCCTGGCCGCTGAGGATTTCTACCTGCTCAACAAACTCGCGAAGGTCGGGACGATTCGCTCGCTCGACGGTGAACCGATTCACCTCTCCGCTCGCACCTCGAACCGCACGCCGTTCGGAACGGGGCGAGCGCTCGAGCGCGCGCGGGGGCGTGAGCGCAATCCCGCAGCGCTCCGCGTCTATCACCCAGACGTCTTCTCCTACCTGGGCGCCTGGCTGCAAACCCTCCGCGCACTCGCGGAGGCCGGGGATGCGGCGGACTCCGCCGACCTGCTCGCGAAGCAGATCGGGGGCTGGCCCTGCGCAGACGCGGAGCGACTTCGGGCACACCTCGATGAGACCGGCGCGTGGGCGGCGGCTCGAATCGGCGTAAAGCGCTGCCGGAACCCGGTGACCCGCGCGAAACACCTCCACAGCGGCTTCGACGCCTTCCGGACCCTGAAACTGATCCACGCCCTCCGAGCGGGCGGGCTCCCCTCGATTCCGCTCCGCGAGGCGCTGCCCATGGCGTCCTTCGTCGCGGCGCGGGACGACACGCCCCTGGCGGAAGTTCGGGAGCAGCTGGCCGCCGCGGAGCGAGGAGAAGCGCGATCGGCAACGTTCGGTCAAAAACTTCGATCTTGAAGATTTAGATCTCTCATAAATTGAAATGTTTCTAATTTCCAATCATCTTTTGACTTCATTTTCTTCTAGATGTCTAGGTTTTAACGGATTATACCGATACTTTTGATATATCCCCACGGGGATACAGAAGTTTTGTATTAAAACGATGTTTCTATAGATTCTACTCTCAGTTAAGCTAGAGTAAGAACCGAAATTGGACTCAAGGAGCCGGATTTTGGACATTCAAGAAGACGTGGGTCGAAAACTTCCGACCGGCGGCGAGAAGATCATCCAATGTCTGGAGCGCGAGGGCGTAGAATACATCTTTGGGCTCTCGGGCGGGGCCGCCATGCCCCTGTTCGACGCGTTGGTGGACTCCAAAATCCAATTGGTCCTCACCCGCCACGAGCAGGGCGCTACCCACATGGCGGATGGCTACGCGCGCTCTTCGGGGCGCCCGGGAGTCGTACTCGTCACCTCGGGCCCCGGCGCCACCAATACCGTGACCGGATTGCTCACGGCGTTGATGGACTCAGCGCCGATCATCGTGCTGACGGGCCAGACCATCACACCCATGCTCGGCAAGGACGCGTTCCAGGAAGCGGACGTTACGGGCATCACCTACCCGGTCGTCAAGCACTCCTACCTGATCAAGAACGCAGCGGACATCCCGCGCATCATCCGCGAGGCCTTCCACATCGCAACCAGCGGGCGGCCGGGGCCGGTCCTCGTCGACATCCCCAAGGACATCGGTCAGGGGCCGTGTGACGCGCCCTTCTGCGATGAAATCGATCTGCCGGGATACCAGGTCACGACTCGCGGGGCACCCGAAGCCATCGCCGAAGCGGCGAGACTGCTGCGCGCCGCGAAGCGTCCGGTGCTCTACGTCGGTCACGGGGCCGTCATCTCAGGAGCCGGCAAGGCGATCACCACCCTCGCCGAAAAACTGCGCGCACCTGTCGTCACCACCCTGCTCGGCAAGGGTGCAGTGGATGAAACCCACCCGCTTCACCTCGGCATGATGGGAATGCACGGCACCGCCTACGCGAACAAAGCGGTGGCGGGTTGTGATCTGATCATGTCGATCGGTGGGCGCTGGGACGACCGCATCACGGGGCGGCTTTCGGATTTCTGTACCGACGCAGTGAAGATCCACATCGACATCGACCCCGCCGAGTTCAACAAGATCATCAGGCCGGATGTGTCGATCCTCGGCGACGCGAGGCTCGTGGTCGAGGATCTGATTCCCCAGATCGAGATGGCGGATACCGCCGATTGGTTGAAGCAGTGCGAAAAGTGGCGCCGTCTCTACCCCCTCAAATACCCGAAGCAGGGAGGGCTGCGGGCTCAGCATGTGCTCGACCGGCTCGACGCGCTCACCCAAGGCGAGGCGATCATCACGACGGACGTGGGTCAACACCAGATGTGGGCCGCGCAGTTCTGTCGGTCCCGGTCCAATCGACATTGGATCAGCAGCGGCGGCGCGGGCACGATGGGGTTCGGCTTTCCGGCCGCGATCGGCGCGCAGTTCGCAAACCCCGACAAGAAGGTCTGGGCGGTCGTGGGAGATGGTGGCTTCCAGATGACGTTCGCGGAACTCGCGACGGCATCCATCCACAATCTGCCCGTGAAATGCCTGATCATCAACAACAACTTCCTGGGCATGATTCGGCAGTGGCAGGAGATGTTCTACGAAAATCGGCTCTCCGGTGCCGACCTCGAGGGGAACCCGGATTTCGTGAAGCTCACCCAGGCCTACGGCATCAAGGCGTTCCGGATCCGCCGCCCCGCAGACGCGGATCGGATCCTGCGCGAGGCACACGAATACGACGGACCCTGCGTGGTGGTGGCCGAAGTCGTCAAGGAAGACAATGTCTTCCCGATGATTCCGGCGGGCGCCTCCGTGAGCGAAATGCTGATCGAGAAGCCCAAACACACCCTCCCAAAACCCAGCGGGAGCACCTGAGATGAGCGCAGCAACCCAGCTGGCCCAGCTCTCCCCGCAGATCCACACGATCTCGCTGTTCGTCAACAACGCGCCCGGTGTGTTGGTGCGGGTCGCACTCGTCTTTTCGCAACGCGGATTCAACATCGAAAGCCTCGTGGTGAGCCCCGGCGCCGAGGGTCGGTTCGCGCGAATGACGATCACCTGCTCGGGCGAGTCCGAAGTGCTGGAGCAGATCATCAAAAAGCTCGCCAAGCTCGTGGACGTCGTCCACGCAATCGACCACACCGGAGATCTCGCCTACGAGACGGAGATCGCACTGATCAAGATCGAATGTCCGCTCGAGGAGCGCACCGCGATCCTTCAAATCACCGAACACTTCAAAGCGAGGGTTGTCGATTACGGAGCCGACTCGATGATTCTGCAGGCGTTCGGTTCGAGCGAAAAACTCGACGCCCTGATCAGCCTGCTTCACCCCTTCTCGATCGCAGAACTCGTGCGCTCCGGAAAACTCCTAATGGCACGAGGCAAGAGCACCACATAAGCGCGCGACCCCTCATTCCCGAGGGATCGGGACGCAAGATCCGCTCACTCCAACCTCATTAATTGGGGGCGGTGTTAAGCACACGATTCAGCACGTGGAGTCTGCTCTGGGGAGCCGGGAGAAGGGCCACTCGCTCAGAACTCGATCCGGCCAACTGGGCCCCGGCTCGTGAAGCTCAAGTCAAATCAGCCATGGTCTGTCCGGGCTCGCAACCCTTCCCCCCGGCTCCCCAACGGATTCGCTGCTAGCGCATGAAAGAGAACCAGCGCCCGCAGAGGGGTTTGACCAGGGGCATGACGCCAGCATGGGGTCGTGCGATGCCACAAGAAAATCCGAAGCGTTCGCCGGCTAGGCGATCGTTCCCGTCGCGCGAAGCGCAGCGAGCTCGGGCTCTTCCAGTCCGATTTCCGCAAGCACTTCGTCCGTGTGCTGGCCCAACGTCGGCGCAAATCCGCGAACCCTGGCAGCGGTGCGATCGAAGCGCGCGGCAGGGCGAATGTGGCGGATCCGCCCGACCTGCGGGTGGTCGACCTCTTCGATCAGTTCGTTGGCGGCGATCTGGGCATCGGTGAGCAGCTCGTGGCGTTCAAGGATCGGCGCGCAGGGAACCTGTTCCGCACTAAGTCGATCGAGCCAGTGCGCGGTCGTGTCGGTGCGAAACACCTCTTCCATCAAATCGAGGCGTTCATCCCAATTTTCGATTCTCACGGTACCGGCTACAAAGCGAGGGTCATCGACGAGTTCGGGGCGCTGCACGGCGCGTGCGAACCCCTCCCACTCGCGGTCAGAAACGGTTGCCGCCGTGATGAAACCATCGGACGTCTCGAATACCAGATCTCGGAGCTGCGGCTCGCGAGATTGCCGGCCCAGCTCGTCTCCATCACGCACAAACGTGTAATCCATCATCCCTTCGGGCCAGAGAAATGAAACCATCGCATCGAGCATGGCGATCCGGACGTGCTGGCCCTCTCCGGTTCGCTCGCGAGCCAACAACGCCGCCGTCATCGCCTGCGCGGCCGTGAGCGCGGTCAATTTATCCGCCATGATGGTGCGCACCATGCGCGGGCGACCCGTTTCGCGATCTCGCTGTATGGCAGCGAACCCCGATCTCGCCTGGATGATCGGATCGTAGACCCGTTGTTGCGCACATGGGCCCGTTTCGCCGAAACCGCTGATCGAGACGTAGATTAAATCGGAGACCATTGCGCGCAAGACGGACTCGCCGAACCCCATGCGATCGGCGGTGCCCGGGCGGAAGTTCTGCACGAAGACATCCGCTGTCGACACCAGCCGTTTCAATAGTTCGACACCGGCCGCTTGCTTGAGATCGATTACGATCGAGCGCTTGCTGCGGTTGCTCGTTGCAAACAGCGGGCTGATGCCGGATCGCGCGTTTCCGATGGCGCGCACGAGGTCGCCTTGCCCGGGCGGTTCGACCTTGATGACGTCGGCGCCCTGCTCGGCGAGCATCATGGTCGCAATCGGCCCGGAAACCAGCGCGGTCAGGTCGACGATCCGAGTTCCCTCGAGAGGCCCGTCCATAGCGTGACCCTATCACTCCCAGCGGGCGCGAGCGATCCGCCCAGGTGAAATGGACGGTGAACGCGCACACGTCACCATCCCAGCCACCCGATCGAGCATCCAGAAGCCTCGCCAACCATGACATTCCCCAAGCCGTCGCCGCTCGGGCCGCCCGGATCGTTGCTCCTCGTGCTGGCACCCTGCTCGTGACCGCCAACGATCTGCTCTTCTTGGATCGACCTCTCCCTGACGACGCTCGTCAACCCCGCGCGACGCTCGCTTCCGTGATAGGGTTTGCGCGTGAAGTGCTTTCTCGACCAAAAAATCTTGATTACGGGCGCTTCGAGCGGCATCGGCAAGTTGATGGCGGAGGCGTTCGCCGCCGAGGGTGCCCGGGTGATCCTGTGGGGCCGCGAACAGGCCGCGCTGGAGGCCGTTGGCAAAGAACTGACCGAAAGAGGTATGCGCTGCGCGAGCTACCTCTGTGACGTCTCCCGCCGAGATTCGATTTACGACACCGCGGAGCGCGTGATCCGCGAGCACGGCCCGATCGACATCCTGATCAACAACGCCGGTGTGGTCTCGGGGCGACCGTTGCTCGAGATTTCGGACGCAGAGATCGAGCAGACTTTTGACGTCAACGCGCTCGCGCCCATCTGGACGACCCGCGCGTTCCTGCCGACCATGATCGAGCGCGGCCGTGGTCACATCGTCACGATCGCCTCGGCAGCGGGACTCATTGGCGCACCGAGACTGACCGATTACGCGGCCAGCAAACACGCAGCTGTCGGATTCAATGACGCGCTGCGCTCGGAGCTGCGCCACTTGGGTCACCGGGGGATCCGAACGACCGTCGTCTGCCCCTACTTCATCTCGACCGGCATGTTCGAAGGTGCAACGGCGGCAACGCCGCTGTTTCCGGTCCTCACGCCCGACTACGCCACCCGACAAATCGTCCGGGCAATCCGACGCGGTCGACGCCGCCTTCTCCTGCCACGAGCGATCGGCGTGGTGTTTCTCGCGCGCCTCCTTCCGGCGCCGGTCTTCGATTGGATCGCGCGCGCACTCGGCGTGACCCGAAGCATGGATGGCTTCAGGGGGCGGCGTTCGGGCTGAGAGCGCGGTTTAGATCCCGTCTTCGAACTGCGCCGGGGGCTTTTGATGGAGCTGCAGGCTCGGGGCGTCAATTGCAACGCGCGTGTAGGGCGGAACCGAATGCGTCAGCCAGACGTTGCCGCCGATCACTGACCTTTCGCCGATCACCGTATCACCACCAAGGATGGAAGCGTTCGGGTAGACGGTGACGTCGTTCTCGAGGGTTGGATGGCGCTTCTTGCCGGCATCGCCGCGCCCCGCCCGGTTCGAAAACGCGCCCAGCGTCACGCCGTGGTAGAGCTTGACCCGGTTGCCGAGGTTGCAAGTCTCCCCGATCACTACACCGGTACCGTGATCGATGAAGAAGTGATCGCCAATCTTGGCGCCCGGGTGGATGTCGATACCCGTCTGGCTGTGGGCGTCCCGCGACATGATGCGCGCGACGACCTTCTCGCCAACCTCGTGGAAGCAATGGGCCACCCGATAAGCCGAAACCGCGACGATGCTCGGGTAGGCGGCGATGATCTCTCCGTAGCTCGATGCGGACGGGTCTCCGTGATAGGCGGCTTCGAGATCCGTGGCCACCAGGTGGCGGATGGACGGGAGTTTCTGGACCAACCGGGTGGCGCGCTCGCTCGCAATCAGCGCGGCGACGAGGCCGTGGATCACGCGCAGGTCGCTGGTGAGCTGGCCGGAGGGCGTATCATCCGTGATGATCGCCCGCAACGCCCCCAGCGCGTCAGCGACGCGTCGCTGGTAGGGAAGGATTTCTTTTCTGGCCTCCGTAAGGGGGTCGCGTTTTTCTCGCTGTGCCATCAACTCGTCCGCGACGAGCCGAATTTCGTCGATCATTGGGGGAGCCTCCAGTGAGCTTCCAACCAGATAGTCTAGAACGGCGTCACGCAGCGCGCCCCCACCGGCGCCATTCTTCGTGCAATTTCTCGAAACCATTGCGCAACTAGCTGTAGAACCTATCTGTATTTCTTGTTGAGAATGGGCCCGAGCGCATCCGCCTCGAGGCCTATGCTAGAACGGGTGCCATGGCGAACGGGTGCCACGGCGGCAGGGGAGTCGATGCGGGTTGCGACTTGGAACATCAACGGGCTTCGCGCCCGGCTCGAGTTCGCGATGCACTGGCTGAGGGAGCGCCAACCCGATGTCGTCGGCTTACAGGAACTCAAACTCACCGACGAGCAGTTTCCGCGTGAGTCGTTCGAAGCACTCGGATACCACGTCGTGAGTCACGGCCAGAAAGCCTGGAATGGTGTCGCGATCCTGAGCCGAGAACCGGCCCGCGTGACCCAACGGGGGTTGCCGGGCCAGAGCGAATCTGGCGCACGGCTGCTCAGTGTCGAAATTGGTGACCTGGCTTTCACGACGGTCTACTGCCCCAACGGCAAGAGTATCGACCACCCGGACTTTCCGAAGAAACTCGCCTGGTTCGACGATCTGGCGCGTCACTTCGAGCAGGTCGCGGATCGCGAGCAACCGATCATTCTGTGCGGCGATTTCAACATCTGCCCAGCTGCAATCGACAGTCACGACGAAGAGCGCTTGCGG
>JADFQO010000056.1 GCA_022561775.1 Myxococcales bacterium | reverse complement strand
GGCGCTTCACTCCTAGGAACAGGACGGTAGGCTGAGTCCCGGCTTCGCGGTTGCGCGCATCGCGGTGGCGACCTGCCCGCCAGTCAGTCATGGGGACCGGCACCACGCTCAACCGGTTTTCCGGGACGCCGAGACGAACGTAGTCGTCACGTTCGACCTGGCTCAAGGCGATAACGTGATCACATGACAGGAAGTGTTGGCGGCTGAAAACGTCATCGGCCCAAAAACCCGTGTGCAAGAAGCCGGTCACGACGTGCGGCGCCTTCGGGCGGAGTCGAGAGACAGCATGCGACACCTCCCAAGGGCCGAAGCTGTGAACGAGGTCCGCCTCGTCGACGTAGGGCTTCACTGCTCGCTGAATGAGGTAGGCCGCGTAGCGAGTAAAAGCCGACCGAATCGAGTAGTACCGCTCACGCGGCGCGAGACTCACGATACGGGGTTCGGCGCGAAGTAGGCGCGCAGCAAATCTCGAGATCGGCGACAGACGCACTGGCACTACGACGGGCAGACCTCCATCGTTGGTCACGATCCCGTCGATGGGGAGCGGGGAGACGAGGGAATCGACGAGCGACCGCTCATCGTGGCATGCAGCGACTACGGTGACGCGGTGCTTGCGCGCCATCGCACCGGCCACGTTTCTCAAAAAGACCTCAAGGCCGCCGCGCGCGGGGACGTAGCGGTTGCTGCAGTAGACGAGTCGCAGCTCAGAATTCCTGGTCACCGTCACCTCTAGTCTAGCGCTCGAATGGTGTTGCGTCGGCAGCGGAGACTACACCGAGTGTTGCCCGGTACCAGTCCACAGTCCGCGCCAGTCCTACGTCGAGAGCCGTCGTCGCTCGAAACCCGGTCGCCTCGAGGGTCGTTGGCCGGCAGACCCACCGCACCGGGTCGCCCGCCCGACGCGCGCCAGAAAAGGCCAACGCGCTTCTACTTCCGCGAACAAGGTCGAGAATCCTCCCGGCGACATCGCGCACCGACACCGATATCCCGGAGCACACGTTGACGTTCCATGGAAGGACACCGTCGTGACGCCCGAGGTGCACGAGCGCCGCCGCGGCGTCTCGCAGAGCGGGTCGAAACACTTCCCGGGGATGGACGAGGCTCGCTGTGAGGGTTCCCTGCGAGATCATCTCCGAGCGCAGCACGCGATGTCGGGCATCGAGCAAAATCACCAGGAAGTGCTCCTGTCTGGCGTCCCGCAGACTGGGGTGGAAGTGGTGGTAGACGTCCGATGGGCTGCGAATCACGGCTCCGGCTCGAAGCCTGCGGCCCGCGAGCCTGCGCCCGACCTCCAGCGCCGCTCGCATGCTCGCGCTCTTGGCGGGCCCGATTCCCTGGGATCGCCCGAGTTCGCGGCCGCTCACCCTCGACAGCCCCTGAAGCCCGCCGTGGCGGCCGAGAAGATCCGTTGCCACGGCCAGGGCGCTGCTGCCGCGATTGCCCGTGCGGAGCAAGAGGGCGACCAACTCCGCATCACTCAGAGCCGACGAGCCCAGTGCGTCGAGGCGTTCGCGGGGGCGATCCGGGGGATCCGATCGACAGCCGGGCATCGCTACTCCCGGGACCGGGAGTCGTCCACTATAGCGCTCCGCGGGCTTCGCGACCGCCCATCTCCGGATGGTGTGGCGGTAGCCCGGCTGGTTCTACGAACGCGAAGCCGGTGCGCGCGCGCTACAGCGTCGCTCGTACTCTTCCGCGATCTCAACGATGGCGTCGAAGCGCTCGCTGTCCAGTTCCGGTGCGATCACGCCTCGCAGCGCGTTGCGTCGCTGTTCGGACGGTTCCAGTTCGGCGATGAACGCTCTCAGCAGTGAGAGAACTCCGATGGCCTCGGCGCTTTGGGCGCTGGCAGCTGCGAGATCGAGTGGGATCGAGGGACGGAGCTTCGAACCGTCGATGAGCGTGATCAGACCGTCTGGTGAGAGTTCTCCAAGACGCTGAAGCGCCGATCGGATGTGGGGGTCGACGAAACTCGACGAAGGCGCGAGCGCTCTGGAGAGCGCCTCGGAGTCGAGCTGTGAGCGCATCGAGCGATCGAAGTAGAGTGCGCATCCGAACACGTTCGAATGCTGGACGCGATTCAACGCATCACCGGATCTGGCCAGAACCACTGCATTTCCCTCGGTGGGAACGAGTTCGACCGTGAAAAGATGCAGCTCGCGAACAGCGTCGTATCTTTGTGTAAAACGCAGATCCAGTCTGTTCTGGGCGGCGTCGTGAAGCTGAACTCGCACGACGAGGTCTTCACCGAGCTGTTCAGCCCTGAGCGATTTGATGTTGTCACTCGACACTCCTCGCATGGTTTCGGAAGCGCCTTCAGAGTGGTCCATCTCTGTCAGTACGATCGAGAAACCATCCGACATCTTCTGCAAACGAAATTTCGCTGCCTCGCTCGTCAGAAATTGTAACGACCCCCGACGCGAAAGATGCGTATGGGTCATCGCTTCTAGGCGGTTTGGCAGCGGAGCGAGTTCGATGGTCAGCTGCGTTTCGCGAGACCGAACTTTGACCTGCACCTCCTGGTGTATATGGCCGTCGAGAATGGCCCGGATCACGACCGAATCCCCGGGACCGGCCTCGATGCGAGTGGGAAGCCGGAGCAGGATCGGTGATTCGGCGCGCTCGAAGCGTCGCTGGATGTTCTCTCGCAGGTAGAATAAATCGAGGCTCGCGCCTGGCGGTCTCGTGTCGATTTCGAGCGTTCGCTCTCCGTACCAATAACTGGGTCCGCCCCTGAACAGCCCGGTGATCGGTGCGAAGAGCCTCTCGATCGTCCAGCTCGAACGCTTTGTGGGGATCAACTCGACGTTTTCGCGCTCTGCCGCACTCGCGGGTAGCGCGATCAGCGTGAGCAACAGGAATCCGATGGATCGCGTCTTTACCATGGTGTCGGCCCGATTGGGGGCGTCAGCGTACCGATCGGGGGATCTCGGCGACAGCTGTTTGTGGCGGGTTGGCTGGAGAGGCTCCGGTCGCCGTTTTACGGATTGGGCCCTGCGTCAGTACGACGCCGGGACGACCCCGGCGTTTCCCACCGGCTTCGACCGCTTTTGATCGAATTCGGCAGCCAGTGTGCTCGCCAACGGGTGGGAGGTGGCTCGCAGCTGATGGGCGACGGCCTGCGCGTCCCCACGACGGCCCGCCCGGACCACGAGCGGCGCGATCCTCGAGCGTCGCTCCGGCTCGGCGATCGCGTCTAGTTGGCGGAGGAAGCCTCCGGGATCGAGCTTGGCGCGGTCGAGTTGTCCGTCGAGATCCAGCTGCTGCAGATCGGGGTCCACGCGGCCGTAGAAGCCGACGACCAGTGATCGGGGATCCGGTCGATAGAAACGACGGGCGGCCGTTCTCTCGATCGCCGCGAGACGCGGTTGGATCGATCTGGCTTTGGCAAGACTAGGGGGCAAAGTTTCCCACATCGCGATCGCGTTCTGATCCACGCTGACTGCCTCGGTCGGCGCGGCAGCGATGACCTCGGGAGGTTGAACCCAACTGGTTTCTACGCTGGTAAAAATTGCGAACCCAGCGAGGCCGGCCGCCAATGCGGCCGCGACGCGCGGGTCGAACACGTGTCGAATCACAGTCGAAGAGTGCCGCGTCCGCCCTTCTCCGGCGTCGATTCGCCGCATGACCTCGTTTGCCAGCTCAGCGGGTGGATGCGGGGCTGGCAGTGATCGGAGCAGCGCCACGGTCGACCTCAGCTCGCTGAGCTCACGCGCACAGCTCGCACAACGACCCAGGTGTTCATCGACCCGGGTGTGGAATCGCAGATCCAGATCTCCTTCCAGGTGATCGCCGAGGTGGGAGCGTACCCTCGCGCAGTTCACGTTCTTTCTCCTTTGTTCTGGTTCGACACAAGGCCCTTCAGGCACTCGCGTAGCGCGCTTCGCGCGCGGTGGATTCGCGACTTGACGGTGCCTTCGGGAATCTCGAGCACGGCCGCGATCTCCCGGTAGGATAGTCCTTCGATGTCGTAGAGAACCGTTGCGGCCCTGAGATCGGGGGGAAGTTGGAGCAGCGCATCCTGGACTTGAACCTGTACCTGCGCGCCGAACGTGGCGGACTCGGGGTCGCGCGGAACGGTCGGTAGATTGTCGCCAGCGGCTTGGCGCGTCTGAAGCTTGCGGAGTCGGGCATTCTTGCGCCCGAGCGTTCGCCGTCGATTGAGGGCCGCATTGGCGGCCACGCGATACACGAAGGTGGAAAAGCGCGCGTCGTGTCGGAAACGGTGGCCATGGCGGTGCAGGCTGATGAACGCCTCCTGCGCGACATCTTCGGCATCTTCGCGGTTGCCGAGCATCCGCATGAGAAGGCCGAAAACCCGTCCTTCGTGGCGCCGGATCAGGCTCTCGAATGCGCTCTGGTCGCCTGCCTTCCAGCGGGTGACCAGATCGCCGTCGGGATCGGCCTCCAGATAGTCTCCGCTTTTCGCGAGGATCCGGGCGCTTGTTGTAGTCGTAGCGTCGAGCGTTCCACAGCCAGCGGCAGTCATCTCCGGCTTCTGACACCGGTCCGCCGAATCCGGTTCTGTAGGATTCTGATGGTTATCGCCCAAGGCCACTCAGCCCCCGGAGGGGTCCGGGGGCGCCGTTGCTTCACCGGGTCGCGTCCACAGGCCGCTCTTGCCGCCGCTCTTGTGCACGAGTTCGATTCCGCCGATCGAGATCGCGCGATCGATCGCCTTGCACATGTCGTAGATGGTGAGGCCCGCGGCCGAGACGGCCACCAGGGCCTCCATCTCGACTCCGGTCCGCGCGTGTGTTTCCACGCGGGCTTCGATCAGCACGCGGGACTCGGAGGGGTCGGGAGTCAGTTCGATCTCGACTCCGTCCAGCGGAAGAGAATGGCAAAGCGGGATCCACTGGTCGGTTCGCTTCGCGGCCTGGATACCGGCCAATCGAGCGCAGAGCAGCACATCGCCCTTGGGGATGCGCCCCTCCGCGATACAGGCGAGCGTCTCCGCGGCCATTCGCACTTCTCCGCGTGCGATACAGACGCGGTGCGTCACCGGTTTGTCGCCCACGCCCACCATCTGGGCGCGGCCGCGCTCGTCGACGTGTGAAAGTTTTGCCGCCATCGAATCCCCAGGGTTCCCGGAATCTACCCGAGTTCGCGGACCCAGCCGACAAGATCCCCGAGAACCGCCGCTCGCTCCGGTTCGTTGAAGATCTCATGCCGCAACCCAGGGTACGTCCGGAGCCCGCGCTGGGTCACCGTCAGCTGTTCGAAGAAACTGCGACTTCCCGCTACCGGGCAAATACGGTCGTCTTCTCCGTGTAGAAGAAGCATCGGAACCCCCACGGCCGCGGCTTCGGTGCGCTTCATTGCAGACAGCATCTCCGATGCCAGGGAGGCGGTGATTTTCCGTTGTACGAGAGGGTCCTCGAGATAGGCGCGGACGACGTCCGGATCCCGCGAAAGAGCTGTCGGGTCGAGTTTACTCGCAAGCGAGAGACGCGGCGCGAGCCACTTCAACCCGCGGACCGCGATCACGCGTGCGCGAGAGAGGTCTTCCGGCATCGCGAGCGCTGCAGCCGAAGTGACGACCCCCGCGACTCTCGGGTTTCGCTGGCTCGCGTAGGCGGCGACCAGCAACCCTCCCATGCTGTGGCCGACGACAACGATCGGAAGCGGTGGTCTCTCGGCGCGCACCGCCGCGACGAAACCCTCCAGGTCGTCGAGCAGGTGATCGAAGCGACGCACGTGGCAGCGGGTGCCGCCGGATCGGCCGTGTCCCTGCTGGTCGTAAGCGTGGACCTCATAGCCGGCGCGGGCCAGATCTGACGCCGTGTGTTCGTAGCGCCCGCTGTGCTCCCCGTAACCGTGAACGAGAATGATGATTCGCTCTGAACTCCTCGGAAGCCAGGACCGCCGAAACAACAGCTGTCCCGTCGATCCTGGGAGATGAGATTCCGTGCGGCGAATTTCGGTGTGCATCGATTCGGAAGCGCGTGTGGTGCCGTTGGGTGGGATCGCCAGGGAGTTCAAAATTCGGAGGCGCGGCGGACGGCCGCGCGCGCTTTCTTGACGCGATCGAGATAGACGACGCCGCGGATGTCCGATCCCCAGAAGTAGGCCGAGATTCCGTCTTCCTCGCCAAGGCGGCGAATGTTGTCCGCGAGGATCCAGCAGCCGGCCTCGATGTTGGTCTCGATTGCTGCGAGGCTTCCCGAGAGGTCGAGTTTGGCCGCCATATGCGGCATGACCTGCATCAGCCCGACGGCTCCGAGTGGACTGCGCACCCAGGGGCGGGCTGCGCTTTCGACCCAGAGCACCTGCGTGACCAGAACGGGATCGAGTCCGTATTTGGTGCTGTAGCGCATCACTGCGGCTGCGATTCGCTGGATCTCGTTTGGCGACAACGCGGCGTTCGCGCGCTCGAGAAAGCGCATCAGCTGGCCTTCGTCGAAGTCGGTCGGAGCGGAGGCCGCCAGCGGGTTTGCGGTTGCGACCGGCGGCTCCGCCCGTTCAACGCGCATGCCCGATACCAGCAGTGCGGCGAGCACGATCAGCGTTGCGATTTTGGTGCGACCCATCAATTCCCCGACTTCGCGGTAGCGGATTGCGTTGGATTCGGGCCCTGTCCCGATAGCGTCGTCGAACGCGTCGAGTTCGGTTCAGGTCGGATTCGGCGCTCGCCTCCCGAAGTGGATTCCCCGCGGGGGTACGTCTGCCCCCCACGTGCGGACGCTCACTGGAGCATAGAGAAGCCGGACCGCACCTTCCACGCAGTTTCCGAATCGAGGCCACTCTAGCGCGCTGCGCGTCTACAGCTTCGCGACCCAAACAGCGGCAGCCCCCAAAGCTTTTGGTTGACCTGATGATTTTTGTGGTGGTACCATGCGGATGCCTTCAGGGGCGGGGATGGGCATTAACGGTCTTGAGCGTTCGCGTGTGCGTGCTCGGCGGTCCGTCAACTCGGTCTGACCTCTCCACGCGAAGAATTGGCAACTGCAGCGGTGTTTGGAGTCGAATGAGCCCCCAGGGTACGGTCCCCCAACCTTCCGTTCGCCGTGTAGCGGACGGCTCGCAATCAGTCGACCACATCCCGGCCCGGACGCTGCTCGAAGCGCTCGCGAAGATCTACGAGTTCGTACTCGTCACTGATTCCCGTGGCCGGGTGCTATGGCGGAGTAACGGACTGGTCGAGCTCTGCGGGGGCGAGAGATTTCGCGTGGGCTGCGAAGTCAAGACGCTGCTCCCCCTTCTTCCGGGATTCACGCAGTCCGAACGGGCCTTCGAATTGCGCTCCCGATTGCGCCGGGACGGCTTTTTGACGAACGCGGTCATCGAGCTTTCCGATGAAGATGGAGAGTCGGTTCCGATCGAGGTCAACGTCGTTCCCGTCTCGGATCGACCCGAGGAGCGCTCGTTCTACGTTGTCATCGCGCGCCCCGTCGACTCCGCAACGTCGGTGGCCGGGCTTGCCGAGCAATCGCGGGGTGGACCCCTGGCGTCGATTCTCGATGACGCGCCAGACGCGATGCTGGCTGTCGACGCGCGAGGATTCGTCGTTTATGCAAACGCCGCGGTCGAGAGACTTCTTGGCCACGGCGCGAGCCAAATCGTCAATCGGCCCGTTGCGGCACTGCTGAACGATGCCGCGGATCTCGAACGTCTGGTTTCTTCCATCGTCGAGCGCGAGGTCGAGGAATGGGAACTGACGCTCACGCGCAGCGATGGTCGGGCGGCGCGAATCGCGGCGTCGGCCCGGACTCGGCGGCTCGACGATGGAACTTTCGATGGTACGGTGCTCTGCATGCGTGATGTCACCGAGAGGTACCACGCGGGTACTGAACTCTCCAGGAAGAACGCCGAACTCGAACACTGCGTATACGCGCTCGCGCACGATCTCCGCTCTCCACTGGTGTCCCTTTTGGGCTTTTCCCGACTACTGCGCCAGGATTACGGGGCCCTGCTCGATGACACCGGAACGCATTTCGTCGATCGGATCGAACAGGCGGGCCGAACGATGGAGGATTTGATCCACGACCTGTTGGAGCTTTCGCGAATCGGACAGCCGGGTGAGCGGAAAGCAATGGTCAATCCGGCGACCGTGCTCCATCAGCTGCAGGCGGAGCTCAAGCCACGGCTCGACGCCGCCGGCATCGAACTGGTGCTTCCGCAGGACCCACCGCTCGTTTTTTGCGATCGCACCCGGCTCTACCAGGTCTTCTCGAATCTGATCGGAAACGCGATCGATCACATGGGGGCCTGCGAGCAACCGCGCATCGCAGTTTCGATCTTCGAGGAGGGAGATGTGTCGCACATCTCCGTGAGCGACTCCGGCCGCGGAATCGACTCCAAGCATCACGAGCAGGTATTCGAGGCATTCCAGAGTCTCGGGCCGGCGAAGGATGGGCGAACGGGCGCCGGCATTGGACTCGCCATCGTCAAGAAGATTGCCGAAACCCACGGCGGTCGGGTCTGGCTCGACAGCCGCAGCGGATGCGGCACGACCTTCCACGTCACCTTTCTCCGCCATCAGTAGCCCGCGCAGAACCGCCGCCATATGAGAGGTCCGCTACAGGCGGGGGCCCAGTTGGCCGGGTCGTTTTGTGTGGGCGCGCAGAACCGCCGCCATATGAGGGTCCGCTACAGGCGGGGGCCCAGTTGG
>JADFQO010000055.1 GCA_022561775.1 Myxococcales bacterium | reverse complement strand
CCCGTAGCGTTCGAGTTCCGTCGCGGTGTCCCGCAGTTCTTCCCGGGTCACGCGCAATCCGGCGAGCAGCGGCGCGAGTTGGGGATCGAGAGCCTCGATGCCCTCCAGCCGCCGGATCGCCTCGGCGACGAGGTCCGCGGTATTGGAGGCCTCAGAAGCTCCGAGATCACCCGCCAGGAGCGTCAGCGCTGCGGAAGTTTCTTCGCGCAAGCGCTCCGCGTGGGCGAGACGCGAACGCTCGGCGCGCAGCGCTTCGATCTCAGCGGCGTCGAGTCGCGCGTCGTCGATCTCGCCGGCCTGGAAGGACAGGAAATCCCGCCGCCTCTCGCGCTCCATCTCCGCAGCGCGAAGTTCGGCGAGTTCGTCGTCGAGCGCGCGCAGCTTCGCGTATCTCTCGGCGACGGCGCCTCGCAGCGGCAAGAGTCCCGCGGCGGTATCGAGCAGCCGACCGTGAAACTCCGTCCGCAACAGCGACTGCGAATCGTGTTGACTCGAGATTTCGATGCGTCCGGAAAACAGCTCTGCGAGCACCGCAGCCGGCATCAGCTGTCCGGCTACTCTCGCGCGACTGCGGCCGCTGCGCTGGACAGTGCGCTGGACGACGAGTTCGTGTTCGTCTGCGACGAGGCCGAGCGCCTCCAGGCTCGACTCGAGGTCCGGCAGGTGATCGGTGCGGAAGACCGCCTCGACGACCGCCTTGTCGCAGCCTTCGCGAATCACCTGAGGGGACGCCCGCGAACCCGCCAACAGCGACAGGGCACCCAGTACGATCGACTTGCCGGCTCCAGTCTCTCCGGTGAGCACGTTGAGGCCCGCGCCGAACTCGATCTCCTCGCTCTCGACGATCGCGAGATTCTCGATCCGCAGCGTCTCGATCAACGCGCGCCCCAGCCCAACTTGTTCCGCATCACTTCGAAGCGATTTCGATCCGCGGGAACGAGCATCTGCAACGGCTGGTCGGAGGCGCACACGGTGACCCGGTCTCCCTCCTGGAGTTCGCAGCCCACCTGACCGTCGACGGTCAGGTGCACCTCGCCTCCGCGCATATCGAGCACGCAGATCGCCAACCGGCACGCGTTCGGCAACACAATCGGGCGCTGGGTGAGCGCATGGGGACAGATCGGTGTCAGCACGATCGCACCGATGCCGGGCAACAACAGCGGCCCCCCTGCCGAGAGCGAATAGGCCGACGAACCCGTCGGCGTCGCCGCGATCACCCCGTCTCCGTGATAGGTGGTGACTTCGACGTCGTCCGCCCAGGTCTGCAGGTCGATCATCCGGGACAGCGCGGTCCTGGCGATGACCGCGTCATTGAGCGCCAGGTATTGGCCGATTTCGCGGCCGTCGCGCTCCGCGTGAACGTCGAGCCGCATGCGGGTTTCGGTCCGAAGACGGCCTGCGAGCACGTTCTCCAGCGTCGGGAAGAGTTCGTCGAGCGAAATTTCCGCCAGATAACCGAGCGTGCCGAGATTCACACCCAGAACCGGAACGGCGCGCCCACCGATCGCGCGCGCGACGGCGAGCAGCGTGCCGTCACCCCCGAGGACGACGATCAGATCGGCCTTGTCGGCGAGTTCGCTGCGCGGCATGCCGGGCAGGCCCGATGCCTTCGCGGCTTCTGGTCCCAGCAGGCATTCGACGCCGCGGTCCTGCAGCCACTTTGCGAGTTCCCGCAGCAGCGCTCCGAGTTGAGACTGGTCGGATTTGAGCGCTACACCGATTGTTCGGATGGCCATGGGCTCTCTCTGCGGGGACGCCCGGGAACTATCCCACGTTGCTAGCATCCCCGCATGCCCCCCGAAGATTCCCTGAACCTCTTCCCCACGGAGCCCCTCGGTTCGGATGTCGCCCCGATGGAGGCCCACGCCCCGCTCGCGGACCGCATGAGGCCCCGGAGCCTCGACGAAGTGCTCGGACAGGATCACCTGCTCGGCGGCGGTGCGGCACTGCGATCCCTCGCGGAGGCGAACGCCCTCCCCTCGCTGATTCTCTGGGGGCCACCGGGATGTGGCAAGACGACGCTCGCGCGACTGCTCGCCGTCCATGCCGGCGCTCATTTCGAGCCGCTCTCGGCCGTCATGGCCGGCGTCAAGGAGATCCGCGACATCGTGCAGCGCGCGCGCCGGATCGAGCAGCGCACGGTGCTCTTTCTCGATGAGTTGCACCGCTTGAATCGCGCGCAGCAAGACTCCCTGCTTCCGCACGTGGAAGTCGGCACGGTGACACTGATTGGCGCCACCACCGAGAACCCCTCGTTCGAGATCATCGCGCCACTGCTCTCGCGCTGCCGGGTCTTCACGCTGACGCGTCTGGACGGCGACGCCCTCGAGTCGCTCATCCGCCGCGCGGCGCTCGACGAAATCCGCGGGCTCGGCAAACTCGGCGTCGCGCTGGAAAACGACGTGGTGGCGGCGATCGCACATGCCGCCGATGGCGATGCGCGCCGCGCGCTCGGATTGCTGGAAGCTGCCACGATCGTCCACCTCCGCACCAACGAGAGCGGCGCGGCGCTCTCGCTCGGGGCCGTTGAAGAGGCCGCGGGCCGGCGCCTGTTGCTCCACGACCGGGATCGAGAGGAGCACTACAACGTCGTCTCTGCGCTGATCAAGAGCCTGCGCGCGAGCGATCCGGACGCGGCCCTCTACTACGCGGCGCGCATGCTCGAAGCGGGGGAGGATCCGCTCTTCGTCGCGCGGCGATTGGTCATTTTCGCATCCGAGGACGTGGGCAATGCGGAACCCCAGGCGTTGGAGGTTGCGACCTCGGCGTATTGGGCCGTCGAGCGGATCGGCATGCCCGAGGGTCGCATCCCGCTCGGGCAAGCGGTGACCTTCCTCGCCTGCGCGCCCAAGAGCAACGCATCCTATCTCGGAATCAACCGCGCGATCGACGCGGTGCGCGAGCACGGATCGCTTCCGGTTCCGCTCCATCTGCGCAATGCCCCGACCCCGCTGATGAAGGAGTTGGGTTATGGCAGAGACTACGCGTACCCCCACGAGGCTCCGGGGCGGCTCGTGATCGCGCAGAACCTACCGGACGAACTCGGGCAGCCGGCCTTCTACCAACCCAACCGCGAAGGCGCGGAGTCCGAGATCGCCCGCCGCCTGGCCGATTGGCGGCAACAGCGCAGGAACGGGAATTCGCCCGGCGAAAAAAGCGGAGCGTGACGCCGACCCCGGCACGCCCCGTGCTCGCGTCCACGATCATCAGCGGCGCGGACGTGCTGCTCCACTACCTCCCGGTGGGTTCCGGGATGATCAGCGCGAGCTGACCACCCAGCCCGCACCTTCAGCGCCGAGCAGCGCACCCATCGCAACGCGTTCGACCGCAGCATCGCGCAGGATTCGCCCCGCGACTTCTCGGGCGAGTGCGAACTCGGACGCAGACTCCACCTTGTTGATCAGCACCGCTGTACGCCCTGCCGATGCAGCACCCTTCAACCCGCCTTCGGGCGAAGTGATCAGACGCGCCAGCGCGGCGGGCGTCAAGATGTCTTCGACCGAGAGCCCCGCAATCGCGCTCACCCGCTCGGGTCGATGCGCGATCTCGCCAATCGGTTTCAAGAGCGCATCGATGCCAACGACGGGCACGAGCAGCGTCGTGCCGACGGGAATCACGGGCTCGTGCGGTGCCGGCGCCTTGACCGGCAGCATCCGCGAGCCATCGGCCTCGACGATCACCCAGTCGACGCGCGGATGCGCGAGCATCTCCGCGGGCAGCTCGAGCGGCACACCCACCGCGCGCTCCCCCTCGACGCGCCCGACCACCAACAGGGCCGACTCGAATGCGTCGAGTCGCGCCCGCCAGTCTGCGTCGGCCAGCGTGCAGACTTCCGTCGCGCCGCTCAGCTGATCGGAGAAGATCCGCGTCGTGGTCGTCATCACGCCGCGGCCCGGAAGCCGCTCGGCGAGTGCGAACATCAGGCTGCTCTTGCCCCCGCCACCGACGATCGCGACCAGTTCTCCACTCGGTGGGAGACCGAGCGCCTCGACGATATCAGCGACTCCGCTCTGCTCGTTCACCCAACACCCCGACACAAAACGACACTCTGCTCTGGGCAGTACTTAGCTCAGGCGGCGGGCGGGTGAGGGATTGCCGCTCGCTTGATCCGGCGCCGGTAGGCGACGGGGGGACGGAAGACGAGCCAGAGCATCGGAATCACGGATCCCGCCAAATACATACGGACGAGGGGCGGTCCGGCCAGTCAGGGCATTCTCGTCAGCCTGAGCCAGGATTTTGGCAACCGATTTTAATTCTTTTTCCGCTACGGCCTCAACGATGGCAAGCGCACCGAACTCGATCAAATGCTCAGCGTGGGGGGATCTCCTGATCAGCCTCTAGTAGCGCTCGGATGGATCCCATTTCAGCAACCGGCCCGAGCAGGCCGTGGCGTACCGGTATTTCATAGCAGATACAGTGAGTTTCATAGCAAATACAGTGAGTTAGTCGATCTCCCGGAGTGTCACACATTTGGCGGGAGCCCGATCGGTTTCGAGAGGGGGTAAGAGAGTGGCCCCGGAAGCGCTCTCCACAGCTTCCCCCGTCGAGAAATCGATTTCCCTCGAAGTCTTCGATGGAATTCTTTGCTTCGATGTAACTTTTTTTTGTTGACACGAGATTCCGTTGCATTCACAGTAACCCGATCTCGCAGAAGGCCATCGCCCTATGAGGCGCAGCAATGGCGAACACCGAGCTGAAGAGGATGGTCGTGACGGGCACCGTGGAGTCCATGCGCTCCGTGGAAGGAGGTGGATCGTGGGTTCCTTTCTCTCTCGAGTGACGCTTTGTTTTTTCCTCTTCGGAGCAGCGACTTTGGCGCAGGCTGGCCCCAGGACGACTGTGACTCTTACCGCGCCCCTCGACCGAGTAAAAAACACCGGCGCGGTGGGAGATGTTCCTTCTGTCAGTGGCAACATCATCGCATTCCAGACTTCGGAAGCGCAGGCTGGTATGGACCTGAACGGAGACGGAGACACAAACGACTTTGTGATCAGGTACTACGACATCGCGACTGACGTGGTGACTCTAGCCGTGGGTGAAGATTTTGTCGAGGCGTCCGGTTTTTTCGGCTTGTCCTATGTTAGTGGCGACATCATCACATTTGGGGAATTTGACGAGTTGGTATCTGGCGGTGCATTCGTCCTCAAATATTACCAGATCCCATCCGGGCCGATAACAAACATCGGCGCGGTAGGATTGGCGAACGACGTGCTTTCTTCTGTTAGCGGCGACATCATCGCATTCCCGACTTCGGAAGCGTTGATTGATACGGACCTGAACAGCGACGGAGACAAATTCGACCGTGTGATCAGGTATTACGAGATCTCGACTAGCTTGGTGACAAACACCGGCGCGATCGGAGAGGATGGCGCTTCTGTTAGCGGCGACATCATCGCATTCACGACTTCGGAAGCGTTGATTGATACGGACCTGAACAGCGATGGAGACACAAACGACTTTGTGATCAGGTACTACGACATCGAGAATACCTCGGCGATAAACACCGGCGCGGTGGGACGAAACCCTTCTGTTGACGGCGACATCATCGCATTCACGACTTCGGAATCAGCTATTGGTGTGGACCTGAACGGAGACGGAGACACAAACGACGGTGTGCTCAGATATTACAAGATCTCGACTGACTCGGTGATAAATACCGGCGTGACCATCTTCGGTGTAAGAGCACGACCTTCTGTTAGCGGCGACATCATCGCCTTCTCCCATACTGGGAGAAGATTGTCAGCAGCGGTCGCATACTACGACATCCCAACTGACACGTTGGTAGACACCGGCGTGCCAGGAGGATCATTTGCGTCTGTTAGCGGCGACATCATCACGTTCCCCGCTTTCGAATTCAGGATTGGTGTGGACCTGAACGGAGACGGAGACACAAACGATCTTGTGATCATTTATCTCGAGATTGATTCGGACGAGGATGGGATCTTGGACTCCGTGGATACCTGCCCCTTTCTGAAGCAGCCCGTGGATTTCTCGGGCCCCGAACCGGTGCTCCTCGATCCCGACAGCGACGGCGACGGCTTCGGCGATATGTGCGACGAATGTCCGAATGATCCTCCGGGTGGTCCTTTCCAGCACGTGGGGCCGTGCCTCCCCGATGAGGACGACACGCTCGTGAAGGTGGACGCCACCACAACGGGGGCCATCCTTCTCAAGTGGGATATCGACTTCGGCAGAGAGGTAACGGTCTACAAGCCGAGCTGCGGCAAGACAGTGACGTTCGAAGGAGTGCCCCAGAGCCTCGCCTGCGACGCGGATCCGTCACTGCCCGAATGTCAACCGCGTGGGGTGATCAACCGCCAAACCGCACAGGTGACTCCCGACGATCTTTTCACCGGACAATCCCACTCGCTGACTTGCGACCTGCGGCTCTCCCTCATTGGGCTGGATCCCGATCCCGCCGAGACGAAGACAATCGAGGTAGTCGCCAACTTCACGAGCGAGGGGCACACCGAATTCGAGTTCGAACCCGGTGTACCCACAACAATCGAGCAGCTGACGATCACCTCGTCTCCGGTGCTGGTGGTGCGCGATCCAGCGCCCCCGATCCCGATCCGGCAGGTGAGCTGCAGCGTCGCGCCAGACCCCTGGTTCACGACCTTCGCGGACCCGTCAGGACCTTTTCCCGTCGAGATCACGCTCGGCATTCCGTTGAGCGAGCTGGCCTCGGCCCCCACCATCCTTCTGAACGGCGTTCTCTGCGACGGCAGCGGGTTCGCAACTCCGGTGTTTTCCACGAACGGATCCACCACGTTCCGGTGTGAGCGGAGCAGCGCCTTCAACGCGCTCGGAACGGTTGTGGACGGGAACACCGCGAAGTTCCTGGTCGAGGGAACGGACCTAGGCGGAGACCCGTTCGAGGCGACCAACGGGAACATCTGTACGGTCGGTATCGTGGAGCCCGGCGATGCCGAGCGTCCGGTTACGTCGGGAGCGACGGCCTTCCCCAACCCGGCGCCCTTTTTCACCGACATCCTGCTCACGGCGCTGGTTGACGACTCGACCACGGCACTGGTTGAAGGCGCGACCACGGGAGGCTCGACGATCACTGGGGCCGTGTTCACCGTGGACGGAGCTGGAGCGACGGCGATGGTCGCCTCGGACGGTGCCTTTGATGAGACGATCGAAGCAATCGAGGGCACGATTCCCGCATTCTCGACCGCTGGTATCCGCGATGTGTGTGTCACGGGAATCGACGAGGCGGGCAACGCCAGCGATGCCGATTGCCTACTGCTGCCGGTTTTTGATCCCTCAGGGAGCTTCGTCACCGGAGGAGGCTGGATCGACTCGCCGCAGGGAGCCTACACGAGCGATCCCACTTTGATCGGCAAGGCGAGCTTCGGATTCGTGTCGAAATATGCGAAGAAAAAGCAGCCACCCGAAGGACAGACCGAGTTTCAGTTCGTGGCGGGCAACCTGAACTTCCACAGCACGAGCTACGAGTGGTTGGTCATCAGCGGACCACGGGCTCAGTACAAAGGCGATGGCACCGTGAATGGCGAACCGGGATTCGGGTTCCTGCTTACCGCCATTGATGGCGAACGAGACGGCGGAGGTGGGGTCGACCGCTTCCGCATGAAGATCACCAATACGGCGTCCGGCACGCTGCTCTACGACAACAAGGCTGGTTCAAGCGACAGCAGCGACGACGACGACACCACAGTACTAGGGGGCGGCAGCATCCTGATCCAGACGAAGAAGAAGTAAACGCAACCCCAAGTCGAGCGGGATCCGGTTCGCGCGGTCCCATAGGAGTAGGAACGATGAAACGAAAATTGCGACGTCTCGGACGAGAACTGGCCAGCCTGCTTGTGGTTGCGCTCTGGGCCTGGGTAGGGGCACCCGCGCCCGCTGGGGCCTTCGACTGCACAGGACTTACTGTGGACCCGACGGCGGACGACGACAACGACGGGTTCACGAACGACCAGGAGTGCGACAACATTCTCCCTGCGTTTTCGATCTTCGTTCCTGCACCGACTTCCGGGAGCACCGAGGGCACGTCTGGATGTGAAGTCGTGGGTAGCGTGCCCTTCGCGAGCAGCGGACGCTGTGAGGACTTTTCGCTCGCGGGAGGACCCTTCACGCCCGACCTGTTCGTGAACTTCTTTCCGACCTCGGGAGACCCAGTCTGTAGCCTCTTTCCGGACGTGAGCCTGCTCACAAGCCCGGATCATGATCCGCTGGCCGTGCTTCGCAATGGCCTGGACTACGTGATTTACCGGGACGTGGTCGACCCCGCCTTGGGCCTACAACGACGCATCAGCCCGAACTCGCCCCAGCGGCTGCTGCGACTGCTCGAGACCGGCTCGGACGGGCCGATCGGCGAGTTCGGCAGCATCCTGCATGATTTCGTCAATGGCGCCGGGGACGGCGTGATTCACACGGGGACGATCTGCCGGTTCGTCCTCGAGAAGTGTCCCACTGGCAATTGTAGCAATACCGCCAACGACCCCTCGGTAGTCGACTCACCTGAACAAATCGTCCGGGACCAGATCGCGAACACCGTGGCGCACGAGTGCGGCCACGGGTGCGCGAAGCTGACGCGCAAAGTCAGCAGGAAGAACGGGCCCCACGAAGGCGTGGGGAGCGGCAGAGTCATGGAGAAATTCATCGACGTGAGCTGCAAGAAGAGGGGCCGGGAACCGTGTGACTTTGGCATCTCG
>JADFQO010000029.1 GCA_022561775.1 Myxococcales bacterium | reverse complement strand
GGAGCGTCTCCGGAGCCGGGAGCGTCAACGGCGACGGCTACGCCGACGTGATCGTCGGCGCCCCGGGCTACGCCGCAGGTCAGAACGCCGAGGGCGCAGCCTTCGTGTTCCTGGGCAGTGCGGCGGGCATTGCAGATGGGAACCCCTCCACCGCACACGCGCAGCTCGAGTCGAACCAGGACACCGCGTTGCTGGGCTTCTCTGTCTCTGGCGCCGGGGACGTCAACGGCGACGGCTACGCCGACGTGATCGTCGGCGCCCGGGACTACTCCGCGGGTGAGACGTTCGAGGGCGCGGCCTTCGTGTTCCTGGGCAGCGCCACGGGCATTGCAGATGGGAATCCCTCCACCGCGCACGCGCAGCTGGAGTCGAACCAGGCCAGCGCGTTTCTGGGCGTCTCTGTCTCTGGCGCCGGGGACGTCAACGGCGACGGCTTCGCCGACGTGATCGTCGGCGCCGATTTCTACTCCGCGGGCCAGGAGTTCGAGGGCGCGGCCTTCGTGTTCCTGGGCAGCGCCACGGGCATTGCAGATGGGAATCCCTCCACCGCGCACGCGCAGCTGGAGTCGAACCAGGCCTTCGCACTTCTGGGCACCTCTGTCTCTGGTGCCGGGGACGTCAACGGCGACGGCTCCGCTGACGTGATCGTTGGCGCCAATCTCTATGACGACTTCGACCCCCGGGCTGTGGTGAAGGAGACAAACGAGGGCGCGGCCTTCGTATACCTGGGCACCGCCACGGGCTTCGTGCTCTTGCCGGAGCCGAGCGCAACCGCCTCGCTGATCTCGGGCGCGGCGCTGCTCGGCTGGCTGCACCGGCGGCGCCGAAGTCCAATCGGGCGCGGGTCCGTCGCGGTACCGGAGGGCTCGCGCCCCAGCCCGGCAATCTGAGGCTGGCCGCCGCCAATAGGACATCGGAACGGGTTGATCCCCCAGTCACGGGGCAATCTGTGAAATCTCTTCAGATTTCAATACTTCCCATTTGGGTCAGCAGTGAAGCAACCAATCGGTAGCCCGGTCTGTGTAAGCCGTCAGCCAAGTTTGGACCTATTGGGCTTGCACTCAACGGGTCTATGCAACCGCTTCATTGAATGCGTCTGCTGGCCATCGAAAGTCAAGCGTCTTGCGCGGACGCCGGTTCAATCGAAGAGCGATCCGAGAGCGTGTGGAAGCGTTGAAATCACATCGGACATCGAAGTAAGATTGCAATCCAATTCTCGGGAGGGACACGTGATCGATCTCTACACCGCCGCGACGCCGAACGGGTACAAGGCTTCCATCATGTTGGAGGAGGTCGGTCTGCCCTACCACGTCAAGCCGATCGACCTCGGCAAGCTCGAACAAAAGGAAGCCTGGTACCTCGCGCTGAATCCTAATGGTCGCATCCCGACGATCGTCGATCGCGACGCGAACGACTTCGCAGTGTTCGAGTCGGGTGCGATCCTGATCTATCTCGCCGAGAAGACGGGAAAGCTGCTGCCCACCGAGGCCTCGGGGCGTTCTCGGGTTCTCCAATGGCTCATGCTCCAGATGGGCGGGATCGGCCCGATGCAAGGGCAGGCCAACGTCTTCTTTCGATACGCACCCGAGAAGATCTCCTACGCAATCGATCGCTACCAGAAGGAGACGCGGCGCCTCTACGAGGTGCTCGAGCAGAGGCTGCAGGAGAGCCGCTACCTGGCCGACGAATACTCCATCGCCGATATCGCAACCTGGACCTGGGTATCGATTCACGAGTGGTCTGGAGTGTCTCTCGAGGGTTTGCCTGCCGTGCAGCGTTGGCTCGCCGAAGTGGGAGAGCGCCCGGCCGTGCAGCGCGGCCGGGTCGTGCCCGAAGACGACCGCGAGGAAGACGAGAGCGACGAAGACGCCGTGAAGGCCGCCCAGAAGATGCTCGTCTGATCGGCGCGTCCCGGCCGGATCAGAAGATCACGCGCGCCTCGCGCAATGCCTCGATGTCCGCGAAGCTGTAGCCCGCTTCGGCGAGGATCTCGTCGGAGCCTAAATCAGTTGAGCAGAGCCGGCTCGATTCAACATCGGCTCCTCACGGCCCCAAATAGGCGCCGCAGGTGTTTTCGACGGTCACCGGGCTGCCGGCCAGGAAGCGCTGCAGGATGAAGACGTCGGCGATGTCGCAATCGCTCACGCCGCCGTCGGAGGGGCCGATCACGTTACAGCGACTGAGGACCGGCAACACCGGCGGGGTCCCGCCAACCACGTACTTGCGGGCGATCTCCAGATCGAGTTCGGTGATCCCTCCCTCATTACTCAGGTCGCCGCATTGGCACGCGTCGCCCGCGAGCAGCGCGTCGCTGTTGGCCTGACTCGGGTTCGCGACGAAGGGGCAGTTGTCCGGACCGGATGCGTCGCACTCGCCCACCTGCATCCCTCCGTCGCACACCAGGTCGCCGTCGCTGTCCTCATCGTTGGGGTCGGTACCGATGGCGACCTCCTCGCCGTCGCCGAGCCCATCGCCATCGGAGTCGGGGTTGCTGGGATCGGACCCGGTATCGGTGGGGGACACAAAGGTGCCCGTGTTGGTCTCGAAAACGTCGGGGATGCCGTCGTTGTCCAGGTCTGCGAGTACCTCGAAGGCGATCTCTCCGAACCCGGAAGTTGAGGCTCCGTTGTTGCTGGTGATCTGCATACGCACGTGAGAAGCGGCTGCAGGAGCGAAGGTGAATACCTCCGGAAGTACGCGTTGGATGGGCCCCGTGTTTAGGTCTGCGGTGAAACTACCGAGAGTGACGGGATCGGTAAAACTGGCGTTGTCATCCGCCAACAACGTAATCCCGGTAATGTTGTCGGAAGAACCTTCCCCTCGGTTCCAAAGAGCGACCGACTGGATGAAGAAGGTTCCCCCAAGGTCAAAATCAACATTCCCGGTGGTCGTTCCAAAGGAGCTTAGCCAGACAGCGGCGGTCAGAAGGCTATCGTGTGAAGGGGCGGAAGCGATGTAGGTATCGAAGTTCGCTACCTGGCTGGTATAACCCGCGGACAGGCCCGACTGGTCGATCACGTTGGAGATCGAACCCGAAAAAGTCCCCATATCGGTGCTCGCGCTGGCGGGCTGCAGAATCAAATCATTCGTCGCCGGCGGCGTCGACGAAACGAACTTGATTCGGAGAATGCCGATGCCGCCGGTCTCCCATGTGCAGCAAAACTGGGAGATCCAGCGCGTGAGCACTGGCGTCACCAGCTGGATCGTCCCCGTGACGTTGGTGCCTCCGGTACCCATGGTCGCAACGCGGTTGTCGTAACCATGCGCGTAGTGGACCGTCTTGTGCGGCCCGCGCCCTGTGGCCGTGACGGTGACGCTCCCCGTCGTCCACGGGAAACGCGAGCCCACCGCTCGGACCGTGCTCGTGGCTTTTATGGAAGTGTGGAAGTAGTACGCCTTGTAGGATACAGCGTAGCCGTCGGTGACGACGCCCCCCATCGTGTGGGCAGGCGCTCCAACCGCGTCATAGCGCCAGTTGTTTCGGGCGAGCGCGCAGCCTCCAGCGTAGTGGTAGCAGACCTTGGTCGTCAACGCGCCCAACATCCTCATGGTTCCCCCGAACTTGGCGGCGCCTTGCGTCACGTTGATGCTCGCGACCGGAAAGGTGCCCCCGACGGAGTAGAATTGGATGTTGAAGTTACCCGGTCCTTTGCCCGGGCCGAATGTCCCCACGTCGTTGCGGAGCGTCGCGTAGGTGTAGCTGTACAGGTAAGGGAAGTCGCCATTGAACTCGCCGATCAAACCCGTCGTCCGGATGCCGGAACCGCCGGTCGCCGGGGCTGCGAGGAAACCGAAGGCACCCTTCGGGGTGCCCGTCGTGGTAGCGGTCCACATACCGGTGATCGGCTGGCCCGCCTGGACCAGGCCCTTGCCGCCCGCTGGCCACACTACAGTCGTTGGTGATCGGCTGTACCTGTTGCACGAAGTGATGCGGGGCTGGCCGCTGGGGGTGAAGAAGCCCGGATTCCGGTAGAGCGGCGGTATCGCTCCCCCCATGCCGGTGGTAGGCGTGCCGCCCTTGGACGGGCGCGCGGTCGGTCCGCTGCCGTAAGTGGCCAAGTTCGCGCAGTACGGCGCCATCAACGAACCGCCCAAGGGCGCGAAGTTGCCGGCTCCGTCCGTCGGCGTCGAATCGAACGGGCAGCGCGGCTGGTTCGGATTGCACTGGATTCCCTGGGGTATTCCATAGGCTGAGTACAACGCCGATTCGCCGGCCCCGCCCGTGCGCTCGTTACCAAACGCCTTGACGGTCCACGAACCCTCAAAGAGCTGGTTTCCGGCCTGGGCGGTGGACGGCCCGAAAATCAGTGCACCCGCGAGTAGGGCCAGCGTGGCCCGAGCGATCCTTCCCCGCATGGAGATCCCTCCATCTACACCATCAATCGCCCTGCGTGTAGAATCTGGGCTTCGCGCCCACACACGATTGAAATACCCGCGTAGCGTGATCCTGCGAGCCAATCGGAGGAGAAGTCAACAACAAAGAAATCGGTTGAAGTGGAGGTCGCTGTGCCCCCACATGACCTGCCCCCCAGTCACAGGGCGATCTGGGAAATCCCCTTGGATTTCAATACTTCCCATCTGGGCCAGGAGAGAAGTAAGCAGGAAGTGACCACTCGGGGGTAATTCGTGGCAATGCGCGGCATACCCCAGCAATGCCTGGGATGCCCTCAGGCAGCCGTGTTCTCTATCACAAACGGGGTAAGTAGTGGTCGGGCCGGCGAGATTCGAACTCGCGACTTCTTGACCCCCAGTCAAGCGCGCTACCAGGCTGCGCTACGGCCCGACACCCGGGCACGAGTAGCGGGTGCCGGCCGTTCTGTCGACGGCGCCGGCCCGGATCGGCGTCTCACTCGAAGCTGATGAATCGCCTCTCGGCGTCGATTTCGATCGTCCGTTCGAGTACCCGCCCATCTGGCATTCTGACGCGAAACGAATGTGCGCCTGCAAAAAGCGGGATATTCGCGAGGGGCGTCGCACCGAGATCGATCCCGTCGACTTCGACATTCGCCCAGGGGCTCGCATTGATCTGCACCGCTAACGGTCCGAGGGTTTCGGCGAGTGGAGGTACCGTGGCGGGCGGTTCGACGCTGCGGGGCTTCTCTTCGCGTGCCTCACTCGATTCCCAGAGATCCGCTTGCGGCTCGATCACCGCGATTCGACGGGGTTCCGAGAGGATCGACCGGATCACCGGAACGGCAATCACGGCGAAAGCCACCAGTAGCGAGCCCAGCGCGATTGCCCGGCCCGACGATCGTAGCGTGCGGCGCGACAGCGTCGGCGCGGTCGCCAATTGTCGATCGGGGATTGGGGTGTCATTGAACTCTTCGTCCTCGATCGGCTCGGCTTCGACGCATTCTCCTGCAGCGGGTTCGCTCACCTGGGGCGGCACCTCGTCCCGGTCCTCTAGGCGGCGGCCCTGATCGGCCGGCTCGCCACCCAGCCCTACGCGCACTGCGACGCCCTCCGGCTCGGCGCGCCGGCCCGATAGGCGCTGCTCCTCGGCCGGTACGCCGAGAGTCTGCGCCAGCGCGAGCGGCTCGACGGGCGCTGTCGGCTCGTCTGCCCGTTCGCCCTCCGCCGCTACGGGAGCTTCCTGCAGAATCTCCGCTGCTGCCGAGTGAAGACGCCTCGGAATGCCCGCAGAATTCCTGTGGAGAAGGCGAACGGTTCGATCGTCGAAGCGCGCCCGGATCGAATCGGGAACCTGGGCGAGTACGAGGCGCGCGTCGATGTATCTGCGCGTTTCGCTCTCCGTCATCGGGTCGGCCAGGTGGACGATGTCGAAGTTCGAACCGATCGCGGCGATCGTGCGGCTACCGGAGGCGCTATCGGAGGCAGCGACTACCCACCGCACGCTACCGCCTGAATTTTGCATGAAGGCCCGAGCCCAACGCGCAGTCGCAATCGGCATCGCACCGGCATCGTCGATCAACATCAGCAGCGAGGATCCCTGCTCGCGCAGATCCCGACTGAACGCCTGCAAGACCGCAATCGGGTCACCGGCGACAGACGAATCGAGCAGCCTGAGCGCCGAGGCGCACAGCTCCTCGGGCGGGAGGGTCGCGTAGGGGAGGTAGACGGTTTTGATGTCTTCCGGAGCATCTTCCGCGAGCAGATGAAGCAGAAGGGTTTTGCCGAGCCCTGGAGGGCCGATCAGCGCGGTGGTCTTCGCGGGGTTGCACGCCGAACGCAGCAGTTCCTTGCGCGCGGTTTCGGTCGCAGCGCGCGGCACATAGACGCTCGGGTCCGGCGTGATCCCAAACGGATCGCGGGTGAAGCGCTCTCTGAACCGCTCCGGCATTGCGCCCCCAACGGGTGACCGGCCGGTTGACAATGTCGGCCTTGGGAGCGGATTTGGCCAGTCGAGGGATTCAAGACCCGAGCCGCCCCTTCATCCTTGACCCTTCGGCCGACTCCCCCCTACCCTTTTGGCCGTTCGTGGAAACGTGGCAATCGAGTGTATCGAGCGCCGCAGTTGGGGCACCGGGAGGACATTTCGTGGCCGGAAAACTGATTCGGATCCGCGTGAGACTCAAGGTCGGTGAGAGCCGGATGGCCGCTTCCGTCGATCCGCTCTATCTCGGTCTGCACGGCCCCTGCGGCCGTGAATTTCGCCTCGAACTCCAGAAGGGCCGCGCGCGGCGCCGGGGTCACGAGGACCTCTACGTGCTGGGTCAGCCGGAGGACCCGGAAACCAACGTCGGGCACCCGGAGTTCAATGACCCGACCGTCCCGCCGATCGATGCCGCGTCCGTAACGGGCGTCTACCTGCGCAAGGGTTTCGATCCGATCCCCAATGTTCGCGGTGTCAGCGAGATGGACGACCGCATTGAAATCTCCGAGGCAGAAGTCGAGATCGAATCAGAAAGCGCCGCCAAGGCGATCCGCTTCCAGCGCACGGGTCCGATCTGGCTCGGCCTGGTCGCGGGAGTGCGCTTCGAGTTACAGCGGTGCGAAGACGCCTGATCGGCTCCTCGCCGCTCAGAGCATCGCGCGGATCGATTCGAGTTCGGAGCGTATCTTCCGATAGCGGGACCGATGATCGGTTTCGATCGCGAGATTGCCCGACTCGAGGGCGCGACCGGAGCCGAACTCTCGCAGTTTCTTGCGCGCGCCGGCGATCGTGAAGCGTTGTTCGTAGAGCATCTTCTTGATCAGCAAGATCATGTCGATGTCGCGCCTTCGGTACAGGCGCTGTTTCGATCGCGATTTCTGCGGTGCCATCCAGCGAAATTCGGATTCCCAGTAGCGGAGCACATAGGGCTTGACACCGGTGATGCGACTGGCCTCACCGATTCGGTAGTAGCGCTTGCCCTGGGTGTTCTCTTCTCGCTCGTCGGCGCCGCTCGAGGCCTGGGCGTTGCGATGCGACCTGATCTCGTTTGCCAACGGTCCCCCCAATCAAAGCGGCTCGAAGAAAAGTACCGGTCGACAAGGCGCGGATTGGCCTCCTGCCTGCTAGCCGACGAAGTGACCGGTCCCGCCCAAACTGCTTTCGCTCGTCGGGGTCTTCTCTTCGTTCAAGAGGTTCTTTAGCACGAGACTGGGTTTGAAGGTGAGAACTTTGCGCGCCTCCAGAAGAATTTCTTGGCCGGTCTGGGGATTGCGGCCCTTGCGGGAGTTCTTACGACGCACGACGAAATTCCCAAATCCCGAGATCTTCACTTTCTCACCCTCGGCGAGCGTGGCTTTGATGGCTTCGAAAACCTTCTCTACCAGCTCAGCGGACTCCTTCTTCGAGAATCCGACCTGTTCGTAGATCTGTTCGACGATGTCAGCCTTCGTCATACGCGTTCTCCCGTAATTCTCGCTAGCGGAGCTCTCCCTTGAACCGATGCGCCAACATCTTGACGATGCGATCGGTCGTCTTCGTCACTTCCTCGTCCCTGAGTGTTCGATCGTAGCGCTGGAAGACCAGCCGAAACGCCAGGCTGGTTCGCCCTTTGGCGATTCCCTTTCCCGCGTAGCGATCGAACAACTCCACCGAGATCAAGTCCTTCCCGCCAGTCTTGCGAATCGCCTCGATCACTTCGCCCGCCGGTTGCTCAACGTCGACGACAACCGCAAGGTCGCGCCGAACACTCGGCTGCCGCGACACTTTGTGGAATCGAACCTGCTGCTGGGGCAGCACCACGAGCCCCTCGAGGTCCAACTCCATTACCGCGCATCCGACGTCCAGTCCAAACGCCGAAGCAACATCCGGGTGCAGCTCTCCGATCGACCCGACCACGACTCCCCCCACCTCGATTGCCGCCGCGGCCCCCGGATGCAGATAGGGCGGAAGGCTCGCGCTCGGAAACCATGCCACATAACCCAGCTGATCCAAAAGCTTTTTTGCGATGCCCTTGAGCTTGAAGAAGAGCGGAAGCAGCGTGGGCGCCTCCCAGAGCCCCCGCTCCTCGCGCTCCGCAATCGCTGCCGCCAGGCCCAGCGACTCCTCCGGGAGGCTCGGGCCCCAGCGCGAGGGGGCCCCGTCCGCGCGGAACAGGCGGGCGAGCTCAAAGACCTCGATCCGCCCCAGCTGCCGGCTGCGATTCTGCTGGACGAGGCGGAGAATCGAGGGGAGCAGCGTCGTGCGAAGCAGCGGCTCCTCTTCGCGAATGGGGTTTATCAGCCTCACCGCGCGGCCCCGCGGGTCATCGGCGTCCAGCTGGAGGGCCGCGAGCCAATCGGCGTTCAAGAACGGCAGCGTCTGACACTCGATCAAGCCCGCGGCGACGAGGGCGTCTCGGGAGCATTCCGCCATGCGCCAGAGCCGCGGCCGCTCGACGCCGCGCAAGAGCCCCATCGGCTCCGTGACCGGAATCCGGTCGTAGCCGTAGATGCGCGCCACCTCTTCTGTGAGATCCTGGTGGAGCTGCAGGTCGATGCGGTGAGACGGGATCGCACAGACGAGCTCGTCCGCGTCGGATGACGCACAGCGCACGCCCACCCGCTCGAGCAACGCAGCCATCTCCTGCTTCGAAAGCGCAGTTCCGAGCAACTTGTTCGCCCGATCGGTCGGAAAGCGAATCTCTTCGGTCACGGTCGGCGCCGCGCCCTTTGCCACCACGCTGCCCGTCGCAACCTCCCCGCCCGCAAGTTCGGCGATCAAACGCGCCGCGCGATCGGCAGCCCGCTGAACGCCGAGTCGGTCCACGCCCCGTTCGAATCGATAGGAGGCCTCTGTTTGTATCCCGTAGCGCTTTGCGGCGAGCCGGACACGGCCCGGATGGAAGTGCGCGCTCTCGATCAGGACGTCGGTGGTCGCATCCCCGACTTCCGTGTTCGCTCCCCCCATTACTCCAGCCAGCGCGATCGCTCGCTCCGAGTCTGCGATGACCAGATCTTCTGCGGAGAGCTCGCGGGCCTCGCCATCGAGGGTGGCGAGCTTTTCGCCGGCCACTGCACGCCGCACCTTGATTGTGCCGCCGCGCAATTTTGCGAGATCGAAGGCGTGCAGCGGTTGTCCGAACTCCAACAATACGAGGTTGGTGACGTCGACGACATTGTTAATCGAGCGTATGCCCGAAGCGGCGAGCTTCGCGACCAGCCAGCCGGGCGAGGGGCCGGCACGCACTCCCCGCACGATTCGCGCGACGTAGCGATAGCAATCGTCTGTGGCTTCGATCTCGACGCGTATCGCGTCCGCTGCGGCCGGTCCGGTCTCGGGCGGGTCCGTTTCGGGCGCGCGCAAATCGCCCCCAAAGAGCGCTCTGATTTCGCGCGCCAACCCGATCAAGGAGGCTGCATCGCCGCGGTTCGGCGTGATGCCGACCTCCAACTCGCGATCGCTGCCGGAGATCACCTCGGGTAGTGGAGCACCCAGCGGGGCATCGGGATCGAGGACCAGAATGCCGTCGTGATCGTCTCCGAGTTCGAGCTCGCGACTCGAGCAGATCATGCCGCTCGAGACAACGCCGCGAATCTTGGCACGCTTGAGAACGGTGCCATCGGGAAGTTTCGTTCCGACCGCCGCGAAGGCGATCTTCTGGTCCGCGGCGACGTTTGGCGCACCGCACACCACTTCGACGGGCTCGCCGTCGCCGAATTCTACCTTGCAGACGGAAAGTCGGTCCGCATTTGGATGTTGCGTGCACTCGCGAACCCGACCGACTCGAATCTCAGAAAGATCGGGCCCCGTCGCGGTGATCTCGACATCCTCGAATCCACCGAGCGTAAGACGCTCGACGAGATTGGCTTCTGCGGGGAGATCGATGAATTCCGCGAGCCATTGAAGAGATGCCCGCATCAGACCTGCTCCAACACGCGCAGATCTCCTTCGAAGAGCAGTCGAATGTCGGGGATGCCGTAGCGCAGCAGCGCCGTGCGATCGACACCCATCCCGAACGCGAAGCCCTGATAGCGATCCGGATCGATTCCACAGTTCTCGAGCACCTGGGGGTGGATCATCCCGCAGCCTCCCCACTCGATCCAGCCGCTGTTCGAGCAGATCCCGCAACCCTTGCGTTCACACAGCAGGCATCCGTAGTCCATTTCGGCGGAGGGTTCGGTAAACGGAAAATGATTGGCGCGAAAACGCAGCTCGATGTCGTCCGACATCAGGTGGCGCCCGAAGGCGTGAAGCACGCCCTTGAGATCAGCGAAAGTGACGCGCTCATCGACCAGGAAGCCCTCGATCTGGTGGAACATCGGGTAGTGGCGCGGGCTCAGGTCGTGTCGGTAGACGCGACCCGGCGCGATGAATCGGAACGGCGGCGTTCGGCCTGTCATGGTCCGGATCTGAACGTTCGAGGTGTGGGGGCGCAGCGCGTTTCCGCCTTCGACGTAGAAGGTGTCCTGTTCATCCCGAGCGGGGTGCAGCTTCGGGATGTTCAGCGCTTCGAAACTGTGATACTCGGTTTCGACCTCCGGGCCCTCTTCGATCGAAAACCCCATCGAGGTGAAGAATTCCACCATGTCCCGGAACACGCGCGTGACCGGGTGCAGGTGGCCCGCGCGCGGTTCTTCTGCGCCGGGCAGGGTGATATCCAGGCGCTCGGCGCCGAGCGTGCGATCGCGCTGGCCACGTTCGAGCGCGCGGCGGCGCTCGGAGACCACCATTTCGATCCGTCGCTTAGCGGAGTTCGCGAGTTGGCCGATCCGGGCTCGCTGATCGCCCGCGAGGTCGCCGATGCCGCGCAACACTTCGGCCACCGAGCCCTTCTTGCCGAGGTAGCGGGCGCGAACTTCCGTGAGCGCCTGCAGACTCGCGGCTGCGGCGATTTCGCGGCACGCCTCTTCCTCCAGCCGCTCGAGGTTGTCGACTCCGGCCGGCATCGACGGTCTGGCAGCTAGGCGGACTGTGACTTCGCGAGGTCTGCGAGCGCGCCGAATGTCTTCGGATCCGTCACCGCGAGTTGGGCGAGGATTTTGCGGTCGACTTCGACGTTCGCTCGCTTGAGTCCGTTGATCAGCCGGCTGTACGACAAGCCGTTTTCGCGCGCTGCCGCATTGATTCGGGTGATCCAGAGCGCCCTGAAGGTTCGCTTTCGTTGTTTGCGGTCGCGGTACGCGTAGCGCCAGCCGTGTTCCACGGCCTCTCGAGCCGTCTTGAACAGCTTGCTCCGTGCGCCGTAATAGCCTTTGGCTTGATCGAGAATGCGATTGCGTCGCTTGCGCGCAGTGACGCTTCGTTTGACTCGCGGCATGTGGCTCCCCCTTGTTCGATTCCGTCGGGTCGCAAGACCGCCAGCTAGAGGTACGGGATCATCTGTTTTACACGTTTTTCGTCGGCCGGATCGACGAGGGCACCCTTCCGCAGATGGCGCTTTCGCTTGGGTGACTTCTTCGTGAGGATGTGCTGCTTATTCTTGTGCGACCTCACGATCTTACCCGTGCCGGTCTTCTTGAACCGCTTGGCTGCACCTCGATGGGTCTTGACCTTCGGCATGATGAATCCCTTTTCAATCGGCTTCTGGCTCGCTCCGAAGAGGTTCGCTCAGCCGTTGTTTCCTTCTTCCGCCGCTTCGACCTTCCCGGGATCGCCAGCCGTCGGCGACTCTGCTGCGGCACCTGCCGCCGGCTCCCCCCCGTCAGGTGCCTTGCCGCTGGCCTGCGCGCGTCGGGCCTCGGCGATCGCTTCGCGATTGGGCACGAGGATCATCGATAGAAAGCGCCCCTCCATCCGCGGCGGGTTCTCGATATTCGCGATGTCGCTGAGCAACTCCTTCACGTGCTCGAGTTGCCGGTAACCAAATTGGCGATGAACCATCTCCCGACCGCGATACATCACCGTCACCTTCACCTTGTCGCCATCGACCAGGAAGCGCCGCGCGTTCTTGAGTTTGAAGTCAAGATCGTGCTGATCGGTGCGAGGCCGCAGCTTCACCTCCTTGAGGGAGGCCGTGTGCCCCTTGTTCTTCCCCATCTTCTTCTTGCGCTCGTACTTGTAGCGCCCGTAGTCCATGATCCTGCAGACCGGGGGCTTCGACCCGGGAGCGACCTCGACAAGGTCGAGGCCCACTTCCTGTGCACGCGCCAAGGCGTCTGATGGAGTCATCACGCCGAGTTGCTCGCCGTCGTCCGCGATCACGCGGATCTCCGACGAGAGGATCAACTCGTTCATGCGGGGCACGTCCTCCTTGTTTCCAACTCTCCGAAAGTCGGCGATACCTCAATCCTCCGAGCGCGATACACGCCGTTCGCGCGCATCCGCAGCAAGCTTGCTGACCATCACGTCGAGCGCCACGGCTTCGTTCGACTGCTTCGAACCACGCCGGTGGCGCGGCGTAACGGTTCCATCGACCACTTCCTGATCGCCCACCACGAGCATCAGGGGAACCTTCTGGATCTCGGCTTCGCGGATCTTGTACCCGAGCTTTTCATTGCGCGTGTCCAGAAAAACCCGAATCCCGACGCCCACGAGCGCCTGCTGGACTCGCCCCGCGTACGCCAGATGGCGCTCAGCAATCGGTAGCAGAGCGACCTGAACCGGCGCCAACCAGAACGGAAAGTCCCCGCCGGTCATTTCCGTATAAAGCGCGATAAAGCGCTCCAGGGAGCCCAGAATCGCGCGGTGGAGCATCGCGGGCTGGTGGAGCTTATCGTCTCGCCCCACGTAGCGCAGCCCGAAGCGCCCGGGCATCGAAACGTCCACCTGAAGGGTCGAAAGCGTCCAGGCCCGGCCCATCACGTCGCGGAAGTCGCACTCGATCTTGGGACCGTAGAAAGCCGCCTCGCCGGGCTTGATCGAACACGCGTGGCCGGCTCGTTTGACGGCCTCCAGCAACTGCCGCTCGGCGACATCCCAGTCGGCCAGCTCCCCGGTGAACTCCGCCGGATGGGTGGAGACCGCAACCTTGGGCGCCTCGAGACCAAGCGCCTGGTAGACCTCCCCGGTCATCTCGAAGAAGGAATCGAGTTCTGCGTCAATCTGCTCGGGCTCGCAAAAGACATGCGCGTCGTCCTGGGCCATCGAGCGAACCCGTGACAGGCCGGTGAGGGTTCCGCTGCGCTCATTGCGGTGGAGCCGGGAAAATTCCGCAAAGCGAATTGGCAGCTCGCGATAGGAGTGTTTCTGGGTCGAAAAGAGATGGCAGTGCCCCGGGCAATTCATCGGCTTCACGCTGAGTTCTTCATCTTCGTCGCCCTCCAGCACGAACATGTCCTTCCGGAAGAGCTGGTAGTGGCCCGAGGTCTTGAAGAGTTCGGTCCGAAACAGCTGCGGAGTCATGACTTCCGCGAAGCCGTACTTCGGGTAGAGAGATCGAATGAAATCGATGAGGCCGTTGTAGAGGATCATGCCCTTGGGGAGGTAGAACGGCGAGCCCGGCGCGATCGGGTCGGTGAAGAATAGACCCAGCGTCGCCCCGATCCGTCGGTGGTCGCGGTTTTTCGCCTTCTCGATCTGGGCGAGGTGTTCCTGCAGTTTCTTCTCGGTCGCAAAGGCCGTTCCGTAGATCCGCTGGAGCATCGCCTTGCTCTCGTCGCCGCGCCAATAGGCGCCCGCGGACTCCGTGATTTGTAAGGCGCCAATTTGGTCGGTTCGCTGGACGTGCGGCCCGCGACAGAGGTCGGTGAACTCGCCGTGGCGAAAGATCGTGATCTCCTGGTCTTCGGGTATGTCCGCGATGCGCGAAACCTTGAGTTTTTCGCCTCGCGCCGCAAAGAATGCCACCGCTTCTTCCCGGCTGATCACTTCGCGCACGAACTCAGATTTCTCGGCGAGGATCTTCCACATTTCCTTTTCGATGCTTTCGAGATCTTCGGGCGTGAACGGGTGCTCCATCAGAAAGTCGTACTGGAACTTCTCGCTGTGGTCCGTCCGTCCGACGTCGACCTGCGCGTTCGGGAAGAGGCGCTTCACGGCGTCCGCCATCACGTGCTCGGCGGAGTGGCGGATTACCTCGCCGGCTTGCGGGTCTTTGCCGGTGACGATCTCGATCGCCGCATCGGCTTCGAGCGGAGTGCGCAAATCCGCCAGGCGCCCATCGATGCGGCCCGCGAGGGCCGCTCGCGCGAGCCCCGCTCCGATGGTCCGGGCAACGTCCAGGACCGTCGAACCCGCGGGCACTGCCAGCGTGTTGCCATCCGGCAATCGGATCTGGATCGTACTCATCGATGCTGGAGGAACATGGTGCGTTCGCAATCCCAAGCGCTTGGGCGACAGACCGCCGGCTCCGCTAGCCGAAGCGTCTGGCCCACTATGGGGTGGTTGGCACGGGCGGTTTCGAACCGCCGACCTCCGCCGTGTCAAGGCGGCGCTCTGCCACTGAGCTACGTGCCAGCATGATCCCTAACGACGCGAATTCAATACCGATTTGGACTAGGGGTGTCAATCGAGCGACCCTCTTTCGATCCCTTTTCCAGCGGCTGACGAGCGCGGACTTCGACCCGGAGACGCATCTCGTCCGCTTCGACGCTCAATGGGACCAGGTCCATTTGGTCGGAAACCGACCGCTGAAGCGAACCCAGGAACTCGCTTGGCGATTGCGTGGCATTCAGCTCGAGGATTGCGCGCCCGGGCGTAAACTCGCGGGGTGTCGCAGAGCGCATCTTCAGCTCCTCCAACAACACCCTGCGGATCTCCGCATAGACCCAGTATTCCCCGATATTCTCCAAGATCAGACGGCTTCGAATCTGGGGCTCTTGCCCCTGGGGAGTCAACAGTATCCCCGCTCGCGTCAGCCGCTCACGGATCCGATCGCGATCGACGAACACGCTCACGATCACCACGTATTCCGTTTTGGCGTCGGGGTCAGAGCCGAACAGCGCCGGCCCTTCACCGCGATCCTCGACGACCTGGAAACGCGTCGCGTATTCGAGTGGGTCATTCCCGAGAATGCGCTGCAGTTCGGCGCTCTCCGCCGCTTCGGCTTCCAGATCCGGGGTGTTGCCCGGGCCCTCGCCGAATCCGTCTCCAGCTCTGGTCGCGAGCAGATCTTCCGCGGTGTGTCGAACCGCGTCGATCAGGGCCTTGTGGACAGCGGCGTCGCGGGGGGAAGCGGAATCCGACGGCACGGCCGCGACGCCCAGGGATTCGACCCGCACCACGTCCCGTGCCGCCACGACCGGCGCTTGGAAAAATCCACTCAGCGCGAGCAGAACGCCCAGCCCCAGGCCGCGCCCCGGTACGCGTCGCGGCCGAACGCGCGTCCGCTGCGAAGTGCAGACACGGCTCAAATCGACAACTCCGTCACACACCGCCCGAACAATCCATCGACATCAGCCAGCAACGCCGCATTGGCGCGGACCCCGGGTGCACCGTTTAGCGCAAGGAGCGTCTCGCTTTCACCCGGAATCACCAGCCGGACGACCACCTGGCACTCACCGGGGTTTTTCTCGAGCAGGTCGCGAAGCGCGTGCAGCCGATCGGGCGACGCCTCGTCCTCGCGGACGGTGACCTCGAGCTGCGTGGAGAGCTTTTCCTCCGCGCGTTCGAGTTCGAGCACGCCCCGGACCAGGATTTTTGGCGGATCGCCCGCCTCGAGCGTTCCGGATACCAGCAGCGGGATCGGTCCAGTCTCGCCGTCGCCCTCGATGGCTCCCTTGATCAGGCTGCCGAACTGCGCGAAGGGCTCGCTGAAGATCACGAGATCGAAGCTTCCGTGAAGATCCTCGAGCGTACCGAAAGCCATCAGCGCGCCCCGACGCGTGCGGGTCTCCCGCAGCGACGTGAGGATCCCGCCGACCCGCACCTCCCTACCGTCCGAGCCCTCCGTGTCGTTGGAGGTCACCTCGGCGAAGCGCCCGAGGCGCTCCGCGGCGAGCGCGAGCGGATGACCCGAGACGTAGAAGCCGAGCAGCTGTTTCTCGAGATCGAGGCGCTGGCGCTCGGCCCACTCGGGAGTCTCGGGCAGCTCCGGCCCCCGTAGCTCGCCACCGGCCGCGCCGCCGAAGAGGCTCTCCTGGCCGATCTCGCGATCGCGCTGGGCGGCGGCGCCCGCCTCCAACGCGCTGTCCAATCCGGCCCAGACCGCCGCTCGATTGTCGTGCAGTGAATCGAACGCGCCACACTTGATCAGACTTTCGACCACCCGGCGATTGACCCGACGACCGTCGATCCGATCCGCAAAGTCGAACAGGCTGTTGAAGCGCCCGCCCGTACCCCCGCGCCCTTCGAGAATCGAATCGATCGCGCCCTCCCCCACGTTCTTCACGCCCGCCAACCCGAAGCGGATGCCCCCGCTCACGACGGTGAAGTCCCGCGCGGATTCGTTGACGTCCGGCGGCAGCAGTTCGATCTCGCGCTGCCGGGCGTAGCGGATGTAGCGGCCCAACTTGTCATGGTTGCCCGCCTCCGTGGTCATCAGCGCGGCGAGGTATTCGCGCTCGTAGTTCGCCTTGAGATAGGCGGTCTGGAAGGTGATCAACGCGTAGGCGGTGGAGTGCGACTTCGCGAACCCATACCCCGCGAATTCGGCCATCAGCTTGAAGACCTCCTCGGCCTTCTGGCGGTCGATGTTTCGCTCGACGGCCCCGGACACGAAACGCTCGCGCTGTTGCGCCATTTCCTTGGGCTTCTTCTTGCCCATCGCACGGCGGAGCAGGTCGGCCTCACCGAGGCTGTAACCCGCGAGGCGGTTGGCGATCTGAAGCACTTGGTCCTGATAGACGATCACGCCGAGCGTATCTGCGGTGAGCTCCTCGAGTTCGGGGGTCAGGTACTTCACCTGCGTCAGGCCGTTCTTGCGGTTGATGAAATCGTCCACCATGCCCGACCCGAGCGGCCCGGGCCGGTAGAGAGCGACGATCGGAATCAACTCCTTGAAGTTCTGGGGGCGCAGCTTCGCGACGAGTTCGGTCATGCCGGCGGACTCGACCTGAAAAACGCCCTCCGTGTCGCCGCTCGACAGCAGCGCGTAGGTCTTCGGATCGTCGAGCGGCGCGTCCTCGAGCCGAAAGTCCGGGTCGCGGGTCTCCCGAATCCGGCGCTCCGCATCCGAGATCGTGGTGAGGGTCTTGAGCCCGAGGAAGTCGAACTTGATCAACCCGAGCTTCTCCACGCAGCGCATGTCGAACTGGGTCATCACGTCGCCCGACTTCGGGTCGCGATACAGCGGCACCTGCTCGATCAGCGGTCGGTCGCCGATCACGACGCCGGCCGCGTGGGTGGAAGCGTGTCGCGTCAGACCCTCGAGGCCGCGCGCGGTCTCGAGCAATTTGGCGACTTGCCCATCCGCTTCGGCGCACGCGCGCAGATCGGCCGACTGCTCGATCGCATCGTTGAGCGTAATCCCGAGGGTTTCGGGCACCATCTTCGCAATGCGGTCGACGTCGCCGTAGGGCATTCCGAGCACCCGGCCCACGTCTCGGATCGCCGCGCGCGCCTGGAGCTTCCCGAAGGTGATGATCTGCGCCACCCGCATCTCGTCGTCGCCCTCGCCGTTGTATTTCTCGGCAACGTATTGGATGACCCGATCCCGACCCCGCATGCAGAAGTCCACATCGATGTCGGGCATCGAGATCCTCTCGGGGTTCAGAAACCGCTCGAAGGTGATGTCGTACTCGATTGGATCAACACCGGTTATTCCGAGGCTGTAGGCCGCCAGGCTACCCGCCGCCGAGCCGCGTCCCGGGCCGACCGGAATGCCCTCGCGCCGCGCAAAATCGATGAAGTCCGCCACGATCAGGAAGTAGCCCGCAAACCCCATCGGTCCGATCACGCCGAGCTCGTGTTCGAGCCGCTTCTGGTAGACGGAGAATTTCGGCGGTATCGGCTCGTCGGGCGCGAGTCCGAGCCGTTCGCGCAGGCCGCGCCACGACGCCGCTTCGAGCACCTCGTCCTTGGTGGTTCCGGCGGGAACCTGAAAATCCGGCAGGTGGTACTCACCGGTATCGATGCCGAGGTCGAGTTCGCAGCGCTCGGCAATCTCGAGGGTATTCGCAATCGCCGACGGGTGATCGCGGAATACCTGCGCCATTTCGTCGCCCGACTTGAGATAGAAGCCCTGCCCGTCGAATTTGAACCGGTTCGGGTCTTCGAGCGTGGAAGCGGTGCCGATGCAGAGCAGCGCCTCGTGGTGCGCGTGGTCGCCCTGGCTCAAATAGTGGCAGTCGTTGGTCGCGAGCAGCGGGAGGCCCATGTCGACCGACATCTTCACGAGTTCGGCGTTGACCCGGTCCTGGTCACTGATGCCGTGTCGCTGAAGCTCCAGGTAGAAGCGGTCCGGGAAGATGCCCGAAAACTCCTCGACGAGGCCCCAGGCCTCCTGCACCTGTCCGCCCGTGATGGCGCGTGAAACCATCGAAGAGAGGCAGCCCGACGTGGCGATCAACCCCTCGCTGCGCGCTCGCAACAGCTCCAGATCGATCCGCGGCTTGTAGTAGAAGCCCTCGAGGTAGGCCTTCGAGACCAGGTAGACCAGATTGCGGTAGCCGGTTTGATTGCTCGCGAGCAGCAGCAGGTGATTGATCGCGTCGTAACCGCTGGAGTCCTTTTCGCGCTTTTCCTTCGAGAATCGCGACCCAGTGGCCAGGTAGACCTCGCAGCCCAGGATCGGCTTGATGCCGGTGTCCCGCGCGCGCTCGTAGAACTCCACCGCGCCGAAGAGATTGCCGTGATCGGTCAGCGCCACCGCCGGCATGTTCAACGCCTTGGCGCGCTCGAACAGCGGGTCGATCTTGATCGCACCGTCGAGCAACGAGTACTGGCTGTGCAGATGCAGATGAACGAAGGGGCTGCTCGACACCCGACTATTCCTCGCAGGGGGCGGGTTCGCGCGTCCCGACACTGTGCCGATTGCTGCCCGTCACTCCCACTCGATGGTAGCGGGTGGCTTGGGCGAAATGTCGTAGACGACGCGATTGATTCCCTTCACCTCGTTGATGATTCGGCTCGAGATCGCCGCCAGCACGTCGCCCGGTAGCCGCGACCAATCCGCGGTCATCGCGTCGACGGAAGTCACGCAGCGAACCGCGATGACGTTCTCGTAGGTCCGCCCATCACCCATCACGCCCACGCTCTGGATGGGCAGAAAGACCGCGAAGCCCTGCCAGATCTCGTGATAGAGGCCCGCTCGGGTGATCTCCTGGGTCACGATCGCGTCGGCTGCGCGAACCGCCGCGAGTCGTTCGGCGGTCACTTCGCCGATGATTCGTACCGCGAGACCCGGGCCCGGAAACGGGTGCCGCCCGATGGCGGCTTCGGGGAGTCCGAGTTTGCGGCCGACTTCGCGCACCTCATCCTTGAAGAGCTCGCGAAGCGGCTCGACGAGTGCAAGCCGCATCTGCTCGGGCAGTCCGCCGACGTTGTGGTGGGTCTTGATCGTGGCCGACTGCCCCTTGACCGACACGCTTTCGATCACGTCGGGGTAGAGGGTGCCCTGCACGAGATACGCCACGCCACCGAGTCGATCGGCCTCTTCCTGGAAGACCTCGATGAAGACCCGCCCGATGATCTTGCGCTTTTGCTCGGGATCCACGACGCCTGCGAGTTCGCTCAGAAAGCGATCTTCAACCGATGCGGTCACCAGCGAGAGGTCGAGCACCTCGCCAAAGAGCCGCTCCACTTCGGCGCGCTCTCCGGCGCGCAACAAGCCGTTGTCGACGAAGATGCAGGTCAGATGATCGCCGATCGCCCGATGGACCAATGCCGCGGCGACGCTCGAATCCACGCCTCCCGACAGTCCGCAGATGACGCGGCCGTCGCCGACCTGGTCGCGTATCCGTTCGATTGCGTCGTCGATGAAGGAATCCATCGACCAGCTGGTGCGGGCGCGGCAGATACCGATGGCGAAGTTCGCCAGCATCGCGGTACCCCCGTCGGTGTGAGCGACCTCCGGATGAAATTGGACACCCCAGAGGGGGCGTTCCCGATGGCGCACGGCCGCGAACGGCGAGCGATCACTCGTGGCGAGCGTCTCGAAGCCCTCGGGTAGACGGAGCACCCGGTCGCCATGGCTCATCCAGACCACGCGCTCGACGCCACCTTCGAGATCCGCGAACAGCGGATCGTCGCGCTCGATCTTCAGCAACGCGCGTCCATACTCCCGATCGTCCGCCTTCTCGATCAGCCCGCCGAGGTGATGAGTGAGGAGCTGAAGGCCGTAACAAATGCCGAGCACCGGGCATCCGATCTCGAGGATCGCCGGATCGAAACGCGGTGCTCCTTCGTCGAGCACACTCGAGGGCCCGCCGGACAACACGATGCCAACCGGCTTCCAAGCGCGCACGGTCTCCGCGTCGACGGTTCCGGGGTGGATCTCGCAGTAGACGCCCTGCTCGCGGATTCGCCGCGCAATCAACTGGCTGTATTGCGCGCCAAAATCGAGCACGACAATGCGATCCGCTGCGAAATCGCGCTGCGCGGGGACAGAGGCCATTCGCCGCTATTCCACTCCAATACCACTTCCGCCGGAGGGGCTGCGGAAGTCGGTCGGGTTTGAGGCCGGGAACGATCGAGGCTACTCGATACGGTAGTTCGGAGCTTCTTTCGTGATGATTACGTCGTGAACGTGGCTCTCCTGGAGGCCTGCCGAGGAGATTCGCATGAACCGTGCACGGCGTCGCAGCTCGTTGAGATTCGGCGCTCCGATATAACCCATCCCCGACCGCAAGCCGCCAACGAGTTGGTCGATGTTGCTCGTGAGGCTCCCACGGTAGGGTATTCGCCCTTCGATTCCCTCAGGCACCAGCTTCGAGCGATCCTCCACATCCGCCTGGAAGTAGCGGTCCGCGCTGCCATCGGCCATCGCGCCGAGCGATCCCATCCCACGGTAGACCTTGTAGGAGCGTCCCTGGTAGAGGACCACCTCTCCGGGCGCTTCGTCGGTCCCCGCGAACAAGGCCCCGATCATCACGGTCGATGCCCCGGCCGCGAGCGCCTTGACGACGTCGCCCGAAAACCTGATGCCCCCATCGGCAATCACCGGCACGCCGGCCTTCTGGGCGACCGCCGCACATTCCAGAACCGCGGTGAATTGAGGCACCCCCACACCCGCGATGACGCGCGTCGTGCAGATCGATCCGGGGCCGACACCGACCTTCAACGCCGATACGCCGCTCTTGATCAGCGCCTCACAACCCTCGGCTGTCGCCACATTGCCGCCGATCAGCGGAAGATCCGGAAAGGTCCGGCGCAGCGATGCCACCGCATCGAGCACGCCCTGTGAGTGCCCATGCGCGCTGTCGACAACGACGACGTCCACACCGGCATCCACCAGCGCCTGGGTTCGCTCGAGGCCCTGTTCATCGATGCCCACCGCGGCGCCGCACAAAAGCCGCCCGAGCGAATCCTTGGACGCGTAGGGGAAACGCTCGCTCTTCTCGATGTCCTTGATGGTGATCAGCCCGCAGAGCACGCCTTGATCGTCGACCACGAGCAGCTTCTCGATCCGGTGTTCGTGCAGGAGTTCCTTGGCGCGGTCGATCGTGGTGCCGGGCGGAACCGTGACCAGGTTCTCCCGCGTCATGACCTTCGAAATCTCCTGATGGGTGTCGCGCACGAAGCGCAGATCGCGATTGGTGAGGATCCCCACCGCCTTGCCGTCGCGGGTGACGGGCACGCCCGAGATCCGGTAGCGGGCCATGACTTCGAGGGCTTGGTAGATCCGCTGCTCGGGTCGCATCGTGATCGGGTCGACGATCATGCCCGACTCGCTGCGTTTGATCTTGTCGACTTCGGCGGCCTGGGAGCTGATCGGCAGGTTCTTGTGGATCATGCCGATGCCGCCGTTCTGGGCCAGGCAGATTGCGGTCTCGTGTTCGGTGATGGTGTCCATCGCCGCCGAGACGAGCGGGATGTTCAGGGAGATTTCACGGGTCAGGGAGCAACCGAGATCGACGTCCGCGGGAAGAACGTCGCTGGCGCCAGGCGCGAGAAGGACATCGTCGAACGTCAGACCCTCTCGGATGAGGCTATCGCTCATGTCGATGCTGTTTCGCTCGCTTGTTGTCTGGCGGACCGAGCGGGCGCGCTGCTTTCGCCCTGGTTCGCGGTTCCGATTGGGCGAGAATGCTAGTGCTTGCGCGTGGGTGGGTCAAGCCAACGAGAGTGCTGGTGTTTTTCGACAGCGGAAGAGCGAGGCAGCTGCTCTCAGGGAAGAATCCGAATGAGCATTTCGCGGAGCAGCACTTTTGCGGTGCCGCCTTTTCCGATCGGAATCAAAAAGAGCGAGCTGTCGTCAAACACCGACAGGTTTTCGCGCAGCGCGTCGGCCTCCACACCCGTGTCTTTATCGAGCAACAACAGGTGGAAGATTCGCGCCCGCGGCAGTGCGCGCAGCGCTTCGGAGACCGGGCGGACCGCTTCCAACGCCGCGGCGACGGGGCCGGTGAGAACCATCAGCACTCCGATGGCACCGTGCCCGGCGAGCGGCCAAAGCGCGGAAAAGCGCGGATCGGCGGGTACCTCCACGAATTCGATTCCCACTTTGTCATCGACAGCGAGCCGGCCCAGCACGCCGAGGCGATCGATCGAATCGGATTCAGGGTTGTCGCGTATCGTCGCACCCGGGAGATTTGCGACCAGCCGGCAGAACTCACGCGAGGCCGCTGGATCTGCGGCCACCACCAGCAGTCGCGCGTCTCGAATCCCGTTCGCGTCGAGCTCGTCGATGCCCATCCACTCTCGCAAGCGCGCACCGGGTGCTTGCGAAAACAGACGTTCGGCGTTGGGCGGTCCGGCCTCGTCGGATGCGTCGCGCAACTCGACCATCCCGCGCTCGATCAGGGTGTGCAGGGTGAGCAACACCTGATAGTCGGGGAACGAACAGTGGTCCACCACGTCCCCGACGCGCGAATAGGCCTCGAGTACCAGCAGAACCTCCTGGGTTAGCGGGTGAATGACGACCGGTAGAGACGATCGGCGGATCTTCATATGAACGCTCGAGTCGCGCGGCGGCAGGCTGTTGGCGCGGAGCGCCCCCTCGCGATTTTGTCGCAACCCCTCCTGCAACAGCACGCGCGTCGGCTTGTCGAGCGTGGACACCTCGGTTATAGCGCCGGGCGAAAACTTGAATTCGCCGCGATCCCAAGCCAACAATCGAAAGAGCGCCTTCTCGCCCGTGATGGATCCGACCTCGGCGTGGACGATCTCTCCCGCTCGCAACACGACCCGCCCGGATTCGGTAGATCCGGGCTCGCTGCCGTGTCGCAGGTCGACGATGCCGTTTTTCTGGCTGACGTGGAAAAGTTGCAGCAGATCCGCCAGCGGGAGCTGGAAAAGCTGCCCTTCGACTCCGCCGATGTCTTCACTTCGGGATCCGCTCTCCGCTTCGCCCTGAATTCGCTCTCCGACCAGGGCCTGGACGCGGCGCGCGATCGCCTCGGAGTCGAACGGCGGCCCGACGATCTCGCCGCCGACCGCCTCTCGCGCTGCTTCGATTGCATTGTCGGCGAGATAGATCACGCGTACGACGCGGGTGCGCGGGTTCGCCTGCAGGATTCCGCCGAGCTGCGCACCGTCGATCAACGGCAAGGCGAGCTGCGCGATCAAAACAGAGGGAGGTTTCGACAGCGCAATCTCGAGGGCTACCGCTCCATGGGTGACCGTGTTCACGTCCAATCCGAGCTGCTCGCACGCGGCCGCCAGGCGCTTGCCCCGTTGAAAATCTCCGTCCGCGATGAGAACCGTCACGGTCGTTCGCTCCCCGGTCCGTGCAGTTCATGCTGGACCCGCAATGCCAGGTGTTCGACGAGGTTTCGATCGCAGGTCTGGAAAAAACGCGTCCGATCGCGCCCCGGAGCATCTTCGCAGATCATCGCGTAGGCGGACCCGTCGCCAAAATAGATCAGAAAAAGCGGCAATTTGCCCAACCCCCGCCGCGACACCCATTGCACCATTGAAGCCTCGGAATCGTCTGCGTCCTGTTTGGGCGGCTCGCCCAGGATCGAAATCGCGGTCTGTCCGGAACTGCCGCCGAGTGCACCGAGTCCAGCGGCGACCGCCTCGCCGAGCATCTCGCCCGGCGCCGCGAACAACAGCGAGCGGGTCACCGATCGCCTGATGGGCTCGGCGAGAACGAACTCGGTGATCTGGGCAACCGTCTCGCGCCGCTCATCCACCCCTCCCCCGAGCAACGACTCGAGGCACGTTGCGAGCGGCTGGTCGTCGAGAACCCACTCGCGCACCAGGCTCGATCCGTCGTTCTCGATGCGTTCGTCCAGCAATCGGAGCAGCGACTCGAGTTGGGTTCCATCCGAAGGGTAGCTGGCGGCGGCGACGTGGATCTTGGCGCGAGTTCTGGGCCCGAAGACCGCGAGCGCTTCGCCGGCCTGGAGGTCCTGGAATACGCGTCGTTTGAATATGGCGGCTCCCAGCGCATCGGTCTCCGGGAGCAACAGGAGAAACCGCCCCTGCCCATCGATGGAGAGCAGGTCTGATGAACGTTGGAGCCGCGCCAATTGGACAACGGTTTTCTCGATCCACTGGCGAAACGCCACCACGCCGAATTGCGCGCGCAGGTCGCCGAGAGGTCCGATCTCGACCTTGAGGATCGAGAAACAACGCCCGTGGCGAGTGGCCTTCTCGATTTCGTTGCGCACGGCGTTGTAGAAGAACTCGAAATCGGTGGCGCCAGTGGCGTCGCCCTCCACCGGCTTGCGCTCCAGAGCGCGATAGCGCAGTGCGTTGCAGAGCGCCGTCTCGGCAAATTCGGAAAATTTCTCCGCACAGGATCGGTCGACGGGATCGAAATCCTCTCCGCCGAGTTTGTCCGTCAAGCGGATCAGGCCGATCATTCGGTCTTGGTCGCGCAAGGCGAGATAGAGCGCCTCCCGCTGGCTTCCCTCGCGGTCGCCCCAATGCAGGACGGCCGATCTCGCGGTCGATTCCGCGAGTTCGGTCGGCAGATCGGCGAACGCCACCAACTCCTGCTCACCCTCCACCCGCACCAATCCGCGCGCCGACAACAGCTCCAATGAGTCGTTCTGTGGATTGGTGGCTACCCAGAGCACTCCGCCCTGGGCGCCGAGCTCGATGCACAGCCCGTCGACGACCCGCTCGGCGAGCGGTTCGAGGGCCAGAAAACTGAACAACGCGATCGCCCGATGGATCAGGCTGTGTTCGTCCATGTATTCGATGTTCTCATTCAGGAGCTTGGCGTGCTCGTTGCGCAGGCGGCGGCTCTGCAACACGCCTTCCAACGTGCTGATCAGCGTCTCGCGATCAAAAGGTTTGAGCAGAAACTCGGCGGCCCCGAGCTTCATGGCGTTGACGGCGGCCTTGACGTCAACCACCCCCGTCACGACGACGACGTCCTGGTCGGGGTTGCGCTGCTTGACGCGATGGACGAGTTCGTTTCCGTCCATTTGGGGCATCACCAGGTCCGTCACCAGAATGTCGAAGTTGGCGTGCTCCAGGACGCGAAGCGCCTCTTCGGCTCCGGCGGCGGTTTGTACCTCGAAACCGGCGTCGGTGAGCATTCCTTCCAGCAACTCGCGGAAGTAACGCTGGTCGTCCACGGCCAGGATGCGCCCTTTGGGCATCCGATTCCCCTCACACCTGCGCCGCGTGCCGCACCGGCTTCTCCGGTCCAGCTCCCGCGCGCCTTCCCCCGTCCCGCGCGCCCTACGGCGCCCGTCCGGCTGAGAAACAACGCACAGCGTTCTTTCTCAGGAGCATGTCGGGACCCGGAGGGCCCTGGACCGCTACCTGCCGATTACCGCACGCTGTTCATCGGCAAATGGCGCTCCCGTCTTCACGATTCGCGAGCGCCGATCGTCCTCGAAAGCCTGATTCCAGACTCCGATCAGCGAGTGAGGGGTCGCGTCCACGATCTCGACTCGGATCAAACCACCCGGCGCGGGCGAGGCTTCCGCCCCGGTTGAAAAATTGACGACCCGGTGAAATGGATCCCTTCCCGAGAGTTGCGCGCCCCCGCGGCGACTCGGCCCCTCCACCAGGACCTCGGTCGTCTCGCCGACGCGGGCCCGGTGGGCGCCCAGCGTGAGCGAGCGCTGGAGGTCCTGGAGCTGCTCCAATCGCGCCTGGGCGACCGATTCGCAGACTTCATCTGTCATGGAAGCCGCAGCCGTTCCAGGCCGTGGCGAATACTTGAACGAAAACGAATCCGTAAAAGAAACATCTCGAACCAGCTTGAGGGTATCAGCGAAATCGGCATCGGTTTCCCCCGGGAAACCGACGATCAAATCTGTGGTAATCGCGAGATCCGGACGGCTCGCGCGCAGCCGATCGATCAGCTGGCGGTACTCGTCCGCGCTGTGCCGCCGCCTCATCCGTTCGAGGATTCGGTCGGATCCGCTCTGGACGGGCAGGTGAACGTGTGGGCAGAGCACGTCGAGTTCGCCGTGCGCGCGGATGAGTTCGTCATCGAAGAAGATCGGATGCGGACTGATATAGCGGAGTCGCGCGAGCTGCGGGATCTCGCCAAGCGCACGCAGCAGGCCGGTAAAAGAGTCTGGCGCATCGGTGGGCGGCCGATCCACTGCGCCGCCGGCGTTGCGCTCAGAGCGCGCGGCTGCGCGCCGTCGATCGTGCCGGCCGTAGGCATTCACGGTCTGGCCGAGCAGGGTGATCTCTCGAATCCCCGACGCGACCAGATCCCTCGATTCGGCGATGATCTCCGCCCCGACTCGGCTGATCTCCCGCCCCCGCGTGGAAGGCACGATACAGAAGCTGCAGAACATGTCGCAGCCCTCCATCACGGTCACGAAGGCGCGGCCGGCCGGATCACCCACCAGCGATGGATGCCGCGACGGCAGATCGAAACGGTCCTGGCTGCGGTTCTCCTCGGTCTGCGAGTCGCGGACTCCGCGAAGCGCCGCGGCCGCCATCTCCGGAACCCGCCGCAGATTGTGGGTGCCGTAAACGAAATCCAGCTGCGGAAACCGCCGCAACAGCACATCGCCCTGCTGTTGCGCGACGCAACCCGCCACGCCGAGGGTGCGGCCTGGGGCCGATTGCTTCCACTCGCGCAGCTTGCCCAACTCGCTGTAGAGGCGGTGCTCCGCCTTGTCGCGAATCGAGCAGGTGTTGAGGATCAGAAGCTCCGCGTCGCCCATCCCTCGGGCCAACTCCCAACCGTCGTGAAGGAGCAGGTTCGCCACCTTCTCCGAGTCGTGGACGTTCATCTGGCAGCCGTGGGTACGGATCCAAAAGCGCCGGGGCGTGATCAAGAGCCCTCCAAACGCCGCGCTCTGCGCGGCGGCCGTCGATTGAGGGAGCGCCTTGTGACGAGAGCTCCACCGGGGGGAGTTGGCGTGAGGCTAACGGAACGCGCCCGGACGGCCAAGCGGCCACCGAGCAGCTTTCTGGAGTTGAGCTCTTACCTTCATAAATTCATAGAACTACTTGAAAAATAAGATTAAATTAGATTCTCTCTAGCCGAATTGAATCCGCTGACAAATACGGTTTGACTAATCGTGCCGCCCGCCGCATACTGCTCTCAGGTCATTTGGGCAGGAGGCCCCCAGACAAGCAAGGCCAACGCTTTCAGTTATGGAGCGGCGGTGGATTTGGCGCATTTCTGACCGAAATGTCCAACCTCTCACCCCCCATCATCCATCCACCGCCCTCCATGTTCGCAAACTGCCCCGCCGGGTTCGGCGGGGCAGTTCTCATTTGGGTAGCCGGTTCGCAGGCCCGTTGGGGTGGCCCGCTTCGGGTGGCCACGCCAAGTGACGCGCGCCGAGGCAGTTTGCAGATTCGCGCCGTGTCAGCTCGCGAGTACGTCAACGCAGGATCAGGCCATCGATCAGGTTGGAGAGCTGGCGGAGATTCCGGCACTCCTCCGCGACCTCGACAAACGGCGTGTATCGGTTCATCACGCTATCGCCGAACCCCCAAGCGCTCGGGTTTTCCGGGTTCAGCCAGATGACATTCTTGGCCTTGCTGTGGATTTCTCGCAGGCACCAGGCCTTGGGGTCGTTGTAGTTGTTTCGGGCGTCACCGAGGACCAGCACCGTGGTCTTCTTGTCGACCGCAGCAAGGTAATTCTGCGTGAAAGCGTAGAACGCATTGCCGAAGTTGGATCGGGTGTAGACGTTGACGACTCCGCCACCCTGAAGCGCCCGCTCGATCGAATCACTGATTTCGGCATCTTTGAACAGATGGGTCACCTCACCGAGTTCCGCGACGAAGATGAACGATCGAATCTTGGTGAATGCCTCCTGAAGCGAATAACAGAACTGCAACATGAAGCGCGAGACGTTCGCGACGGATGAAGACACGTCGCACAGAATCACCAGCTTCGGGCGGTCTTTCTTGCGGTGTTTCCAGATCATTTCGAACGGGATTCCACCGTGTGACATATTGCGCCGGAGCGTCTGGTGCAGGTCCAATTTGCCCCGCTTCATTCGCTTTCGCCGAATCGTGAGGATGTTCTTGATCTTCTGGGCGAGCCGCTCGACGACCTCTCGCATCTTTCGCACCTCGTCTTCGGTGAGGTGGTAGAAACTCTTTTCGAGCAGTGTCTCCTGCCTGAATTTTTCCATGTAGTCGTGGTTTCGCTGCTGGATTTCCCGCTCCGTGAAGTTGCGGACACTGTTGCGAATCGCATCCATCAGCCGATCGATCAAGCTGCTCAGAGCTTCACTCTCGTCTGGTGACATTCCTGCAGCACGCAGGCGATCCGACAGCTCGCGAAGTTCTCCTGCTGCGCGCTCGGCGCCCAGACCCTCCAGCGTTCGACGACTGAAGAAGCCGACCTGGAGGAAGTTTTCAATCCGTTCGATCCCCGCTCCCTCCGCCGCGCTCCGAATCAGCGACTCGAGTTGGCCGAGGTCGCCCGTGAGCATCGCGCGCGCTAGATCCGATAGCGCCGGGAATTCGCCCTCCGGCGCCTGCAGCAATTCGGCGATCTGCCGGAGCAACGCCTCGTAGTCCATCCGCTCGGGCAAGCCCGCCGAGGCCTGATCGAAGGATTCGCGAAGGCTGTGGTAGAAACCGGACCAGAACAGATCGAAGAGTTCGTTGAAGATCGAGACGTCTGCAGCCCGCTTGACCATGGTGGCACCCAGAGCGTCTCGGAAGACCTCGCGATCGTCGATCGAAAGAACTTCCAGCGCTCGAAAGGCGTCGAGAGCCTCAGCGGTCGAGACCCGGATTCCGGCCCGGCGGAGAATGTTGGTGAATTCGAGGATGCGGTTTTGCACGGCCCTGCATCACGCCTGGTGGCGTGCGTCTTTCCCGGCTCTCTGCGCGGAAGATGTCGCTGCCGCTCCGGCGCCTGAACGCTGATCGTCAACCCTTTCTGCCAGGAGCTTGTCTAGTTCGCCCTCGGCCTTCCGAACATCGCCCTCGTATTTGAGGATGACGTTGAGGGTGCGGCGGACGACGTCGCGGTCCAACTCCTCGGCGTTTAGCGCCAACAGCGCCCGCGCCCAGTCGAGGGTCTCGCTGATCGATGGCGTTTTTTTCAGGTCCAGTTTTCGCAGTGCCTGCATCATTCGCACCAGGTCTGCGCTGAGCTTTTTCCCCGCTTCGGGAACCTTGGCCTCCAGAATCCGGATTTCGAGCGCTTCGCTCGGGAAGTCGATGAAGAGGTGAAGGCAGCGGCGCTTGAGGGCATCGCTCATCTCGCGGCTGTTGTTCGAAGTCAAGAATACCAACGGGCGCTTCACGGCCCGGATCGTCCCGATTTCCGGCACCGTGACCTGGAAGTCCGAAAGCACTTCGAGCAGAAGCGCCTCGAATTCCGGATCCCCCTTGTCGACTTCATCGATGAGCAGCAGCGCCGGTGTGTCCGCGGTGATCGCCTTCATGAGCGGACGTGGGACGAGAAAGTTCTCGGAAAAGAATACGCTGTCCTCTCTTCCCACGCGTTCGGCCGCCTCGCGCACCGTTTTGGCACCGCTCATGACTTCTGAGAAGCGCTCTTTCAGGATCTGGGTGTAGAGCAGTTGCTTCGAGTATTCCCACTCGTAGAGGGCCTTGGCCTCGTCGAGGCCCTCGTAGCACTGCAGTCGGATCAGCTGGCTGCGGGTCGCGGTCGCGACCACCTTCGCGAGTTCGGTCTTGCCAACACCCGCCGGCCCTTCGATCAACACCGGCTTTTCGAGTCGCCGTGCGAGGAACACGACCGTCGCGATATTGACGTCGCAGATGTAGTCCAGATCGGCGAGTTCTTTCTGGATGGATTCGACGGAATCAAACAATCCGGCACCCACTCCCGATCCGACTCGATCCGACCCTGCTCGATCCAATCCGGTCCGATCCGACCCGGAAACCCTGGCAGTCGGCTAACTCATCAAGTGTAGAACGTGCCCGAGCTTTTCCTTCTTGGTGCGAAGGTATTCGAGGTTCTTTTCGTTGGGAACGATTTCGAGCGGCACGCGTTCGACGATCGAAAGGCCGTAGCCTTCGATTCCAGCGCGCTTGCCGGGGTTGTTGGTGATCATGCGCATCTTGTGAACGCCGAGATCGGTCAAAATCTGAGCCCCTACTCCGTAGTCGCGCAAGTCTGCGGGAAATCCGAGGCGCTCGTTGGCCTCCACGGTGTCCAGGCCTTCGCTGTCCTGAAGCCCGTACGCCTTGATCTTGTTCTTGAGTCCGATCCCGCGACCTTCCTGGCGCATATAGAGCAGCACCCCGGCGCCTTCGGATTCGATCATCTTGAGCGCGGCGTCTAGCTGTTCGCCGCAGTCACAGCGCAGCGAACCGAAAGCGTCGCCGGTCAGACATTCGCTGTGGACCCTGACGAGAACCGCTTCACTGGGGTCGATCGTGCCTTTCACCAACGCGATGTGGTCGACGTGGTCGATGGCGTTTTCGTAGACGATCGCCCGAAAATCGCCAGCGGCACCAAGCGGCATGCTGGCTTCCGCGGCGCGCCAGACGAGCTTTTCCGTGCGCAGCCGATAGTGGATCAAGTCGGCAATCGAGACGATCTTGATGCCGTGCTCGCGGGCGAATTCGAGTAGATCGCCCATGCGGGCCATCGAGCCGTCGTCGTTCATCACCTCGCAAATGACGCCGGCGGGCTTGAGGCCCGCGAGCCGAGCGAGATCGAGCGAGCCCTCGGTCTGTCCCGCTCGTCGCAAGACGCCACCCTCGCGGGCGCGCAGCGGAAATACGTGTCCCGGACGCGCGAGGTCACGGGGCTTCGCATCATCGGCAATCGCGGCATGCACCGTCGTCGCTCGGTCCGCCGCCGAAATACCCGTCGTTACACCGTGGCGCGCCTCGATCGAGATCGTGAAAGCGGTTCCGAAGCCTGAGGTATTTTCGTGGTCCGGAACCATCATCGATAGATTCAGCCGTTCGAGCGTCTCTTCGGTGAGTGAGAGGCAGATCAATCCCCGGCCGAATTTCGCCATGAAATTGATCGCTTCCGGGGTCACTTTTTCGGCCGCGATGCAGAGGTCGCCCTCGTTCTCGCGATCGGAATCGTCGACGAGGATTACCATCTTGCCGTCGCGGATGTCCGCGACGGCGGCTTCGACGGAAGCGATCGCCTTTCGGATGTCTTCCTGATTGAACTCGAGGCGCAGTTTCGGGGGAGCTTTCGGCATGAGCGGGGAGACTCCCGAAGGGAACGTTGCGGCTCCGAGATGCGTGCGGGGTCGCGGGTTGGTGGCCACCTAACGCTATCAGCCGCCATTTCGGCTGTCAATTCCAGCGCGCGCTCTGAGGCTGGAGCTGCGATTCACGCGAGGAATCGGCAGAACAGATCAGGGTTTCTGAATGTTTGCGAAGACGCCCTTGAGGAAGTCCTGCTCGGAGATGCCGAAATTCGTGGCAAATGCGTGTTTGGAATCGATTGCTCGATAGAGGCCGGACAGGAGTTCGCGGAAGGTTTCCAACACGCCCTCACCCCGTGGCGCGATCGCGGGAAAGGTCGGCAACTCTCCCCAGGAATCCTTGATCTCGTGAAGCGGCTTGATATCGGGCAGATCCCGCTTGTTGAACTGGATCACCTTCGGGATCCGCTCGAAATCGATCCCATTCGACTTGAGGTTCGCCTCCATGTCTCGCCACGAATACGCGTTGGCTCCGGCCGCCGAGCGCTGCGAGTCCGCGACAAACGCGACGGCATCCGCGCCAGCGAGCACGATCTTTCGAGTCGATCTATGCATCACCTGGCCCGGTACGGTGAAGAGCTTTATCTTGATCGAGAAACCGTTGTTCGTGCCAAACTCAATCGGAAGAAAGTCGAAATACATGGTGCGATCGTCAGCGGTATCGAGCGTGACCATCTTCCCGCGCGCATCGCCGCTGATCATTTCGTGGAGCTTCTGCAGATTGGTCGTCTTGCCCGACATCGCCGGCCCGTAATAGACCACCTTCACGGCGATCTCCCGCTCTGTCATATTGATCTGGACCATGGCCCCCGATCCCCACAACCAGCCTCAACCACGCCCGGGGGAGCCCCGGACTCTCTCTCCATCGGCAGGCAGCGCGGTCGAGTGAAGCGCCAACTCCACTGGGATTTCGGATTGTTCTGCGTGCTGCAGCGAGCAGTTGGCCCCGCTATCTGCCGCAGCGCTAGGAGCGTGACCCCAGCAAGGGGTCGCGCGACGCCGCAAAGCGAAGCCAACGGGCTTCGCCGGCTAGGAGCGTGACCCCAGCAAGGGGTCGCGCGACGCCGCAAAGCGAAGCCCGCGGCTTCGCCCGCTAGGAATGAAACGCCTCCAGCAGCGCCTTGGCGGCCGCCGCGGGGCTGATTTCGAGATTTTGGACGGCCCGCTCGAGGGGTTCGATCTGGCTGGAAACATCCGGGTGGGCGCGAAACGCGCTTCTGAGCCCTTCCTCGACCAGGCTCCACATCCATTGCCGGGCTTGCTCCTTGCGCAGGGCCTGCCGCTCACCGCTCGACTCCAGCGCCGCCATGTGCTCCATGATGGTCTCCCAGACCGCGTCGATACCGGTGCCCTGAAGCGAACTCACCATCAGCACACGGGGGGCCCAGTTGGGGGATTGGGCGCGGAGCAGGCCCAGTGCCCGAGCGTATTCTCCCGCGCACCGCTCTGCGGCTTCGAGCTGCGTGCTGTCCGCCTTGTTGACCACGAGGCTATCCGCGAGTTCGAGAACGCCCTTCTTGATGCCCTGGAGCTCGTCCCCGGCGCCGGGCTGCAGCAGCATGAGGAAGAAATCGACCATCGACCGTACGCTGACTTCGGATTGACCGATCCCGACGGTCTCTACGATCACGACGTCGTAGCCCGCAGCCTCGCAGACCAATATCGCCTCCCGCGTGCGTTCCGCGACACCCCCGAGCGAACCGCCCGATGGCGACGGCCGGATGAAGGCGCCGGCTTGCTGGGCCAGCCGCTCCATCCGGGTCTTGTCGCCGAGGATGCTGCCTCCTGTGACGGGACTGCTGGGATCGACTGCCAGCACCGCGACCTGGTGGCCGCGCTCGAGCAGGTAGGTACCGAGGCTTTCGATGAAGGTGCTCTTGCCGACGCCGGGTGGGCCGGTGACGCCCACGCGCATCGACTGGCCCGTGTGCGGCACGAGCTCTTCGAGAATCGCCCGGCCCCACTCGGCCTTTTCCGGCCGCTTGCTTTCGAGCAGGGTGATGGCTTTCGCCATGGCCTTCCGGTCGCCGCCGCGAATGGCCTCGGCCTCTTCTTTCGCAGAGCGGGCGCTCTGACTCATGAGCTCCGGGCTCGGATCACCCGGAGTACTTCGCGCGCGGCGCCGGGCACCGCGGTCCCCGGTCCGAAGATCGCCGCCACCCCCCTGCTCTTCAGGAATTCGTAGTCCTTTGGCGGGATGATTCCACCGACCACGACGGCCACGTTGTGGGAGTCGATCTTTTCGAGTTCTTTGACCAACTCGGGTACCAGGGTCTTGTGGCCCGCGGCCTGGCTCGAAACACCGATCACGTGCACGTCGTTGTCGACCGCCATGCGGGCGGCCTCTGCGGGCAGCTGAAACAGCGGTCCCACATCGACGTCGAAACCGAGATCCGCAAACGCGGTCGCGATGACCTTCATCCCCCGGTCGTGTCCGTCCTGGCCGAGCTTGACGACCAATATGCGCGGGCGGCGTCCCTCGGCGGCTTCGAAGGCTTCGACCTCCTCGAGCACACTGTCGAATTCGTCGTCGCCCGCGTACACGCCTCGATATACCCCCGACACGAATTGTACATCGGCCCGGTAACGGGTGAAGACGCGCTCCAACGCGTCGCTGATTTCTCCGACCGTCGCTCGCGCCCGCGCGGCCTCGATCGAAGCCTCGAGCAAATTGCCCTCACCGCTGCGCCCAACCTCTTGGAGCGCGTGTAACGCCCTCTCGACCTCGCTCGCATCGCGCTTGGCGCGAAGCGACTCGAGTCGGGCGATCTGAGCCTCTCGGACTGCTTCGTTGTCGATGTCGAGCAGGTCGAGTTCAGCTTCTTCGTCGAGCTTGTATTTATTCACTCCGACGATCGTTTCGTCACTGCGATCGACCCGCGCCTGGCGCCGCGCCGCACACGCCTCGATCCGCAGCTTCGGCATACCCACGATGATCGCCTTCGTCATGCCACCGAGTTCCTCGACTTCTGTGATGATCTTGCGCGCTTCGGCGGCAACGCTGGCCGTCAGCGACTCCATGAAGTACGAGCCACCCCAGGGATCGATCACCGCCGGAATTCCGGTTTCTTCGGCGAGCACGAGTTGGGTGTTTCGCGCCGTGCGCGCGGTGTTGTCCGTCGGCAGGCCTAGCGCCTCATCGTAGGCATTGGTGTGCAGCGACTGGGTGCCGCCAAAGATCGCCGCCATCGCTTCGACGGTCGTCCGGATCACATTGTTGATCGGATCTTGTTCGGTGAGGCTCGCGCCCGAAGTCTGGCAGTGTGTCCGAAGCATCATCGAGCGCGGGTCCTTGGGCTCGAACTGGGAGATCAGTTCCGACCATATCAGGCGCGCCGCGCGCATCTTGGCGATCTCGAAGTAGAAGTTCATCCCGATCGCCCAGAAGAACGAGAGCCGCGGCGCAAATTGATCGATCCCCAACCCCTTGGACAGCGCTGCTCGCACGTATTCGAGGCCGTCCGCAAGCGTGAAGGCGAGTTCCAGCGTCGTCGTCGCACCCGCCTCCTGCATGTGATAGCCGCTGATCGAGATCGAATTGAACTTCGGCATGTTCTCGCTGGTGAATTCGATGATGTCCGCCACCGCCCGCATGCTCGGCCCGGGCGGATAGATGTAGGTGTTGCGGACCATGAACTCCTTGAGGATGTCGTTCTGGATCGTCCCCGTGAGTTTTTCGCGCGGGCACCCCTGCTCCTCGCCCGCCACGATGAACGAGGCCAGCACCGGCAGCACCGCGCCATTCATCGTCATTGACACCGACATCTGATCGAGAGGGATTCCGTCGAACAGGATCTTCATATCCTCGACGCTGTCGATCGCCACGCCGGCCTTACCAACGTCGCCGGTCACGCGCGGATGGTCGGAGTCGTACCCGCGATGGGTCGCGAGGTCGAAGGCCACGGACAGGCCTTTCTGGCCCGCCGCGAGATTGCGCCGGTAGAAGGCGTTCGACTCTTCGGCCGTCGAGAAGCCCGCGTACTGGCGGATCGTCCAGGGCCGATTCGCGTACATCGTCGCGCGCGGCCCCCGAATGAACGGCGCCAACCCGGGAAGCGTGTTCGTGAACTCCAGGTCCTCGATGTCGGCCGCGGTGTAGAGCGCTTTGACGTTCAACCCCTCGGGTGTCTCCCACACCAATTGATC
>JADFQO010000005.1 GCA_022561775.1 Myxococcales bacterium | reverse complement strand
GAGTTCGTTCCCGGCACGGTTCGGTACCCGTTCCTGGTGATCCGGAACGACGCGAGGCCGGTGAACCGCAGTGCGGCCGGCGTCTGGCTCGCGACCGCCCGCGACCGCAAGCCGTTCGACCATGCGACCGCGCGGCTCGAGCCGATCGGGACGATTCCAGCTACGCGTGGGAGGCGATCCAGTTGGTCGCCGCCTCAGGTGATGACGCCGAAGTCGAGCGGCGACTCGAGGCGCTGCTGCTGCGCGATGGTACCCACGCAGAAGCTCTGAGTCTTCGCGCTCGACAGTTGCTCACGCGAGACCCCGAGCGCGCGTTTTCGTTGGCGCGTCGGGCGGCCCGCCTCCGCGGCAGCCCGGATGCGTTCGATGTTTTGGGTCGGATCCAGCTCGAACGCGGAGACCCCGAGCAGGCTGCCGAGGTGTTGCGCCGTTCCGTCGCGCTGCGGCCCGATCGGCCGTCGGCCCACTACTGGCTTGGTGTGGCACTCGCTGCCGCGGGTGATGTAGAGGGAGCGCGAAGCGAGCTGAGCGCCGCGCTCGAGGCGGACAGTTTTCCCGAGCGGGAAGACGCGCAGGCACGGCTTGCGCGGCTGAACGTCGACTAGCGGGCGAATCCTTCGGATTCGCGGGCCGGGTCAAGGTTCCTTCGCTGGGCCGTCCCCGGGGCGTTGTCCGCGTGGGCCTCGCCGCTGCGGCGTCTTCTTGGGCGGCGTTCGCACCTTGCGTCGGGCCTCTTCGTCGAGCGGGCTCCGCTGTAGCCACGTCTCAGCGGCCACCGCATCGCGCTGGTACCACCGGGCGGCTGCTTTACTGAGGCAGCCAAGCCGGCGTTTCTCATCGTGGACGCGCTCGCACCAACCGACCGCCTCCGCGGGTGCCCGCCTGCCGAGATCCTTCGCGTACAAGACGATTGCCGGATCGTGGAAGGTCGTGAGCGTCTCGGATTCCAGCCACCCCACGGCGCCGGCGCGATCCGACTTCAACCAATTGAGGTAGGCTGCGCGGGCGGCCGAGTGGTGCACCTCCTGATCCGGATGGTCCCGCACCCACTCGAGGGCCGCGCGACCGTCTTTCATTCCCCACTGCTCAGCGACGACACGCGGCGCATCAAACGTGTACTCCTCACCGTGATTCTCCATCACCCACGCCGCAGCGCGCTCGGGATCCCAGCGAGCGACCATCCGACTCCCGCGCTTGAAGACATTGTTCTTGAATTTATTCTCGTAGGAATCATTGCCGGTGATCGAGTTCACCCAGCGCATCGTCGCGTCCACTCCGCCGTTGCGCAGGGTTTTGGCGGTCACGCGGCTGACTGCTCTGTCGCGCTTCCCACCTCGGAGGTTCGCGATGTACTCGTCGACTCCTCCCCGGCCCGAATATAACCAGCCCGTCAGCATGTCGAAGAACAGCACCTCTCCGAGGCCCGGATCGCGGTCGCTCGCTCGCTCGTACCTTTCGAGCGCGCCGGCGGGATCGCGTAGCGCCCAGGCCTCGATGGCCGCCTGGGCTCCCATCTCCCTCTTGTCGTCATACGGCCAGCGGAGTGTGTGATCGAGTGCGGCCTGCGGGTCGAAGCGCGCCCACGCGGCGACGAACGGGCGGATGCTGAGCCCGCCGAGGATGTTGAGCATTCGCTCGTAGACTTCGACGACCTCTGTCACGTTGTCGGGACCGAGGTGTTGCAGGAGCCGCGCGATCCGCTCGGCGCGGTCCACCATGTCGGGCTCGCCGATAGCAGCCTCGATCGCGGTTCCGAGATCCTCGGGAGCCGGATCGCTTCCGGTGGGCGCGGTCGACTTGCCGACCGCGAACGCTGCGGCGACCGTCAGCGCCCAGGCGCCCAGAACAGCGACTTTGTTCATGCCCAGCATGTGGTCACCTCCGTTGGGCGACGCGCACGGGCCGGCCACTCTCGAGCGATCCCGTCGACGCTCCGCGGTCGTCTGGGATGGTCAGTAGGAGATCGTGACGGTGATGCCATACATTCTCGGATCCGCCCAAGAATTGAGTATGTAGCTCAATCCGATCGAGACGTCTTCGGAATTCGTCTTGTAGAACTCGTCCAAGAAGTTGTGCACCCAGCCGGTGATCTCGATCAGTTCGTTTTCCGAGCGCCAGCTGAGGGCGGCATTGTGAATCCAGAAGGCTTCTTGTCCGAAGGTCGCCACCGGGAAATTGAGATACGCACCCGTGCCCGAGCCCGCGTCGAAAAAGACGTCGTCCTTCCAGCTGAACGAGTAGCGCGGGGTGAGCGTGCCGAGCCCGCGCCCTGCGATCTGCCCGGGCAGCACAATCTGGTAGTTGATCGAGCCCGTGAACGAGAACTCCGGCGATGCGATCAGCGTATTGCCCGAGTAGTCGAACGGTACTCGGATTGTGACCCGGTTGAAGCCGCCGCGGCCGCCTGGTCTTTCCATCGAAAAGTCGAACGGGAGGGTCGTCCGGAACTCATCGTACTCGCTCTCCACCCAGGCGAAGTTGAATGTGATGTTCATGCCCTCGACCGGCGAGGCGCTGAGATCCAGCTCGACTCCGAAGACGGTCGCGCTCTGGGCGTTGACGAGTTTCGCGATCGGGAAGCCTTGGGTCGGGGTCTGCTCGAGCTTGAAGACCTGCAGGTCCTGATAGTCGTAGTAGAAGCCCGTCACGTTGGTCATCAGGCGGCCGTCGAACCAATGCGCACGGAGTCCGAGCTCGTAGGAGTCGACGATCTCGGGTTCGACTGCCGTGATGATGTCGTCTCGGCTCGTCGCGCCGCCGTTGAAGTGCCCCCCCTTCCAGCCCCGGCTGTACTTGAGGTAGACGTTGCTTTCCTGATCGTCGTAGAACCAGGACAGAATGAAGTCTCCGCTCCAGCCGTTCCAGGTCTCGGATTCTATGCCAGCGAGCGTGACATCGGCGACGCTGCACCGAGACTGAAACCATGTGCACGTCGAGATATCGAATTTCTTGTGCTCGATGTTGTAGCGCAGCCCGAGGTCGAGTTTGACGTCGCAGCCGATCGGCGCGCAGCCGGGCCGGATCGTGTAATCCCCCTGGATGTACGTGCCGAAGTTGTTCAGAGTCTGTTCGTAGCTCTGGTTCAGGTCTCTGCCGGTTACGATCTCGAAGATGTTCTCGACGTTGAGATCTTCCTGGAGGTAGAACGCGCCGACGCTCCAGCCGCCGTCGCCTAGATCGGACCCGATCCACTCGCCGCGGAGGTTGAGTTCTTCGCTGAGCTGCCAGGCGTCGTCTAGGTATTGGGTAACCAGGGCGAACCGCGGGCCGCCGTCGCTGTTTTCGAGCGTGTCGCGGTCGTGCCACTCGTAGCCGGTAATGCTTTCGATCTCGTAGCTGTCGCCGAAGAACCAGGTGTACTTGAGAATGGCGCCGAAGATGTCGAGGTCCTCGGGGCCGTTCAAGTCGTAATCGCCCGCGAAGGGATCGTCGTCCCGATCCTTGTAACCCGTTATATCGCCCGGGCGGTAGGGAGGGAAGATTGGCAATTGCACCTCTGGGGCCTTTAGATCACCGGCGCTCCCGAGTAGCAAGTGAATCGCATGATGCTGATACTGGTACGCGTGGCCGAGGTTCTGCCCGCCGTGGACATTAACCAGCCATTCCATGTCCAGCGTTGGCGGTGCGAGCAGGAGCTGCGCCCGGAGCCCATAGTTTTCGATGTCGTTGACATGGCCCTCGACTTTTCGTTCTAGGAAAAGGGGTGAGTCCCTGCAGGGTTTCTTTATCCCTTGTATTTCAGCGCAACGGTTTTTCGTAATGCCGTCGCGGCTGTTGTAGTACCCCGAGATGCGCCCTGACAACCAATCTGGGACGATCGGACCGCTGGCTGCGCCGGTGACGTCGAGCTGATTGAACCGACCGTAGGTGGTCGCGATGTAGGTTTCGAATTCCTCAGTCGGCGGGCGCGATTTCACGAGGATCGCGCCTGCCGAGGCGTTGCGGTAGAAGGTGCCTTGCGGGCCGCGCAGTACCTCGACGCGCTCCTGGTCGAAGAATCCGAAGAGTTGAATCGCCGCCGACTGCATGTAGACGCCGTCTTGGTAGATTGCGACCGCGCTCGCTGCGTTCGCGTTGAAGTCGTCGAGACCGACGCCGCGAATGAAGATCGCGGGGTTGGAGGAAGCGAACTGGCTCTTGATCTCCAGACTCGGCGTGAAATTCGTGAGATCGCGGATGTCCTTGATGCCCTCCTTCGAGAGCGTGTCCATGTCGAAGCCGATGACGGAGATCGGGGCGGCCTTGGGGATGCCCGTGCCGGCTTGGCCCTGGATCAGGATTTCCTCGATGTCACTGCTTTGGATCGGCTCGATCTCGAACGGCTCCTCGGTTTCGGAGGCGAGATTCTCGAGCTCCTGGCCGCTGGGTTCGTCCGTTTCGGCGCTGCTCTCTTGCACCTCGCTGGCTGTGTCGGTCGCTGACTCGACCGCTGCGTCGGCCGGTGATTTGGCCGCCTCGTCGGCTGGTGTCGTCTCCGGGGGCGTTTCGTCTTGCGCGGACGCCGCGAGGCTGAACAACAGCGTCGCAATGAAGCAAACCCGAAGGGCGACGCCCGCCCAACATCGGAGCGCCGCCGAAGTGCGCAGGAAATTTCCAGAACCTCGCATCAAGGCACCCTCACCCCAGACACTCGAATTCACGCGACCGCAACAACCCGCCGCCGCGCTCGCGCTCCAACAGGGCTTGCAGTTTCAATCGCCGGGACCGACATCATCGTTGCGTGCCCCGGCGCTCATGAAGGCGAGAATGGAAGACACGAGAAATCCGATTCAGCATGAGCTGGCATCCCCGACAACAGCCCGCACGGCTTCCTCGGCTGCTCGAAGGCCGAAGGGGCCGACCGCGTTTTCCCTTCCGGCGGAGTCTTCCGTCGAGGCTATCGCAATCCCCTTGGGCCTGCCCCTGATCGAAAGTGCGATCGTCGCCCGCTCGCAACGCGCGCCAATGCGGCCTTCGATCGAGTCGCGTGTGTCGGCGGCGAGTTCATCGCAGACACCGGGCTAACCCTGGACGGCGGCGCCCTGCCGAAACCGGGTATACCTCCCGATCCACGCATACGGCGGCGCTGACCCCGCGCTATGTTCGCCGGGCTCTGCGCCTGGCCGATGACGGAGGTTGATCCGAAGCGATGATTCGCCTGATCGCGTTGCTGCTCACGGTGCTGACCGGGTTTGCGGGTCTCGTCTACGAGGTGGCCTGGCAGAAATACCTGGCCGCGCTGCTGGGATCCCACGGCGAGGCGACCGCGGCAGTGCTCGCGATCTTCCTCGGTGGCCTTTCGATCGGGTACGCGCTTTTCGGCCGCGCGACGCGGCGTGTGCTTGAACGCGCTCGTCGTCGAGGCCAACGTCCGCGGCTGTTGTCCTTCTACGCGCGCGTCGAGGCGGGGATCGGCGTTTATGCCCTGTTATTTCCCATACTGTTTGGGTGCGCCCAGAAGCTGTCGCTGCTCGGCCCGCTCGACCACGACACACTCGGCTTCGCGTTCGATGTCGTGCTGTCGGCTCTGCTGATCGGACCTCCTGCTGTGCTGATGGGCGGGACGATTCCCATCCTGACCCTTGCGCTCGCGGGCGACATCGCACGCGCAACGCGGGTTCACGCCTGGATCTACGGCGCCAACACGCTCGGGGCCTTCGCGGGTGCGCTGGCCGGCGGATTCTGGCTGGTTCCGCTGCTGGGTCTGGACGGCGTCGTCTGGACGATGGGTGGCCTCAATCTCGCTGCGGCATTGGCTTTCGCAGCGCTAGAGGGGCGCGCGACGAGCGTTGCGCCCGATCCCGAGGCGCCCAGCGCGGCCGAGCCGGTGCCGCGCATCGCCGCCTGGTCGGGCATCGCGCTGCTCGCGGGCTTCGCGATGATGGCTCTGCAGACGACCTTCAACCGCATCGGCGCACTCGCGCTGGGCTCTTCGCATTTCACCTTCGCAATGCTGGTGGCCGTGTTCGTGCTCTCCCTCGCGCTCGGGAGCTTTGCGGTTTCAGCGCTCCCGCGGATCCCGCGCGCGCTCGTCGTGGGTTCTCAATGGGCGCTCGTGGGCCTGCTCTTTCCGCTCTACCTCGCGGTCGCTGACGTCGGCTACTGGGTGCATGTGATCCGCGTGCGCCTCGGTGGAGTGGACGCGGTGTTTTCCGAATACCAGCTGGCCATCTTCCTCTCGACGCTCGCGGTGCTCGCGATCCCGATCGGCCTCTCCGGAGCCCTGCTCCCTCTGCTGTTCGACCAGTTGCGGCGCGAGGTGCGCAACCTCGGCGCGCTGGCCGGTCGACTCTACGCGTGGAACACGGTGGGCTCGCTGCTCGGAGCGTTGCTGGGCGGTTACCTGTTGCTCATCTGGCTCGATCTGCACCACGTCTTTCGGATCGCGATGGCCTGCCTTGCTGTGGCTGCTTCGATGCTGTCCTTCCTGGTACTGGACCGGATTCCGCGTGCCGTTCCCGCGCTGATCCTGTTGCCGACGCTCGCGGCGATCGCACTGCTGCCCGCCTGGCCAGTCGAGCGGCTCACCGCCGGAACCTTCCGCTCGCGCAAGCAGGGCCCCGAGACTTTTCTCGGCGCCGAGAAATTCTTCGAACGCTGGGCCTTCGCGGACATCATCTTCCATGACGACGGTCCCACCAGCAGCGTGAGCGTAGGCGTGCCGTTTCGGCGGCCCAAGAACATCGCCCTCTTCGTGAATGGCAAACCCGAAGGAGCCCTCGTGGGCGACTACCCGACGATGGCGCTGATCGCCTTGATCCCCGCCCTGATCGCGGAGAGCCACGAACGCTGCTTCGTGATCGGTCTCGGAACCGGAGTGACTGCCGGCGAGTTCGCTGCTCTCGAGGGGACGCGAAAGGTCACGGTGGCCGAGATCTCCCGGGCGGTGATCGCCGCCAACCCGTACTTCGATGTGGGGAATCGCGGGGCTTCGACAAATCCGAAAATCGAGGTCATTCATGGCGACGCCTATCGGACGCTGTTGCGGAGCAGCGAGCGTTACGACGTCATCGTGTCGGAGCCGAGCAATCCGTGGGTTGCGGGCGTCGAGATGCTCTACACGCGCGAGTTTCTCGAGGCGGCCCGCTCCCGTCTGGCGCCCGGTGGCGTATACGGGCAGTGGTTCCACGTCTACGAGACCGACCGAGAGGTGGTAGATCTGATCCTACGCAACTTTGCGTCCGTGTTTCCGAACGTCTCCGTGTGGTTTATGGGTGGTCTGGATCTGCTCTTGCTGGGCATGGATCAATCCGACCGAGCCCTCGACGTCCGCGCGCTCGAGGCGCGATTTCGACAGTCGGACTTCGCCGCCGCATTCGGTCGAGTGGAGATCGACCGTTTCCCGCAGCTACTCGCCCACGAGCTGATCCCGCTCGGAACACTCCACGCCGAGGAACTCGAGGGCCCGATTCACACCGTGCGTCGGCCAAGGCTCAGCGATCTCGCGGCGCGTGCGTTCTTTCGGGGCGGCCAAGCGGCGCGCGTTGGCCCATTGATGAGCGAGAATCACCAGAAGGTGTCCGTCAGCAACTCCCTGTTGCGCCGCTACGCGGGAGGCGCCGAGGTGCTGCCAGAAGAGATCTTCGACATTACGGCGCGAGAGGTGTGCCGCTTCAAACGGGCGAAGGACTGCGCGACCTTTCTCGCGCGCTGGTCGGTGGACCACCCGGACTCCGAGCTCTGGCGCGCCACGCTGTCCACGTTGCGCAGGAGCGCGCGCCCCAGAAACCCGAGCCTCGCCGCACCGCGGCTCGAGAGGCTGCACGCCCTCCACAGCGGATGGTTCATTCCCAGCGAAGACGCCGTGCCCCCGCGTGTGGAGCTCCGCCGCGTGACGGATCTATTCTTGAACTACTACAATCACGTCGTACCCTTCGACCGCCGGATACTCGAGGAGGCCTGGGGTTACTGCAATGCATGGCCGTGCGAGGCCGAACGAGCGCGGGTTGAGGAGCTGCTCTGGGGACGCGATGGCGGCGCTTTGCGATAGGGGAGTCGCATCACGTCGCGCTCTTTCCGTTGGCGCGACGCCCGCGATCGGCGCGCTGCCGTCGTTGACGCCAATCGCCTTGTAGCAGTGACAGTCGATGCCGACGGCGGCTGAGCAGAAAACGCGCCTTCAGAACCCCGCATCCCTACCCCGGGGTATCCCCGCAGCCGTCTGGGCGATCGCCGGGGGAGCTGTCGTTCTGCGACTACTTCACGCCGGGCTCATGCTCGGAGATCCGCTCTACGACCATCCCGTCATCGACCCGATGGAGAACCTCGAGCGCGCAAAATACCTCGCCGAAGTCAGCTGGCTCGGTCCGCCTCACGCGTACTGGAAGCCGCCGCTCTACGACTACTTCCTCGGGGTACACCACGCGCTGTTCGGCGGAGGTTTGTGGCCCGCGCGGATCAGCCAGATCCTGCTCGATGGCTGTAGCTGCATCCTCGTCTTCGCGCTTGCGAGGCGGTTGATTTCGCGCCGAGCGGGCATCGCGGTGGCCGCGGTGATCGGGCTCTGGGGGCCACTGATCTACTTCTCGTCGGTTCACGTTTCGACGAGCCTGGTGATCTTCCTCGAACTCTGTGTGCTGTTGCTCGCGCTTCGCGCCCAGAGCGAGCCCTCGCGGATGCGATGGCTGGACGTGGGCGTAGCGCTGGGTTTGCTCGCGACCGCGCGCGCAGAGACCCTGTTGCTTGCGCCGTGGCTAGCGGGGTGGCTCTGGCTGAGTTTGCGGCCGGTTGCGCGCCGCGAGCGGGCGGGATGGGTGGGAATGCTCGCGGTGGGTCTCGTGGTCGTCCTTGCGCCGGTGGGTTTGCGCAACGCGCTCTACGCGCGAGACCCCGTACTGATTTCAGCCAACGGCGGCATCAACCTCTTCATCGGAACCGAGCCCGAATACCGCGGGGTGATCGGCGTTCGACCCGGTCCGGAGTGGGAGCTGCTGATGCGCGCGCCGATCGACGTGGGCTACTACACAGAGAGCGAGCGGTCGCAGTACTACGCCCGCAAGGCGCGCGCCTTGATCGCGAGCGACCCGGGTTCCTGGGTCGCGCACATGGTGCGTAAGCTTGGGCATGTCTGGCACGGGCGCGAACTCGCGTCGAATCGAGACATCTACACCGTGCGCAGCGAGTCCTTCGTGCTGGCCTTGCTTTTGTGGAGCACCCCCGTGCTGTTCTTTCCGTTCGGCCTGCTGGCGCCGCTGGCCCTCGTCGGCATGGCGATCTCGTGGAGTCAGCGCCGCAAGTCGCGGTTTCTGATTGGCTTCGTAGCGGTTCAATGCGCGGCAATGATGCTGTTTTTCGTGACGGGTCGGTTTCGCCTCGCGATGCTGCCCGTGCTCGTCTTGTTTGCCGCCGAGTCGGTCTCGTGGGCGTTCGACTGCGTTCGCGACAAGCGGACGCGCGTGCTCGCGTTCGCCGCGGGGATCGCGCTGTTGCTGTTCGCGCTGACGAATCTCGCGGTCGTGCTACGCGCGGATCCCGACGCCTACGAGTCGAAGTTGCGCGCCGAGGAGCACTACTTCCGCGGCACCGTGCTGGGCAACGACATGGGGCGCCCCGAGGAGGCGAAGGTCGAACTCCACCAGGCTCTCGCGCTCGAACCCGATTTCGTCGCGATCGCCTACAACCTCGCACAGCTCTACGAGAAGGGCGGTGACCACGCCACCGCGCTTCGCCTGTTTCGCAAGACGCTCGTGATCACCGAGCGCTCTCCTGCCGAGCGCTACGTAGAGCCTGCGGTGCACGAATACATCCGCAAGATCGCCGAAAAGCTCGGCGAGGACGAAGCGCAGCCAGAGCCGTTGCGCCGCTTCGCGGCGGGAATCGGCTGCCTGGATCGCCGCGGCTGGGATTGCGCGATTGCCGAGCTTCGCGCCGCGAGTGTCGCCGACCATCGGGAAGAGGTGGCGCCGCTGTTGGGCCTCGCCCATCTCGAGCGCGGTCAGGAGCATTTGCGGGCCAGCCGTAATGCCGCCGCACTGTCCGATTTGAACGAGGCATCAAGGTTGCGACCGCACGACGCGCTCATCTACGCCGAACTCGGTGTCGCGCAGACGCGCGCAGGCCGCTTTGGCAAGGCGCGTTTGGCGTTCGGGAAGTTTCGAATCTACGATCTGCCACGCGGCGAGTTCTACCGCCGCGCAATCGAGAGCCGCGACGAAGCCGATCGCGCCATCGCACTCGCCGCAGCGCGCGCGATCGCGCGGCAGTTTCCGCGCGATCGACTCGCACATCAGGCTGTGGACGTCCTCTCTCAATGACATGAACCTTCACCAAACACGGAGACGAGCATGTTTGATCGAACGACTCGACCGAGATCGAAAGCCGTGTACCTGAGCGCTGTCCTGGGCCTTGTGCTGGCCGCTGAGGCCCCGTTTGAGGCCCTGGCCGAAGAGGACCCCAAACTGCTCGCGCGGGAGATTTATTCCGATCTCATCGCGTTTCCGTCGACCGAGTCGCGCGGCGGCTCGGCGGAAATCGCGAAGTACGCGGCGGATCGTCTGGTCGCGGCCGGCTTTTCCGAGAAGGATGTTCAGGTGATGGGACCGAGTCCGGAGGTAGCGGGTGTGCTCGCGCGATTTCGCGGTCGGGGCGATCGAGAGCCGGTACTACTGCTTGCGCATCTCGATGTGGTGGAGGCGCTGCCCGAGGACTGGTCGATGCCGCCCTTCGAGCTCACCGAGAAGGATGGCTACTTCTACGGGCGCGGAACCGCGGACAACAAAGCGGGCGCGGCGGCGCTGCTCGCGAATTTCATCCGATTGAAGCGCGAGGGCTTCGAGCCCTCGCGGGACTTCATCCTGATGCTTACCGGCGATGAAGAGACCGAGATGAACAGCGTCGCCTACTTCGCGAACGAGAAGCGGGATCTGATCGATGCGGCGTTCGCGCTCAATACCGATGGGGGGAGAATCGAGACCGACGACGGGCAGCCGTTGGCGTTTATCGTTCAGGCCGCGGAGAAGGTCTACCTGGCCTTGCGGATCGAGGTCACGAACCGGGGAGGCCACAGCTCGCGGCCGCGCGCCGACAACGCCATCTACGAGCTCGCCGAGGCTCTGTTGCGGCTCCGGGCCCACCAGTTTCCGGTGAGCCTGAACGACGCCACCCGCAACTACTTCCGCCAGGTCGCGCTGTTCCACGAACCAGAGATGGCGGCCGCGATGATGGCGCTCGCGGAGGATCGCGCTTCGGAAGCGGACATCGCGCGCCTCGACGCTTCGGTTCAGCTCCGGATCATGATGCGCACGACCTGCGTCGCCACGCAGCTCGAGGGTGGACACGCCGAAAACGCGTTGCCGCAGATGGCCGCAGCTATCGTGAATTGCCGGATCCTCCCGCAGGAGTCTCCCGAGGAAATCATCGCCACCGTGCGCCGCGTGCTCGCCAACGACGCCATCCGCATGACGATCACCTACGAGCCCGTGGCGAGCCCGCCCTCGCCGCTGACACCCGACGTCATGGACCCGGTCAAGCGCGTCGCCGCAGAGATGTACCCGGCCATTCCCGTGATCGCCTACATGAGCGCGGGTTTTACCGACGGAGCGCACCTGCGCAACGTCGGAATCCCCACCTACGGCGTGAGCGCCCTCGGCGAAGACACCGACGACATCCGCTACCACGGCCGCGACGAGCGCATCCGCGTCAAATCCTTCTACAACGCCGTCGAGTACTGGTATCGACTGCTGCACGCGCTGTGATTTCGAGTCACGACGACCCCGGTTCTCGAAACCAGCCTAGAGATTCAGGCCTCTCTGATTTTCGTGTGGGTCGACCTCGAAATGCCAATTGGCTCGGGCATGCAGCATCTGTTTGGGCCCACTACTCGTAGGATCTCACTTCGCCGGGACAGACCGTGCCGATAAAGCGAAGGCTCCACCGGTCAGCACTCAGTCGGCCGAGCCATTTCTGTCTAGCGTAAAATCGCGCCGCGTTGCGCGGAGCGTTTGGATCGATGTCGGTCTCCCGCTGTCCGCTCCCGTCTTATGCGGCGCCAACTGGATTTAGATCCAGTTCGGGTTGAAGAGCGGCTGAGGGGCTCGTGTCCGGGAGCGACACCGCGATCTCTGGAGGAAACGCCGCGGTCTCTGGGGGCAACGCCGCGGTCTCTGGGGGCAACGCTGCGGTTTCTGGGGGCAACGCTGCGGTTTCTGGGACGGATGCTGCGATTTCTGGTTGGTCCCGCCGGCGAAAGCGCTCCATGTACATTACTCCGAAGTCCCGCTCGGCCTCGTATTGATTATGCGCCCGGCATCGCAGCGTAATCCCATCGATCGCGTGCGATCGATGCCGTGCCCACGGCCTTCGATGGTGAAATTCGAGAAAATCGCGAGAGCCGCAACGGCGGCCGGTTGCCGATACAAACGTGCAGCGTTCGCCGTCGCGTTTCGAAACCGCGCGGCGGATTGCGGCTGGAATCTGTCGTGACGGAGAGGAGCTGGCAGTTCGCGCGGTTCGCGACGCGCGCGGGGTCGAACACTCCCCGAATTTCTGCGCGCGCCGCTGTTGGAGGAGAACGGCGACTGCTTTCGCGACGATCTTCCCCACGTCCCCGTCCGGGATCTGGTGGCGCATCAGCGCCTTGAGTTCCAGGATCTGGGCGTGGAGCTCGCCGTCTGCGGTGAATCGGATCAGATAGCGGTCCCCGCCGAAAGGTTCCGGCGATCGCGAGAAGGATGCGGTTGCAGCCGAGACGTTTGTGGTTTGAGTAGGAGCGGGAGCCGAGGGCCTCGTTAACCGATCGGGAGGTGTTGCTGGGAGACCGCTCTTCTTCTCGAGCGCGGTTTGCTGAATTTCGGCTTTCATGGTGCTCCGGTCGACCCGCTCCGCGGAGCGAACCGATGAGAGAGGGCGCCGCCGCAGCGACGAAGCAACATCTGGCTTCGGCTGCCGGTCGGCCAGCATGCGGCGGATCTCGTCTGCGGTCCGATGCCGCGCTGCCGTTAGCAGCTCCGAAACATTCTCCGCAGCGAGCTGAGGCGCAAGCAAGCTCACCGCCGTCAGATGAAGCTCGCCGTTGCGCAGGGCGATCAGAACCTCGGGGTGCCGCCGCGCCGCGCGCATCGCCGCGATCCGCTTGTAGGCGACCGCCTCCGCGAAGCGCAATACCTGCACGCAGTAGGCGAACATCGAAGAGCAGCCCTCGCGAAGATAGAGCCTCCTCGCATCGACCTCCGCGAGATGCTCGATCAGCTCGGCCTCGAGTTCGCGGCCGCGCTGAACCAGTTCGAGCAACCGCGCGAGCAGCTGATCGCTCGAGAGACCCTTCAGCCCAGACATCGAAAGATGACCTCACAGGGACACTCGGGGTGAAGTCATGAGACAGTGTACCACCGGGTTGAAGCACCTCCGAAATCAACCCACGGCGATCGATCGAACGCTCAGTCTTCGATCGCGATGATTTCGTGGAGATCGCTCCCCTTGTATCGATTCCACGCACCACAGCAGCACTGATTTCGGATATCTCCAGGTGGGTCGTTTTTACCCAGAAAAGCTGTCAAGTGTAAAATGAAATTTAGGTACAACTTTCTGCGCGGCCAACTGGATTTAAATCCAGCTGCGATCGAAGGCAGTGATGGGGCCGGATTCGAGTCGCGGCTAGGCTAGAATGGGCACGGCTCGAGCAAGGATGGGCACGGCTCGAGCAAGAATGCGCACGGCTCGAGCAAGAATGCGCACGGCTAGAGCAAGGATGGGCACGGCCAGGCGGGCATCACAAGGGCGCGTATGTCCTTCATCGCAGAACTCAAACGGCGCAAGGTCTTCCGGATCGGCGCGGCCTATGGGATCGTGGCCTGGCTGCTGGTGGAAGTGGCTTCGGTCGTGCTGCCGACCTTCGGGGCCCCCGACTGGGTGATGAAGGTCTTTACCTTCCTGGTGATCCTCGGTTTTCCGCTGGCACTCATCATTGCCTGGGCATTCGAGCTGACGCCGGAGGGGATCAAGCGGGAAGCAGCCGTGGATCGCGCGGAATCCATCACCCACAAGACCGGGCGCAAGCTCGATTTCGCGATCATCGGGTTCTTGGTACTCGCTGTGGCTTTCATGTTCTTCGACAACTACGTGCTGGAAGCCGAGCCAGAGACGGCGGAAGTCACCGCCAAGTCGGAGCAGGCAAAGGGGAGCGCCGAGCAGGCTCCAGCAGCAGAACCGGATGTGCGAGAAAAATCCATCGCGGTGCTGCTGTTTGACAACCTCAGCGGAGATGCGGCCAATGAGCCGTTCACGAAGGGTATCCACGACGACATCCTGACCCAGATCTCGAAGATTCGTGCCCTGAAGGTCATCGCGCGCATCAGCATGGAGCGGCTCGATCCGAACCTGAGCATTTCGGAGATCGGAACCCAACTCGGCGTGGCGACGGTGTTGGAAGGGGGAGTGCAGCGGGCGGGGGATCGGGTCCGGATCAACGTGCAGCTGATCGACTGTCAGACCGAAGCCCACCTTTGGGCCGAGACGTACGACCGCGAATTGACGGCAGCCAATATCTTTTCGATCCAGAGTGAGATCGCCAAGACCGTTGCGGATGCGTTGCGCGCCACCTTGTCACCGGAAGAACAAGACCAACTCGCGACCGTTCCGACAGAAAACCTCGCCGCCTATGAGGCGTATATACTCGGAAAACAACGCATGGCGAAACTGACCAGCGCCGCGTTGGCAGAAGCGGTCGATTATTTCCAGCAGGCCATTGAACTCGACCCCAATTTTGCGCTGGCCTATGTCGAGCTGGCAAACAGCTACTTATTTCAAGTCGGATTTAGCGGCTTCCCGCAAGATGAAATGATTGCGAAAGCTGAACCGCTCATCGAAAAAGCACTGGAGCTGGATGATCGTTCGGGTGAGGCGCATGCCGTACTCGCGCGCATCCAGAGAGCAAGAGCTGACTATGAGGGTGCTGAGGCAACGTTTCAACGTGCCCTGAGGCTGAATCCGAATTCTGTAGCGGTATATGACGCGTATGCCGACTTCCTGCGAGACACCTTGGGCCGACATGAGGAGGCTCTGGCACTGCACAGAAAGATAGTTGAGTTGAACCCATTGTCGGCGGACGCGCTCAACGGTGTCGGGCAGGACCTTGCAGCATTAGGTCGATTTGATGAAGCGTTATCCTGGAATGAGAAATCGTTCGAGGTCGATCCGGGCTATTCGCTCAATCTCTGGAGTATCGGGTGTCATCATTGGTTGATTTCTGGGGAGTACGGCGAAGCGGTCCGGTGGCTCAGAAGGGCGATAGCTGCGGATCCCGGCGACCCGTGGAATTCGGCTCACCTCGGCAGGCTTTTCATGGATCTCGGTGACCGGGATCAAGCCGAACACTGGATTCATCGATCCATCGAGGTGGGTCCAGAAAGCTTTGTTGCCAATCAGGCCATGCTGCTTCTTCATCTGTACCGGGGTGATGAAGCCGCCGGCTTGGAGTATGGACGCAAAGCGGTTGAGACCAAGCCGGATTGGGCATTGCAAGTGTACCCCGTCCAACTGATCGGAAACCATGAACTGAAAGCGGGTCGAACCTCCGAAGCCCGCGCCTTGTATGAAGAGAATCACCCCGAATTACTGCGCGAGGGCGCCCCCAGGTTCAAAAACAGGAATTATCGGGTAGCAATCGATCTCGCGCTGGTTTTGTCCAAAACCGGCGAGCAGGAACAAGCGGATCTACTGTTGAATCGTAGCTCACAGCGTATCCAGACCCTTCCACGCCTAGGTGTCGATGGCTATGGGGTCGCTGACGTGCAGATCTACGCATTGCGGGGTGACAAGCGAAAGGCGTTGTCGGCCCTTCGGCAAGCCATCGACGAGGGCTGGCGCGGTTTTTGGTGGTATTTACTCAAACAGAATCCGATTCTGGAATCGCTGCACTCCGAACCCGAGTTCCAGGCGATGATCGCCGAGATCGAAGCCGACATGGCCGCTCAGCTCGCGCGCGTGCGCGAGATGCAGAGCAATGGAGAGTTGCCGTCGATCCCCGAACTGGCGGCGGATTAGTTTTCGCTGCGGGCGACACTCGTCTCGAACCCTATCCAAGTGGTGAGCGGTCATTTGATCATAACTGGATTCACATCCAGTTGGCTGGAGAGAATCTTGCTGTTGTGTAGCTGCACGGGATCGGATCTGCGCGCGGGGTTCGTCGCGACTCTCGATCCGCGGTAGCATTCCGCATGATGACCTGTGCATTTCCGATCGATTCTGTTCGTGCGCAGTTCCCCGGTCTTCAGCGGGAGGTCGCGGGGCGGCCCGCGATCTTCTTCGACGGCCCCGCGGGCAGCCAGACGCCGCGGCGGGTTGTCGAGGCGGTCTCCGATTATCTGCTGCACCGCAACGCGAATCACGGCGGGCCGTTTGCGACCTCGCAGGAGAGCGACGCGATGCTCGCGGAGGCGCATCGGGCGCTCGCGGATTTTGTCGGAGCCGAGAGATCGGAGGAGGTTTCTTTCGGCGCGAACATGACGACGCTGACATTCGCGCTGAGCCGCGCGCTCGCGAGAACCTGGCAGGCGGGGGATGAGATCATCGTCTCGCGCCTCGATCACGACGCGAACGTGTCCCCCTGGGAGCTCGCCGCGCGCGATGTGGGCGCGGTCGTCAAGCAGATCGGGGTTCGGCCGGATGACTGCACGCTCGATCTCGACAGCTTGCGCTCGTCTCTCGGTGAGCGCACGCGGCTGGTCGCCGTCGGCGCCGCGTCGAATCTGGCTGGAACGATCAATCCCGTCCAGGAGATTGCCGAACTGGCTCATGCCGCAGGCGCGCAGCTGTTCGTCGACGCGGTTCACCTCGCGCCGCACCGCCTGATCGACGTCGGGCTCTGGGATTGCGATTACCTGGTGTGCTCGCCGTACAAGTTCTTCGGGCCGCACATCGGCGTGCTCTGGGGTCGATCCGAATGGATGGCCGAGCTGCCCGCCTACAAGGTCGGCGCAGCTGACGAGGTGATTCCGGACCGTTGGATGACGGGCACCCAATGTCACGAGGCGATCGCGGGAACCCTCGAGGCCGTGAACTACCTCGCGGATCTCGGCCGCTCGGTCGATGGGAATTCGCTCGATCGGCGCGGCGCGCTGCGCGCGGCGTTCAGGGCGATCGAGGCGTACGAGAGTTCGCTGTGTCGAGAACTGCTCGAAGGGGTTGCGCGCATCGCGGCTGCGCGGGTCGTCGGCATCACCGATCTGAAACGGCTCGAAGAGCGCGCGCCGACGATCGCGATCCTCGCGGAAGGTTGCTCGCCGGTCGCTCTATCCGAGGAACTCGGCAAGCGCGGGGTCTTCAGCTGGGGAGGGAACTGCTACGCGCTGCCGTTGACCGAGGCGCTCGGCCTGGAGCCGGGCGGTGTCCTGCGCGTCGGACTTCTTCACTACAACACCGCCGAAGAAGTCGGGCGCTTTCTGGACCTGCTGCCCAAATGCATGGCGGCCGTCTCCTAGCATCCGCGCTGATGCAACGCCGACTCGCAGACGCGCGGCGAGCCTCTTCCGGCTCGCAAACACGAGGTGGATCTCGCCGGATCTCTGGATTACGAGGTGCGGCGTCCGAAAATCCGCAGTATGACCCACAAGGTGGCGGACCCGAGTACCAACCCGAGCCACCACGGCATGCCGAATCCCACGGGCAGCGTTCCGGCGAAAATCGCGACTGCCGCAACCAGCAGCGCGTAGGGCATCTGCGTTCTCACGTGCGCGATGTGATCGCAGCCCGAGGCGATCGACGACATGATCGTGGTGTCGGAGATCGGCGAACAGTGATCTCCCCAGACAGCACCCGCGAGGACGGAGGCGATCGCCGAGTAGAGAATCGGGAGCGAAGCGGCATCGACACCGCCATCGCCCGAAATGATCGCCCAGGTCAGCGGCACGACCAGCGGCATCAGGATTCCCATCGTTCCCCAGCTCGTGCCCGTCGCAAACGCGGTCACCGCGGCGAGCACGAAGACGAGCGTCGGCAAGAGGCTCGCCGGAACGGCATCGCCGAGTAGTGTCACCAGGTAATTTGCCGTCCCGAGTGCTTCGGTGGTGGTGACGAGCGCCCAGGCGAGGATCAATACGATCATCCCCATCATCATCGCCTTGGCGCCGACCAACCAGGCCTCGATGGTTTCGCCGAGGTCGAGAGATCGGCTGCCGACGGCCATGGCACCCGCCGCGAGCGCGCCGAGCAGCGAGCCCCACAACAGCGCCTTGTAGGCGTCGGCGCTTCCGACAATCTCGCGGAAGCTGTCGCCCTCTCCCGTGGCGATCATCCCGCCAAATGCCGCGGCGAGCAGCACGCCGATCGGCAGCGTCGCATTGAGGGCGCGACCCTCGACGCCCGGCTTGGGACTGACTTCGCTCAGGTCAGGACCGGACGCGATTTCGTTCTCGACTTCGTTCAGCTCCGCGAAAGCGGCTTGCCGTTCGGCGCTGTACATGGGTCCGAAATCGCGACCCGAAGACGCCACCATGAACACGAAGGCGATCGCGAGAATCGGGTAGAAGCTGTAGGCGATCGAATGGAGGAAGATGAGATAGGGCTCCTGCAACTCGTCGATCGATGCGATCGCCGCATCGATCAGGCCGACTTCGTAGCCGATCCAGGTCGTCACCAACGCGATACAGGCGACCGGCGCCGCTGTCGAATCGACGATGTAGGCGAGCTTTTCGCGGCTGACCTTCAAGCGGTCGGTGACGGCGCGCATGGTATTGCCGACCACGAGCGTGTTCGTATAGTCGTCGAAGAAGATCGCGAGCCCGAGCCCTGCGGTTCCGAGCTGCGCCCGGCGCGCGTTGCTCGCAAAGCCCGCGATTCGATTCACGACGCCCAGCATGCCGCCGGACCGCGAGACAATCCCGACCATTCCGCCGATCGTGAAGGTAAAGACAATGATCGCCGCGTGATCCGCGTTGGCGATCGCGCCCACCACGTAGATCTGCACGCTATCGAGCAGCCCGGTCCAGATCGCTTCGAGCGAGCGGCCATTCACCGCAGCCGCACCGAACCAGAGACCGAGGAACAGGGCGGGGATGACCTGGCGAAATACCAGCGCAGCCGCAATCGCGAACAGCGGCGGCAGAAGCGAGATAAAGCCGGAGTGTGCTAGCGCGCTCGCATCCTCCGCCGAGGCAGCAGCGGGTAGGGCGAGGGCGAGGACGAGGATCGCAGCGACCGCGGACGACAGGCGCATGGGGATTCCTTCTGTAGGTCTATCGTGATCCCAACATCGACGCTTTGCGGACCGCGATTAGGGGTGAGTCTGCCATGGCTGCTGAAGATCAGCTCCTGCCGCCGCGGGGGGCCGTGATGGCTGCTCGGCGTTCAGTTATAGATAGTCTGACCAGAGAGCGAAAGGTCGGATGGAGTCAGATGGTCTCAGCTGAACGACTGGCGTCGGCAGGAGGCGTGGCGAGGGGGCATTCGATTTACCGGACGTTGAGAGCGTGTGCCCAGAGCATGGCTGTTGGCGTCGGGATCGCCCTGTTCGGCTGCGGTTCTGAGGATGAACTCGCGGAGAGCGCGCCGAAGCCGCTCGCGGCGGTACAGGAGCTCAGCATCGAGGATCTCGTGATTGGCGATGGCCCCGAAATCCAGAGCCCGAGCGAGATCGTGACGATCCACTATCGCGGCAGGTTGCTCGACGGCCATCAGTTCGACTCGAGTTACGAACGCGGCGCACCGATCGTCGCATCGCTGGACAGCCTGATCCGCGGCTGGCAGCAGGGGATGCCGGGAATGCGGGTCGGCGGCAAGCGTCGGCTGACCGTTCCCGCGGATCTCGCGTATTCCGGCATGGCCGCGGTGCAGGCCGTCAACCCGGGCGGATCGCGCGTAGCCAGCGAAGTCCTGATCCCGCCCAAGAGCACCCTGGTATTCGAGATCGAACTGCTCGACATCAGGCCGCGCGAAGATCCCGAAAGCCAAGTGAGCCCGACGAACTAGCCGCGGCCTCGTACAGGTATGCGAGCCCGGCCAACAGGGCCCCCGCCAGCACGAGACGACTGCTAAAAGAAGGGTTCTGCGCGGGCACGCAGCCTGACTGCTGGGCAGCGCGGCTACGTCGCGGTGCGCCAGGGCGCTCGCGCGAACAGGCAGAGGAAGTTGGTGGCGAGCTGTGCGCCCGCGAGCGCTGTGATCTCGGCGACGTCGTAGGGCGGCGATACCTCGACGAGGTCCGCGCCGATGACGTTCAGGCCCGACAGTCCCTGGACGATCGCGAGCGCCTGGTGGGTGGTCAGTCCGCCCGGCGAGGGTGTTCCGGTGCCCGGAGCGTAACTCGGATCCAGACAGTCGATGTCGAAGGTCAGGTAGGCCTTCTTGTCGCCGACGATTCGCCGCGCTTCGGCGATCACCGCGTCCGTGCCGTGGCGATGGACCCAGGGCGCGTCGAGGATGTTGAACCCCATGGTGTCGAGGTTGACCGTCCGCACGCCGATCTGGACCGAGGTCGCGGGGTCGACGAGCCCCTCGCGCGCCGCATGCCAGAACATCGTGCCGTGATTGACCCCGTCTTCGTTCTCGTCCTCCCAGGTATCGGGGTGCGCGTCGAAGTGGATCAGCGAGAGCGGCGCTCCGTGGCGCTCGACATGGGCCTTGATGAGCGGGTAGCTGATGAAGTGATCGCCGCCGAGGGTCAGCAGCATCGGTCCCGCATCGACGATCTTCTTCGCGTAGGCCTCGATGGCCGCGGGCACCTCGGCGGGTTTCGCGAAATCGAAGGGCAGGTCGCCGTGATCGACGATCGCCATCTCGGTGATCGGATGAAAATCCCAGCCGTAGACGAGCTCCTCGCCGGAAAGCAGCGCTGACGCCGCGCGGATGCCGCGCGGGCCGAAGCGCGCGCCGGGCCGATTGGTTGTCGCCGTGTCGAATGGCACGCCGAGTATCACGACGTCGATTCCCTCGAGATCCTTGCGGTAGGGGCGCCGGATGAAGCTCGTGACGCCCGCATAGGTCATTTCGTCGGGAATGCTGTGCAGATCCGTTTCCGTGATGGCGCTGTCGACCCAGATCTTCTCGCTCGTCTTCTCGCTGTTCTCGCTCATCTCGCTTCCCGTTCGGCGGAATCCCGGGGTTGCGGATGGCGGGATTCCGTTGTTCGGTGCTGCCCCACTGCTGCGCGGTTTCGAGCGCGGATCCTATCAAGCCCCACCAGGGCTGGCTTGCCCGGCCGCTGGAAGCGCCGGTTTTCGCGGCTTTGGCCGGGCACGGGGAGGCCTTCCGGACGATCGGCTCAAGCTTTGGCTGCGAATCGACCGAAAGCCCCAGGGTGCGGGTACTGGTCGCCGACGACGATCCCATCCAGCGCGATCTGCTCCAGACGGCCCTGTCGGGCTGGGGCTGCGAGGTGGTTTGCGTCGATAACGGGATGCGGGCCTGGGAACTCCTCCAGGGCGAGTCGCAGTTCTCCGTGCTGATCACGGATTGGGTGATGCCCGAACTCGATGGCGTTGCGCTCTGCCGCAAGCTCAGGAAGGAGCCACGCGATTCCTATCTCCCGATCATCTTGATCACCTCCCGGGAGGGTTCTGAGGACATGGTCGAAGCGCTGGATTCCGGCGCCGACGCATTCCTGAAGAAACCCTTCGACCCGGGTCAACTGCTCGCGCAGATTCACGTCGCCGAGCGGATCCTGAAGCTCGCAGAGAGAGTCGCGGAGCAGCTGCGAGAACTTCGCGTCGCCAACGAGCGGCTCGAGTCGGGACTCGCCGCAGCTGCGACGGTTCAGTCGTCTCTGCTGCCGGAAATCTCTCCGAAGATTCACGGCGTCGACTTCGAATGGAGCTACGAGGCTTGCGAGAGCCTCGGCGGTGACATGTTCAACATCTTTCGCCTCGATGAACGGCGGGTCGGGATGTACGTGCTCGATGTGTCGGGTCACGGACCGTCGGCGGCGCTTCAGTCCGTCACGCTGAGCCATGTGCTGACCCCGTTCGATCAGCAGGGCGGAATCCTGAAACGTATCAATGCGAGTTCGGGACACTACGAGGTGACGAACCCGGCGGAAGTGGCGCGCCGGTTGAATCGCGAATTTCCGTTGATCGAGCGATCCGGGCAATTCTTCACCTTTCTCTACGGGATCCTCGACGTCGAAACCCGCGTCGTTCGCTATGTGAAGGCCGGCCACCCGGGCCCGATCGTCGTTTCGTGCGATGGGGTTCGCTGCCTCGAAAAGGGCGGCGGCATTCCGATCGGGATCCTGTCGGATGCCGAATACGAAGAAGAGCAGGTGGAACTCTCACCGGGCGACAGTCTCGTCTTCTACACCGATGGCGTGCTCGAGACGCTTAGTGCGCAACGAGAGGCCTTCGGGCTGGATCGGATGATCCGATCCATCGCGGAGTCGGGCGGTGGGATCTCCGAGCGCCTTCGCGCGCTTCGGCTCAACCTCGCTGCGTTCGGTCGCGGCGAGCCGCGTCGCGATGATGTGACGTTCGTCGGTCTCCAGGTCCACTGAACCGACGCGGCTGCGTCAGGAGGCTTTCTTGACGCTCGCCACCGCCGACTTCGAGCGGCGCTTGCGTGGAGGCTTGCGCTTGGGCTGGGGCCGCTCCTCGGAGAGGTGCTCGGCCAGCTGCGAGAGTGCCTCCAGGTCCGACGCTTCCGCCGCCAGCTCGGGCAGCACCCAGGCGAAGCCCTTGCCCTGGCTGCGCCGTCGCAGCTCCTCCAGGAGCTCCAGGTGCCGCATGCCCCGGTCCTTCTCCGGCTTGGCCAGGCCGCGCATCTTGCGCAGCGCGCTCACCTCTACCTCGGAGGCGTCCTCGTCGAGCAGCGACCTGTGCGGCATGGGCCGGTTGCTGGCCCAGGCCAGGCTGCGGTTCAGCACGAAGCCGGCCAGGGGCAGCTCGAGCTCCCTCGCCTTCTGCTCGAAGTAGAAGGCTTCCTCCACCGCCGCCCGCGCCGGCGAGGTCACGAGCAGGAAGGAGACCCCGTCTCCCGAGAAGAATTTCTTCATCTCCCCCTGGTTGCGGTTCAGGTGGAGGAGAATGCCCTCGAAGAGCTGGAAGAACTCCTGTAGTTCTTTTCGCGCCCCCTCGCCCAAGGCGATGTCGAGCACCTTCTCGATGATCCTGCTCGCGGCCTGTCGGATCCGGTTCTCCTCTCCCGGGACGAATAGCCGGAGGATCCGACGATCGAGGAAGGTGGCAGCGCGAGTGGGCGAGTCGAGGAATCGCAGCGCGTTGCGGGAGGGCGGGGTGTCGAGGATGACGAGGTCGTACTTCCCGCTCGTCACGAACTCGTGCAGGGCCTCGACGGCGGTGTACTCCTGCATGCCCGCGATCATCGCGGTGATGTTCTTGTAGACGCGGTTCTCGAGCAGGGCCCGTATCTTGGCTGGGTCCCTAGAAAGGCGCTTCACCACCCGGTCCGAGATGCGCTTCGGATCGAGCGTCCAGGTGGAGAGCCGGCCGGGCTCCTCGATGCCCACCGCGCGAGCGCGCTCCGGGGCGAGCGCCACCGGTTCGGCCAGGTCTCGGTCCACCCCCAGGGCCTCGGCCAAGCGCCGGCTGGGGTCGATGGTGATCACGAGCACACGCCGCCCGGCCCGGGCCGCGGCCAGGGCCAGGGAGGCCGACACCGTGGTCTTGCCCACCCCACCGGCACCGCAGCACACCACCACGCGCTTCTCGTGGATCAGCCGAGTGAGGGTCATGGCGCTCATGACGTCCCCGCGATCAGCGGTGCCAGGATGTCGGCGAGCGAAAAGGCGGGCTCCTCGTCCCCCGGCCCGAAGATCTCGGGCAACTCCCAGACCGGCAGCGAGGTTCTCTGCTTCAGATGTGCCGTCGAAATCTGGGCGCTCCCGATGCGGCGAAAGGCGACCTCGCCGTGCATGGGCTTCTCGTCCAGCAGCAGCGCGAGGGCGTCGCGTTCCTCCTCGGTGAACGGGTCTTCGGGCACGCGATTGAGGATCACCCCGCCGGCCGGCATCTCAGTCGATCGCAGCCCGTCCAGCAGCTCTAGCGCCTCGCTCACCGGTAGCTGCTCGGGAAGGGTTACCACCCACGCCGCTGCCTTGGTCGGGTCGTTGAGGTAGGACTGGCCCTCCCGCATGGCCCGAGCCATCGGACCGACCGGCAGCAGGTCGAGGATGATCGCCGGCAGGCTGGTGAGGGCCAGGGTGTGGCCGGTGGCCGGCATGTCGACGATGAAGACCTCGTGGCGCGGTCGCCCTTGTCGGTCCTTCGCCTTGAGCAGGGAGAGGATGTGATACAGCACGCCCATCTCGTGTAAGGAAGGCGCCGCGACGAGGAACCTGCGCAGAGGCTTGGAGGCGAGCGCCGCCTTGATCAGCGGCCCCGCCGGGATGACCGAGCGCACAAAGAGCTCATGCCCCCGGATGGCGCACAGCTGACAGCCCATGATGCCCTCGGCCAGCGGCTCGGGCTCCGGCGTGAGGTGCTCTCGCCCGAACTTGCGCCCGATCGCGGAATAGCCCCCCTCCGGGTCTCCGATCTCGGCCAGCAGCACCCGCCGCCCCGCCCGGGCCGCCGCGTGGGCCAGGGCCACCGCGACGGTGGTGCGGCCCACCCCGCCCTTGCCGGTGACGAGATGGATCCTGCGGTCGAGAAAGCTCATGGGTGGGCCTCGCTCCCAGCCCGAACAGTGTGGAAGGAAGCGGCGAGTGTATCGGTTCGCGGGCCTCCTCCCTAAATTCACTGCGTCGTGGCCTCCGGGGCCCCTGCGGGAAAAGACGCGGCCAGCCGCTCGAGCCCCTCCGCGATGCTCACCCGGGGCTCGTAGCCCAGGTCTCGGCGCGCGGCCGAGATGTCGAACCAGTGGGCGGTGGAGAGCTGATGGGCCAGAAAGCGCGTGATCGGCGGCTCGCTCCGGATGCGCAGCCCGCGGTACACGAGCTCGGCCAGTCCCCCGAGGGCGATCGCCAGCGGGACGGGGATGCGCTTGGTGACCGGGGGCAGGCCGGCAGCGGCGAGGATTCCGTTGGTGATCTCAGCCAGGGGCAGGGGCTCGCCGTTGCTGACGAAGTAGGCCTTGCCCGCGCATGGGGCACCGGGGGCTAGCCGGTCCGCTGCGTCCAGGTGCGCGTCGGCCGCGTTGTCCACGTACACGGTGTCGATCAGGTTCGGGCGGTCGCCGATGAGACGCAGGCGCCCGGCGCGGCCGCGAGCCACGATACGCGGCACCAGGTGATTGTCCCCCGGCCCCCAGACCAGATGGGGGCGCAGCGCCACCGTGCTCAGGCGTTCGCCGTCGGCCGCGAGCACCATGCGCTCCGCCATCGCCTTGGTGCGCGGGTAGTGGGTGGAGAAGGTCTTCGCGTAGGGAAGGGACTCGTTCCCCCCCTCGATGTCGATCCCGCCGTGCACCACGCTGGGGGTGCTCGTGTACACGAGCCGTGGCACCTGGTGCGCGCGGCAGGCCGCGAGCACGTGCTCGGTGCCGAGCACGTTGGTGCGCTGGTACTCCTCGCAAGGTCCCCACACCCCGGCCAGGGCGGCCACGTGGAAGACCACGTCCATGCCCTCCACCGCGCGCGACACCGCCGCCGCGTCCCCGAGGTCCCCCCGCTGCACCTCCACCCCTGCCTCCGCGAGGGCGGGGTAGGCACCGCGCGCGAAGCTGCGCACCTCGTCGCCACGCTTCCGCAGGAGGCGCACGATGGCTCCGCCAAGAAAGCCGCCGCCGCCGGTGACCAGGGCCTTCACGATTTTGCGCTCCCCGGCCTCAGCCCAGCCGCCCGCTGGCCCACGCGGTCAGCTTCTCGCGACCGATCTTCGCGTTGTGGCGGATGTCGACGGGAAACCCGGGGTGATAGAGCACCGTGTCGATGGCGTGGGTGTGCTCGTGCACGGCCCCGAGGGCCAGCAGCTCGGCCGTAAGTGCATCGCCGGCGGTGTCCTTTCTTTCCAGCTCCACGCACAGCACGGGGCGGATCTCCCCGTCGCGCCGCGCCCCCACCAGGGCCGTGCGGTGGACCTGCGGGTGGGTGTTGAAGATGGCCTCGCAGGGAACGGTGAAGTACGTACGCCCCGCCGTCACCACCCGATGCGTCTTGCGCCCGCAGAACCACAGCCGCCCCTGCTCGTCCAGGTAACCCAGGTCCCCCATGCGGTGCGAGAAGCCGTCGCCCTCGGCGTCGGGGATCTTGGCCAGGGCCGTGGCCTCCTGCCGTCCGTAGTAGGTCCGGGTCACTGCGGGGCCCTTCACCACGATCTCCCCCACCTCGTTGGTCGGCAGGCAGAGCGACTCGTCCCAGCGCTCGATGGGCCCGTCGTCGATGCCGATGATGGAGACGCGCATCCCGTCCACCGGGCGCCCCACGCACACCCCCGCCCCTTCGTCGGTGCGGGCACGGGTCTCGCCCAGCACCTCGTCGCTGGAGATGGAGGCCACCGGCAGGGACTCGGTGGCGCCGTAGGGCGTGACCACGCGGGCCCCCGGCTCCAACATGCCCAGGAAGCGCTCCATCACCGTGGCCGCGACCGGGGCTCCGGCCGAGATCACGCGGCGGAGCGAGGGTAACTTGACCCCGTGTTCGGCCCCGTAGCGCCCTACCGTGTCGAGCAGGGCGGGCGAGCCGAACATGTTCGTGACCCCGAAGTCCTCCACCGCCTCGATGATCTTGCGGGGGTCGACCTCCGCCGGGCGGGTGGGGTCCATGTCCGGCACGATGGTCGTCATGCCGAGGGCGGGGTCGAAGAGGGCGAAGAGCGGAAAGGTGGGCAGGTCGATCTCGCCCGGCCGGATGTCGTAGAGGTCTCGAATCATTTCCACCTGGGCCGCGAAGTTCCCGTGGTCGTACACGACAGCCTTGGGGGTGCCCGTGCTCCCGCTGGTGTAGACGAGCGCGGCGAGGTCTTCGGGAGCGAATTTGGGCAGGGGCTCCGGTACGGCGTGGCGGCCTGCCTTCTTCACCCGTTCCAGGGTGGTGCCGCCCCAGAACCAGCGACGTCCTACCGTGACGTGGGTCTGGAGGGTGGAGCGTCCCCAGCCGAGCACGACCCGCGCTGCGTGGGCCATGGGCACTCCGATGAAGGCCTCCGGGGCCGCCTCCGCCAGGCAGGTCTTGAGGCTCGAGAGGCCGATGCCGGGGTCGACCATCACCGGCACCGCGCCACCCTTCAACAGGGCGAAGGTGAGGGCGAAGAATTCGAGGCTGGGGCGCACCATGAGCACCGTGCGCACCCCGCGCCCGATGCCCACCGCGGCCAGACCACGGGCGATCAGGTCGCTCTGAGCATCGAGCTGGGCGTAGGTGTAGTGGGTGTAGCGGGCCTTGCCGTGGCGGTCTCGCCCGTCGGGGCAGACGATGGCGAGCGCGTGCGGCTGCTGCTCCGCCATCCGCGGCAAGTACGAGGCGATGCTCGCGAAGGGCTCGCTCATGGGTCTGGCGAAGCGACCAGGAAGCGATCCACGAGCGGCAGGATTTCTGTCTTCGCATCTTCGAGAACGTAGTGACCGCAGTCGGGGAAGCGGTGGATCTCGGCGTGCGGGAGGTGCCGCTGCCACTCGGCGAGGAAGTGGTGGTCGAAGACGAAGTCCCTGTCGCCCCAGCAGATCAGCACCGGGGTCTCGGCGAAGAGACCGAGCTTGCACGCCACCTCGTTCACGAGGTCGTAGCCGCGGTCGCCGGGGGAGATCGGGATGTCCTGCACGAAGCGCAGCGTGGCAATGCGGTTCTCCCAGCTGTCGTAGGGTGCGCAGTAGGCGTCGCGTACCTCCTTGGTGAGCCGTGCCCGCGTGCAGCAGGCCCAGCTGGCGCCACGGCTGACGGCGTTGAAGCGGCGAACCAGGAAGGCGGCGAGGGCGGTGTTGCGCACCCACCACAGCGAGCTGGGTAGCTTCTTGCTCTCGGGCAGGAGGAAGGCGGCGGTGTTGAGCAGTACGATGCGCCGCACGCGCTCGGGATGGCGAACGGCCCAGGCCATGCCGATCATGCCCCCCCAGTCGTGCAGCACCAGGGAGATCTTCTGCTCCGGAACCAGCGCGTCGAGCAAGACCTCCACGTCGTCTACCCGCTGGCGCAGCGAGTACTCGTAGCGATCGTCGCCGGGCTTGTCCGACCACCCGCAGCCGATGTGGTCCGGTGCGATCACGCGATGGCGGTCGCGCAGCTTCCGGATCAGGTCGCGGTAGTAGAAGGACCAGGTGGGATTGCCGTGCAGCATCACCACCGGCTCGCATCCCGCCTGGCCCACGCCCTCGTCGAGGTAGTGGAAACGCAGCCCACCGAGGTCGTGAAAACGGCTCTCGAAGGGATATAGCGCCGGCGAGACCCGCGCCCTCACCAAATCACGCCGGCCGCGGCGCAGTTGATGCCGCTGCCGATGGCGGCCAAGACCACGCGGTTGCCCTTCTGCATGCGGCCCTCGTCGCGAGCCTTGGAGAGCACGGTGGGGACCCCAGCGGGGCCGATGTTCCCGAACTCGGGATAGATCAGGTAGGCCTTCTCGGGCTCGATGCCCAAGGTCATCAGCAGCTGGGTGGTGTGCACCTGGCTGACCTGGTGCAGGGCGAACTCGGCCACGTCGTCGTTGCTCCAGCCCAAGAGTTCCTTGCCCAGATCCCAGGCCCGGGACGACACCTCCAGCCCGGCGAGCAGCAGGCGCCGGGTGTCCGTCTTCATTTGGTCGACCTGGCCCAGGCACAGGCGATTGTGTTCGGTGGCGGCCAACATGATCCCGCCCAGGTAGCGGGGCGCGTCAGGGGCGCGGTCGCGGTGCGCCAGCACCATGGCCACCGCTCCCGAGCCCAGCGTCAGGGCCGCGAACTCGTCGCGGAAGGTCTGCTGGTCGACGGATTCGTCCTGCAGGCGCTCGACGGTGCGCTCCACCACGTAGCGGCTGCTCTCGCCGTTCACCACGATGCCGTACTCGATCTGGCCGAGCTCGATCATGTTGCCGACGACGTCCATGCCGTTGACGAACGCGATGCAGGCGTTGCCGACGTCGAAGTTCATGCAGTGGTTGGAGAGCCCGAGATTGCCGTGCACGAGGCAGGCGGTGGAAGGCTCGATGTAGTCACGGCACACGGAGGAGTTGATCAGGATGCCGAGGCGATCGCGGTCGATGCCGGCCTCTTCGATGGCGAGCTCGGCCGCCTCACTGGCCACCTCGCTCGGCTGCACGCCCGGGTTCCAGAAGCGGCGGGCGGTGATGCCAGCCAGCCCTTCGAGCATGCCCGGCTTGACGCCGAGACGCTCCATGGTGGGCTTGAGCTGCGCGTCCAGCTCCGCCGACGTGATGCGTTGGGGCGCGTCGAGGTGCCGGACGCTCGCGATGGAGACGTTCTCGAAGTTCACGTGACGCGGGGATCTCCCGGGGCGCGATCGGGGACGATGGGCCGAAAACGAGCGAGTCGGAGGAAATTCATGCTAGCAGATCCTGGATCTGGCCCGAATCCTGTGGAAAAAGAAATGGCGAAACCTCCGAGCGCTCAGGAAGTCTGCGGGTCATCGGGCAACCGCAGCCACGCGATCGTCGCCCCCCAGCCACCCCGGTCGCCGGGCGCATCCGCGAAGCGCTCGACCCCAGGGTGTCGGGCCAACAGACGCTGAACGCGGTTGCGCTGGACGCCCCGGCCGCGGCCGTGAATCAGACGAACTTCCCGGAAGCGCCTTTCGATTGCCGCTTCGAGATAACCCTCGATGACGTCACCGATCTCGCTCGGTCGAAAGAGGTGGAGATCGATGGATTCTTCGATCGGAATCTCGACCGGGTCGGGGAAGGGGCTTGCCGGGTCGATCGAGTCGTCGTCTTCGGGATCAGTCACCGCGCGGATCGTAGCGGCGCCCGGGGCGCGGTGGAACACGGAATGGTGGGTGCGTGGGATCGTCCCCGGCTCTCGTTCCCGCCGCCAAGCCGGTCGGAGGCGTGGTGTCTCAGCTTCCCTGGCTGGGTTTCGAGCGCGATGTTCCCGTCGATTCCGATGTACTCTTCAGCTCCGTTATGCCACCCCGCCGGAGTTGGCAGTCGGATTTCCGAATGAATTGCACCTTGCCCTGGAGCGTACAGCTGACGAGCTTGTCGTTCCGGTCGACCGTTACGGGCTCTTCATCGACGGTCTCGTGCCACCAAAGCGAAAGCTTGTCCTTGACGCCTGGCCCGGTGTTTCGGGCCTGATGGTGCTGGATCTCTGCCTCGGCTTTGGCGGATTCCTCCTCGGCTTCTCGCATGCTCTTTTTCTTGTTTCGCCAGCCCACAGAGTGCTGCTCGATGAGGACGTCGCCCTTTCTGATTTCTTCGAGCACGAAGCAGCCCGAGAGCCAGAGCGATGAGAACAGAATTGCGACGAGACGGAACATCCCCTAGTCATCGGCAGAATTGAATCCCGGATAAAGATGGCAGGCTCGACAGTTTGATTCTGGAGCAGAACCGGGCGGCCGCTCGCAGCGCTCCGATGGCCGCCTCGCTGATGCGCAAGGGGTCCGCGATCTTTGTAATATCGCAATGCCGCGGAGGATCCATGGCGAGCAGCGCACCCGGAAATCGCAACGCGGAGGAGCTGGCGGAGCTCTACGGTCGCTTTGCGGCCGACCCCGGCGATCTACCGCCCGCGTGGCGCGGTCTCTTCGAGGACCTCGACGCGCGCGCCCGCGGTTGGCTCGAAGCCCGATCTGCCCGCGCCGCACCATCGACGCCTGCTCCCGCGAAGCAGGCGACCGCTGCGGCGCGTGACGACTCCTCCGCTGCGCGGGATTCGATGCGGGTGATGATGCTGATCCGCGCCTTTCGCCTGCGCGGGCACCTCGAGGCGAACCTCGACCCGCTCGGGCTCGTGGAAGCCGAGCCGCATTCGGATCTCGATCCACACTCTTATGGTTTCGAAGATGCGGAGTCCGATCGGCTGATTTTCTGTGACGGACACCTCGGTCTCGAGTTCGCCACCCTGCCTGAAATCGTCCGGGTCGCACGAGCGATCTACTGTGGAACGATCGGTATCGAATACCTGCACATCCAGAATCCCCGCGAGAGGCGGTGGATCATGAGTCGCATGGAAGGCCGATCGGTTCGCGAGTCTTTCGGGAGAGACCGGCGCCGGGCCATTCTCGAATCGCTGACCGCCGCTGAGACGTTCGAAAAGTTTCTCGCTCGGAAATTCGTCGCCACCAAACGCTTTGGTCTCGAAGGCGGAGAGTCGACGATACCCGCGATGGAAGAGATCCTGTGCCGCGGAGTTCGGCTCGGAATCGAGGACGTGGTGATCGGAATGTCTCACCGCGGCCGACTCAACGTGCTCGCCAATATCATGGGCAAACCGCTTCAAACGATCTTCGCCGAATTTCAGGGAATATCATCGAAGCCCGACGAGATTGGAGGCTCCGGAGACGTCAAATACCACCTGGGCACTTCCAGTGACCGCGAAATAGAGGGGAAGCGCGTACATCTCTCGCTGACCCCCAACCCGTCGCATCTCGAGGCCGTCAATCCCGTCGTGGTCGGCAAGGTTCGAGCCAAGCAGGACCTGCTGCAGGATCGGGAACGCAAGCGCTGCATGGGGATCTTGTTGCACGGAGATGCGGCATTCGCGGGCCAGGGACTCGTGTCCGAGATCCTCGAATTCTGTGGTCTCGAGGGCTACCGAACGGGCGGAACGATTCATCTGATCATCAACAATCAAATCGGATTCACGACGAGTCCCGTCGCAGCGCGGACCGGACCCTACTGTTCCGATGTCGCGAAAGTCAATCAGTCTCCGATCCTCCACGTCAACGGCGACGATCCAGAGGCCGTCGTGGCGGCAGCGGAACTCGCGGTCGAATATCGCCAGGCCTTCGAGAAGGACGTCGTCATCGATCTCTTTTGCTACCGGCGCCATGGTCACAACGAAAGCGATGAGCCGGCTTTCACCCAACCCATCATGTATCGGAAGATCACAGCGCACCCGACGACCCGCGCGATCTATGCCGAAAAACTCATCAGCGAGGGTGTCATCACGCGCGAGGAAGCGGATGCTTCGATCGCAAAATACCTAGAGCGCTGTGAGAAGGAATTCGGCGCGGTGGATCGCTATCAACCCGACGACGCCGACTGGCTGGAAGGCAGCTGGTCGGGATTGGAGCCGATAAAGGGTTACGATGCGCATCGGGGGCACACCGAGCTGCCCATCGAAACGTTGCGCGAGATCGGCGAGGCGCTCAGCCGCGTGCCCGACGGTTTCGACGTGAACCCAAAGATCCTGCGGCAACTTCGCGGCAAGCAGAAGATGTTGGAATCGGGCGGAGGAATCGACTGGGGGACCGCGGAGGCGCTGGCTTTCGGATCACTGCTCATCGAGGGGCACCGGGTGCGCCTCTCTGGGGAGGACTGCAATCGCGGCACGTTCTCGCATCGCCACGCTTCGTGGATCGATCAACAGACCGAAGAGCGCTACGTCCCGCTCAACCACATCCGCGAGCACCAGGAGATGATCGAGATCATCGACAGCCCGCTGAGCGAGTACGGGGTGTTGGGCTACGAATACGGCTATGCGATGGCCCAGCCCGGCGCCCTCGTTCTATGGGAAGCGCAATACGGGGACTTTGCGAACGGCGCGCAGGTCATCATCGACCAATTCATCGTCGCTGGCGAGTCGAAGTGGTTGCGAATGTCCGGACTGGTGCTCCTGCTCCCCCACGGTTATGAGGGACAGGGTCCCGAGCACTCTTCGGCGCGCCTCGAGCGATTCCTCCAGTGCTGTGCGGAGGACAACATCCAAGTTGTCAACTGCACGACGCCCGCCAACTATTTTCACGTTCTGCGTCGACAGCTTCACCGGCCCTTTCGCAAACCGCTGATCGTAATGGCGCCGAAATCCCTGCTTCGACACAAGGCGGCTGTTTCGAAACTGTCGGATCTTGCGACCGGGAGTCACTTTCATCGCGTTCTCTACTGCGACGAGTTGCCGAGCGAGCCCGACGACGCGCGCCAGGTCGTACTGTGTAGTGGCAAGGTCTACTACGATCTGCTCGAAGAGCGGAAGCGACGAGGAATCACCGACGTTCACTTCCTGCGCCTCGAACAACTCTATCCATTTCCGAGCGATGCGCTGAACGATTTGCTTGCCCCCTATCGGCACTGCCACCTGGTGTGGTGTCAGGAAGAGCCGCGCAATATGGGGGCGTGGGCATCCGTCTCGGAATTCATCGAGGAAATGGTAGCCGAGAGGGGATTCTCGCATCCGGTCCTTCGCTACGCGGGGCAACCGGCCGCCGCGTCTCCGGCGATGGGGTTCGCCGAGCACCACGAGCGCGGGCAGCGCGCGCTGCTCGACGAGGCGCTCACGGTGGGGTTGAGTCCCATCGGTCGAATCGGAAGCCGGAAGGCGATGCTGAGAAAGTCGCGTAAGCCGAGCTAGCGATGACCGACGCTTCTTCGGCGAGCGCGGGAGACTGAGGAAGATGGGCATCGATATCGTGGTCCCGGCGCTCGGTGAGTCGATCACCGAGGCGACCATCGCCGCCTGGCTGAAGGAGCCCGGCGATGCGGTGGGAGTCGACGAACCGCTCGTCGAGCTCGAAACCGACAAGGCGAACCTGGAAATCTGTGCCCCGAAGGCGGGTGTGCTCGCGGAGATCCGAGTCGCCGCGGGTGAGGATGTCGAGGTCGGAGCCGTGATCGGTCGCATCGACGAACTCGCCGGGGCGGACCCCCAGAAACCCACCACCGAAGCCTCGGCCGCGGAGGCGGCTACGACCGAGGCGACGCCTGCGACGACCGCGGCAGCCGCGAAGCCACCCCCATCGATGGGCAGATTGGAATTCCCAAGTGGTCTCGTTCCGGCGGAGATCGCACGCAGTGGTGCCGACGGAAAAGTCACTCTCGAAGACCTGCTCGCGTTCGTGGGCCTCGCGCCAACGGACCCGACCCGAAGCGGCCCTGCCGCCCGCAAGCTCCTCGCTGACCACGGGATCGACCCGGGCGAGATCCCGGCAACGGGACGCGATGGGCGGATCACCAAAGAGGATGTTCGGAACTTCCTGGCCGGTCGGGCGTCGGGTCCCGCGGGCGCGGCAGCCTCGCGCGCTTCGGCTGTGGCGGTCGAGGATCCGCGCGTGAAGCGCGTGCGGATGACCCGAATGCGCCGGACCATCGCCGCGCGACTCAAGCAAGCCCAGAATACCGCCGCAATCCTCACGACCTTCAACGAGGTCGACATGGGCGCCATTCGCGAGCTGCGCAGCCGTCATCGCGACGAATTCAAAAAGATGCACGGCGTCAAGCTCGGCTTCACTTCGTTCTTCGTCAAAGCCTGCGTGGCCGCCTTGAAGGAGATCCCGACCGTGAATGCCGAGATCGACGGAAACGAGATCGTCTACAAGAACTATTACGACATCGGCATCGCGGTGAGTACTCCGAACGGGCTCGTGGTCCCCGTGATTCGGGACTGTGACGCCAAATCACCCGCGGCGATCGAGAAGAGCCTCGGCGAATTGGCGGCCAAAGCCCAAGACGGATCCCTCGCGGTCAATGAGATGCAACGCGGAACCTTCAGCATCACCAATGGGGGTGTCTTCGGCTCGCTGCTCTCCACACCAATCCTGAATCCGCCGGAGTCCGCGATCCTCGGCCTCCACAAGATTGAAGATCGTCCGATCGCGCGAAACGGCGAGGTGGTGATCCGCCCGATGATGTATCTGGCGTTGTCCTACGATCACCGCATCATCGATGGGCGAGAAGCGGTGACCTTCCTCGTCAAGGTGAAGGAGGGGTTGGAGAACCCCGATCAGTTGGCCATGAATCTGGAAGAGCCCTGAGGAATCGATGAGCGACCCCGTACACGATCTGGTGGTGATCGGCGCTGGGCCCGGTGGCTACGTGGCCGCGATTCGAGCCGCCCAACTCGGCTTGAAGACGGCCTGCGTCGACAAGCGCGCTGCACTGGGAGGCACTTGTCTCAACGTCGGCTGCATCCCGTCGAAGGCGCTGCTCTACTCGTCAGAGCGCTACGCGGAGGCGAAGGAGAAATTCGCCGAGCACGGTATTCGGATCACGAGGCTCAAGCTCGACCTGGGTGCGATGATGGCGCGCAAGGAGAAGACGGTTACCGACCTCACCAAGGGCATCGGGTTCCTGCTGAAGAAAAACGGGGTCACTCATCTCGTTGGAACGGCGAGCGTCGCCGCCCCGGGAGAGGTCGCGGTCACTCGAATTGACGGGACGACAGAAACCCTGACGACGCGTAATATCCTGATTGCGACGGGGTCCGAACCTTCGACGCTAAATGGTGTCGAAGTCGACGAAAAGCGCATCGTCAGCTCGACCGGTGCGCTGAGTTTCGAAAACGTTCCCGAGAAGTTGATCGTGATCGGCGCCGGTGTGATCGGCCTCGAGTTGGGATCGGTCTGGTCACGCCTCGGCGCCGAGGTCACGTTCGTCGAAACTCTCGACCACATCCTGCCGGGCATGGATCGCGAGATCAGCCGACACGCCCTGCGGGTCTTCAAGCGACAGGGGCTCGAGTTCCGGCTCTCGCACAAGGTGACGGGGGCGAGCATCGGGGGACGGGGCGTGCGTCTGAGTGTCGAACCGGTGGCGGGAGGAGACGCGGAGGAACTCGGCGCCGCCATCGTGCTGCTCGCAATCGGACGCCGACCCTACACCGAGGGGCTCGGGCTCGAAGAGGTGGGCGTGACGGTCGACGAGCACGGCTTCATCGAGGTCGACCGTCGATTTGAAACCCGCGTTCCGGGCATCTACGCGATCGGCGACTGCATTCCCGGTCCGATGTTGGCCCACAAGGCCGAGGACGAAGGATCGATCTGCGCCGAAATCCTCGCGGGTCAGAGCGGCCAGATCGACTACGACCGGGTGCCCGGAGTGGTCTACACCTGGCCTGAGATCGCCAGTGTCGGAAAGACCGAAGAGGCGTTGAAAGAGCAAGGGGTCTCCTACAAGCTGGGAAAGTTTCCGTTCTCGGCCAATAGCCGCGGCCGCGTGACCGGCGACACGGATGGCTTCGTGAAGATTCTCGCGGACACAGACACCGACCGCGTACTCGGTGTCCACATCCTGGGACCGTTGGCGGGAGATCTCATCTCGGAAGCGGTGATCGCGATGGAGTTCGGCGCGTCCGCGGAGGACATCGCGCGCACCTGTCACGCGCATCCTTCGATGGGGGAGGCGGTGCGGGAGGCGGCGCTGGCCGCCGCCGGGCGGGCGCTTCACATCTGATCGCGGCTGCTGTACCGGAGCGGAACTCCCCGTTTCAGGGCGATGCGATCGCGATTGCGGATGCGATGTCGCGGCTCAGCGAGGCGAGCGCTCGACTCATCGCGGCGACGAGCGCTTCTGTGGATCCGCTTGCGGCGGACTCCGCGTAGCTCGAAGTCTGTAGTGGCCGTGCCTCTGAACCGCTGGCGCGGACCAAGCGCCAGCGCGCTACGAGCGAAACCACTCCATCGCTGTTCCCCTCGAATCGGATTACCGCGATCTCCACTTTGAGATCGATCGCCATCGGTGTGGGCCAGGGGTAGACGGACACCCGATCGGTCCCAATCAGTCGCGCGAGGTTTTCGGAGAGTACGCTCGGGATGCTCCTCTCCAGGGGTTCCGCCCACTGCGAAAAATTGGCCATGAGCACTTCGTTTGCCCCGGTTCGCGTGACGATCTGTGGGCGGTTCAACAGCTCCGGGAGCGAGATGCGCCCGACACCCAACCGAAGGTCGGTGGTTTCGGCGGTCGACACGGGAGGGGCTGCGGTCGCGTTCAACACAAAAAGTCGGGTGGGTCGCGTCGTCCCAGGTCCCAGGCAACCCGTCAACAGGGCTGCAGCCGCAGCACAGGAGAGAAGAGCGTGAGCGCGATCCATCAAAATCCTCCGGATTTTCCGCGGAGCACTGCATCTGGATTTCGCTCGAGATACTCCGCGAGCAGGCGAATCGAACGTGCGGCCGCGGTCAACTCGCTCAGCATCTGTTCGATTTCGTAGCGCATCGACGAACCCTCGGCGGCGATCGACAGCGACTGTCGGGTGGCGTCGAGGGTTTTCTGGACTCCGCCCAGTGTCTTGTTGACCTCCGCGAGTGTGAGCTCGGCGCTCGTCGAGAGGCTCCCCATCTGTCCGTTGATGTTCGAGACGAGCGCCTGGACTTCATCGATGGCTTGGTTGGCGTGGCTGACAATTCCCAGCAATTCACCCGAGTTCAAGAGCTGGTTGACACCCGCGAGGATCCCCGCGAGTTCGGGGGAGTTCACCAGGGTCTTTAGGCCTACAAGAACCTGACGTGCGTCGTTGACCATTTCCTGAATGGAGAGTGACTCCATGGTCTCGGTGAATTTCTGCATGCTTGAGGGAATCGTCGGCATCTCCGGAAATTCCCCCAGCCGGTCCACAAAGCGCGCGGGTCGGTCCGGGAGGACGTCGAGTTGGACGTTGAGTTGTCCCGTGACGATGCTCTGGAGTTGCAGCTGCGCGCGGAGTCCTCGTTCGATGAGCTCGGGAATGAGATCGCCCTCCGGGATCGTGCCACCGATCTCGCGAATCCGCCTGCGTTGGAGTTGGAGATAGACCGGAGTCTCCACGGAGAGATCCTGGGCATCGAGCTGCACTTCGATGCGGCTGACCACGCCCACCTTGACGCCGCGAAAATTGACCGGGGCTCCGTCGTTGAGTCCACTGATGGTTTCCGGGAAGTAGGCCACATAGGTCACCGACTCAGTGAAGAACCGGCCGCCGCCAAAAAACATCAAGCCCGTGACCACCAGCGCGATGGCACCCAAAAGGAATGCGCCAATCAGGGTCGGGCTGGCTCTCTCGCTCACAATCTGCCCCGGTTGAGAAATTGCCGAATCTTCGGATCCGGCGAGTTGTCGCGCAACTCCGCGGGTGGGCCGATGGCCAGCATGGTGCGGGTATCCGGATCGAGGAATAACGTCCGGTCGGCGATCGCGAAAATGCTGTCGAGTTCGTGTGTAACGATGACCATGGTGATGCCCAGGCTGTCGCGCAGCTCACGAATCAGATCGTCGAGGCGGCGCGCGCTGATGGGATCGAGGCCCGCAGAAGGCTCGTCGAAATAGAGGATGTCGGGATCCAGCGCCATCGCGCGCGCCACACCCACGCGTTTTTGCATTCCGCCGCTGACCTCGGATGGGTGAAAATCCCCGAATCCCGCGAGGCCCACGAGCGCGAGCTTGAAGAACGCGACCTCGCGAATTTCCGAGCGGCTCAGGTCCGTATACACCTCGAGCGGCAGCGACACGTTTTCGGCGAGTGTCATCGAACTCCAGAGTGCGCCGTTCTGATACATCACGCCGAATCTGCGCATCATTTGTTGGCGGCGTTCCGGATCCGCGCTCCAGAAGCTCTCCGCGTCGTAGAGGACCTTGCCTTTGGCTGGAGATTTCAGCCCGACGAGGTGACGCAATAAAGTTGTTTTTCCGCAACCACTGATACCCATCACGATGAAGATCTCACCGCGGTCGATCGCGAAGTCGAGGTCACGCTGGATCACGAAGTCGTCGTAAGCCATGGTGAGGCCTCTGATCTCCACGAGCGGTTGGCCGGTCTGCATTTCTCCCCTATCCGAGAATGTGATCGATTACGTTGATGATGCCAGAAGCGATTACGATCAGTACGATCGAAGTGACGACCGCGGACGTTGTCGCGGCTCCCACCGCCGACGCGCTCCTGCCGCACTGCATCCCCCGTAGGCAGCCGGACACCGCGACGAGGCTTCCATAGACCACGGCCTTGATCAAGCCGGCCCCGAAGTCGGCAAACGAGAGGGCGCTGCGCGTTTCGTCGAAGTAGCTCACCAGCCCGAGGTCGAGCATGCCGACCCCCACGACCGCGCCGCCGACGATTCCCATCACGTCCGCATAGAGGCAGAGCAGGGGCATCATGAGCATCAGCGCGAGTAGACGCGGCAGAACCAGGAACTCCGTGGGAGAGATTCCCAGGGTCTTGAGGGCGTCGATCTCCTCGTTGACCGTCATCGTTCCGAGCTGCGCGGCGAAGGATGCTCCCGTACGGCCCGCCATGATGATGGCGGTCATCATCGCCCCCATCTCTCGCGCCATCCCGAGGCCGACGAGGTCTGCGACGAAGATTTGCGCGCCGAACTGTTGAAGCTGGATCGCCCCGATGAACGCAAGGATCAGTCCGACCAGAAAGCTCACCAGCGTGACGATCCCGACGGCCTCGGCGCCGCACTGTTGGACGGCGAGCGTGAAATCCGAAGCGCGAAATTGGGCGCGACCCGCCGCGAGTCGCAGCAGTGCGATCGCGATTTCTCCGAGGAAGCCGATGCTCTCGGCCGCGGATTTGCCTCGGCGAATCGCCGCGAGCCCGAACCTCGTTACCCAGGAGCCGCCTGCGGGTTCGACCTCGATCCCGGTCTCGGGCACGGCCGCCGCCAGGTCGAGCAAGCGCCGGACGCCTTCGCGCAGACCCGACCGATCCGTGTCGATTCCGCGTCTCGCGAAATGATCCAGCAGCCCGCCCAGAAAGGTCGGTAGAGCGGAGTCCCAGTCCGTGATCGCCTGTGTGTCGAATGTCACGCAGCTTGGGGGTGCGACTCCCTCGCATTCGGTCCGCACGCTCTCGATCGCTGGCACGCCTTCGGCGAGTGTCCAGCGTCCCGAGAGCCGAATCAGGAGTTCGCCATTCGGCAGTCGATTGAGATCGATTTTGTCAGCAGCGGGCATCGCGTCCGGATGATTCTACCGCGCCACGGAGCGGCGAGCATTTGATCGGTTCATCGTGCGATGCTCCGCTTGATGCACCAGGGCATTCAGCGCTCGGGTTTGTTGTCGAGCGCGATGCTTCGTCCGGCCCAGGGGGGCCGCGGAAGTTTGAAGTGTTCTTTGCCGAGTTCTTCAAGGCGCCGCAGGATCTCGGGTGCCATCGGTGCCGCTCGCCGCGTTTTCCAGTTCACGTGCAGATTGATGCTGGTTTTCGCCGATCCATTCAGAGCGAACGCGGTCGCGGCATTGGTCGAAGGGAGCCGTTTTCATCGGCAGGCTGGTCTCGCTTTACATCGGCCGCGCGTCGCGGTGAAGGGGCTGACGCCTCGTGATCGATGTGCGGGGACCCGAGTTCGGCGATGATTTGGCGCCGTCGGAGGAGCCGGACCCTAGGCGCGCCTTGGCCTCGGGTCCGGCTGCTTCGATCGAATCAGTTGCCGGTTCCGCTGGCTGCGTCAGCCGCAGCGCCGGAAGCGGCTTCCGCCGCTGTCTTCTCCTGGGCCGCCGCCCGGTTGGCTTCGAGGTCGATCTCCTCGCCTTCGACCCCCTCCGCGCCGTCACCAGACGACGCCATTGCGGAGACCGGCGGTGTATCCGAAGTGCTGCCAGTTGCCCCCGAGCCGGACTCCCCGGTGCCACAAGCCAGTAGAACCATTAGCGAAATTGCGAACAAGACCTTCGACATTGCAAGCCTCCCCTCCAATTTGCATGGCAAATTTACCACACAGCGGCCTCGATAACTCCCTCCGTGAGAACCCTACACGGAAGCGACCCCCACTGGCAGGATATCATGCCTTCGGTCCGATATGCGGCTGAAACTCGGATCGCCTGGCGGATTCTCGATTCGCCCTCTCGGAACGGCCGATCAGTCTTCCCACCGTCCGTTCCCGGGCTTCATGTCTTTCGGGTCGAGTTTGATCGGGAATTGCTCGCGGATTCTCCCGTCGGCCGAGGGCTCGATGTATTCGGGATGGTGGCCCGATAGCAGCCGCTTGACCCGCGCATGAGCGAGCTCGTACACGGTCTCTCCGCCGCTGTCCTGCCAATCGTTTGCAGTGCGCCGATCTCCGACTTCTGGATAGAGATACTCGGTCTGCATGATCTCGAGTGTCTGATCCTGGTCGAGGAAGTGTCCCACACCGTGGACCGTGTTCTCGATGATGTCGTAGGAGAGTGTCTCGTCCGAGACCTCGACGCCTCGCAGCAGGCGCAGCACGCTTCCCATCATGTCGTTGTCGATGACCATTCCCTCGAAGGATTGTGCGAGAAGGCTTCCGACGATGCCCGGATAGCAGCTGACGATGTTTCCTCCCGCCAAGGTGGCTGCGGTCGTCGTAATCGCCTTTTCGTAGCCCGCCTGCGCGTCCATCGTCTTCGAATCGGTCATGCCGCTGGGGACGCTGGTGGTCAGCCCGTAGTAGTTGGCCAATTGGGTGGCCGAAGCGATCACCAGAGCCTCTTCGCCGCTTCCGCCGCTGAATGCTCCGGTTCGCAGGTCCGAGATGAATGGCCAGATGCCGAAATTGAGCGCGCTTCCCGGCCGGATCAGGTTCATCACGCACAGGCACGCCAGAGACGACGCAAAGGTTTGTACGAGCGCGCCAGCCAGAGCAGCGGGAGCCGTCGCACCCGCCTGGGCGGCGATCGCGATGTCACCCGTCAGCCCGAGCTGCGCGACCTTGACGAGCACTTCCGCGTTTTCCTTGCCGAAACGAAGCGGCGAAACGATCGGACAACCGCCGAAGATGCAGAAGGGGCGCTTCAAGAAGCCGCCTTCCTTTCCGAGGTATGCGTCGAAAAGGGCGATGAGCGGGTCGATGTGCTCAACCATCGCAATGCCGAGAGCCAAGGGCTTGTCGGTCCCCGCCAACTCCGCATAGGCGATATTCATATCGTGGACAAAGAGGTTCTCGCTCCATTCCGTGGCGATGAAGGGCTGGCCAAAATTGTGGATGTGTTCGAGCTGGTCCGCGAGGCGAGCCGCATCGTAGAGGTCTGTGAGCAGCGATGGTCGATAGGTCTGCGTCTCGTAGTCGAGGATGTTGACCGCCTCGCCCGACGTCGCCATGTGGACCCGCTGTCCACTGATTTCGAGGTCGTTTTTCGGGTTCGGGGCATACATCACGTATTCCTTGGCGGAACCGTCGATGAGATCCTCAACGAGAGAGCGAGGAAAACGCAAACGCCCTTTATCGTCGAGTGTGCATCCCTTCGGAAGCGCGTATTCCAGAATCTCCGGTATCGGATCCCCGATCCCGATGTTTGCCAGCACATTGAGTGCCGTATCGTGGATGCGTTCGATGTCGCGTTCGCTCAATGGCTTGTAGGCGCCGCCTTCGATCCCGGGGCGAACGGCCATTCCCGCGGTACCTTTCCTCCGCTTCGCGTGGCGTCCGGCGCGCCCTCCGCTCTTGCGGCCGCCTCGGTGCGGCTTCACGCGGGCCTTTTGCGCCGGGCTGTCCTCGATCATCGATCAAACTCCTTCGCGGTGCACCCAGGCTAGCGCGCCCGCTCGGCGGTTGGCAAATCAATGAATTCAATGATGCGTTGAATTACGCATTATCAGGACAGACTTCGCCGGTTCGATGACGCGAGCGAATCGTGACTTTAGATATTCAACGGCGCATCGATGCGGTCATTCAGTGTCGGGGGTTGGTACCGGCGGTGGAGGAGGGGTCGGCTGGAACAACGTTGCGAGCGCCGGTACCTGGTTGGCGGCCATCCAATTTGCCATTCCCGCGGTCCAGACGAGTGAATCTCCGCGTAGCTGTCCAGCGGCGAGTCCCTCTGCAATCTGTTCGGGCGTGAAGGGGCCCTGGGTTTGACCATTCACCGCGATGTGCCAGCTCGCTGCGGGCGGCGGCGGTGGCGGGTTCTGTGCAGAAGGCGCGCTTCCAGCCGGCGCCGGCGTCGCACCCATCGTTTGCGCGATGCCCAGACCCATGCCGAGCCCTACGCCGGCTCCGGCGAGGCCGCCTGCGGGGTTGGCAGCGGCGACAGACATGGCCTGTCCGAGTTGATAACGCTGATAGGCCGCCATGTCGCCGATGGCGTTCATGCTGGTTCGCGCGTCGAGTGCTTGTTCGACTTCAGCGGGTACGGAGATGTTGACGATGTAGAGCTGCGGGATCTCGAGGCCATATTCGGCGTCGACGCGCTCCACCACCACCTTGCGGATCTCTTCACCTAGCTCATGGTAGTGGGCTGAGAAATCGAGCACGGGAATTTCGGATTTCGCGACGACGTCGGCGAAAGAGGTATTCACGATCGAGCGCAGAAGCTCACTGATTTCTTCGGTTTCGAAAGTACCGTCGGTTCCGACCAGCTCGCGGAGCAGGGTCTTGGGATCTTTCGCCTTGAGGGTGTAGGTGCCGAAGGCGCGCACTCGGATGTTCCCGAAGTCGGGATCGCGCATCATCACCGGGTTCGGGGTTCCCCATTTCAGGTCCGTGATCTGACGGGTGTTGACGAAGTAGACTTCGGATTTGAAGGCGCTGTCGAAGCCGTATTTCCAGCCTGCGATGGTGCTGAGCAGCGGTAGATTCTTGGTTTCGAGCCGATACTGCCCCGGAGCGAATACGTCTGCGATCTTTCCCTCGATGACGAAAATCGCCTGCTGACCGGGGCGGACGATCAACTGAGCGCCGTACTTGATCTGATTGTGGTAGCGCGGAAAACGCCAGACGAGCGTGTGCCGGCTGTCGTCGATCCACTCGATGATGTCGAGCAGTTCGGCTCGAAGCTTGTTCATCAGGCCCATGCGATTTCTCCTAGTTCAGCATCTTGAACAGTAGACTTGCAATCGATTCGACCGCGCCTCCGTCGCTCGAAAAACTCGAGAGACCAGACGTCTGGTTGAACTGGCTTTTCGCGCGTTCAGCTGCGAAGCGTGCCAAGGCCGCTGCCGAAGCCGCTTTCTGCTTGCGCTCTTCAGCGGACTCGGGTTCGAACCGTTCGCCGGCCGCGCCGCTGAGGATGAAGCCCGCGATCTGCTCCAGTTCGTCGGCGTCCAGCCAGACGCCGTGTTTCGAGCAGGTGTCGATGATGACTCCAGACTTGTTGCGGTAGTTGCGGCGTGCCATGGATCCGTCGCACTCGGGGCAGTTTCGATACCGCACGCTCTGCCTGGCGGGGTTGGAACCCGTGACCCGCGGTTTGAGGGCGTACAACTCCGCCGGGCTGGCTTGCTGACGCGCCTCGATTGCGCGACTCACGAGAAGGTCGAAGCTTTCACCCGGCGTCCAGAGCCCGTGGCACGACAGGCATTCGTTGACTCCGATGCCGCCGACCTGCCGCGGTGGCATCAGCGTCGAGCAGGCCGGGCAGGGGAGTTCGTATCCCTCGATCCGCACCTGCTCCGGCCGGATGCCGACACCACAAGCGGTACAGAATCGCGATCCGTTCGCGCAGCGCGCATAGCACTCGGGGCAGATCAGACTGTGTTCGCCCGGCTCGCGGACGATCTCGGATCCGCAGTATTGACAGGACTCCGCGTCGCGTTGGACTCCGGCGCCGCAGGAGCCGCATCGCGCAATCCGGGCGTCCTTGGCCTGAAGCGGAACGTTGTCGATTGCTTCGCCGCAGCGGCACGGGATGGTCTTCGCGTGTACGTCTGTGACGTCGTATTGGGTATGGCAATTCAAGCAGGCGACCAGGCGCACGGCAGTACGGAGCCTCCGGGCGAGCCTTTCAGCGGGGCTCGCTGTGCGGAGAACATCGGGATGCACCGCGTTGGACTTGATCGGCGACGGCACTTGCTGAAGTCGGAAAACACTTCCAAGAGGGGAAGTTGCACAGGGTTTCTGCGCATCCGAGAAATTTCGTCGAAAGGCACCCCTGAAATTCTGCCGTTCAGTCGGACAGCGCAGAAATCGCGTCGTGTGAAACGACGGATTCGAACGCGGTTCGGATCCGCTCCTGCGCTTTGGAGATCTCTTCGAGCAGGGCCGACGGCTCGATCTTTGGATCGACGAGTTCGCCGAGCAGGGCAAGTTGGTCGCCATCGGTCCTCGCGTCGTCGACGGACCGGCCTGCAATCAGGCGGGCTCTGGATTCCACCAGTCGCAAGAGCGCGTAGTCGTCAAGGAGCTGCGTGACCTTCGGGTTCTGGGCGATGGTGTTGAGCATCCCGGGCACACTTGGAAGCAGCGGGAAGCGATCGGGTCGCAGCTCGAGCATGCCACCCGCGGCGAGAAAATCGACGTCCATCAAGCCACCGCGTCCGGTCTTCAGCGCGATCGTGTGCTCGGACGGCCGCGCTCTCTCATGTTCGATCCTGGTGCGCAGCTCTGCCACGTCGCTCCATGGCTTGGCGCCGCTCGCCAACACCTTCTGACGCACATCTTCGAGCATGTTCTGCGCGTCGTCCCTTTGCCCCGCGATGGCGCGGGCTCGGAGTAGCGCCATGTGCTCCCAGGTCTCCGCGCTCTCGAGCTGGTAGCTTTCGAAGCGATCAAAGGAAGTGACCAGCACGCCCTGACGTCCCGAGGGGCGCAGACGGGTGTCCACCGTGTAGACGATGCCAGCGCCCGTCATGTTGGCGAGATAGGAGATCATTCTCTGCCCGACCCGTGATGTCACCGAGATATCGTCGGAGACGCGACTGCACAGAAAGATCAGATCGAGATCCGAGTGATAGGTGAATTCGCGACCCGCGATCGTTCCCATCCCGAGTACCGCAAAGTCCGAGACTGCGGGGGCGCCGCCCAACTCGTCTTGTGCGAGCTTCAGCGCGCGACGGGCCATCGCCTCGGCGAGCACGGACAGGAAGTAGGAGACGCCTTCGAACGGGGTGACCCTTCCGAGGTCGAGACAGGCGGCCAGGCACGTCTCTTCGCGTCTGAAAATTCGAAGCGCGTCGAGAGCGGTCTCGAGGTCGCCCGCGCGCTCGTCGGACGCCTCTTCGAGTTCTCTCGCCCGAGTGGTCAGCGTTGTCGTGTCGGAATTGGCGATGCGCTCGAGCAGCCGAGGGCGGTGACTCAGGAATCCCGCGACCATGGGTTGGCTTGCCAGCACGCGAGCCAGCCCAGAGAGCACGTCTCCGTCGAGGCGCGCCGCGGCAGCGTCCTTCGACCGCCGTTCGAGAAACGGCGCCGCTGAGGTTTCCAGTCGCGACTCGAGGACGCCGCCACGGATCGCATCGATGAGTCGATCTTTCAGCGAACTCATGGATCGCCGCTCAATACCAAGGCGTCGAAATGGCTGCGCACGTGAGCGCGGTACCGATTCCAATCGCCGATCAGACGCCCCCGCGCGTCGTCTCCGGAGGCCTCGTGGTATCCCATGCGCCGCGCGAGTCCCAGCTGAGCACTGGGGTGGCGCGGAAATTTCGACGTCTGTTGCTCCTCGACGAGTTGTTGAGCGTGTTCGGCGCGACGGAGCCAGAGGTAGGCGGTGGAGAGTTCGGCCGCGGTATCTTCGGGTAGCATTTCGAGTCGACCCAAGGCCTCCAATCCGTTCAGTGTGTTGCCCGTGCGAATCTCGGGCGTGCGGCCGCCCAGGAACAGCTGGAATGCCTGTACGAGGAATTCGACGTCGCGAATGCCGCCCGGGCCCTCTTTGAGATCCACTTCGAGATCCCGGTGCGCCTCGCGCCGTTCTGTCTCGATCCGATGTTTCATGTCGCGCACGGCACGAAGCACCGAATGGTCGATGCTGCGTCGGTAGACGAACGGGAGAATTCCCTCGCAAAACGCATTCGCCAGCACGGGGGGGCCTGTCACCGCACGCAGGCGGATCAGCATCTGGCGCTCCCACTCCGCGCCGAATCTCTCGTAGTAATCGAGGGCAGCGGTAACCGAGTTGGCAAGTGCACCCGCGACACCTTCCGGTCGCAGGTCGAGATCGACGCGGTAGATGAATCCGTCTTCAGTAGGCAGTTCCATCCTTTTCTTGAGATGACGGATGAAGTTGGCTGCGCGCTGGTTGCGCTCGAGGTTGTCGCCATCAGCTGACGCATCGTAGAGAAACAGGAGGTCCACGTCGGAAGAAAAGTTGAGCTCCTCCCCACCCAGTTTGCCGAGCGCGAAGAGCATGGGCTGGTCTGACGCGCGGAGTTCGCGTGCGGTGCATTGCATCGCCGAATTGAGGCAAGCATCCGCGAGGTTGGAGAGTGCGCGCAGGCTCTCTCGGAACGGTCGATTCGACAGGTCGCCCGCCGCGATTCGGAGCAGGCCGCGGTATTTGGCCTCGCGGATCGCGTCCCAATCCGGAGCGATCGGTTCGATGCGGATCGGTTCAGACAGCGGGGTTTCGAGCTCTTCGACCCAATCGGGATGGCGCACCAGCAGTCGCGCGAGAAAGTTGCTCGATCCGAGTACGAGCGGTAGCGAGGGCGTGCGGCGCGGGTCAAACATCCCACCCGCCTTGCGGCGCGCGCGGGCGACCGCGAGCAAGCGCTCCGCTCCGCGCCCAGGTCGCGCGGAGCGCAGCAGTGCCGGCGCCCAGGTCTCCGCGTGTGCGGCGAGACTGGGTTCTTCCAGGGCCAGCGAAAAAGACGCAGCCGCTGCGTCCGGATCGGGATCGCCCACCGTTCGAAGCGCTTCGATCCGCGGCTCTCCGCGGCGCAGACTCTCTGCGAAGTCGGCAGCCAGGAGTTTCATCTGGCAGGGGGTAACGCTTTCCAGGCTCCTGCGCCGCTCCTTCTTCCGCGCTGAGACCGGGCTCTCCTGCCGGGGTATGATCACGTCATTCAATCGCGGGGGGTTTCGATGCAGACCGATCGGGGCGAGAGCCGCAGCTTGACGTTCAAGATCGTTCTCGGAATGAGCACAGGGCTTGCTGTCGGCGTGCTGCTCAACTGGATCGGGATCTCCGGCTGGATCGAGAACGTCGTCGTGGATGGGTTGCTCCACGTGGGCGGTTCGATTTTCATGGCCAGCCTGAAGCTCCTGGTCGTTCCGCTGGTATTCGTTTCCCTGGTCTGCGGCACCGCAGCTCTGGACGACGTCGCGAAGCTCGGTCGGGTGGGCGCGAAAACGCTGGGTCTCTATCTGGTGACCACCGCGATCGCGGTGTCGCTGGCGCTGATCGCAGCCACGATCGTCCAGCCCGGTGCGGGATTCGAACTCGATTCCGACGCTTCGTTCGAAGTGCAGGAGGCTCCGTCGCTGGCGGATGTAGTCATCGATCTGTTCCCCTCGAATCCGATCCGGGCGATGGCCGAGGGCAACATGCTGCAGATCATCGTCTTCGCCGGGCTCTTCGGCCTTGGGCTGACGCTGTCCGGGGAGCCGGGCAAGCGCTTGTTGAAATTCTTCGGCGACCTCAACTCCGTGATCATGCGGCTCGTGATGTTGTTGATGAGCGTGGCGCCCTACGGGGTGTTCTGTCTGGTCGCAAAGACCTTCGCGCTTCAAGGATTTGGGGCGATGGTGCCGCTGCTCCAGTATTTCTTGTTGGTACTCGGAGTCCTGGCGTTGCATGCCCTGGTCACGTATCCGAGCCTTCTGAGAGTTCTTGCGGGCCTCAATCCGATCGTGTTCTTCCGCAACATGCGGGATCCGATCGCGCTGGCGTTCAGCACGGCCAGCAGCAATGCCACACTCCCCGTCACGCTCGAGACCGTCGAACACAAATTGGGCGTCGGAAATTCGATCGCCTCGTTTACGATTCCGCTCGGTGCGACCGTCAACATGGACGGGACGGCGATCATGCAGGGCGTCGCAACGGGTTTCATCGCTCAGGCCTATGGGATCGATCTTTCGCCGACGGATTATTTGATGGTTGTCCTAACGGCCACGCTCGCATCAATCGGAACTGCTGGCGTCCCGGGTGTGGGGCTCATCATGCTCGCGATGGTGTTGCGCCAGGTGAACCTTCCAGTCGAGGGAATCGCGCTGGTCATCGGCGTCGATCGATTACTCGACATGGTGCGGACAGCCGTCAATGTGACTGGCGATGCTTCCGTCAGTTGCATTGTTGCCGCGAGCGAGGGGCAGCTGTCGCGAGAGATCTTTCGCGACGAAAGCGAGGGCACCTGAGCGGCCTCCGCTCAGCGATTAATCGAATCGGGGCGTCTTGTCGGACCACTTGTTGGATCTCGAAGCGGGATCGCGTAGCGCCAACACCAATTTGCTCGCGTGTTGGATACGGCGCTCCGTGGTCTTTCTGGGATCGCCCGGGTCTACCCAACGGGCTCTGATCTGGTCGCTGAGAACGACTCGACGAACGAGCGAATTTTCCAGTTCGACCCAGGCCGTTCCGTTGAGAGTCGCCTGAACTTGATCGAATGGGTGCCCCGTGACGCTGGTGACCCCGTTTTCGCTGATGTGGGCGTCGAGCACGATCATCGCGCAGGGAACGCCTTCAAAGATCTCGAAGCCCGCCAACGAGTAGTCGACCGTCAAGCTCAGACCGAGTTCGCCGGAGCGGCTGGGCGGAATGCGAACACCGGTCCAGCTGGAACCCGGGCCGATCGGATCTTGCGGGAGGGACACCATCGCGTATGCAATGGCTCCGAGGATCGGGATTTCGTTCATGAATTGACGTGCGGCAGGAACCCCTCGACTCGATAGCTTGGTGGGATTGCCACTCGGGTCGTGGCTGATCACGCCGAAAATGCGGCCCAGGAAAATGCGCGGTGCGAGAGGCCCAATGACTCGAGTGCCTCGGTTGTCGATCGACGTCTCACCGTTGATCGCAATCCGCAATCGGTCGTCTGCGAGTTCGATTTCGCGACTGGCCGTAGGGTTTTGCTGTTTTTGTGTGTAGCGGAGTGCGTCGAGCCCGACTAGAAACACGTCGTTTCTGGAATCGGTGCCTTCGACGGGAAGCTTCCTGAAATCGACCTCCAGCGCGCGCGACTCGCGAACGGGCGGTTGCCGCTTGTTGTCGGATGATTTGCGGGCCGCTCGTTCGCCTTCGACCTCGAGTGTGAGACGGTACGCGACGCCACCCTTGCCAGGGCCGCGATACGGTAGGAGGATCCGACCTTCGGCGTCGAAGGCTCGGGGTCGGGGATCCGAAATTCGGGTTTGCACCTCGTTCGTGGCCGGTTCGATTCCCGCGAGAATCGTGGGCCCGTGCTCCGATTTTCCCGCGCAGGCCGGCAGCCAGATCGCGATGCTCCCGATCGTGAAGGCGGCTGTGAGGGATAATGCGGCGCGCATTGGGTGTGCCCCCCTCGATCTGGCGGAGAGTCTAACGCGAATGGCGTCGCCGCGTTTCCGGTACAATTTCCGGTTGCAGCGCTCGGGGTGAATGCGAATCGCGCCGTTTTGGCCGATTGGTTCGATCGATCGGGAATGGACGGCCCCCCGGGGTGAGTCCGCGCGGCGCGCTGCGGCGCTTTGCGCCGTCGCGAAATTTTTGCGGCGAAGCCCGGGTGAGTTCGAGTGGCTGCGCGTTTCTGAGAGCGTTAGGCTATCCGAAATCGATCGAAGTGCTCGTGGCAAGCGAGCGTCTACCTCGCGTGGGGGTCACTGGTGGGGATCACTGGAATGGCAGCCAAAAGAGAAGTCGGCGCAGATATTCAAAACAAATGCCAGAAGTGCGGCGACGGCGCCCACGTGATCATGTCGATCACCAACGGGCGCATCGGGAAGGTGGAGTGCGCGCAGTGCGGCTCACAACATCGGCACCGCCTGACCGATGCAGAGAAACAGATGAAGCCCGCCAAGCGCGCATCCCGAAAGAACGTCGCGCCGGAACCCGTGGGTCCCATGGTGGAGCCCGATCTGTCTCGCCCGATCCGCCCGTACCAGACGAGTGAAATCTACGCAGTCGGAGATCGCATCGATCACCAGTCGTTCGGGACCGGCGTCATCGAGCGCATCATGAGCCCGTCGAAGATCCAGGTGTACTTTCCCGACGGGCAGAAGATGTTGCTCCAGGGAAGGACGCTCTGACCGACAATATTTCCCGCGCGTGCTGACGCAGGCAGAACCCTACCGCAGAGCGACTACGGTCCTCGATCCATCGTCCGCCGTAGGTGCGCCAGACTCGTCCTGGGATTCCAGATTTCGACGAAGTTGCTTTCGCCCGTGAGCGGAGCACAGTCCGCGACCCGCGCGTAGTCTTCCTTCCAATTCGCCGGGAGGGTGCCGAAGACCCGATCCCAGAGGCGAGTCGAGACCCCGTGGTAGACCCGCGAGTTGCAGAAGTGGTGTGCGAGGTGGTGGCTGCGGAGCAGGCGTTCGCGTTTGCTGCGAGGCGCGCGGAAGTGGAAGCGCCAATGCATCCATTCGTAGCGGCAGAAGCCGGCGAGCGCTCCGCCGACGAAGAAACTCGCTTGAAGGGGGCTCGCGACGAGCGTTGTCGCGCCGAACAAGAGCAGCGTGATCGGCAGGACTGCGATCGGAGAAGTAAAGACGTTTCGAGGGCTGCGGTGGTGATTTGCGTGCAGAGGCGAGGCGAACGTCTTCCAGCGGTGGGACAGCGGGCCGTGGATCGTATACTCGAGCAGCCCCCAGAAGAAGAATCCCGCCAAGAGCAGGCCGATGGTTTCGGCGATCACGCTCGTCCTCCTCGCCTACGGCACCGTCGATGGGTGCCGGTGCTCAGTTCTCGCTCCGTCCGCCGAGTTCCGCGTAGACGGCTTCGAGTTCCTCATTCTCGTTGCGTTTGAGGGCGCGCTCGAGGCGATCGAGCGCATCGGCGCGATAACCCGCCTTGGCCTCGGCTCGGATGAGGCGGATCAACGCATCGAGCCCAGCCGCGTCTAGCAGGCCGGTTTCCGAGAGTGTGGCGTGGGCATCCGATGAGAGCCCGCGATCGTAATAGAGTGCAGCCAGTCTCAGGGCTGCGTCGGCGCTCGGGGCATTGGAGTCGAGCGCCTCTCGATAGCGGCGTTCTGCGGCGTCCAATTGGCCAGTGGCTTCGGAGATCTGCGCGAGTGCGACCAGCGAGGCGGTCTCGTTGGGGTTGATGCGAGCCGCCTCTTCGTAGGCTGCGACTGCGTCTTGGGTGTGTCCCTGCAACTCGAGCGCTTGGCCGAGGACCAGGTAACCCTCGGCGTGGTGGGGTTGGGCGGCGATGACTTCGCGAGCCAATCGCTCGGCCAGTTCGGCGTCGCCAAATTCGAGTTCGATTTCAGCCCGGGCGTGGGCAATCCAACCGCCTGCCTCGGGCTCCGAATCGAGGATTTGGCGGGCGCCCTCGATATCACCCGTTGTCAGTTTCGAACGCGCCTCGAGAATCTTGATGAAGGTGCCGAGCACGTCTTTCGGGTCCGCGCCGCCGACCCATCCCAGAGGGTGTTCGCCACCGTCCGAGTCGCGAACCACGTACCCCAGGCTTTCGAGTAGCGCGATCTCTTCGGGTGGAGTGACCGCGTTGGGAACGACGGCCAGCGCGTCAGCGAGGTGTGCTTCCAGCGCCGCGTCGAACGCTTTCAACTTCGCAGGCAGGCGCGCTGCCAGGTCGTTCAGTTCGTGTGGGTCCGTGTCCAGCGCGTAGAGTTCGGGGCGGACGGTCCGCAGGTATTTGTACCCGTCCTTCCTCAGCCCGAGTACTGGGCTCCAGCCGTAGGCGAGATAGGTCTCGAGGGTTTCGACGTAGGCTTCGAGTCCATCCTCGCGTTCCCCCCTCATCCACGGCCCCAGATCCTGGCCCGTGGTGCGCTCGATCGCGGGGAGCCCGGACAGGCTCAGGATGGTCGGTGCCACGTCGACCAGCCGGACCTGCGCGTCAACGACGCGGCCGCGCGGTACACCGGGGCCCTTCATCAGCAGCGGAACCTTCTGCGTTGCGTCGTAGGCGGTGAGGGTGTGGGTGAGTTCGCCGTGCTCGCCCAGGCTTTCGCCGTGGTCGCTGGTGACGACGAGGAGGGTGCGGTGATCGGCGAACTTTCGGTTCAAGACGCGGAGGAGTCGGCCGAGTTCCGTATCCGCGAAATAGATTTCCCCGGCGTATAGCGGAGGAAAGACCTGCTTCGCGTATTCGATGGTTCCGACTTCTTCGGGCTTGGCTGTTGTGGCTGTCTGCCTGGGACGAAAGCCCCTCGGAGGATCATAGCTTCCGTGGGGGTCGTAGAAGTGGACCCATAGGAAGAAGCGGCTCGGTGCGGATTTCAGCCACTGGAGCGTCGCATCCACCACCTGGTCTGCGGTCCGCTCCGCGTAACCGCCCGTCGCGGCTTCGATGTTGCGGCGAAACCCCATGCGGTCGTCATACACGTCGAAGCCGCGGGCCAGTCCATAGCGCCGGTCGAGCACGACGGATGAGAGGAAAGCCGCGGTTGCAAAACCGTGGGCCTGAAATTGCGCCGCGAGCGTCGGAATCCCATCGTTGAGGCGAAACTTCGCGTTGCTGTGAACGCCGTGCAGAGTCGGATCGAGTCCCGTCATGAGCGAGGTGTGCGAGGGCATCGTCATCGGCGTGGGCGAAATGGCGGTCGCGAAGCGCACTCCGTTGGCCGCCAGTCGATCGAGGGTGGGGGTGCGCGACGATTTCGAGCCATAGCATCCCACGTAGTCCGCGCGCAGCGTGTCGATCGTGATCAGGACGACGCGTTCGGGGCGCCGGCCTTCCTCGATGAGGGCGGTCGGCGCAGTGGGCGGCGGAGCCGTCGCGCAAGCGCTGATCGAGAGCAGCGCGAAGTACGCGCAGATGGAGTGAGCAACGGATCGGCCGCTGTGGGTTCGAGGCATGCGGGCATCATACCGCGTGGGCGGTTCGAGCGAACGCGGCGGATGGTCAGTGACCGCCCGCCCGCCGGTACATTCCCACGAGCACGGTAGCCGCGGTGAGAAAGGCCAGTCCAGCTCCGATCGCGGCGGTCCAGCCCGCCTGGCGATGTCTCCGGAGAATGCGGCTCGAAGCGAGTGGAGCGTCGGGAAGATGGGTCAGCTGATTCCGCTTGCGGTGCATCTTCTGGCTCAGAATCAGTGCGATCAGTCCACCGACGAGCATCGCGAACACGCAGAATTCGTGGATCCGCAGAATTGCGACAGCCTGTCCGCTCCATTCGGGAAGCCGCTCGCGGCCGAGCCAGAGCAGCTTGAGTGGATAGATGCCGAAGAAGCAAGCGACGAGAGCCGCCGAGCTTTTCATACAGCGGCGGTGGCGGGACAGATTGCCCCGTCGAATGCTTCGGATCCCGATCGCAACCAGCGCGACGATGGCGAGCAGATCTACCAGCACGGCGGTCCAGAACGCGAGATTGGGATTCATCGGGTTTCCATTCGAAACGGCGCGAGTATACCCGTGATGCTTCTCGTCCGAGGCGGCGATCCGTACTTCCGGAACCCCCTCGTTCCAGACCCGTGATAGCATGGGGGATGGTCGGATCTCTGGTCAGACAGTGGCTTTGCTCGATGCTCGCGCTGTCTGCGCTGCTGGCGGCGAGCTGCAGCTCCGATGCATTGGAGTCCCCGGACGGTCCACCGCCGAGCGTCGTCGAAACCACCCGTATCGAGTCGCGCCTGTTTTCCGAACGCGTCGAGGTCGTCGGTCAGCTCGCGGCCGCGGAGTCGGTGGTTCTCCGACCCGAGATCGCGGGTGTCGTGAAGTCCGTCGAATTCCAGGAAGGGCAGCGTGTAGCGGCCGGCGAAGCGCTCTTCATCCTTCATTCGGGCGAACAGCGCGCGGCGTTGCGAGAAGCGGAAGCGAATCGGGCGCTCGTTGTCGATGTCTTCCAGCGCACCGAAAGGCTTTCGAAGGTCAAGGTCTCGGCGGCTTCGGAGCTGACCCAGGCGCGAGCCGCGGTAGCGGCCGCCGAAGCCGTGGTGGATCTCGCGCGAATCAACCTCGATCGGACGCAAATTCGCGCGCCGTTCGACGGCGCTCTAGGTGCGCGCCATGTCTCGCCTGGAGATCGCGTCGACTCCGATGATGCGCTGGTCCAGATCGACGCCGTAGATCGCCTGCAGTTGCAGTTCTCACTTCCCGAAAACGCGATCGCACTGGCGCAGCCAGGCCTCGTGGTGGCAGCGCGGGTGGCCGCGTACCCGGGCGAGCGCTTCGAAGGCCTGGTCTACTTCATCTCGCCATCCCTCGACCCGGCAAGCCGCCGACTCGCGCTGAAGGCGTGGCTGCCCAATTCCGACGGACGCCTGCGACCCGGGATGTTTGCGCGTGTCGAACTCGAGGTCGAGCGCACGGAGCAAGCCCTGCTCGTTCCCGAGTCGGCGATCGCCAACGACGCGATCGGCCCCTACGTATGGCGGGTGACTGCTGAAGATCTAGCGGAGCGGGTCTCCGTCGAACTCGGTACGCGCCGTGAGGGTCAGGTGATCATCCTGGCCGGACTCACCAGCGGGGATACGATCGTGACGAGCGGGACCCACAAGGTCTACGAGGGTGGTGGCGTCGAGTCGTACGGCGGCGTCCCCGTAGCGTCCGGGCCGCCCTGATGCGCCTATCCCAGATCTGCATCGACCGGCCGGTACTTTCGATCGTGATGTCACTCGTGATCCTCGTCTTCGGGATCATCGCGCTCGGGCGTCTGCCCTACCGAGAACTTCCGGACATCGACAGCCCGATCGTATCCGTCCTGACGGTGCTGCCCGGAGCGGCGCCCGAGGTGATGGAAACCTCAGTCACCCAGGTGCTCGAAGATGAGCTCGTCAGCATCCAGGGGATTCGGCACATCACCTCGGTGAGTCGCGAGGAAACCTCCAGCATCACCCTGGAGTTCGAACTGTCTCGCGATCTCGACGTGGCCGCATCCGATGTGCGGGACCGGGTCGCTCGCGTCCGGAGCGAGCTACCCGACGAGGTCAAGGCTCCGATCGTCTCGAAGGCGGACTCGAGCGGGGGCGGACTGATCTGGATGAACCTGAACGGTGGGGGGCTCGACCAGATCGAACTGACGACATTGGTCGAGACCCAGATCAAGGACCGACTCACGAGGCTTCCCGGTGTGGCGAGATTGTACATCGTGGGAGAGCGCCGCCTGGCGATCCGCCTCTGGATCGATCACCACCGCCTCACCGCGCGCGGGCTCGTCATCGCGGATGTCGCCGAGGCGTTGCGGCAGAGCAATGTTGATATCCCGTCGGGCCGGGTGGAGAGCCTGGATCAGGAGTTCAGCGTGCGGACGCCCGGTGAGCTTCACACCGCCGAAGAATACGGCTCCCTCGTGATTGCAAATTTCGATGGTGAACCCGTGCGGATTCGCGATGTGGGAGAGGCGATCGTGGGCGCGCAGAGCGAGCGCTCGCTGGTCCGCGTCAACGGTGAAGTCGGCATCGCGATGGGAGTCGTCAAGCAGTCGAAGGCCAATACGCTCGATGTCGCGCGCGCGGTCAAGGAAGAGGTCAGGCTCATTCAAGCCGGGCTGCCCGAAGGCGTGAATTTCGGGGTTGTCTGGGACGGCAGTATCTTCATCGAAGAGTCCATTCACGACGTGACCCTGACCATCTTCTACGCGATCGGCCTCGTCCTGGTCGTGATCTTCATCTTTCTTCGCTCGCTGCGAGCGACGATCATTCCGGCCGTCGCGATACCGATTTCGATCGTCGGCACCTTCGCGGTGCTCTACTTCTTTGGTTATTCGATCAATATCCTCACGCTGATGGGCCTCACGCTCGCGATCGGCCTGGTGGTGGACGATGCCATCGTGGTGCTCGAAAACGTGAGCCGCTGGATCGAGGAGGGAACGCCTCGCCTGGAGGCGACCCGGCGCGGCATGGCTGAAATCTCCTTCGCAGTGGTGGCCGCAAGCGTCTCGGTGATCGCCGTCTTCTTGCCTTTGGCTTTTCTGACCGGCACCACGGGCCATCTGTTTCGGGAATTTGGCATCACGGTGGCCGCCGCGGTCGCCATCTCGGGATTCGTCGCACTCACGCTGGCGCCCGCACTCTGCGCGCGCGTACTGCGGACGGATGCCCGGGATTCGGGAGCTTCAGCCTGGCTCGGTCATGCGGTGGATCGGCTGCGAGGCGTCTACGCGTGGGCGCTGGGTGTCTCGTTGGGGAACCAAGCGCTCGTCGCTGCTGTTGGCGTCGCGTGGATCGCTCTGGGATGGCTGCTGTTTTCTGTGATCGATCGGGAGTTCGTGCCCGTTTCGGATCGGGGCAGCCTGATGATCTCCTCGACCGCACCCCAGGGCAGTACGTTGGAATACACCGATCGCTATCACATGATGGTCGAGCAGGCGCTACTCGAGATTCCCGAAATCTACGCATCGGTGGCGATCATCGCGCCGGGCTGGGCGGGTCCGGCGGCCGTAAATGAAGCGATCATATTTTCCAGTCTGGTTCCCCAAGACGAACGCGAGCGGAGCCAACAGGAAATCGTCGACGCCCTTGTTTACCAGTTCTCGACGAACCCGGGAATCGAAGTCTTCCCGAGGAACGAACCCACACTCAGTATCGATTGGGATGCGGCGCCCGTTTCGCTTGTCGTAACGGGGCCCGAAATTGCAAAGGTCGCCGCCTATGCGGACGAAATCGTACGGCGCTCTCGCGAAATCCCCGGACTCGTGAATCTGTGGAGCGATCTCAAACTCGACAAACCCCAGTTGGTCGTTCACGTGGATCGCGAACAGGCGAGTGATCTGGGCGTATCGGTTCGTGATGTGGCGTCGACGCTGCAGGTACTGCTGGGCGGATTGAAGCTCTCGACCTTCAAACTACACGGCGAAACCTACGAGGTGATCGCGCAAATCGATCGCTCCGAGCGCGCGAATCCCACCGATCTGTACGGCCTCTCGGTGCGGTCGCAGTCGGGCATCATGGTCCCGCTCGCTTCGGTCGTATCCATCGAAGAAACGGTTACCTCGCCGGGCCTGCCCCACTATGACAGGCAGCGCGCGGCGGAGATCTCGGGCCACCTGCTTGCGGGCGTGCCCCTCGGAGCGACGCTGGATCGGATACGCGCGATCACCAGTGAGGTGATTCCCACAGACTCGGGCTACCGCGTCAGATTTTCGGGATTGTCCGAGCGCTTCTACGAATCGGGAAGCGCGCTGGTCTTCGCCTACCTGCTCGCCGTGGTGATGGTCTATCTGGTGCTCGCCGCACAATTTGAGAGCTTCGTGGATCCCGCGACGATCCTCGTGGCGGTGGCGCTGTCGTTTACCGGTGCGCTGTTGGCGCTTCAGCTGACCGGACACACGTTGAATCTCTTCAGTCAGATCGGGCTGGTCATGTTGGTGGGCCTCGTCACCAAGAATTCGATTCTGATCGTAGAATTTGCCAACCGGCTGCGCGAACGGGGGGCCGAACCGTTCGAGGCGGTTTCGAGCGCCGCGCGTATCCGCTTTCGCCCCGTGATGATGACCGCGCTCTCGACGATCGCGGGAATCCTGCCAATCGCAATCGGATTGGGCGCTGGCGGCGAGGCGCGCGCACCTCTGGGCGTCGCTGTGGTGGGGGGCATGGCGTTCGCAACGCTCTTCACCATTTTCGTGATCCCCGTGGTCTACCTGGGCTTTGCGCGTCTCGAGGGTCGCATCGCCGCCTATTTCACCCACCGCGCCCAACAGTCGGGCCCGGATGGCGCGGGCGCTCTACCGGTTGGGGTCGCGGGGCGCTCGCCCAGTTAGTGTCGTCGGTGCGGACAGCCTGGTCGCGCGGGGAGAAGGTCGGTGCGGGGGTGATCTTCGCACTCGCCCTCACACTGCGCCTCTTGCACCTCCGAGAGATCAGTCTCCACGATCCCTTCTTCGAGTTTCCGACGACCGACGCGCGCCTCTATCACCAATGGGCGATCGAAATTGCGGCTGGCGGCTGGCTGGGGGAGGGCGCCTTCGTTCGCGCGCCCCTCTACGCGTATTTTCTGGGCCTGCTCTACGTGGTGTTCGGATCCGGCGCAGTCGTTGCGATGATCGCGAACAATCTGATCGGCGCGCTCAGCTGCGTGCTGATTGTGGCGGTGGGTCGGCGGCTATTCGATCGACGCGTGGCGCTGATTGCCGGTGCACTGTACGCCGCCGATTCGATGTCGATTTTCTACAGCGGAATGCTCGTGACCGCGAACCTGCTGGTTCCGCTCGTGCTACTGCTGGTGCTCGCGGCGCTGCGGGCCCACGAGTCGCCCCGCGCGGCTCGATGGTTCGGCGCTGGCGTCGCCTTGGGCCTCTGTGCGCTCGGGCGGCAAGCCCTGCTGTTGTTCACTCCGTTCCTGCTGGTCTGGCCGGCGCTCTCCAGGCATTCGAGCGCCTCCCGGCGCGCTGTTTGGGGTGCGCTGTTATTGGCGGGAGCGGCGGCGGTGATCCTTCCCGTCTCGCTACGCAATTACGCAGTCGCGGACGAATTTACGCTCGTCAACGCGGGCGGCGGGATCTCCCTATACGCGGGCAACCATCCGCACGCGAAAGGCAGCTACGGCATGCCGCGTCGCTACTCGCGCGTGATCGCAGATGCTCCTGTCGAACGGCGGCAGCTTTTTGCGGAAGTTGCCGAGCAGGTCAGCGGACGAAAACTAAGGCCCTCGGAGATTTCGGCATTCTGGGCGCGTGAAACTTTCGAGTACATCTCGACACGCCCCGGCCAGTGGCTGCGTCACGAAATCCGCAAGTTCGGTTTGTTCTGGAACGCAGCCGAGCTGTGGGACGAACGTTCTCCGACGGCCGAACGGGCGTTCTCTTGGGTGCGGCGGATTCCGCTGATCGGCTTTGGCGTGGCGGCGCCCCTCGCGCTGCTCGGCATGAGCCTTGCTGCGCGCGAGTGGCGTCGGCTCTATCTGCTGTACGCGGTCGTCGCCGTTCACCTGGCGGAGAGCCTGATCTTCTCCGTGCTTTCGCGCGATCGAATATCGGCGGTACCGGTGCTGATTCTCTTCGCTTCGGCCGCAGCGTGCTGGCTCTGGGATCGAGTACGAAGCCGCCGGGTTCGCGCTTTCGCGACAGGGCTCGTCGGTATTGGAATTGCCGTGTGGTTGGTGCACCTGCCTCTCAGCCGGGAAAACCTCGCGATGGCCTACTACCGGCTCGGGGATCGATTCGCGCGGCTGGAGCAGTGGGATGCAGCGATCGAATACTTCGGCCGATCGTTGAATCGCGATCCCGGTGCCGTCTCTACCTGGAGCAATCTCGCGCTCGCCTTCGAGGCGCGCGGTGACAGCCAGCAGGACGCGGTGCATACCTGGCTGCGCGTACTCGACCTGTCCAGGAGGCAGGAGTTCCACCTCCACAGCGAGCGCGCCGAGCAGCACCTGCGCGACCTGGGCGTCGTACCCCTGGTTGCTCCGCCCGGAGGTCACTGACCGACCGATTCGATCGGACGCGCGCTAGGCGGTAGCTGCCGCTTCGGCCGCCTCTCGCTGGGCGGCTTCCTGTTTCTTCATCCAGGTCTGCCAGCTCTTCCCCGATGCCGTGTCCCGCCCGGAAAGTTCGACGTGCTTCACCTGTCGGATCGGAATCTCGAGCTGCGCGGTTTCACCGCGACACCATAGGCGGAGCGTGTCGCCGCTGAGATTGGAGAGGTAGCCGTCGACGCGGCTGTCATCCTCGAGGTGCAGGGTCACGTCGCCGCGGTATTCGAACGCCACGCGAAGCGACTCCGGGCTCGCGGGAGCCGACCAGCCCTGGATCGGCCCACTCTCTTCGGTTTCGTCTGCGGGAGCGCTCTCCGGTTCCGTGGTGATTTGCAGCAGCGATGCGGGATCGCCCTGGGGTTTGGGGATGGCCGGACCGACGAAGGCCGCTTTGATCGTCGCCGTCAGACCGCGAAGCGAGGAGAAGATCTCTTCGACGGCGCTGGCTTCGAAACCGCTGTGGACCATGCAGTCTCGACAGTGGGGATTCCCGCTCCTGGGTCCGTAATTCTCCCACTGGGTTTCTTCCATCAAGTCCTGGAAGCTATCCGCGTATCCATCCTGGAGCAGGTAGCAGGGTCTTTGCCAGCCGAAGACGCTGTAGGTCGGATTGCCCCACGGCGTGCAATCGTAGTCCCGTCCGCCGGCCAGGAATTCGAGGAAGAGCGCCGACTGGTTGAACCGCCAGCGGCCGTTGTTCCCGTAGAAGATCTTCCGGAAGAGTTCCTTGGTCCGCTCGCGTGCGAGGAAGTGTCCCTGGTCGGGGGCCTTTTGATAGCTGTAGCCTGGCGACACCATCATGCCCTCGACGCCGAGCTCTGTCATTTCGTCGAAGAACTCCTGCGTTCGCTTCGGATCCGCCCCGTCGAAGAGCGTGGTGTTGGTCGTGACTCGAAATCCGCGACGGATGGCCTTCTCGATCGCGGCCCGCGCGATCTTGAACGTCCCATCCCGGCAGACCGAGAGATCGTGCTCTTTTTCGAGGCCGTCCATGTGGACACTGAAGCTCAAGTATTTGCTGGGTTTGAAGAGGTCGAGTTTCTCTTCGAGGAGGAGTGCGTTCGTGCAGAGGTAGATGTACTTCTTGCGCTCGATCAATCCGCGGACGATTCGGTCGATTTCCGGGTGCATGAGGGGCTCGCCGCCCGGGATGCTGACGACGGGGGCCGGGCATTCATCGACGGCCCTCATGCACTCTTCATAGGAGAGCTGGGTCTTCAGGATATTCGACGGGTACTGGATCTTCCCGCAGCCCGCGCAGGCGAGATTGCAGCGGTAGAGTGGCTCGAGCATCAGCGCCAGCGGGTAGCGCTTGCGGCGCTGCAGCTTTTGCTTGGCCACGTACAGAGCCACCGTCGCCATCTGCGAAACGGGTACAGGCATTCTGGATCTCCTCAGCCACCGGCTCGCTGTGGGGCGATCGAAAATCGAGGTGCTGGAATTGGAACCGACCAACCCGCCCACCCCAGAGCGTCGCGCGAGTGTACCGAACCTTTTCGAAAGCGAGCCCCTGCCGCAAGCGGCCGGATCTCCGGGCCTTGGCGATCCCCAAGAGCCCGCCAGCCGTGTTCGGCTATAATCGCGCCCCGGAACCCCTGATTCGCCCTGGAGAAGCATGCCCGAGGTGCACATCCCGCCCCGCTATCGGGGGCCGACGAACGGAGAGCGCCTGGTCGAGGTCGCCGGGGCAACGGTGCGGGAGTGCATCGACGCGGTCGACGCGCGGCACCCTGGCTTTGGCGAACTCGTTTTCGAAGCCAATGGCAAGGTCCGGCTCTTCGCGACGGTATTCGTAAACGGTGAAGAGTTGGACCGCGCGGCGGGCGACACGGAGGTCACCGAAAATGATCGAATCGAGATCCTCGCGGCCGTTGCGGGAGGGTAGGCGTCGACTCCCGGAGGGGTCGGTGTCATTGTCCGGACGGGTGTTCGAGCGGGGCAGTCGCGTCCATCGAGATAGAGGAGAGAGATCATGAGCGATCCGACCGGCGATCGAATGATTCGCGTCGATATGACGCAGCAGACCGCGACCATCGAGGCGTTTCCGGAGAACTGGAGGCTCCTCGGCGGGCGCGGCCTCTCGGCGCGGATCCTGCTCGAAGAGTGCGACCCCAGCTGCGATCCGCTCGGTCCCGACAATGTGCTCGTACTGGCGCCCGGTGTCCTTTCGGGAACCGCCGCGCCGACTTCGGGCCGGATCTCGATCGGTGGCAAGAGCCCGCTCACCGGAGGCATCAAAGAGGCGAACGCCGGAGGCAACCCGGGCCAGGATCTCATGAAGCTCGGCTTTCGGGTGGTCGTGGTGACCGGGCAGCCCGCGGATCCCGAGCGGCGCTACGCGCTGGAGATCGGCGCCGATAGCGCGGCGGTCGTTCGCGCGGATGAGCACAAGGGAAAGTGGAACTACGCGCTGATCGAAGATCTCGCCAAGAGTTACTCCGAGACGGCTTCGTTCATTTCGATCGGACCCGCGGGTGAGATGCGCCTCGCGGGTGCGTCGGTCGCGTGCACCGACCAGGAGAAGGCGCGCAACCCCGCCCGCCACGCGGGGCGCGGCGGCCTCGGTGCCGTGATGGGAAGCAAGGGGCTCAAGTACGTCTCGATCGACGCGGGCAAACGACCCGCCCGAAAGCCCGTAAACAGGAAGGAGTTCGGGGCAATCTGCAAGAAGTACACGAAGTATTATCTCGCCGGCCCCGCGAAAGAACCGTTTCCCAAGTGGGGCACGAGCGTGGGATGTGTCGAAGCGGACGCGCTCTACACCTTTCCGTACAAGAATCGGGTCGAGGGGCGTTCTCCCGACGTCGAGACGCTCGACGGGATGCGCATCGTGGAGAGCTTCGAAGAGCGCGGCGGCGGCATGCACAACTGCATGACGGGTTGCATCGTGAGGTGCAGCAACGTCGTTCACGACAAGGATGGCAACTACAAGACCTCCGCGCTCGAATTCGAGACGCTCACGTTGCTCGGCGCCAATTGCGGCATTCCGAATTGGGAGGATGTCGCCGACCTGGATCGCCTCTGCGACGAGATCGGCCTCGACACGATCGAGACCGGTGCCGCGATCGCGGTCTACATGGACTCCGGCGGCATGGAATTTGGCGACGCGGAGGGCGCCAAGCGGATTCTGCGCGAAATCGCGGACGGAACCGAACTCGGTCGGGCGATCGGAAATGGCGCTGCGTCGATTGGCAGGAAGCGCAAGCATCACCGGGTTCCGGTCGTCAAAGGCCAAGCGATGCCCGCGTGGGATCCCCGCCCCCTCAAGGCTTCGGGAATTACCTATTGCACGAGCGCGATGGGAGCCGATCACACGGCGGGGCTCATCGTCGAGCCCGGGCAGCCGCAGGAGGAGATGGCGGAGGCCTCGCAGCGCGCGCAAATCGTAAACGCCGTGGTGGATTCGTCGGGCTTCTGTTCCTTCATGATGATCAATCTCGACGATGTTCGCGGCTTCTACGGCGAGTACTTCGGCGAAGAGATGACGCGTGAGCGGATCGCCGACATGGGTTGGCAGATTCTGCAGGATGAATGGGAGTTCAATCGGCGCGCTGGCTTCGGTCCGGGCGATGACGTGATGCCCGACTGCATGAAACAGGACGCGATCGGACCCGCCAAGCTGGTCTGGGACGTCCCGGCTGATGTGGTCGCGAATGCCTACGAGCGCTACGAGAATACAGACGCGCTGTTTGAGCTGAGAAGCTGATTCCGCGATCAACAGGGAGATTCGCATTCGCGGGAGGCCCCTGAAGCGCCTACGCCACGTCGCGGTGGAGAGACATCCGTGAGTCGAGCTTTCGTCAACGAGGATCTTCAGAGCGAAGCGCAGGCCGAGCTTCCCGAGCGACCGCAGAGCCCGTTTCCGAACTATGTGACCTCGCAGGGTCTCGCCGCTCTCGAGCACCGCATCGCGAACCTTCTGGCCGAACGGTCGGCGTTGTCCGACGACGGTGACGCGATGCGCCACGAGGCGGCCCTGCGTCGGATCGATCGCAACGCTCGCTACCTGGGTGCGCGCATCGGTTGCGCCATTCTCGTGAATCCCGACGAACAGCCGCGCGACGAGGTGGCGTTTGGCGCCACGGTGCGCGTGTGCGACGCCGATGGAGAGGCGCGTGTCTTCGCGATTGTCGGCGAGGACGAAGCCGATGCCGCCGTCGGCAAGGTCAGCTGGGTCTCCCCGCTCGCGAATGCCCTGCTGGGCGCCCGGGTCGACGATCGGGTGATCTGGACGCGACCCAACGGGAATGTCGATCTGGAGATTCTATCGATCGACTACACATCGCCCGCTGCATCCCCGTCGACCGGGGGAGATTCCGATCCGTGAATGTGCACCGCGTCTACGAACTTCTGATCCGAGGATTTCGGAGACGCCGTATGAATCGTTTCGTGGAGACGTTTCGGCCCAGTGCCGAGACCACGGTGCTCGATGTCGGCGGCACGCCCTACAACTGGGAGCAGATCGGCGCGAGGTTCCCAATCACGCTGCTCAACAGCGAACCACTGGCAGCCGACGGGCTCGGCGCCCACTACACGCTGGTTCAGGGATCCGGAACGCGGCTGGATTTTCCCGACCGGAGCTTCGACATCGCGTTCTCGAATTCGGTACTCGAGCACGTCGGATCCCTCGATGCACAGCGCGCCTTTGCGAAGGAGCTGCGAAGGGTCGGCCGGCAGCTGTGGGTGCAGACGCCGGCCCGAAGTTTTTTCTTCGAGCCGCACCTCCTCACGCCGTTCATCCACTTTCTTCCGCTCTCCTGGCAGCGCCGCCTCGTCCGGAATTTTACGCTCTGGGGTTGGATCACCCGCCCGTCGCGGGCGTCGGTGGATCGAATGCTCGGAGAGTTGCGGTTGCTCGACTACGCGACTTTCCGAGAGTTGTTTCCGGACTGTGAGATTCACCGGGAGCGTTTCTTCGGCTTCACCAAGGCCTTCGTGGCCGTGCGAATCGAACGGCGCAAAACGCCGGTGTTCGAGTGATCGCGATCGGTCAAAATGAGCGACCGAGCGAGGCATCTGCCTGTGGCCTGGACGTTTCGGCTTGTTGCGAAAATCCCGTCGACGGGGGATAGTGTTCCGCATTCCGGTCGAGGCTGAAACCGCTCCCCAGCGAAGCTGAAATCGGCGAACGCTTGTGTCAAAGCCGAGCGTCATCGCTGGAGAATGGGATCACGCGGACGATGCCGGAGTTCTGGTTGGGCCTGGATCGGTTTCTCCTCTATGTAAAGCGCGAATTCCGCTTTATCCTCGCGACATCCGCGGCTTCGGGCATCGGCTATCTGGGCTCAGCGGCGGCACCCATCATCGTCCAGGCGATGATCGACGCGGGCCTCGACCACCACCAGGCGGGCGATCTCGGAACGATCGAGCTGCTGGCGCTCGCGGTGGCTTCGGCCCTGATCACCCCCTACGTACCGGTCGTTTCGCACCGCAAGCTGGCCATGGTTGGGATGTTGGTGGCTGCGCTGGGTCTCGTACTCTCGGCGTTCAGCGTCAGCTATGCAGCGATGATCACGGGTCGTCTCGTGATCGGGGTCGGGTCGGGCCTTGCGATCTCTGGAGCCAACGCGGCCATCGCTGCTCGGGAGGACGCCGAGCGCATCTTCGCGATCATCTGGACCATGGGAGGAGGGCTCTATGCACTGCTCGCCGTGGGGCTGCCCCGCGTAGTGGAAGGCGGAAATTACCCACTCGGTTTCGGCGCCTTGCTCGTGCTCTGCATTGCCGCCCTGCCGTGCATCTTCTGGATTCCGCCAAAGCCCGATGCGGCGCGCGCCCGGCTGGCTACTGGGGGTGACCGGGCGATGACCGGCACTCCCGGCGACTCCGAGCCTGAATTCGTGAAGCCGTTCGGTCTACTGGCGTTGATCGCCATTACCGGGATGTTTATCTACTCCGCGGGCGAACAGGCGCTTTGGAGTTTCGCCTACAACCTTCCGATCGAGGCCGGAGTCGATCCCACGCTCGCGAGCCAGATACTCGCTTTCGCCACGCTGATGGGTCTGGTGGGTGGAGGCATCGCGGCGCTTCTCGGTGTGCGGCTGGGTCGGGTCTTGCCGATCGTCGTGGGAACCTTGCTCAGCGCCCTCGGCCGCTGGCTCTACATCGGTGCTGCAGGTACCGGGACGCTGCTGGCGGGGGGGTTCTTCTGGGGTGTGGGTTTCTATTTTGTTTCGCCGTATCAGATCGGGATCGCCGCCGCGCTCGATCGCAAGGGTCGCGTTGCCGTAGCGTCCGCGGCTGCAATGAATTTCGGTTATGCGGTCGGTCCCGGGATGGCGGGTCGAATTCTTCAGTACATGGACCGCGATTGGTTGATGGCGGTGATCGCGGGCTCGACGGTTGCCTCGCTGCTGCTGATCTTGCCTCTGGCGGTCCGGGTGGAGCGCGGCGCGCGGGTCGCGCGCTCTCGTGCCGGCCGCGCAGTGGGCGTCGGCTGAATTCCCAGCGCTCCAGATTCGAATCCGGAACCCTAACTTATTGATCTTAAATGACTTGTCGATACGAGTAAATACTCTTAGAATGTGCGCATGGAATATCGAGTCGAGCGGCTCGCCGCAGCCGCGCAGCTGCCCGTCGACACGCTGCGCTTCTACCAGGCTCGCGGCCTGCTGCCGGCGCCCCGGCGCGAGGGTCGCATCGCGGTCTACGCAGACCTGCACCTCGAGCGTCTGACGCGGATCCGCTCGCTCCAACAACAGGGCTTTTCGCTTTCTCAAATCCAGCGCGTGCTCGAACGGCCGGCCGGTGAATCCGAAGAGCCCTTGCTCTCCGCGCTGCTCGAAGAGAGTGTCGGAGAGCGCACGCTCAGCCGCGAAGCGTTCGCCGCCGAGTCGGGCATGCCGGAGGGGATGATCCTCGCAGCCGAGCGCGCCGGGCTTTTCGAGCCGGTCGTCGTGGACGGTGAGTCGCGCTTCGTCGAAGCAGATCTCGGGATGGCTCGGGCCGGTCTCATGCTTCTCGAGGCCGGCATCCCGCTTCAGGAATTGTTGGACCTCGCCACCCGTCACGCGCAAAACGTCCAGGGTGCCTGCGACGCAGCGATCGATCTCTTCGACACGAGCATCCGCAAGCGCGGAGCTGACGCCGATGGCGAGAGCGTGACCCGCATCTTCAGGGAACTGCTGCCCCAGGTCACGCGCCTGGTCGCTCTTCACTTTCAGCGCACACTCGTCGCTCGCGCACTCGATCGATTCCGCGATAAACACGAGCACGGCGCCCTGGTGGAAGCGTTGGCGGCGACGGAATCCGCGCAACTCGACGTCGAAATCACGTGGCGTTAGATCCCCTGCCGCCGCTCGAAGAGAAGGGCGCGCGCGTGCGTGCGATGTTCGATCGGATCGCTCCGCGCTACGACTGCCTCAATCGGTTGCTGAGCGCCGGTCTCGATCAGCGCTGGCGCCGCGACGCGTTGGACCGGATACGCGTCGGCAGGGGGGATCGCGTGGTCGACCTCGCCTGTGGAACTGGCGATCTGGTCGAACTCTCGACAGCGCGCGGCGCGCAGGTGGTCGGCGTGGATTTCGCGTTCGAGATGCTCTGCGCAGCGCGTCGCCGCGGCATTCAAACCGCGCTCCTGCAGGCTGACGGTGAAGCACTGCCGCTACCCGACGAGTGGGCGACCGTCGTGACGTGCGGCTTCGCGCTGCGCAATTTTGTCAGTCTACCGGCGATTTTCCGCGAAATGGCGCGGGTGTTGGAGCCGGGCGGGCGCGTGGCGTTCATCGAGGTGGACCGACCGCGTCCCGCTCTGATCCGCGCCGCGCACGCACTCTATTTCGATCGCATCGTCCCGCTGGTGGGCGGTCTGCTCTCGGATCGAAGCGCGTACGCCTACCTCCCGAAATCGACCGTCTACCTGCCCCCGACGCGCGAACTGCTCGCGCTGCTCGAAGACGCGGGTTTCGAACAGGCCGAACACCGATCTTTGTTTCTCGGTGCTGCCCAGATCGTGACGGGGATCCGGAGGAAATCGTGAGTGTGAAACACAGTGCGGATTTAGCAGCTGCCGCGCAGGCTGCGTTGGATGCTGCCGTGCGAACGGGCGAACCACAGTGGGCTGCACTGCAGGCGGAAATCTCCCCCTGCGATGCCCTGGCGGCCTTCGAAGCCTCCGAAGCGCCCGACCGCTTCTACTGGGAGCGACCGGCAGAAGGGCGCTCGATCGCGGCGTTCGGTCGCGCTGGGGCGATCGAGGCGGAGGGAGAGGAGCGATTTGCGGAGGCTTCCGAGCGGGCCGAGCGCCTTTTTGCGCGCCTGCACGTCTTCGGGCAGGGCGCGCCAGCTGCAGCGGGGCCGTTTCTCGTCGGGGGCTTCGCGTTTGCGAATGCTGCGTCGACCGAACCGCATTGGCGAGATTTCCCGACGAGTCGCCTGGTCCTGCCAGAGGTCACGCTTACCGTCGCAGAAGGGCGGAGTTGGTGCACCCTCGTCCGATCCGTCCAGCCCACCCAACCCGTCCAATCCGGAACCCGCGCGCGGGAAATCTGCGACGAACTGCGCGCTGGCCTCGATGAAGTCGGACGCTCCCTGGCCAATCGCAGCTTGATCGATGCGTCGACCGCGCCGATCGCGGAAGCCGGCGGCCCTCCCGACTATCACGCGTGTGCAGACCGAACGCACGCCGAATACCGCGCCCAGGTCGAGGCGGCCCTGCGCGAGATCGCCGACGGCGGTTTCGAGAAGGTGGTGCTGGCGCGCTCCATTTCGCTGCGTGAAGAGGGCGATTACGATCCGTGCGCGCTGTTGGACACGTTGCGGCGGACGCATCCCAGCTGTGCGGTCTTTGCCGTTGCACGGCCCGGCGTCGTCTTTCTGGGTGCCACACCGGAGTGCCTGGTGCGCCTCGTCGACGGCCGGGTCGAGACGGCCTCGGTGGCGGGTTCCGCGCCACGTGGTCGAAGCCCGGAGGAAGACTTCGAGTTCGGTCGTCAATTGCAAGAGAGCAAGAAGGAGCAGAGCGAGCACGCGTTCGTGGTGAGGGCGCTCTGCGATGCGCTCGCTCCGCATTGCGATGCGCTGGAAGTTCGCGAGTCACCGCGCTTGATGCGCCTCCCGGACATTCAACACCTCGAAACGCCGATCACGGGGCATTTGCGCGCGCGCCGATCGATCCTGGAGGTGTTGGGCTCGGTCCATCCAACGCCCGCGATCGCCGGCGCACCGCGCGAGGCGGCTCTCGATTGGCTGAATCGCAACGAGAATCTCGATCGCGGTTGGTACAGCGGTCCGATCGGGTTTGCGGACTCCGAAGGAGGCGGCGAATTCTACGCCGCGTTGCGCGCGGCCGTTTTGCGAGGCAATGAAGCGCGGCTGTTCGCCGGGGCGGGGATCGTCGACGGATCCGACCCTGAAGCCGAACTCCGGGAAACGCGACTCAAGCTGCGCGCCATGCTCGCCCCGCTGATGGAGATCTGAATTGCACGCTGAGGTGAAATCCAGCGCGGTCCCGGACCGCGGAGCGAACCCGGCACATCTTTTTGCCGCGGCGCTCGTCGATGAACTCGCTCGCTTCGGTGTGCGGGAGGTCTGCATCTGCCCCGGGTCGCGCTCCACAGCCCTTGCGATTGCCGCCGCTCAGCACACTTCGCTCCGCTGTTGGTCGCAGATCGACGAGCGCTCTGCGGGTTTTTTTGCGCTCGGCGCCGCGAAGGTGGCCCGTGCGCCTGCCGCGCTCATCTGCACATCCGGCACGGCGGCGGCGAACTTCTATCCAGCAGTGATCGAGGCTTACCACGCCCACGTGCCGTTGATCGTACTCAGCGCCGATCGGCCGCCCGAATTGCGCGAATGGGGCGCGGGGCAGACGATCGACCAGGTCCGCCTCTACGGCACACACGTGCGTTGGTTTGCCGAGATCGCTGTGCCCGGTGCCGACCGTCGAATGCTGAGATACGCGCGCGAAGTGGGATGCCGAGCGGTCGCCACAGCTTGCGGCCCTCCGGCGGGCCCCGTCCACCTCAATCTGCCATTTCCCGATCCGCTCGAGCCGACCTCGATCGCAGCCGAGTCGGAGATCGGCGCCATCGATCGCGGCAGCCGGCCCTACACCCGAGTCTGTCGTGGTGCTGATGATCCACGGCCGAAAGATGTCGAACGGCTCGTGGAGATCGCGCGTTCGTGCGAACGCGGTGTAATTGCCTGCGGTCCGATGGACGCGGGACCGGAGCTCTGCGCCGCTTTGGCAGATCTCGCGTCGGAGCTGGGCTGGCCAATCCTCGCCGATCCGACCTCGCAGTTGCGATCCGGCGCGCATAACCAACGTGCGCCCGTGCTGGGGAACTCGGATCTCTTCCTGCGGGATGAGCGGGTCGCCCGCTACCTCGAGCCCGAAGTCGTGCTGCGTTTCGGCGGAACGCCGATCAGCAAGTCGCAGCGGCTCTGGCTCGAGGGGCACGCGCCGGAGCATTTGATCCTTGTCGATCCCGAGGCGGGTTGGAACGATCCGAGCCATCTGGCTTCGGAGTTTCTCCAGGTCGACCCCCTCGCGCTTTGCAATGCGCTGATCGGGCGCGTATCGCGTTCGACGGGCGAGTCGCCTTGGGTGCAGCTGCTTCTGCGCGCCGAGCGTTGCACGGCGGGCGTCATCGAGAGCCTCGTCGCGGATGAGGACGAGCTCTTCGAGCCTCGCGCGATTCGCGAACTCGCCGAGGCCCTGCCCGATGGCGCAATCGTCTATGTGTCGAACAGCATGCCCGTGCGCGACCTCGATGCCTTTCTCCCGGTTTCCAATCGATCGCTGCGGGTGCTGGCGAATCGCGGTGCCAACGGTATCGACGGCATGATCTCGAGCGCGCTCGGAGCCGCGGCATCACAATCCCAGCCGGTCGTGCTCCTCACCGGGGATCTCGCGCTTCTTCACGATGTGGGTGCGTTGCAGGCTGCGCGGCGCCATTCGTTGAATCTCGCCGTCGTCGTATTCGACAACGACGGCGGTGGAATCTTCTCCTACCTTCCCGTTGCAGATCGGGTCAAACCGGAGGTTTTTGAAACGCACTTCCGGACACCGCACGGAGCGGATCTGGGCGGCATCATCGCCGGCTTCGGGGCGGGTTTTGCACGAGCCAGCTCCTGGGAACACTTCCGCGCATCGTTCAAGAGCGCTCTCGCGACGCCGGGTGTCTCGGTCGTCGAGATTCCCGTAGATCGCGATCGAAGCGTGGCGCACCACCGGGAGATCGATCGCCGCGTGTGCGAAGCACTCGCTCGTGACTGCGTGGGCGAAGCGCTCGCTCCTAAGACCAGGAATCCGTGAGTGTACTGCAGTCGCACATGATCGATGCGGGAGGTGTTCGGCTCCACGTAGCGGAAATGGGGAGTGGAACGCCGGTTGTCCTGCTTCACGGCTTTACCGGATCAGCGCGCGCGATGGCGTGCGTCGCAGGGGGATTGAGCGATCGCCATCGAACGCTCTCTGTCGACCTCGTCGGCCATGGGCGCAGTGCCGCTCCCCGAGATGCCGCCGCCTACTCGATGGCGGCGTGTGTCGGGCAGCTCGCATCGGTCCTCGAGGAACTGGATGTGCACGACGCTCATCTGATCGGATATTCGATGGGCGGACGCGTGGCGCTGGCGTTCTGTGTCGCTCATCCCGCGCGGGTAGCGTCCGCGCTCTTGGTGGGAGCGAGCGCCGGGTTTCGCGACCCCCAACAGCGGATGGATCGCGCGCGCGATGACGAGGCGCTCGCAGAACGTATCGAGCGCGAGGGCGTCGAGGCGTTCGTCGAATTCTGGATTTCGCAACCATTTTTGGTGGATGAGCGGCGGCTGGGCGCGCGCGGCGTCGCCGAAGCCCGAAAGCTGCGATTGGAGAACTCCGCTCACGGACTCGCGGCGAGCCTGCGCGGCATGGGAGCCGGCGCGCAACCGCCGGTTCACGGCGCTTTGGCGCGCATCGCTGTCCCGATCTGCCTGGCGGTCGGCGAGGAGGATCTGAAATTTCGGGCCCTCGCCGTGCAAATGTCCCAGGAGCTGCCGAACGCGCGGGTCGAAATCGTGCCAGAGGCCGGGCACTCGGCTCACACCGACAATCCCGCGGCGTTTCTGGAATTGGCACGTCGCTTTCTCGCAGACGCGAAAGTCTCGAAGAAGACGCCGCTTTCCGCCGCAGAAGCGGCGCCCCAAACCCAACCGAGGACGACATGAACCAACCGAGGACGAGATGAGCGCAATCAGCTGGAAGACGGTCAAGAACTACACCGACATACGATTCGAAAAGTGCGATGACGGAATCGCGAAGATCACGATCGCGCGCCCGGAGGTGCGCAACGCCTTTCGGCCCAAGACGGTGATGGAGTTGATCGACGCATTCATGAGCGTGCGCGAAGATCCGAGCGTCGGCACGGTTCTCTTTACCGGCGAGGGCCCGGACGCCTTCTGTTCGGGTGGAGATCAAACGGTACGCGGATCCGCTGGATACGTTGGCGAAGACGGGGTGCCCCGTCTCAATGTATTGGATCTTCAGCGCCTGATCCGATCGCTCCCCAAGCCCGTGATCGCGCTCGTGGCGGGCTACGCGATCGGCGGAGGTCACGTCCTGCATCTGATCTGCGATCTCAGCATCGCGGCTGAAAATGCCCGTTTCGGACAGACGGGGCCGCGGGTCGGAAGTTTCGATGGGGGCTTTGGCGCTTCGTATCTGGCTCGGGTCGTCGGGCAGAAGAAGGCCCGCGAGATCTGGTTCCTGTGCCGGCAATACGACGCGCAGCAGGCGCTCGACATGGGGCTGGTGAACGAAGTGGTTCCCCTCGATGCGCTCGAGGAGACCGGCGTCGCCTGGGCGCGCGAGATTCTGCAGAGCAGCCCGATCGCGATCCGCTGTTTGAAGGCGTCGCTGAACGCGGATTGTGATGGGCAAGTCGGCCTCCAGGAACTCGCCGGCAACGCGACGATGCTCTTCTACATGAGTGAGGAGGGACAAGAGGGTCGCGACGCGTACCTCGAAAAGCGGCCGCCCGATTTCTCCCGATTTCCGTGGCTTCCGTAGGGACATCGCCCGGCGCGTTCCGAGCCTGGGGACCCTGGCTGCTCGCCGCGCGGCTGCGAACACTTCCCGTGGCGGCGGCACCGGTGGCCGTCGGGACCGCGTTGGCGGTTGCGGATGGGCAGGGACGCGCCTTGCCCGCTGCCGCCGCGTTGCTGGGCGCGTTGTTGATCCAGATCGGCGCGAACATTGCGAACGATGTCTTTGATTTCGAGCGCGGAGCCGATACGGACGCTCGAGTCGGACCGCCGCGCGCAGCGCAGCTCGGATTGCTGACGCCGCGACAGATGAAGATTGGGGCCGCTGTGGCGTTCGGGAGCGCTGCGCTCGTCGGTGTCTATCTGGTTGGAATTGGTGGCTGGCCGATCGCAATGATCGGGGTCCTTTCGATCGCCGCTGGCCTGGCTTATACGGGCGGCCCATTCGCGTTTGGTTATCACGGCTTCGGCGACATCGCGGTCTTTGCTTTTTTCGGCGTCGTCGCTGTCTGCGGAACCTATTACGTCCAAGCTCTGACGTTGCCGCCGATCGTATTCGCGGGATCGCTTCCGATCGGTGCGTTGGCGGCTGCGGTCCTCGTCGTCAACAACCTGCGCGACGTGGACACCGATCGCAGCGTCGGAAAGCGCACGCTCGTCGTGCGCTTCGGTCGACGGGTGGCTCGCTTCGAGTATGCGGGGCTGCTCCTCTTTGCCTACGCGATGCTGCCTGGGCTCTGGTTCGCTGGGGCCTCGCGGGCGACGATGATCCTTCCTCTCGCAACCCTCCCGTTTGCGGTGTGGTTGATCCGTACGGTGTCGACGGCCAGCGATGGTCCGACGCTAAACGTCGCGCTCGCCCGAACGGCGGCTCTCGAAGCCGTCTTCGCGGCGCTGCTGGCCGCCGGACTGCTCGCATGAAGATCGCTCGCGCGGAACTGACCCGCGTTCGACTTCGGTTGCGCGCGCCCATCGCGACCGCTCGGGGTCCGATCGACAGCCGCGAAGGAACGCTGCTCGCGCTCACGACCGAGTCCGGCTTGGTGGGCCATGGCGAGGCCTTGCCGCTGGCGGGATTCGGTTCGGAATCTCCCGACCGGACCTCCGAAACACTGTCGGGATTGGCGCGGGTGTTGCTCGGGCGCGAGATCGAGGAGATCGACGCATTGCTCGATCTGGTCGAGGTGCTTGCACCCGACGCTCCTGCGGCCCGTGCGGCTGTGGACGTCGCACTCTTTGATCTGGCGGCTCGAGCCCAGGGCATCGGCGTTGCCGCGATGCTCGCGCGGCCCGAGCGACCGCGCACGCGGATCGAGGTGAACGCGCTGGTGTACGCTGAACAGCCCGAAATTGTCGCTCGGGAAGCGTCGGCCGCGGTCGCGGAAGGCTATCGAACCGTCAAGATCAAGGTCGGCGCCCACGCGCTCGAATTCGACGAGGCTCGCGTAGCCGCGGTGCGGGAGGCCGTCGGAAGCGAGGCGAGAATTCGCCTCGATGCGAATGGCGGCTGGAAGGAACGGGAGGCCGAGGAGGCGATCGCGCGCCTCGCGCCTTACCGGATCGAACTGCTCGAGCAACCCGTCGAGGCACGGGATCTGGGCGGACTCGCGCGCCTGTCTGCGGGGTCGGCGATTCCGATCGCAGCAGACGAGGCGCTCGCTGGAGGGCACGCGGTCGATGAGATCTTCGCGCGCAATGCAGCGAGTGTCCTAGTTCTGAAGCCGGCCGCATTGGGAGGTTTGCGCGCCTCGCAACGAATTGCCGCTCGCGCCCGCGCGACCGGTTGGGGTGTGGTGGTGACCTCCGCGCTCGACTCCGCGGTGGGCCTTGCAGCGGCGCTCCAGTTGGCGGCCGCGCTTCCCGGGCCGCATCTCGCTGCGGGTCTCGCGACCGGCGCACTGCTCGATCAGGATCTTGCGAAGGCGCCATCGCCGATCAATGGAACGCTCTCCGCGCCCGATGAACCCGGCATCGGAGTCGCTCCGCAGCGCGAGGGCCTGGCTCGCTGTGCGCTCGGAAGCGCCGAGGAGATCAGCGCGTGATTCCGAATCTGGCCCAACTCCCGGAGCGCGCGCGAATGTCGGGCGGTCGTCCCGCGCTCTTTGTCGCTGGTCGGATGATCGACTACCGCGAACTCGCGAGCCGCGTGAACGAGACCGAGCGAGGGCTCGGGGCGCTCGGAGTGGGCAGCGGTGATGTCGTCGCGGTTCTGCTGACAAATGGACTCGCGTTCGCCGAGATCCTCCACGCGATCGCGCAGCGGGGCGCGGTCCTCCTACCGTTGAACGCGCGGTTGACGCCGCGTGAACTCGCCTTTCAGCTCGAGGAGAGCGGTGCGCGGCTGCTGATTCACGGGTCTGGACCAGTTGCCGAGCTGGCCACCAAGAGCGCGGCTCTGATCGACGCGGGCAGAACACTCGATCGGGTCGAAGCCGGCCCAGAGGGGGCGCCAGCCCTCGCCGCCGCGGCCGCGGCTCGCAGCGAAACGTCGGCCGAACGGCCGCAAATCGATCCCGCTCGCACGCTCGCGTTGGTCTACACCTCGGGAACGACCGGTTCACCAAAGGGCGCGCTGCTCTCGCACCGCAATCTGTTCTGGAACGCGATCGGATCGGCGATGCACCTCGGCGTCATGTCGGAGGATCGCTGGCTCGTCTGCATGCCGCTGTTTCACGTCGGGGGCCTCTCGATCCTGCTCCGTTCGGCGCTCTACGGGAGTGCAGCAATCTTGCACGAGCGTTTCGACCCGGGTGCGGTCAATCGCGCGCTCGACGAGGACGGAGTCACGCTCGTGTCGTGGGTGCCCACCATGTTGGAGCGCGTGCTCGCTGCGAGGGGTGGGCGTCGAGCGCCCGACTCGTTGCGCTGTGCGCTGCTCGGCGGGGGACCCGCACCGCGCGGGCTGATCGAGCGCGCGAGGTCCCAGGGGTTTCCGATTGCGGCCACGTATGGCCTCACGGAAGCGTCGTCTCAGGTGGCCACGCAGCTGCCGACACGCGCGGAGTCCCAAGGGGCTTCGGGCCTGCGCCCGATCTTCGGGATCCAGCTGGACACGATCGACGACGATGGGAAGTCCGTTCGCGGACGGCCCGGAGAGATTCTCGTGCGCGGCCCGACGCTGATGGATGGTTATTGGAATCGCCCCCTAGAAAGCGAACGGGCGCTGCGCGGTGGCTGGCTTCACACCGGCGATATCGGCGTCCTCGATTCGACGGGCGCGCTCGAGGTTCTGGACCGATGTTGCGATCTCATCATCTCTGGTGGCGAGAACATCTATCCGACGGAAATCGAGTTGGTCCTGCTCGAACACCCGGCCGTAATCGACGCGGCGGTTGCGGGCCGCGCGGATGCGGATTACGGCCGCCGTCCGGTCGCGTGGCTGGTTGCTACTCCCGGGCAACGCCTGGATCCAGCGGAGATCCGCCGTTTCTGCGGAGATCGCCTCGCGGGTTACAAGATCCCCGTGGCCTTCACGATCGTCGATGCGCTGCCGCGTAACACCGCGGGCAAGCTGATGCGAGAGAAACTCGCTTGAGCGGGAGGGTTCCATGATCGAAGGCGGATGCCTCTGTGGCGCGCTTCGCTTCCGGGCGGAGGTTCGCCCGATCGCTGCTGGGTACTGTCACTGCACGCTCTGTCAGCGCTCGACGGGAGCGCCGGTGCTGGCCTGGGCGTCGTTTCCCGTTGACGCGTTTTCCTACACGAAGGGTCGCGCCACGAGTTATGACTCTTCGCCCTGGGGGCATCGAGAGTTCTGCAACCTTTGCGGGACGCAGATCTGCTACCGCAAAACCGATGCCGCGACGACGATCGATGTCAATGTGGGCTGCATGGACAACCCGACGGCATTTCCCCCGGAATACCATATTTATTCGAAGGACCGGATTTCGTGGTTCGATACGGCGGACGACCTGCCGCGCTACGCGGAATCGGAGCCCGACCACGGGTAACATGAACCAGGAACGCTGCCGGTTCGCGCCCACGACTTCGGGGCCCGCCCACCCGGGCACGCTGCTGGCGGCACTGCTCTGCTGGCTCGACGCGCGCAGTCGCGGGGCGGCCTTGTCGCTGCGCCTCGAAGACGTGGATTCCAACAGGTGTACACCCGAAAGCGCCGACGACATGCGCTCGGCTCTCGAGTGGTTCGGCTTCGAGTGGGACGAGGTTTCGCTGCAGAGCGCGAACCGCAGCTCACACGAAGCCGCTCTCGACAGGCTCGCAGCTCGTGGGGTGCTGTATCCGTGTTCGTGCAGTCGGAGCGAAATCAAACGATCGGGCGAGCGCGCGGCAGATGGCGGTTGGCGCTATTCGGGTACCTGCCGGGATCGGTCGCTCCCAAAGGGCGGTTGGCGCGCCGTTCGGAAGACGTTGCGTATGCGTTTGGCTTCGGAGCGCGTCGATCCCGTAGATGAAGGCGTCGTCGATCTCGCGCAAGATCCGGCAGTCGAGATGGGGGATCCCGTGCTCCTCGGTCGGGCTGGATTGATCGCCTATCACCTCGCTTCGGTTGTCGACGACGGCCACCAGGAAATCACGCGCGTGGTGCGCGGCCGGGACCTCGCCCCCTCGACGGCGATCCACGTCATGCTACAGCGGCTGCTCGACCTACCGACCCCCGCGTATAGACACCACTTTCTGTTGCTCGAAGAGAGCGGAGGCAAGCTCGCGAAATTTCACGGCGCGGTGGGCTGGCGCGAATTGCGCGAGCATTACGCGCCGGACGCGCTCTGCGGCCTGCTGGCCGCGGCGGCTGGATTGGTCGAGACGGCGGCGCCGACACGCCCCGGGGAGTTGCTCGCAGACTTCGACTGGCAGCGGGTCCGCACCCAGGACGTCTTGCTACGCTGGACGGGCGAAAGCCTGGTGCATCCGGTCTGACGGGGGGGGGCTTGCTGACGGCGGGATCAGGCGGCGGCGATACGCACGATGGTGCCGTGCACGCTCGAGCTCTCGCCCATGTCGGCGCGTTCGCCCGAGTTGAGCACGTTGACGTTGGATGTGGTTGCGTCGAGTTTGGGCCAGCGGCCCTTGTAGGCCAACGCCACGCCTCTTGGGACGATGTCGGAACAGCGCACGCGCAGCTCGATCTGCCCGGCCTTGCTCGAGACGATCGCGGGCTCACCGTCTTTGAGCGCGAGGGTCTTTGCGTCTGCTGGATTCAGGTAGATGCTCGCGGGCCCGATCTTGCGACGCACATTCGCGTCGTTCCCGTAGCTGTCGTTCATCATCCACTCACTCGCAGGCGAGAGGAGCCGGAGCTGGCCGTCTCGTGGCCGGGAATCCGCGTGGGGTTGTGGAACGCGCGGGTGCCCATTGGCCTCGGCGATCTCCGAGGCAATTTCGACGCGCCCGGAGGGCGTCGGGAATTTTCCGTCCGCAAAGCGGATCACCGGATCGGGAAAGGGGTCGATGGTGCCTCGATCGGCGAGTTCGTCGAAGTCGAAGCCGAGCCCGGACCGGGACAGGACGACGTCCAGGATCTCCCGATCGCCTTCGTAGAGCTCGGGTTCCGGGTACCCCATCGCTCGCGAGAGCCGCCGAAAGATCTCCGGGTTCGGCAGCGCTTCGCCGGGCGGGTCTTCGACCTTGACCTGCGCGGAGACGTAGAGGTGGAAGTAGGGGATCACGAGGTCGTCGAATTCGAGGAAGCTCGCGGCCGGCAACACGATATCCGCGTAGTCCGCGGTGTCGGTCTGGAACAGGTCGATTGCGACCGTGAAGAGGTCTTCGCGAGACAGCGCCTCTCGCAGCTCCCGCTGGCGGGGAGCGGAAGCCGCCACGTTCATGTTCCAGCAGAAGAACGCGCGGGCGCGCTCGGGGTCTGCGAGCGCGTCGGCGAGATCCATGTGGCTGATCTTGGGGGTCGGCGCGCGTTTCAGCTGGCTCGCGCTCACGTAGTCGGAGTCGATGTTGCGTGGACCGTCGCCATTGAGGTAGCAGATCCCCGCTCCGGCCTTTCCCAGATTCCCCGTAATCGCGGGGAGAACCGCGCAGGCGCGCATCACATTTCCACCCCGCGGTTGGCGTTGGAGCCCCTGTCCGAGCCAGAGCAGCGAAGGGCCCGCCGCGTAGCAGCGCGCCGCTTCTTCGATTGCGGCGATCGGGACACCGGTCGCTGCTTCGGTCCGGCGCGGCGTCGCGTCTTCGATCAGCGGCTCGATCTCCTGCCATCCGACCGTGTGCGACGCGATGAAGCCTTCGTCGATGAGGCCCTCGCGGCGGATCACGTGCATCATGCCGAACGCGAGCGCCGCGTCGGTTCCGGGAAACGGCTGCAGGTGGATGTCCGCCTGTTCGGCGCTGGCGTGGCGTATGGGATCGACGGCGATCACCGTCGCAGAAGTCTCTCTCAACCAGTGCGAATGGGCGTGCGGAGCCGACGCGGAGGGGTTGGCGCCCCAGACCATCACGCAGCGGCTGTCCACAATCGTCTTTGGATCGAAGCCGTCGACCGAGGTTCCCAATACGTAGGTCAGGGCCTCGTGTCCCGCGTTGTTGCAGATCGTATCGGGCTCGACTTCCGTGGCGCCGAGACGGTGGAAGAAGCGCAGCGGGAATTCGCTCGCGAGCAGCGAGCAGGTGCCCGTGTAGTGGGCGTGGAGGATCGACTCCGGTCCGTGGCTTTCGATCGCCCGCTCGAGGCGGTCCGCGATTTCCGCGAGAGCATCGTCCCAAGAGATCGGCTCGAAGTGGCGATCGGATTTCGAACCGCGGCGGCGAAGCGGGCGCTGGAGCCGCGCTTCGGGATCGCGCCAGACCCCGTTGTAGGCGAGCGCGCATTTCTGGCAGAGCTTGCCGCGGCTCACCGGGTGGTCGGGATCGCCGAGTACCCGAACCACTCGCCCCGCCACCCGCTCGACGACAATTCCACAACCGTCGTAGCAGTCTCGTGGGCAGGACGTGCGGATTCGGTCGGTCATCGCTCGGGGAGGGTAGCGTGTGTGCCATCTTCGGAGGCGAGCCGAGCCGACGGTCGGGTCGGAACGGAGGGCTGCGGATGAATCGCTCGAGCCCGCTGCGGCCTCCAAATCGGAGCTTGACCGCGATTCGCAGTTATCCGTATGCTAGGCGGGCCGAGGTTCCTTTCCCCGCGGGGAGAGGCGGCCCAGAAGTGCTCCTACAATCCCATGGCAGAGAAGAAGATCACGCCGATGAGTGAATCCCCTCCAGATGGCGATCCTGAACCGAACCCCGATTTCCGTGGTGGTCGCGGATAAGAGCTCCCTGGTTCGCGCGGGGTTGCAGGGCTTGCTCGACGAGGACGAGCGCTTCGAGCTCGTGGGCATCGCTGAGAACGGCGAGCAGTTCCTGACCCTCGTCGATCAACAGCCATTCCAGGTCGGCATCGTCGGCTGGGTGATGCCCGGGATTGGAGGTCGCGGCTTGCTCGATAGCCTGCGCGATCGGCCGAACGCTCCGCGCGTCGTGATCTACACCGGAGACCCGAGCACGGATGTTCCACGACAGGTGATGCGGCTCGGCGGCGCGGGATTCTGCTCGAAGAGCGAGCCCCCGAGCCAACTGCTCGATACCGTCGCCCGGGTGGCCACGGGGCAGATGATCTTTCCGTTCGTCGACGTCCGCGGGCTCCACAACTGCCCGCTCTCGATGCTGACGCCGCGGGAGCGCGAGTTGTTGGCGGCGCTCAGCGAGGGGGACAGCAATGCGCAACTCGCCAGCCGCTTTGAGATCTCGATCCAGACGGTGAAGTTCCACCTCAAGAACGTCTACGAGAAGCTCGGGATCGGCAACCGCGCGCAGGCGGTTGCGCTCTACATCTCAGAGAACAGCTAAGGCCACCCGTTCGGGTGGGTTTTTGCCTATCCGAATGATTTGATGAATCGACCCGAATGGGCGTTCCATCCGGGCGAGATTTTCGCGTAGGGTTTTGCTCGGGTGCCAGATTCAGCACCCGCGCGACCCCAGAGGACCCGGTGGGAACCCGATGAGCGCAGACAACACTCCGGAAATTCTCGCCCTGCTGCGCGGCGCCGCGGAATCCGCCGCGCGAGCGGCTGCCGAGCAGATTGGCTGCGGGCAGGCCGAGAGCGTGGAAGGCGCGGCCGCACAAGCGATGAGCGAGGTGTTGACGCGGTTTCCGTTTGCGGTTCGCATCGCGCTCGGAGAGGGTCGAGAAGAGGAGGTTTCGGGTCTCTACGACGGTCAGATCATCGGAGCTGAGCAGCGGGATCCCGCATTCGAACTCGCCGTCGATCCCGGTGAGGGGACGACCTATCTCGCCGATGGGCTCACGAACGCGATGACCGTGCTCGCGCTCGCGCCGCTGGGCGCGATGCGGATTCTGTCGCCGGCTCTCTACATGGAGAAGTTCGCCGCACCACCCGCCGCGAAGGGTCGGATCGATCCCGCCTGGCCGGTCGCCGACAAACTCGCGGCCCTCGGCAAGCTGCTCGGGAAGGATGTCGAGAAACTGACGATCTTCGTGCTGGAAAAACCGCGACATCGCGCGCTGATCGATCAGATAGGGGAATTGGGCGCCGAGGTGATCTCGTTCCCGGCCGGCGACGTTGCGGGGGCCCTGCTCTCCGCGCTGCCCAATTCCGGGATCGACGCAATGATGGGTACCGGCGGAATTCGCGAGGGGATCATCTCGGCCTGCGCAGCGCGCGCACTCGGCGCGGAGTTTCAAGGGCGGATCGATCCGCAGCTCCAGAGCGAACAGCTGGCCGTCAAGCAGGCCGGCCTCGACATCACGCGGTGGATACCGGCCGAAGAACTCGTCACGTCGACGGATACCTATTTCTGCGCGACCGGGATCACGACCGGCCTGCTTCTCGAGGGAGTCGAGCGCATCGAGGGGCGCGATCGCGTCCAGACGCTGATGATCGCGGGTTCCACAGGCGAAAGTCAGCTTCAAACCACTTGGCGAAGACTTGCCCCCAATGCCTGAGCATCGCACACGCGTGAGCGCACCCGGTCCGGCGCGACTCGACCGACCGGTTCTGCTCGGCATCATCGGCGATTCCGCGGCGGGCAAGACCACCCTCGCGACGGGGATTGCGCGCATCCTCGGGGATGACCAGGTTCTGATCATCTGTTCGGACGATTACCACATCTATTCGCGCGCCGAGCGCGCGGAAAGACGCATCACGGCATTGCACCCCGACAGCAACCACGTCGACATTTTCGAGCAGCACCTGCAGCTGCTGCGGCGCAATCAGCCGATCCTCAAGCCGACTTACAATCACGAACGCGGCACCCTCGAGCCCGCCCAGTATCTGGCGCCGCGGCCCTACATCATCGTCGAAGGCCTGCTCGGATACCACGCCCGCGCGATGCGCGATTGCTACGACGTGAAGGTTTACATGGAGCCCAACGAGGAGCTTCGGATCAAATGGAAACTCTGGCGTGACTGCAACGACCGTGGTTATACGGCCGGAGAAGCCCAAGATGAACTGGAACGTCGAAGAGAGGACAGCCAGCGCTTCATCCAACCGCAACGGACATTCTCGGACATCGTGATCAATTTCTGTCCACCAAAGAACGACGATGCCGAAACGGGCGCGCATCTCGATGTGCATCATCTGCTGCGACCGACGCTTCCCCATCCCGATCTCAGTCCGCTGATCGAAGCCGGATCCCGTAACGGACTCAGTCTCGAACTCTGCCGGGATCGAGATGGCAAACCGGTCGATGTGCTCGGGATCTCGGGCAGCATCTCGGATGAATCCGCCGAGAGCCTCGAGAATCTTCTCTGGGAGATGCTCCCGGAAGCTCCGCATCTGCGAAACAACCACGTCGGAGAATTCACGGACATCGATGGCAAACCGTGCATCAGTCACCCGCTCGTCTTGACCCAGTTGTTGATCGCGTACCACATGGTCAAGGCCGCGCACGGCGTCCACGCGGTTTGAGGAGGGTGCCATAGCGATGAGTTCATTCCGGATCGCGCTTTGTGGCCAGTCGAAGATCGCAGGGTTGGAATGAAGAGGCATTTCGAAGTGAGCGAGAGCGGATACAACGCGGGCGTACAGGCCTACCGAGACAGGTACTGGGATGGGAGCTACCAGCCCATCGATACCGATATTCTCGCGTGCTTCAAGATCACCCCCCAAGAGGGCATCGAACGGGAGGAGATCGCGGCAGCGGTCGCCGCCGAGTCCTCGACCGGCACCTGGACGACCGTGTGGACCGATTACCTGACGGATGTTGATTACTACAAGGCCCGCGCCTACCGGATCGAGGAAGTTCCCGGAGATCCCAGCTGTTTCTACGTCTTTGTTGCCTACCCGATCGAGCTTTTCGAAGAAGGCTCGGTCGTCAATGTGCTGACGTCCCTCGTCGGCAACGTCTTCGGATTCAAGGCGCTGCGCGCGATCCGGCTCGAGGACGTGCGCTTCCCGCTGCATTACGTGATGACGTGTGGGGGTCCGCCGAATGGAATCCAGGTGGAGCGCGACATCCTGAACAAGTACGGCCGCCCGCTGCTCGGGGCGACCATCAAACCGAAGCTTGGACTCTCGGCAAAGAATTATGGCCGCGCGGTGTATGAATGCCTGCGCGGTGGCCTCGACTTCACGAAGGACGATGAAAACGTCAATAGCCAACCCTTCATGCGCTGGCGCCACCGCTTTGATTTCGTGGCAGAAGCCGTACACACCGCGCAGCATGAAACCGGTGAGCGCAAGGGGCACTACCTCAACGTAACGTCGGGGACCGTTGAGGAGATGTTCGAGCGCGCGGAGCACGCCAAGTCGCTCGACATGCCCATCATCATGCACGATTACCTGACGGCGGGATTTTCGGCCAATACCTCTCTCGCGAATTGGTGCCGCAACAACGGGATGTTGCTGCACATCCACCGAGCGATGCACGCGGTGATCGATCGAGATCGCCACCACGGGATCCACTTCCGGGTTCTCGCCAAATGCCTGCGTCTTTCAGGCGGCGACCACCTGCACTCGGGAAGCGTCGTCGGAAAGCTCGAAGGCGATCGCGATGCCACCCTGGGTTGGGTCGATCTGATGCGCGAGGATTTCGTCTGCGAAGATCGGTCGCGCGGTTTGTTCTTCGATCAGAACTGGGGGTCGATGCCCGGCCTCTTTCCCGTCGCATCCGGCGGTATCCACGTTTGGCACATCCCCGCGCTCGTCAGTATCTTCGGAGACGACTCCATCTTTCAGTTCGGCGGCGGGACGCTCGGGCATCCCTGGGGAAGCGCCGCGGGTGCGTCGGCCAATCGCGTTGCCCTCGAGGCGTGTGTGGAAGCCCGAAACCAGGGGCGAGATCTCGAGGCAGAAGGAGCAGACATCCTCAAGGCCGCTGGCCGGAACAGTCCGGAACTGGTGGTGGCGATGGATACCTGGAAGGAGATTCGCTTCGAATACGACACGGTCGACAAGATCGACGTAGCCAACGGCGGACCGATGGTCCGCCAGGAAGGGGGGAGGGGGAGATGAACCAGTTTCGCAGTTACACTTCGCGCATGACCCGCCCGACCAGTCGGAAGCTCGGGACATTTTCCTATCTGCCGGAGATGGATGCGGAGAGGGTCAGAAAGCAGATCGAGTACATCGTCGAGCAGGGCTGGAATTCGATGATCGAGCACGTCGAGACGGATCGCGCGACGGAACACTATTGGTACATGTGGAAGCTTCCGCTATTCGGTGAGCGCAACGTGGATGCAATTTTTACCGAGATCACAGCTTGTCGTAAGAAATTCCCAGGTCATTACGTCCGAATCGTCGGCTACGACAGCGGACGACAGACACAGGGAGCACGGATCGTGGTCTATCACGGCGATAGACCAAGCAACTGAACATTGATGGCCTGGTTTCGCGAAGCTAGGCTGCACACCCGATTCAAAACGGGAAAATCCCAAGGAGAAAGAAAATGAGCCATACCATCGTAAGTCAGTGCACGGCTCGCATCAATCGTTCCGAGCAGGCGGTTCCCGGCAGCAACCCCACCTTCATGGAAAAGGCAGCGAAGGGTTCGGCGGATGTGGTTTTTCTGGATCTCGAGGATGCAGTCGCACCCGACGAAAAAGAACAGGCGCGCAAGAACGTGATCGAAGCGCTTCACGAACTCGACTGGAGCGGAAAGACCGTTTCCGTGCGGATCAACGGGCTTGATACGCAGTACATGTACCGCGACGTGGTCGATGTGATGGAGCAAGTGGGAGACAAACTCGATCTCATTATGATCCCGAAGGTCGGCACCGCATCCGACGTCTACATGGTCGATACCCTGGTAAGCCAGATCGAGATCGCCAAGGGGTATACGAAGCGCATCGGATTCGAGATGATCATCGAAACGGCGCTCGGCATGCAGAACGTGCACAGGATCGCCGGCGCGAGCGTGAGGAACGAGTCCCTGCATTTTGGCGTCGCCGACTATGCGGCCTCGACGCAGGCTCGCACCATCAACATCGGTGGGCCGAACCCGGATTACTCGGTCCTCACCCACGCCGACGAGAACGGCAAGAGTGAAGTGCATTGGGGCGACATGTGGCACTACGCGGTTGCCCGCATCGTCGTTGCCGCGAGAGCCAACGGTCTTCGTGCGATAGACGGCCCCTTCGGCGACATCAAGAACGCCGCGGGATTCTCCGCTCAAGCGCGACTCTCGGCGGTGCTGGGTTGCGAGGGCAAGTGGGCGATTCATCCCTCTCAGGTCGGTATCGCCAACGATATCTTCAGCCCGAGCGAAGAGGAGATCATGCGCGCAAAGCGGGTGCTCAGTGCGATGGAAGAAGCAAAGCGCGCGGGCCAGGGTGCGGTGGCGCTCGATGGCCGGCTGATCGATCTCGCTTCGATCCGACAGGCAGAAGTTCTTGTTCGGAAGGCAGAGACCGTCAGCGAGAACGGATAGCAGTCAATCGCCAACCCCGTTCGGGCGCCCTGCGCACCTCATGTCGGGAAACGAAAACGGAGTCAGAAAATGGATCAAGGTCGACACTTCCTGTTCATTCCGGGTCCCACCAATGTGCCCGAGCGGGTGCTGAGGGCCCTCTCGCGATCGATGGAAGACCACCGCGGCGCGGGCTTTCCCGAGTTCAGCAAGCCTCTGTTCGAGGATTTGAAGAAGCTCTTCAAGACCGAGAACGGAGAGGTGTTGATCTTCCCATCGAGCGGAACGGGCGCCTGGGAGGCCACGTTGCTCAACACGCTCGCTCCCGGGGATCGGGTGCTCGCCTCCCAATTCGGGACGTTCAGCCATCTCTGGATCGACATGTGTGAACGCCTGGGCCTGAAGGTGGACGCGCTCGAGGTGGAGTGGGGCAAGGGCGTTCCGCTGGATTGGTATCGCGCAGCTCTCGAGCGAGACGACCAGCACGAGATTCGCGCCGTGCTGGTCTGCCACAACGAAACCGCGACCGGTGTCACGAGCGATCTAGCCGGCGTGCGCGTGCTGCTCGATGACCTCGAGCATCCGGCGCTGCTCTTCGTCGACGGCGTGAGTTCGATCGGAAGCATCGATTTTCGCATGGACGAATGGGGTGTGGATTGCGCGGTGACCGGCTCGCAGAAGGGCCTGATGCTGCCTGCGGGATTGGGCATCATAGGCGTGAGCCAGAAGGCCTTTGAAGCGCGCAAGCAGGCGGGACTGAAGCGCTGCTACTTCGATTTCGAGGACATGCGCAACACGAATCCCGACGGCTGGTTTCCCTACACGCCGGCGCTCGGGCTGCTCTATGGCCTGCGCGAATCGCTGAACATGCTCTTCGAAGAGGGGTTGGACAATGTCTTTGCGCGCCATCACCGACTTGCCGAGGGTGTGCGCGCTGCGGTTCGCGGTTGGGGGTTGTCCCTGTGCGCGAAGGGCCGCGAGTGGGAGTCCGATACCGTAAGCGCAATCTACGTTCCCGAAGGCCACGATGCGAAGGCAGTCATTCACAACGCCTATCACACCTACAACCTCTCGCTCGGAGCGGGCCTGATGCAACTAGCCGGCAAGGTGTTCCGAATCGGCCACCTGGGGGATCTCAACGATCTGATGTGTCTCGGTGCGATTTCGGGTGTCGAGATGGCGATGCGGGACGCGGGGATTCCCGTCGAGCCGGGCAGTGGAGCCGCCGCCGCCCAGGAGAGTTATCGAAAGGCCGCGGCAGCCGCGTCGAAATAGGGCTGGTCTCGAACCGCGGTCAGGCGCAAACCCGCCAGAACAGTACGGCCGCTGCGAGCAGGCTCGCAGCGATCACGCCAGCCCGGGTCCAGCGGCGCCGCTCATCCGGTAGGAACGTATGCGTGCCGCTGCCATCGGGTGCCCCGCTCGGCCCATCGGTGCCGATCGCGGTGCTCGATTCCGCTTCGGACTCGAGCAGGGCGGCGACCTGGACGGTCACGTTGTCGGATCCGCCGTGCGTGTTGGCGAGGTCGACCAACTCAGCGACCGCGCTGGAGGGCGACTCGCGCGCAAGCACTTCGGCGATGGCGCGATCGCCGACTTCGCCCCACAGACCATCGGAACACAGCAGGAATCGGTCTCCCGATTTCAGGTCGATGGGCGTCACGGTGACCTCAACGTCCGCCCCTACGCCGATCGATCGCAGCAGAACATTCTTCATGGGATGTTCTCTGGCTTCGTCGGCGCTGATTCGCCCGTGGCGAACTTCTTCGCAAACCCAGGAGTGATCCTCAGTGATCTGGTCGAAGCGCCCATCGCGCAGCCGGTAGGCTCGGCTGTCTCCAATGTGGGCCACGCATCCCTCGTCTCGAGGTCCGATCAAGATCGCGACACCGGTCGTGCCCATCCCGTGTAGCGACGGATCTGAAGCGCCGACCCGGTGGATCTCGTCGTTCGCTGCGCGAAATGCGCGCGCGAGTAGCGAGTCGGGCTCACCGAAGTCGCGGTCGAAGACCCGTCCGATGGATTCCAAAGCCAGTCGGCTGGCCGTCTCGCCGCCGCGGTGTCCGCCCATGCCATCGGCGACGACGAGCAATCGATAGCCCTCCGCGTTCTCGAATGTACCGCAGACGTCCTGATTGGCGGACCGGACACGGCCCACGTCACTCTGGGATGCGATTTGGACTTGTCGAAAGCGGGTCGGTCTCATTGCGGTCGACTCGGACGATAGCGAACCGAGGCAGTAGGCTCGGATCGGGCGGGTGAAGCTCTGAAGTGAACGCTCGCGAATCTAGAAGCGTACTTCGAACGCGAAGCTGGGTGCCATTTCCCCGATGAACGCGAAGCCGGGTGCCATTTCCCCGATGAACGCGAAGCCGGGTGCCATTTCCCCGATGAGCGGGCCCTGAATGCTGAAGATACTATTGTTTTCGATCTTCGATCTCAAACTTCGGCTGTACTCTACTCCGTGTCTCACTTGCGTGTGAAGCTGGGATGCCAGCCAGCGCTGATCCAATGAGAGCTCTTCACCGCTCGAGGAAAATCCAGCGTAGAGCACCTGCCAGCGCGCCTGTTCCCAGGGTCGATCTTCTCCAAGTGCCGGCGCGGCGAGCAGCAAGAGCGAAGCCGCGATCGCAAGCGCCATTCGAGCGCCTCGAATCTTGGTTTGATGCATCACTCGATGCCTCCTTTGGCGGACCCCGCCACGCGGCTAGATGGAGCAAGCCCTGTGCCGATTTGGACCGGTCGGAGCTGTTGAGCCTGGCCATCGCCTTCTAGACGCCTTTCGCAGGCGATTTTTTGCATCGGAATCCAGAAACACGATTATCTTCGGCCGGGATGCTGATTGATCGATTGAAGTTGCCTAACCGCTACCGGTCGGGGTGTCCGATCTGCACATCCGCTGCGAGCTGGAGATCGCCAGTGTCGCGATTTGTGAACGGGTGGTTGCGATTTCGTGACCGTGATTCCGATCGGTTGCCCATCGCAGAAGCCTTCTTGCCATGCGCCACGACAGATCGCGAATGATTCGGCAAGGCGTCGATGTGCCGTGTGGCCCTGGCGGCCTCACCTCTCAAGGGTCTCGGCTCGGCTGCCGACTCATGGGGTGGCAATGGAGGAGGCGCGATGGAGGCGAAATCCGAACAAACTGGGAGCACACGGGAACTGGGGCTCCGCGTCGAAGACCTCCGCGAGGATGTCGCTCGGCTGTCAACCGACGAATTCGAAAACCGGTACGGCGCTGCCTTCCTGCTGCTCAGTTCCGCTGGTTTCAAGCAGCCGAAAAACGGCAGCTCGACCGAAGTTCTCCTGCTCGATCTCGAGGACGAGGTGGCGGAGCGCACCGCCGGGGTCTCGGTCCGGGTCTTTCCGATCCAGGCCGCGAAGCGCTCCCTCAACCACTTGATCACGCTTGGGCGCGCCGCGAATAACGACGTGACGATTTCGGACATCAGCGTGTCGCGCTTTCACGCGTTCTTCAAGCGCAGCCCGACAGGGGATTTTCAACTATACGATGCGGGATCCAGCAACGGAACCATCGTGAATGGGCTCTCGGTGTGCACCAAGGAAACCGGCCCTCCTACCGAGCTTCATTCTGGCGACAATATCCGTTTCGGCCAGGTCGATGTCACCTTCCTCGAACCCGATGCGCTCCGATCCTTTGTCGAGAAGTTCACTGACTGAGGTCGATCACGCGACCACAGCGGCAGAACTCTTGATCAATAGTACCGGTCTTCGTGGCCGGGCTCGTGCAGCACGTAAAACTTACGGATCGTCTCGCGGATATCCCAGATCACAGCACTTCCGTCGGGACTCGCGGCAAACTGTACGCCCGGCTTGAGCTCGATCTGCTCACCGGTCGCTTCGTGAATCAGATAGCCACTCCCGCTCAATATCTGCGCGGTGGACGTCGACGTCTGATAGTCGCGAAACTTACACGGAGGGCACTCCCATATTCCGATACTCATCGCTCCACTCGGGTCGCGCACTAGCACAGTCCCGCTGTGTTTGACTTCACCCTCCAACGTATCCTTCGCCGGCCAATCAGGCCACGGTTCGAGTTTGGTGCTTTTCGCACAAAACGTCCTTTGGGGCATCGAGCCTGTTGACGTTGCAGGCAGATCCATGTTCTTTCACCTCTCATTGCTCGGATTGTGCGTCCCACTACTGGGTGCTCTCGCGGAAGAGAGTCCCAAAGAGGGAAACGTTCTTTCGTGATAATAGCCGGCCCGCTTGCTCCAGCCCGCGCCGCTGACGGACGGGGAGACGAGCCAGTCTCGCCAGCGCGCGCAGGCCGATCCGCTCAGGTGCTCGCGCTGTCTTCGCGCAGGTGGTGCCTGGGATCGACCGGTCGCACCAACGCGTTGCTGATCAGTGCGACAAACAGCAGCGCGGCCATCAGATACATCGTGGTGTTGTAGATCCCGCTGGTGGGATCGACGGTGCCCTCCGGTGCGATTGCCATCAGCTTGGCCAGCGTGACGGTCTTCTGCTCGACCAATACGCCGAGCTGATCCAGTCCCGCGCCGAAGCTCTGCCGGAAGCGCGCCGGATCGATGACTGCCACCAGATCAGCGATCGCGCGATCGATCGACTGTTCGCGCAGCGAAGTGATGGCGAGCGGCCCCAGCACGCCCGCGGTGCTCCAGGCGGTGAGCAAGCGGCCGTGGATACCACCGACGTAGCGGGTGCCGAAGAGATCGGCGAGGTAGGCGGGTATCGTGGCGAATCCGCCGCCGTACATGGTGAAGATGATCAGCGTCGCCGCGTAGAAGTAGACCAGCCACAGCACGCTCGGATGCACGCTGACCTGCTCGGCGCAGTAGGGGATTGAGCAGTACAGCGCGATCCCGAGCACGAAGAAGATGAAATAGGTGCCGCGCCTGCCGATGTAATCCGATCCGCTGGCCCAGCCGAAGCGCCCGATCATGTTGAAGACGCTGATCATCACGACGTAGGTCGCCGCGAAGGCGCCGTCCACGATCGTGGGCAGCGTGGTGCCAAAAATCTCCGTCATCATCGTCTTGGCCACGCCTAGAACGCCGATGCCCGCAGTGACGTTGAAACACAGCACGATCCACAGCTGATAGAACTGCGGCGTTCGCAGCGCTCGGTCGATGTCGACGTCCGCATGAGTGATCATCTTCTTCGCCGCGTGCGCCGCGTCGGGCGGCTGCCAGCCTGACGGCTTCCAATCGGGCGCCGGGATGCGATACGAGAACGACGCGATCAGCATCACCGCGAAGTACAACAGGCCGAGAGCGAAGAAGGTCTGCGCGGCGCCCACACTGCCGGTGCCGACGACGTATACCCCCTCGGGCCCGGGCGCGATCATCTGGGCGACGTCGCTGGCGCCGACGATCACGACTTCCCGCAGCTGGCCTCCGACGTCGGCCAGGCGCCGCCCCGCCTCGGTCACCAGCGGAACCTGGTCCACTGCACCCAGATAGTCAGGCGGCTGGTAGAAGTGCCGGATGAAGTACTCCTTGAGCGGCGCGCCGATCATCGCGCCGCCGCCGAAACCCATGATCGCCATGCCGGCCGCCATGCCGCGTCGATCCGGAAACCAGCGGATCAATGTGCTCACCGGGGAGACGTAGCCGAGACCGAGCCCGCAGCCGCCAATCACGCCGTAGCCCAGATAGAGCAGCCAGAGCTGATGGTTCAGGATCCCGATGGCACCCACGATGGTTCCACCGCCCCAGCAGGCGGCGGAAACCACACCCACCTTTCGCGGGCCGACGCGCTCCAGCCAGCGACCCGCGAAGGCCGCCGAGAGGCCCAGGAACACGATGGCGACGGTGAAGATCCAGACCACGGCGCGCAGCGACCAGTCGTCCGGCGCGCTGGCGACCACGCCCAGGGTCTTGACCAGAGCCGGGTTGTAGATGCTCCAGGCGTAGACAGAGCCGATACACAGGTGGATCGCAATCGATGCGGGCGGCACCCACCAACGGTTGAAGCCGGGTTTTGCGACGATTCTCTGCTTGGAGAGCAGGCCTGCCATGGGGTGCTCGCCTCTTGACCAAGCGGTGCCGTCCCGCTTGGTGGGCACCATGCGTTCGAGGATGGCCCCCTGTCAAGCTGTGATTCGTCCACTCTGGGTTGGGGCTCGGATCGACTTTCATCCCGCCGTAGATTTTTGCGCCAGCGAGGTAGGTCTGGTCGCTGACACCGATTTGCTTGCAGACCTGACCGATGTTTTTCCCTGGCCAAGCAAGGGTCGGCTCCCCGAAGCTTATGAATGAGCTCTTCGGCGTTGGATCGTTTCTTCGGTATGGTTCAGATCTCCCCCGTTTGGATTTTAGCAGTTTCGATCTGGGCCCAATATTTCAGGCGAGGTCAGCGTAATGAATATCAAACGAGGCACGCGCAGGATCGCCATCCTATCCGGGGTGATCGTCTCGATCCTTGTACACCTGACTTGGGAGGATGCGACCGGTAAGCCCAGAGGGCAGAATGTCGAGATTCTAGAGCGCGTCGCCATTTCCTTTGCCGTGGGCTTTGTACCCATCTGGGGAATTGGGTGGGCGATACGGGGGTTCCAGAGGACCCGGAACAGGTAGTGACCCACTCGCGCTTGCACGCTGCGCTACTCGAATGCTGGATTCGAGCACCTCGCCTAGAGCATCGGTCCAATCATCGACACGGACACGCCCGCTCCGGCTCTGGGAGGGTCCGAGTCAGGGCCGCCTCTCGTGCGAAGCGCCGGGGCTGGCGTGCGCCTAACTGCCTAGCGCTCTCTCGTACGCCGTGGGCTTGAAGCCGCGAACGATCTCGCCGTCGACACTGAGCACGGGGATGCTCCTGCTCCCCGAGACTTCCTTCAGCTCTTCGCCGTAGCGCGGTACATCGATGTCGCGCAAGTCGTAGACGACGTTACGCTCGTCGAGCCAGCGTCGGGCCTTCTTGCAGTATCCGCACCACTCGGCGTAGTAGAGAACGACGCCCGAATTGCGCTCCAGGGCGCGCCGCTTGACAGGCGTAAATTCCTCGCGCGGCCGCAGCGCCGGCATCTGGGCTGTGCTCTTCGTCCACAGGGGCTCGCCTTCGAGCGCGATCTCGCCGATCTGGTTGCGGTACTGCGTCGGAACCCGGTCGAGGCTCTGGACGATGTGCAGCAGGCCGGCGTCGTCGGTGTACTTGTAGTAGACGCGTCGTTCTTCGGCGCCCAGGTCACTGGCGCTGAACGCGAGAGCCGCGAGGAAGACACACGCGACCCGGAAGGTGTTGCGCTGCGACCCGCGTTGAGCACGCGCGGATGCGATCGAGCGGGGAGGCCTGCGCATACGGGCTAGATCGGCATAATTGCAGCAATGCTGAACTGGCTCGGTGAGAGCGGCAGTTACTGTGCAACTTGGACGCTGTAGCCCGCGCCCGCGCCGCGTCGTAGATCGGTGATAGGAAAAACAAGCTGCGTATTGGTAATGACCGATAATTCGCATTCGGTTAAGCTGAATTTGAATGGGGGCGCGGGCGAGCCTTGCTCTCCTGCGCAGCGCAGCGAAGCTGCGCCGCGAAACCGCCCCATGTCGGGAAGGCTTCAATGACCTGGGCTGCATCAATCGTGGTGCTGACTGCGCTCAGCGGCTCTGCGGCGCTCGCCGCCGGCACGGACCAAGGGGCAGCGGGGGCCGAACTCGTCGGAACCAAGGCCCCCGGCTGGGAGGGCGTCGAATGGCTGGACGCCGAACCGCTCCGCCTCGAAGATCTGCGCGGCAAGGTGGTCCTGGTTCGCTGGTGGACCGACACCTGCCCCTACTGCAGGCGCAGCGCCCCGGCTCTAAACGAGTTTCATGCGCGCTACGCGCGTCGCGGTCTGATCGTGATCGGCATCTATCACGCGAAGCCGATCGACCGACCGATCACAGCGAGCGAGATCCGAGAGGCGGCCCAGGAACGGGGCTTCGACTTTCCGATCGCGATCGACCGCGGCTGGTCGGTTCTGCGGCGCTGGTGGCTCGACGGCGGACGCCGTAGCGCGACCTCGGTGAGCTTCTTGATTGACCAGCGTGGCGTGATCCGGCACGTCCATCCCGGTCCAGCTTTCCACCGAGAGGTGGTGCGCGGCGACGAGCAGCCCCGCAGAGACTTCGTCGAGCTGGACCGCATGATCGACCAGGTGCTGGCCGAGCTGAACCAGCAGACGCGATCTACAGGCGACCTGATGGGCCGATCTCTCCCGGAGTTCGTCCGCCGGTAGACCACCGTACGAGAGCAGGCCCTGTGCACTGGGTTTCTGCGTCTCGTGGCTTGGCTGGAAGGCGATCGAAGCGATGTTCTCTCTATGGAGAACCTGGAGAACCTGGAGAACCTGGAGAACCGAATATCGAAACGGCAGCCATCAGGATCAGGGCTTGAACTACCCATCCGATCACGCAAACGCCGATTGCTCGCCAAGTGCTCTGATAGTCAAGCGCTTGTCTGACCGCGATCACCATCGCGACTAACATCCAGCCGCCCGCGACAGCAAACACGAATTCGGTGAAGCCTGGAACGATCCCAAAGACTCGAATCAATCCGGGTGCGCTGGAAAACCCGATGGTGCGTAGCAGCTCCCCGTGGTCTGCTTTGGTGTCTGGCTCGGGCAGCAATCTCGTTCCGATGAAATAGGTGAGAAAGGCCCAGATATACCACCCAACAAGAGCGCCGATCGTGCCGACGATGATTCCGAGCAGGCCTCCGTTCGCGACGTTTCCGATCCCGGCTGCGACCGCGGACAACACCACGACGGTCATGGCTTCACGCATCGCCCCTCGATCGGCCTCTACCTCCTCGTACAGCTGGGCGTCCAACTTGGCGGCGCGGATCATACGGTCCTGGATACGAGCCACGGTTTCGTTCCCCCGGAAGATTGGCTTGGTGGACGTTGCACGGATTGAATGAGCTGCAGAAACGCCTCCACCGTACCCTAGACCGAACGATGTCCGAAAGGGGGGTGTAAAACGCGGCCCCTCGCCATCGCCGAGGGGGAGGAGAACGTCCCGACTCACGGAAGAGAGCCCCCAGGAGGTGAACACTTCTTGGTGAAACTGACCGATTGACGGGTTAGGGCTGTCTGCCCGGTGGCGCGAACGTCTCTACGCTGGCACATCCCTCGAAGAGGGCTCCGTCGATCTCGCCCGTGAGACACGGGAAGTGGCTCAGGGCCTCGATTCGCAGATCTGGCTGCTGAAGCCAGCAGGTGAGCTGCGCGCTCCGGTCGGAGCAGTTCGTCGTCCTCTTCCGATGCGGGTTGTTTTGCACCCACTCAAGTTACGCTTGACCAAAGACGATTTACCGGACTCTGGCGAAAATGCGCCTTGTTTTCTCCATTCCCTGTCCGGGGGGCCGATACGCATCCCCACGACAGCACGAATCCACCGCGAATGCGGCACGGGAGGTCTGCGGCATGGCTCCGAAGTTCCAAGGGATCTGCACGATTGGCATGTTAATGGCGGCCGCGGCCCTCGTTCTGGCGCCGCCCGAACGGGCGGAGGCACAGGACAACGTCGATTACGTCGAGCTCTTCAAGGCCATCGAGCGGATCGATGGAGCCTTCGCGGATCCCGCGAATCCGTACGAGTTCGAGGCGTGCGTGGGAGGATGGGGCGTCACCGGCGTCACCGTGACGGTTCCCACCGAGCCCACCCGAGACGAAACATTGTTGTCCGAGGGCTTCGGCGAGTTCTGCCTCTCTTCGAGTTTCGTCTCCGCGGAGGCGCTCGACACGGACTTCCCGAATGGCGTTTACGAGTTCAGCATCACCACCGTCGATGGCTCGGATTCGAAATCCGTGAGCTTCTCGGCCAGCGAGCCCAAGGGCTATCTCGACATCACCGCACCCGTGGACGGTGCGACCGGCGTGGATTCGAACAGCGACCTCAGCGTCACCTGGACCCTGACCGAGAAGGTGGCGGGATGCATCGCCGGGGGCGACTGCGGGGACGGGATCGCCTTCTTCGTGATCGAAGAGGCGGCCGATGAGGACATCGTGCAGCAACTGCTCGCGATCGACGCCACGGGCTTCGTGGTGGACGCGGCCATCCTGCAGGCGGGCATCCTGTACACGGTCGAGGCCGCGACATACAACGGCGTAATCGACTTTGGGGCGATGACGGACGGCGGGGACGCGATCGAGCTGATCAGCCTCTGGGGGGACCTCAACGCGGTCACGATCACGACGGCGGCGGACATCGAGTTCGTCGAGCTCTTCAAGGTGCTGGTCCGCGACGACGGAGTCCCGGATCCCGTGGATCCGTACGAGTTCGAGGCGTGCGTCGGGGGAGTCGGCGTCACCGGCGCGATCCTCATCGTGCCCACGACGCCCAGCCCCCGTTTCGAAATGCTGAGCGACCTGGGCTACGGCGAGTTCTGCATCTTCCCGAGCTTCGGCTCGTTGTCGGACCTCGACACGGAATTCCCGAACGGCCTCTACACCTTCATCATCACGACGGTCGATGGCATCGACACGATGTCCGTGGACTTCGATGCGAGCGAGCCCGAGGGCTATCTCGACATCACCGCACCCGCGGACGGTGCGACCGGCGTGGATTCGAACAGCGACCTCAGCGTCACCTGGACCCTGACCGAGAAGGTGGGGAGTTGCATCGCCGGGGGCACCTGCGGTGAGGGAATCGGGCTCTTCGTCGTGGACGAGACGCAATTCGGCGAGGACGTCGTCGAGGAGCTGCTGGCGATCGGCGCCACGGGCTACCTGGTGGACGCGGCCGTCCTGCAGGCGGGCACCCAGTACACGATCGAGGCCGAGACGTACAACGGTCTGATCGACCCTGCGGCGACGACGGACGGCGGGGACGTGATCGAGCTGCTCGCGACCTTCGAGGACATCAACGTCATCGGGTTCACGACGGCGGCGGACATCGAGTTCGTCGAGCTCTTCAAGCTGGTGGACCGGTACGACGGGGCGCTCGTCTCGATGCCGTACGAGTTCGAAGCGTGCGTCGGGGGCGGTGGCATCACCGGCGCCACGATCACATTCACAGGAAATCCCAATCCCCCGTACGACCTCATGTCGGATCCGGAGGAGGACGACTTCTGCTTCTCCCAGGAATTCGGCACCCCCGGAGATCTCGACACGGCATTTCCGAACGCCGTGTACACGTTTGACATCACGACGATCGATGGCACGGATTCGAAGGCGGTCGACTTCAACTTCACGGAGCCCGAGGGCTATCTCGACATCACCGCGCCCGTGGACGGTGCGAACGTGCCCAACGACAGCGACCTCTCCGTCACCTGGACCCTGACCGAGAAGGTGGCGGAATGCATCGTCGGGGGCACCTGCGGCGACGGGATCCTCTTCTTCCTGATCGACCAGTTCGCCGATCAGGACGTCGTGATCGAGCAGCTCGCGATCGACGACCCCGGCACGATCGTGCCCGCCGTCGACCTCGTGCCGGACACCGACTACGGGCTCGAGATCGAGACCTACAACGGTGTAATCGATTTTTCGGGCTCGGAGGTGACGACCAGCGGGGACTCCATCGAGCAGTTCATCACGATCTGGGAGGACATCAACTTCATCCATTTCAGGACGGTCCCCGAGCCGGGCGCGCTGCTGCAGCAGCTCTCGGGGTTCGCGGCGCTCGCGGCTCTGGCCTGGCGGCGGAAGAGGCTCCGCCAGGCATCCGCGTCGGGCTCTTCGGGCGCTAGGCCCGCGCGCACGGTGCGCGCGACGTGACGTAGAGGGGCCAACGCGGCACCAGCGCGATCACGAGTGCGTGGAGCAGGTAGGGCATCCCCCCCCACGGTCTCAGTGGCGAGATACCGGGGTGACCCGATCGCAGCCCTTGAACATCATCCCACCGTAGGTCTCGCCCGTGAGGCAAGCCTCGAAGGCATCCGGAGCGATCCCGGTGTCGGCTACGTGATGATGGATCAACATGTCGAGCAGGCCGTCGCCGTCGATGTAGTCAAAGTGGGGGCCGTTGTCGTGCGCCATATAGGCATGGCCCGGTCCGAAGGCCAGGGTTTCGATGACAACATCCTCGACTGCGAAGTCCGGTTCGCCGTAGAGGACGACGGGTACGACGCCTCGGCTGCTAAGCCGGATTGGGTTCTTCTCGCTGCCCGGACGCACGTCGATCTCCACTGTCATCATCTGCGTCGGCGGAGCGAGGCCGTCCCAACGCAGATTATCCACGCCGAATCGATGTCCGACAGGGCCGGTGCCGAACCAGACGACGCGGTCGACCATGCCGGTCAATGAGAGCGTCTGCCACTCGTCCACGCCGCCGAAGAACACGCCGGCCGACCCCACCATCAGGTTTTCGAGGAAGCCCGCCAATATGAGCATGTCGAAATCGGCCGGCGGGCTACCCGCTGCGCGGGTCACGTCGAACTCGAAGCCCTCGACGGGCGTGTCGAAATGCAATGTCATGGCGTAGGCTTCGCCATCGAAGCCCAGGAATGACGATCCCTCGGTGCCCTCGATCTGCCAGTCCCCCGGATCATCGGCCCCGATCCCGCCCCACGTGGCCCCGTCATCGGTGGGGGCGAAGTGAGCCCCTAGGTACGCATACTCTTCGCCGATCATCAGCCCCGAGTCGTTGGTGGCGACCGGATACTCGAAGTCGATGACCTCGGCGCCGATCGGGGCCGCGATCAGGGTCGCAACCGCAACAAGAAGACCTGCTGTTCGCAATCGTGCAACAAGAAGACACGCATTTCGCATTCGTCCCACGGGTGACCTCCAAAGGTGCGTCAGCCCCCTGCCACGCAACGCGGGATTCATTAGAAGACATCGGAAGGATCTGTCGCGTAACTTGAGCGAAATCTGGGCGCGGAGTTGCACTCATGCGTGTTCTTTCCGTCGCGCTGCCGGGCGTTTGCGCTTGGGCTGCGACCGGTCTGCGTAAGTCGTCAGTCGAGAGGTTCGGGGACGCGCTGGATTTCGCGATCAGATGCACCGCACAGCGGTCTGTCTCGGGCACTCCTCCGGGCAAAATGGCCGCCGTCACGGGTCTCTCCGAGGCGGGGGTTATCCGAGGGCTGTCACCAGGGAGTCGATATCGGATTCGTCGTTGTACGGAGCCAGTGAAACCCGCACTCGCCCACCGCGAGAGCTGCATACGATGTTCGCCGTTCGCAGCGCCTCTTGGGTTGCTTCCAGCTCCTGGTCGGGCCGCATCAGTGAGACGATGTGGGGCGAAGCTGCGCGATCAGAAAGGTCGCGAAAGGGTTGCCAACCGTTCTTGCTGACCCTCTCGATCAGCATCGAAGACAGCCCGCGAGCGTGCGCCTCGATCGGCGCTTCACCCAGGCTCAAGAGCCGATCCAGTGACGCGGTGAGTGCAGCGATCGAAACATAAGACATCGTCGATTGCGTGTAGCGACGCGCGTCGTCGGCCAGCAGAACCCGCGTCGCGTCGAAATCGAACGGATCCGGGGCTCCCATCCAACCGGGCAGCGGGGGCATGCGCTCGAGCAATGACGGAGCCACCACAGCCAACGCGACGCCACCATGGCCGCCGAGCCATTTGTATCCGCTCGAAACGACGACATCCACATCCCAGGCGGCTGCGTCCGTCGCGAGCGCCCCGGCTGCCTGGGTCGCATCGATCACCAGCCGCGCTCCAGCTTGATTGGCAGCGCTTTGCAACCGGGGAACATCGAGTTGGGTTCCGGTTGCATATTGGACGGAGCTGACAGCGATGAGTGCCGTCTGCCGATCGAGCGCTGCAATGAGATCGGCTGTCAAGTCACTTGCCGGATTGTCCTCGACGAATTGCACCTGGCAGTCGCCGCTGGCAGCCAGGCGCAGCCAGGGGCGGGTGACCGCCGGAAAGTCGGTCGCCACAGCCAGGATCTTGCGGCCGGCGATCGGTGGAATGAGGTGCGGGATCTGCCCGAGTAACTCGCTCGCGCTCGAGAGAATCGCGATCCGGTCGGCGTCCGCGTGGAACAACTGGGCAGCTCGTTCGCGGAGCTGGTCGAAGTAGCGCACTTCATCGGCATCCGACATGTTCAGATTTCCATGACGGGCGACATCGTCCACGAAGCGGTGCATCGCCTCGACGGCGATTTGGCTCAGCAAGCCCAGTGAGGCTTGGTTCAAGTAGACGCAGTCCGCCAGGCTCGCGTAATGCGTGCGCGGAATCAGTGCGGTCATCGTTTGGTGGTGCCCCCGAGTGAGCTCACGGGTCGCGCCTGGCGAAGCGCACGCTCCAGGCCCGGTCGTACCAGATCCCGTATCCCGAAACGCCGCCCTGGGATTCGCGCTCGAACTCGACGCGCATCGCGTTCAACGTGAACTGATCCTTCAACGTCGGTTGCAGCGGAGTCTGCGGAGACCGGCGGTATTTTAGATAGAGGCGGCCGTCTTCGAGGTAGACCCGGTGCGTGGTCTCGAGTTCTTCACTGTAATAGGTCCCCGTGTATCCTTTGAGCTCGTCGAGTGAAGGCGAGTACGGGTCGATTCTTTCGAAGTCCAGCGACAGTTCTGCGAACTGCACGAGTTGAAATCGCTCGGGCGCCGCACGCTTCTTTTCAGCAAACACCAGATCGGCTGTGAATCCCACATCTCGATCGGCCGAACGGAAGATATCGTGACCGATGGGTGCATATGCCGACCGTTCCCAGCCCTGGTCGACGAGTAGCCCCGGGCCGCCCGCCGTGACCCTCGCGATGGCATGCGTCACGGGTTCTCGATACAGGCCCTCCTTCGCGGCGAACTCGGCTGCGGGTGCAGCCGGATCTTCGTCGCGATGAGCGACGACGACGGGCCGCTTGGGCGTGGTCTCGAACTGGTCTGCGAGATAGAGGTCCGCGATCTGCAGAGCCAGCGCCGTTGGATTCGCGGACTCATCGTTGCAGAGACAAATGACCGAGAAGCGCTGCTCCGGAAAGCGCAGCAACTGGGCCTTGAATCCCACCCACGAACCACTGTGTGCCACGAAGCGCAGCCCACCGTAGGCTCCGATTTCCAACCCGGCGGCATAGGGGATGTTTCGCCCGTCGTTGAGTACCAGGGTCTCGTGTTGAGACTCGGCCGCGTTCTCTCCACCGATCTTGTGATGGTAGAAGTTCTGATCCCACCGGTAGAGATCTCGCACCGTCGTGAACACGTTGCCGTCGCCCACCAGATCGAAGTGCGATTCGGCGCTGCGGAACCCGCCATCTTCGAGCGGTGCATAGCCGCTCGCGCGATTCTCGATCATCTCGGTGTGGTCGTCTCGGATCAAGGAGACGCGCATACCCAGTGGGCGAAAGATGCGCTCGTCGACGAACTGCCGGAGTGTCTTGCCACTCACCCGCGCGACGATCTCGCCCAGCAGGACGTATCCGGAGTTGCTGTAGAGAAAACGCTCGCCGGGCGCGAAGTTGAGCGCTTTCTGACGCGCCAGGAGTTCCAGGACCTCTTGCTGGATGTACGCATCCTCGTCCGCGACACCCTGTAGAGACGTGATTCCCTCGTAATCGCGGATGCCGCTCGAGTGCTGCACGAGGTGGCGAATCGAAATTGGCCGGCCGTAATCCGGCATATAGGGGAGGTACTTGCGGATGTCATCATCGAGCGACAGCGCGCTGTCCTGCTCGAGCAACAGCAGACTCATGGCCGTGAACTGCTTGGAGGTCGAGGCAATGCGAAAGACCGTCTCGGATGTGATCGGGATGTCGTGTTCGAGATTTGCCATTCCGTAGCCGTGCTCGTAGATCAGGCGGCCTTCCCGGACGATTCCCAACGAACAACCCGGAGAATCGCTCCGGTCCCAGTGCTTGAACAACGCATCGACGCGGCGCGTCTTCTCGTCTCCGGAGCCCGCCGCGATCGACACGCTGCCCAAGGCTGCGAGAACCAGCGCGGTGCAAGCCGTGGTGAACCTGTGCATGGAGTCCTCCAGACGGGACCGAACAGGCCCCAACGCCGCAAGCGAATCCGAAGGGTTCGCCCGCCAGCGCTCGAAAACGGACTCTACGTTAGCGCCGAAGAGGGCGCGCTCCTACGGAGCGGCGACGTACCCGGGGCCGCGAATGACGCGACCTGGACGGGCATTCGTGAACCGTCCCCGGTCCAGCACGACTTGTCCGTTTACGATCACGTACTCGATTCCCACCGAGTACTGATGCGGCTTCTGGTAGGTGGCTCGGTCGATGATCGTCTCGGGGTCGAAGATCACCAGATCGGCGTAGAGACCTTCGCGTACGAGTCCCCGATCTTTGATGCCTAGCCGCTGGGCCGGAAGTGAGGTTGCCTTGCGGACCGCCTCCTCCAGCGGCATCAGATTCTGCTCTCTTACGTAACGGCCCAGGATCTTCGGAAAAGAACCATAGGTTCGCGGGTGCGTGAGAGCGACCGACAATGGCCCGTCGATAGCCGCAAGCCCCCCATCGGTGCCGAACGACACCCAGGGCTGCTGCAACGCCAGCTTCATGTCGGTCTCGTCGGTGATGTTGGAAATGAAATCGGCACTTCCCGTGAGAATGATATCCAGGATTACATCTAGCGGATCCTCTCCGCGCTCGGCAGAAATGTCCGAGAGCAGCATCCCCTCCAAGTGCTTCAGCGACGCATCTTCGACCCACAGGATGATCAAACCATCCGGGCCACCCGCTCCTACATAATCGTTGTCCCATTGGTCGGTCGGTGTCGCCATTTCACGCTTGATGCGTTCGCGAATCGCGGGGTCGCGCAGCCGCTCCCGCACCTCAGCCACTTCTCCCTCCCTGGCCCAGGGAGGCATCAGCGCGGGTAGGCCCGCCCATGCCCACCGATAGGGGTAGACGTCCGCCGCCACGTCGATACCCTCGCGACGGGCCGCGGCGATTGCGTCCACAATCATCGGCATCTTTCCCCAGTTCTGGACGTAGGCGGCCTTGAGATGGGTAAGGTTGACCCGGATGCCCGCTCTGCGGCCAATTTCGAATGCCTCGTTCAGAGATTCGAGCAGAGCATCGCCCTCGCTGCGTTGGTGGGTCTGATAGGCGCCGCCGTAGCGGGCCGCGACGCGCGCCATCGCGACGAGTTCTTCCGTGCTGTTGAATACATCCGGGACGTACATCAGCGCCGAGTACACGCCGAGCGCACCGTCCTCCATCGCCTCGGCGACGATTCGCTCCATCTCGCGCAGCTCGGCTTCGCTGGCTCGCCGGTTTCCGATGCCGACGGTCAGCTCTCGTACCGTCGAGGTCCCGACATAGGTTGCGAAATTGACCGCTGCGGGATTCGCTTCCAGGCGCTCAAAGAACTCTCCGAGCGTATGCCAGTCCGGAGTGACCCCCATCTCCTTGAAACTGTTTGCCGATGCTTTCAGGTAGTAATCGCTCACGGGCGCGACCGACTGCCCCTCGCCCTCGACGACCAGCGTAATTCCCTGCGTCACCGCGCTGGCGGAACGAGGGTCGGCGAAAACGAGCCATGACGCGTGGCTGTGCATGTCGATGAAACCGGGCGCTAGCACGCGTTGGTGCGCGTCGATTTTGCGTGTGGCGCGCTTTCCTTTCAGATCGCCCACACTGGCGATGCGATCGCCGCGGATCCCCACATCGCCCCGGAACCACGGGTTCCCGGTACCATCGATGATGCGCGCGTTGGTGATGACCAGATCGTAGGCGGCGTCGCGCGGTCCCATCCCATCCTGTGCACAGCCGCAGACGATCGGCAGCCATCCGAGTGCGAGGAGCAGCCCGATAGAACGCTTGGGGACTCTCAATTTTCGAATTCTCCGATTTCGATCGAACTGGGAGCATAGAAGACCGAGGCGAGGTTGGCCTAACCCGACATATTGGGCCGAGATCGAGACTTCTGACTGGAACGAGAGCCTCCCGGCTCCTATGCAGTTACTGAAAGGTGTGTCAGGAACGGGAGCGTGGGGACGGTTAGCCGAGCCGCAATCCCCGAACACGCCTCCGGTAGAGCAGTCCAAGGAACGCCACGCCCGAGGGCAGCATCAGCCCGCTCGACGGCTCGGGCACTGGCACGGTCGTCCAGCTTGTACTTTCCCCGAAATATCGTTCTATGGAAGTCCAGCCCCTGTATTGCAGGAGAGGGGCCTCATCGCCTTGAGGAATCGGCGTGGTGTACGTCTTCGCCAGCGTATCGTAGAAGGTCATCTCCTCAGGTGTCAGGAAGCGCTCATGGCTCTCCGCAACGAAGCCGATTCTATACTCACGCTGAGCGTCGGCGGGGCCCGGAGTCCGTACACCGTGCACGCTCTGAATGTCTTCAATGGTGACTGTCGTGCCGATGTCGGTGAACGACGTTGTACCCGAGTCACACATCTCCCCGGGAGACGGTAGGCTGGAATCGTAGACACGGGTCGGGGGAACCAGACCACCCTCGATCACGCCCATCATGTACTCATCGAGAGGAGCAACCGCAAACGCTCCTCCCTGCCCCTCGAGTGGGTCGCAAACCATGCTGAAGCTACCATCTCCGTTGTCTTGCCAGAGATGACCGCCAATCAGACTCCCGACGCTGCTCTCAGCGGAATAGTGGGCCCCTCCGTTGGTGACGCCTAGCTCGTCATCAAAAAACGCGTTCCACTGGTGTAGGAGCTCGTGCGTCGCGATGTTGGTGTTCGCTCCCCGTGGACCCATGTCCAGGCGGTTGAGGCCCAGAAGTTTTCCGGCGCTGCCCCAGAATGCAGTATTGTCGATGGGAGATAAACGCGATCCTGTGTAATCTATTTTGCTCCAGCTGTGAATACCAGAGATGAAGTTAGCGGACGAAGTAAAGGGGAGTCTTTCAATTCTGTTCGTGGAAAAGAACGTCAAGAAGTCGAATGTATCCGGCAAGACGTCGTATAGGGCGTGGGTCACTTGATCCAGTGTGAGCCCTCTTAGTCGAAGAGAGCGCTGCGTCCCCCGTACGTCCGTTTTGACGTTGATGAGGTAAGGCGACACGTTCACTGACGGCGAGAGGCTTTCCATCGTAACGACAGGAATATCGCCGCGCAGAAGACCGACATCCGCGCCAGCTGCGAACGGCGAGATCGATGTGTCCGTCTCCTCGACTTCCAGGCCACCCAGCCTCCCCTCCTGTGTTACGGCGGTCGACAGACTTACAAAGGCCAAGCCGTCCGGATAATCCGAAAACAGAAATGGGTCTCCGGAGTACGCGGTGTTGTAGCGAATTGGTCCACCCGTGAAGATGAAATCGCCCGCGACCCGGTCGCCCTCCAGACCGTCGTCTCGTAGCGGGACTGGAGTCGTATCGAACCCGTCGATTTGGCCAGGACCGATGAAATAAGCCGACAGAACGATCGTCACACCGTTCACTGGTCCGTTCGTATTCACTTCGAGAAACAACCCGTCGACCCCATCCGGGCGAATGACGCTGGGGATCAACTCGAAAGCGCGCTCGTCCGACAGAAGGGCCTGGGATTCGATTTCCACTCCGAGGGCCAGCGTTTCCCGCGACTCCGCCGTGCCACAAACCAGCGGCATCCCATCGCGGTCCACTCCGAGAATTCGCGCCTGGGAGACGTCTTGTGCCGCTAGTTCGCGAACCAGTTGGTCGGTCGAAATCTCTGGCGCTGCAAGTGCGGCCCCCCAGGCCGTGCTTGCAATCGAAATCATCGCGAAGCAAGCCAGCCACCTCTCTCGCGCCATCCGATGACCTGTGTGATTGACCCTATCACTCCGATGCGGTGCAGTTGAATCGGGCAGGCTCCGCGGGAAGATATTTTCCATATTCATCTCCACTCAATAGGAAGGCGAGCTGTAACGCGAGAATCAACGGGTACCGGATCGCGGGCGTTTCGAAGATTGCTACTACGTTCGGAAAGTGCTTATTCTCTTCTTTCAAACGCGTCTCTGTCAAGAGAAATCTCACGAGTTATGCGCGCTGAACTATTCGCAGAAAACTCAGTGTGTTACGGGATTTTGTGCTGCGTCGTGAACAGGAGCAGTGGAAGCTTCCGTCACAGTTGCCAAGCCCTCCTTTCTCGAGCGATTGCATAGAGCGTGACAAGTAGCTTTCGGGCCACGGCGTTGAAAGCGAGCTTCGGAGGCTTTCCGCTCTCGCGGAGCCTCTGCTAGACCTGGTGCATTTTGGGATTGAAGCGAGAGGCGGTCAGCGCCGCGCGCGGTCGCGACCGAACGTTCCGAGCCAGATCACGCCGGCGGATAGCAGCGCGAGGTGTCCCGGTTCGGGGATGAAGCGCAGGTTGTCGAGATCGACGATCGATTCGACACCGTCGCCGCCGCCATCGATTTCGAGCTTCAGCGTCCGCGTCTGCCCGATGCCCGCGATCGGGAACGCGACGGTTTCCCAGGCGGTGAATGAAGTAAGTGCCGCATCGGCGACGGTCTGGCTGCCGGCCGAGTCGACGAGGGTGATGACGAGGCGGTCGTTGGCCGATGGAAACGAGACCCGGCGCTCGAACTCGAGGGATCCGGCGCCGCCATCGACATACAGGCGATTGTGGGTGACGGTGCGATGGACGCCGTCGCCGAAGAGCGTGAGATAGAAGTTCGAGCCTGTCGGCGGCGACAGCGACGACCACGGCACGGCCGGCACCGGCGTGCTGCCGCCGTGGTAGTACCAGCCCGCGTAGCCGATGCCGAGGTTCTCGATCGCGGTGTCGACCGTTTCGAAGTCGCCGTTATAGATCGACAACGGCGACCATGAGGGCGCGGTGCCCGCGACCGGGCCCGGGCGCGAGCCGCCGACGATCGCGGAATGGTAGAAGCCGGTTGCAGCACGATCGGGGATGCCGGAATTGCCCCACCAGTCGCTGAAGAGATCGTTGTCGATCGGTGTTCCGTCGCCGTCATCGTTAGCCGTGAGGTCGATCGTGCCGTGATACCACGCGTGCACTTCCGTGTGCTCGAGCGGAGGGTCGATGTCGAAGAGACCGTCGATCCCGCCTTCGATGTCGAGGTCCACGTCGGTGGGGAGCGACATCCCGTCGAAGTCGACGGCCGCGACCCCGCCACCGTCGGCACGCCAGTAGTTGTCCGCGAACGTGATGTTGTCCCATGTCACGGGCGCCCGATCGAGCCAATCGGCCAGGTCGAGCGGGAAGTCGAGAGTGCCGTCCACTGGATGAGGATCGAGGGTCGTGACGTGATCAACCGCGATACCGGCCGCCGCGAGTCGCTCGGCGCAGTCGCTGTTCACGACCGCACCGCGGCTGTGCCCGATGAAATGGACCGGATCGGCGAGCGGATCGACGCTCGAGAACGCCGCGGGAAACTGTGGATCGCGAAGCGCGGCGTAGAGCGCGTCACCGGCGGCTTCGGCGAAGCCTTGCGTGCCGCCGATGTTGAAACCGTCCGACTCCTGGCTCCAGTTGTAGATGAGGACGATTTCGCCGATCGGCGTCGTACTTCCGCACTCGAGTTCCCACGCGCCGGTGGATGGATCGTAGACGAATAGGCTGCCGTAGGGAGTCTGGCTGCCCTGGGCGCCGCAATCTGACGGATCGCCGTCGGCGGCGAGGATCGCGCGGCCGAGGGTCAGGGTCCAGTTCGGCGGGTCGGGCGAGACCGGCGTGAATCCGTGCGTGATGATGGTCGTACCCGCGAGCGCAGGGGAAGACGATACGACGGTCGCGAGCACCGCCAACGCCAGCCCGAGAACGATCGATCTCAAGACTTTCTCCACGAGTGACAACACTCCATGTCTCGCATCGGCAGGTCGCGAGTTTGCCGGCGTGACGGTCATCACCGCATGCGTGTCGCAATCCAGCTGCACTTCGCATTCACGAACCGGCAAGGCCGCATGCCAGGTCTTCGGGCCCGCAGGCGGGCTCAGAAGCTTGGGGTGCGGCCGCCCAAGCTTCACACGCTCGCGGTGTTGGCGAGAAGCGAGTATTGGATTGCTGCACGTCGGGGCATCTCTGGCCCTCCTATGTTCGAGGTTGCAGGTGTGGCGAAGAAGCGGGACGCGAAAAATTGACATGCACGGATTAATCTCCTGTAGGATGGCGATGAAACTGCTGGCTGGGGGGTCGCCCGCTGGCATGGACAAACGCTGGAGGAACGTTCATGCGTTCTCTTTGTTTCTCTCTTGCTATTTCTTTTTCCTTTATTGGATTGATTCCCGTGGGTGCATCTGCGCAGGGCGGATCGGCGAGACGCGCCGCTCAGTTGGAGGCACGTGTCGCGGCACTGGAGGAGATTCTCCGGTTCGTGCGCGTCGAATTTGAGCCAATCAACGGCCTCACCGGGCCGCACTGGATCTTTGAAGGGGCCAACGTTCATGTGCGCAGCGGATCAGGCTCGACCCATCCCTGTTTTGACAGACCAATCTGTGCGGAAAGCTCGGGTCTGGGAAACCTCGTGGTGGGATACAACGAAGCGATTCCTTCGGCGCCGCGTATTCGCCACGGAATGCACAACCTGATCGTGGGGCCCGAACACTCGTACCGCAGCAGCGGTGGGTTTGTCGCGGGTCGCCATAATTCGGTTTGGGGCCAGAGCGCTTCGGTCACCGGAGGCGTGGGGAATCGAGCCCTCGGCGAGAACGCCTCGATCTCCGGGGGCGAGCTCAACATTGCCTCCGGGACGAGTTCGTCCGTTAGCGGTGGGTTCGACAACTGGGCTCGCGGCGATTTCTCGTCCGTTAGCGGTGGGTTCGACAACTGGGCTCGCGGCGATTTCTCGTCCGTCAGCGGCGGGTCGGGTCGAACCGCGCCTGCCGATAACAATTGGGCGGCCGGAAGCTTGCTGGAAGCGAACTGACGTGAACTGCGAATAGTCAGTTGAAGATGTCTTTCAGCCGGTCGATCAGCTTGCCGCCCTTCGCCTGGCGCAGGTTGAGGAGGCGGAGTTCCTGCAGGGCCTCGTGGCAGTCCGGTTTGATCCGCACGGCGTTCTCGAACATCTTTCGCGCGCGGTTCACGGCGCCGTTATCCCGGAAGACCCTTCCCAGGTAGATGTAGGGCTTCTCCCGGTTCGGGGAGAGCTTGATCCCCTTCGCGAGGTTCTCGAGCGCCTCCCGGAGCACCACCGCATCCTTGGGCTGGTGGAGGGACTGCGCGTAGCCCAGGCGCGCGACGTACTCACCCTCCTTGGGGTCGAGGTGCGCCGCCATACCGTAGGCCTCCACCGCCTGCTCGTAGCTTCTCGAGCGGAGGAAGCCGTCGCCCCGGCGGAACCAGGCCTCCGCGTCGAGGCCACGCGAGGCGAGGTCCTCCAGGCGCGCCGCCTTCGCGGCCGCAGCTTCCTCGGGTGTCCTCCGCGCCCGGACCTTCTTGCGGCTCTTCGCGACCTGGGGGCGAAGCTGGGCGTAGACCTTCCGGGAGCTGCCGACCCGGAGGCGATCGAAGGCCTTGTCGATCTGTTTGCGCGCCTGGGCCGCGAGATCCTTGAGACCGGGCAGCTCCGCCGCCGCCGCTTCCGAGGGGAGGGAGCCGCTGAGCTCCTCGTAGGCGTAGCGGACCTCGCTGTCGGTGGTGTCGCCGTCGATGCCAAGGATGCCGAAGTCGTCCTCCGAGCGGATGCGCTCGCAGAAGGCGGTGAGTTCTTCCAGCGCGCGCTCCGCGTTCCAGGCCGGCGTGAGGGGCTCGGCCAGCGGGGGCGGCTCCGGCACGGGCTCCGGGGGCGGGAGCGGCTCCAGCGCGGGCTTCGGGGTCGGCTCCGGCGCGGGCTTCGGGGTCGGGGTCGGGGTCGGGGTCGGCTCCGGGTCGGGCCCCGGCGCCGTGTTCGCCAGCGGGGACGGCTCCGGGTCGGGCCCTGGCGCCGCGTTCGCCAGCGGGGGCGGCTCGATGAAGGACGTCGACGCCGCCAACGGCGGTGGAAGCTGCGCCGTCGAGGGCTGCGCCTCCTCCGCGAAGTCCAGCGCGGGGTCGAGGAGCGGCTCCTCGAGCGTCGGAACCTCGGGGACGACCTCGGGCTGTGGCGCCTTCTGCACCCGCGAGGCGTCGAGCAGCAGCATCACCGGCTCTTCGAGGGTCACGAGCAGGCCCGCCGTGAACAGGCCGTGGAGCGTGCGCGCGTCGAGGTCGCCGGAGTCGAGCACTTCCTGCACGTTGCGATCGCCGTACATGTGCTCGAAGAAGACCCGCTCGGCGGAGGAGAGGTCGAGCTCCGCGAGTTCGCAGGGCAGCTCCTCCACCGTGGAGACGTAGAGGGACGCGCTCCGGCTCAGCGCCTCCGCGACCACCTCGTGCGGTGACCAGTGGCGCGCCCCCTCGAGCATGAGGGCGGCCTGGCCGCGCTCGATCTCGAGGGCTACGTCCGCCCGGAGGTGCTTGTCGGGGAAGTAGTGGAAGGCGCCCGAGGTCCAGCGGAAGGTCTCGAGCAGCTGCTCCTCCGCCTGCTCGCGGATCGCGGCGGTGAACTTCTCCTCCGAGAGCGCGCCCAGCCCCACGAGGATCTCGCCGCTGCTGCCCTTGCCCGCACCGACGCGCTCCTTCACCGTCCGGCGCTGTTCCTGGCTGATGCGCCCGCGCCTGGCGAGGAACTCCTCCAGCGCCTCGACCCCGCCGCTGGCGCTGGCGGCCACCGGCGAGCCGTTGCGCAGCTCGAAGGCCTTGCGGTCCTTGCGGTGCGTCACGGTTAGGACGCCGCTGGCCGCGTCGCGCCGCAGGCGAAGCAGCGCCTCGGAGATCGGCGTCTGGGCCAGATCGCCGGAGATCGCGGCCTCGCTCTCCGGCGCGCTCGACGGCTCGGAAGGGTCGACGTCGGTGGGCTCCAACACCTTCCCGGCGAACTGCTGGACGCTTTCGATCAGCTCGGTCTTCAGCGCGGGCTTGGTGAAGAACTCCTTGACCCCGAGTTCGAGCGCGGCGCCGTAGAGCTCCGCGGAGCGCTCGCCCTTCGTGAGTACGACGATCGGCACCTGGGCCGGCCAGCCGCCGTAGGAGCGGATCTCCTCCAGCAGCGCGATCCCGTTGCAGGTGGAGAGCACGACCTCCGCCAGCACGAGATCGATCTCCTCGACCCGGACCAGCATGAGTGCCTCGTCGGGGTCGGCGGTGTGGAGCAGGCGGAACCCCGCGTCTCGCAGGTCCTCCTCGAAGCCCGCAGGGACCTGCCGTTCGTCGTCGATGTAGAGGACAGTGCCGGTTTCGCTCATCTGAGATTCCGACACCACTTATCGTCCAGCGTCCCTCCACTTTGAATCCGGTGCCGTACGGCTCGGAAGGTGGCGGCGGCGGCACCGCGTGCGACCCCAGCCGCCGGTTCTTCAGCGGGCCGCAGCCGCGTCTCGGGGCGGCTCGCTTCCGGGCCGGTGCCGGCACTCCCCAGGCCCGAGACGATCACCGGACCGGGTTTAGGCCCCGCGTGATCCCGAGCAGCCACGCAGTCGTGGCCTGGTGGCTGCTGTTGTGTTGGTGCGCGGGCGCGGCGGCACAATTGCTGGGTGGCCTCGCGTCTGCGGGCCTGGCAGCGCTATTTCTCGCCGGACGCCTTGCGCGTGGACCGCGCCTCACGCGCCGGCTAGCTGCGAGGCATTTCGCGCTGGCTTCCGAGGTGGCGCGCGCCGTCGAGTCGGGATTAGCGCGGAGGCGTCGTGACGGTCGAGGCCGGCGTCTTGTCCGAACTCGGCGCGGCGTCGCGCGCGGTTGCCGACGTGCGTGCGGCCGGCTGCTTCTGCGCGGCCGCCCCTTGCTCGGCGCCAATCACGATGCGCCCCTCGAGCTTCGCGCCCTCTTCGATCACGATGCCGGGGGTGGAGAGATCGCCGGTCACCTGCCCGCTGCTCTCGAGCGTGACCTTGCGCTTCGCCACGATGTCTCCCTTCACGTCGCCGGCGATCACGACCGCGTCCGCCCGAATCGACGCCTCGACGATTGCCCCTTGCCCGATGATGACGGTCTTGTCGCAGCGAATCTCGCCCTTCATGCGCCCGTCGATGCGGATGGTCTCGCCGCAGCGCAGCTTGCCCGAAAAAACCGTCGTGGCGTCGATCGACGTGGACAGGGCCACGGTCCGGATCGCGGGGGATGCAGTTCTCGGGGTGGTTTCGACCCGATCCGTCTCCGATTTTTCTACCCTTCCCATGAAATCCTTGAGCGCCATCCCTCTCCCCTCCCATTCAATTGCGTTCGCGCTTCGCGAAACAGTTCGGCTCCGCCGCAGGGCCCGATTGCGCGCGGCGTAACCACCTATGATATCGCTGCCCGCACGCTCTACTCGGTGATCTTCCTCACAACTTCACGCTGCGGGTTGATAATAAGACAAGTTGGGTTTGGCAATGGCCGATAAATCGCATTCCGTCAAGCTGAACCCATCTCTCGCCGCTTTACATCGCCCCCAGAAACGTGGTCGAATGGCGCGCAACGCGTAGCCGCACCTGCGCGGCGAGCGCAGAAGGAGCAGCGATGCGGATCACCGACACGGGGCGCTTACTGAGACGTTATCGCGCAGCGAACCGAAAAGCGCGGGGCAGCGGGCAGCCGCTGGACGAAGTATTTGGGCGAAGCGAGGAAGCGCGAGCGCGCGAGCTCGCGGATTCGCTCCAGCGTTCGGCAGAGCTGCAGCCGCTGCGCGAGCGCGCTGCCGAGCTGCGCGCCGATGGTGCGAATCCCTACGTGACGCGTCGCGAGCTCCTGCAGCAGGGCGCCCTGGTGAGCGCGGGACTCGCAGGGTTGACACTGTTCGGGTTCGGGCGTCGGGCCTTCGCTGCCCCGGGCGGCGTCCCGGGCAAGCCACCCGCCAGTGCCCCACGGATCGTCGTGGTGGGCGCCGGCCTCGCTGGGCTGGCCGCCGCGTATCGGATCCACGAAGCGATGGGGTTGTCCGCCACGCTCTACGAAGGACAGGACCGGGTTGGCGGCCGCGTACGCACGATCCGATCCCTCGATCACGGGCAATACACCGAAGCCGGCCCATCGGGCATCGGATCGAGCCAGATGCACGCCATCAAGCGCCTGGCCGACGACGTCGGTCTCACACCGCTGGACGATCTGTGGCTCGACTACCCGCCGGGCGGGAGCGTTCTCGTCGCTGGCGGTCAGCGCTACCGATTCGGGGAACTCGCCGAGGGCTTTGGGGCGAACCAGGAGTTCCTCTGGAAGCAGTGGCTGCAGATCAGGAAGCTGCCCACCTATCTCGATTACAACGAAGCGGCCGCCCATTGGGACAGCGTGACGATCGCAGAACTCTACGACGAGCACCTACCTTTCGGATCGGATACGCCCGCGGGCGCGGTGATGCTTCGGATCTTCGAAGTGGAGTACGCCGGACGCGCGGGTGCCACGAGCGCCCTCATGCAGATCGCCAACGAGGGCACCTTCTGGCGGAGCGAGAATATCTACGACGAGCGCCTGGGTGTTCCCGGTGGCAATCATACATTGGCCCAAGCGGTGGCCGACGCGCTGCCCGACGGATCCCTGCAGTTGGACCACGAGCTGCTGGCCATCAAGAGGAATGCTGACCTCAGCTACACGCTGACTTTTAGCGAATCCGGGGGAAGCCCGACGGATGTCGTCGCCGACCAAGTGGTGCTCGCCATCCCCCCGAGCACGTTGCGCGACGTCGACTACTCGCAGGCGGGCTTCAGCGCGATCAAAGACGTGGCGATTCAGAATCAGGATCTTGGGCCGAACTCCAAGCTCAACATCCAGTTCGAAGGCCAGCCCTGGGCAGATCTGGGGTATTCGGGAGGCATCATCAACGGAGATCCCTCGAACGTGGGATGGACGTGGCAGGACAGCCATCTGGGAACGATTGCCACAACGCTCATCATGATGAACAACAACGACTACGGCGATGCCCCGCCGCATGGGCTTGCCCCCAGCGACGTCGTGAGCGAGACGCTCGCCGAGTTGGACTTTGCTTGGGGACCGACCGGCGTCAGCACGAGCGCCATTCCCGGGCAGGCCTATCTCGACTACTGGCACAACGATCCGTGGGTCAAGGGCTCGTACTCCTACTACCCGCCGGGAGGGTTCACCTGGTTCGCCGGCGCCGAGCACGTCCGAGAGGGCAATGTTCATTTCGCTGGCGAGCACACGGCTCGTTACACGCAGCGGGGTTACATGAATGGAGCGGTCGAGACCGGTGAGCGCGCGGCGCGGGAGATCATGCTCGACTAGGACGGCACGAGAATCGGACCGACGTCCTCGCCTGCTCCGCCGCCCTGGACCGGTGTTTCGAGATCGGAAAACTCCGCCAGGACCCGCGCGATTCTCTTGCAGCGGTAGGGCTCCGCGATCCTCGCGCGGGGTCCCGTCACGTCGCCGCGGGTGAATCGGGCTGTTCAGTCCAGACCACGCTTGAACAGCTCAGTAGCTACCGCCAAGCTACAACACTCAATGGCGTATCGCACTGAAGACCCCCGATCCCTTTCGGGTGGGACCGGGTGCCCCGGTGTCCGTGTGGGAGGCAGTGCGCCGTCGGCGGCGCCCAGAGAGGAGCGCCAGGAGTCCGATTCCCGGGCCCAGCTGCCAGAGAGCGCCGGGCTCGGGAAGGAGGGTAAAATGCGTACCATTGAGTGCGAAGGTGCCGTTGTCGTTGAGTGGAGCGTAGGTCGCGTTGGTGGTCGCCCACATGTCCACGTCGGCAATGATTAGGAGCCTGCCCGCCCCGGGCGCGTAGTCTCCCCGGTTCCAGTAGGCCGCCGTGATCTGCCCGCTGCCATTGGTGGCGCCCGCGCCGCCGCCGTGGCTGAACACGTCCGTTACGCTGAGCTGGCCGGTGGTGTCCGACTGCGCCACGTTACTGGCGCTTCCGAACGGACCCTCGAAGAGCGGCGTACCTCCGTTCGAAGCCGACCCGTTGCTCGGCGAGGTGGGAATCCCCAGCTGTTCGCCGATGGCGTCGTGGGCCGAATCGTCCTGCAGCAAAATGAGATCGCCTCCCGCGAGGAAGAAGTCGATCACCGCGGTGGCTTCTGCAGCGGTCGTGTCGGAATCGGCCCAAAACGAAGCAACGAACCCGTCGAGCTGCGCGAGCGTCGCGGCCGTGACACTGCTCAGGTTCGTCGTGGTGATGGACCGGGCCATGACGACGCCGGCCGGTCCGAAGTTCGACGGGTCTTCGGCCGCCGCGCGGTAGCCGGCGATGAGCACGCCTCCATCCCAAGACCGGCTGGTACTTTGGGGAGTGTGGCTCGCATCGGGCCCGCCGAGGATGTACGCGGTAGGCGTGGCCGTCGGTGTCGCGGTTGGCGTGGCCGTCGGCGTGGCCGTTGGCGTGGCCATTGGTGTCGCGGTTGGCGTAGGCGTTGGCTCTGGCTGGCAGGTCTTATTCGACCCCTGCCCCGAGCAGGTGTTCGAACAACAGTCGTTGTTCTTCTGGCAAGCAGCGGGCGGCTCCAGACAGCTACCTGGTGTCGACGTCGGCGTGGCGGTCGGCGTTGCAGTCGGTGTAGCGGTCGGAGTCGCGGTCGGGGTCGCAGTCGGTGTAGCGGTCGGCGTCGCGGTCGGTGTGAACGTCGAGGGGATGAGGCTGACCGTGAAGATGTAACGCCCGTCCTCATTGTGAAGCCCCTGGAAGAGGGCGTCTCCCAAGCCGCTGACCGCGAGGAAGTAATCCCCGGCCGATGGCACCCGGAAGCGGATTGCTGAGCCGAAGCCGGCGCCTGCGTCGTCGTTGAAGGCGAGGCGGATGCCCGCGGCGTTGAAGACGCCGAGAATCGTGTCGGGAGTCTCGAAGAAGGCGTCCTCTAGCGGAGTCGTCACCAGCGTGATCACGTCACCCGCGACGAGCGGGCCGAGTCCAACGAAGTCGGCGTCGTTGGGGGTGAGACTGAAGAGACCCACGTAGGCGCTTGGGTCGGCCCCGCGGGAGATCTGGGCTCCGGCGGTTCCGATCGCGTCATTGGCATCCTCGTCATCCACGATCGACATCACCCCGGCCGGCACACTGATCGTGAAGACGTAACTCCCTTCCTCGCCGTGAAGCCCCTGGAAAAGGTCGTCTCCGAAGCCGCTGACCGCGAGGAAGTAATCCCCGTCCGATGGCACCCGGAAGCGGATCGCGGAGCCGAGGCTGGCACCGCCTGCTTCGTCGTCGTCGTTGAAGTCAAGGAGGACGCCCGCGGCGTTGAAGACGCCGAGAATCGTGTCAGGGACCGCGAAGAAGCCATCTTCTAACGGAGTCGTCACCGCCGTAATCACCTCACCCGCGACGAGCGGGCCGAGTCCAATGAAGTCGACATCGCTTTGGGTGAGGCTGAAAGTGCCCACGTAGACGCCAGGGTCGGCCCCCCCGCGGGAGATCTGGACTCCGGCGGTTCCGATCTCGTCATTGGCGCTCTCGTCGTCCACGATCAACAACGCCCCGGCCGGCGGTGCCGTCGGCGTAGCGGTCGGCGTGGCCGTCGGCGTCGCGGTCGGTGTTGCAGTCGGCGTGGCCGTTGGTGTGGCGGTTGGCGTCGCCGTCGGTGTGGCGGTTGGCGTCGCCGTTGGTGTGGCCGTCGGTGTCGCGGTCGGAGTGGCGGTTGGCGTTGCAGTCGGCGTAGCGGTCGGCGTCGCCGTGGGTGTCGCAGTAGGCGTGGCCGTCGGTGTGGCGGTCGGCGTCGCGGTGGGCGTCGCCGTTGGTGTGGCGGTCGGCGTTGCAGTCGGCGTCGCCGTGGGTGTGGCGGTCGGCGTCGCGGTCGGTGTGGCCGTTGGTGTGGCGGTCGGCGTGGCCGTCGGCGTTGCGGTTGGGGTCGCAGTCGGCGTTGCGGTCGGCGTCGCCGTGGGTGTCGCAGTCGCGGTCGGCGTTGCAGCCGGCGTGGCTGTGGGTGTCGCTGTCGGTGCCGCAGTGGGGGAGGCCGTAGGAGCTGCAGTCGGCGACGCAGTCGGTGCAGCAGTGGGCGCGGCCGTGGGTGTCGCTGTCGGCGTCGCAGTGGACGTGGCCGTGGGTGTCGCTGTCGGCGCGCCTGCAACTGTGAGTGTGTTGGAGATGCCATACAAATGACGTTGAATGGAGTTGGTAGCGTCGCCGTTATCGATCCAAGCCGGGCTAGTGAATGTCGCCAGACCCTGCGTAACTGTAGCGTTGCCTAGCTCATTTCCCGTGTCGCCACTTCCAGAGGCGAACGTACCCGTCCACACGAAATTCGCATTGACTGACACCAGCACCCCACCGGTCTCGTCGATCTCCAAAGCCGTATCGATAGAGTTATCCCACAGATCCGCATAACCATCCACGAGCTTCGTATTATTGAGAAGATAGATCGGTACGCTGGTGTCCCCGCCGGTGGTCTGCGTATGGACGTCTGCGTCGACCGCAGCGGTTGAACCAATGGCTCGCCATGTCGTGCCCAGGGCCGCCAACCCTGCAACTGCGGCGGCCGCGTTCTGCACGTGCGTGTCGTAATTAGCAATATTCGTCGAGGTCGCATTGCGGGTGGTCGAGGTCACCAAGGCCAACCTATACTTGTCGCCCGGGTTTAGCCCTGTTGGGACCGTGATCGGAGACGGGTCGACCGCCGTGTAGTCGTCCGAGAAGACGTTGCTGGAATCGAATTCCACCTTCGCGAGGTTCTGGAACGTGGCCGGAAACGTGAAGACCTCCACCGTGTTGAAGTCCGCGTCTCCCGTGATCATATGAGTGACCGTGCCTCCCCCTGGCTTAAATCCCGTGAAGGTTTTGGTGAACCCCGCGCCACTGGTGAGCGCGATGGAGCGAAAGCCGAAGGGTGCGCCATCGGCTCGCTCGAACCTCACGACATAGGGGTTGGAGTTGGGAACGACGCCCGGCGAGTTTACGGGCATGGTTCTCACGACCATGCTTCCGCCGGACACCTTGCTCAAGCGCAGGCCGTCCTCGACGTAGGGTTCGGGCAAGTTGGATAATAATGTCAGGCCCGTGAACGTGATCACCTCAGCTCGCGCGGGAAGGACGGAGAGAAAGACCCCGGCCAGGAGAACGACGGCTCCCAGGCGGAGCGGGCGCTTCCCGCGTGGCGACGTCGTGGGGGAGGTAGAACGGATGAAGGTATTCATGACGAGCCTCCTAGTGGGCGGCCCGCTGGATCTTGTCCGTGCCGGCATCCGTCCAGTACATCTTGCCGCTGGCGAGGTCGAGGTCGATTCCTGTGGGGTTGTCCACCCCCGTGGTGACGAGGTCCTCGACATTGGAGCCGTCGAGGTCGGCCCGCCGGATCTTGTCCGTGCCGCCGCCCCCCCATGCGGTATTGCCACTGATCGTGCTGTTGGTAACGGTGAGCGTTCCTCCAGAGCTGTTAATGCCGCCGCCAGAGCCGGCGGTATTGCCACTGATCGTGCTGTTGGTAACGGTGAGCGTTTCACTCTGGTTGGAAATTCCCGCGCCTCCAGAAGGGGTGTTCCCGTTACGAATCGTGACATCCGAGATCTCGACAACCCCGGAGACCGAATCAAGAAGGATCACACGATCTGTGGCATTGCCATCAATGATTGTGTTCGTCTGCCCCGCGCCTGCGATGCTCACATCATCTGAAACAACCAACTGCCCCAGTGTCAGCAGGTAGGTTCCCGCTGGCACGGGCACGTCGTCGGCTCCGGGATTCGTGTTGGCGGCTTCGATGGCTTCTCGCTGCGCAGGCGATTCATCTTAGCTATTGGGATTGTGTGAAGCTCTCGTTTGCGGGCAACTTCCTGAATGTCGCCGCCCCGCTCGGGTCGACGGCGGGCGATGTATTCAAAGCCTATTTCGTTTCCCTGCACACGGATCGCAAGACGGAGGCGATGACCACTATCGTGCTGGATCGCGTTCTCGGGCTGGGGACTCGGGTGCTGGTGGTGGCGCTGATGGCGAGCATGAGCCCGGCCGACGGTCGCCTGGGACAGTTCCGCATCTACACGCTGGTCATGCTCGCTATCGGTATCGCTGCGGTTTTCGCCTACCTCTCCCCTGTCCTGCGCAGGAAGTTGGTTCCCCGCGGGTGGCTCGAGCGTTTGCCGATGTT
>JADFQO010000004.1 GCA_022561775.1 Myxococcales bacterium | reverse complement strand
ACCGATCGCACTCCGGGTCATGTCCGTTTCGAACTGGTGTCTGGAAGTTCGTATCTCTGATGATTGCAGTCGTGGGTTGTATGGGTGAAGAGCCTCCCTCTCATCTGATCGGAACCTGGATGGCGACGTCGCCCCGACATCAGGGTCGGTTCCTCGAGATCTCGAAAGAGCACATCATATTTGGCGCTGACGAGAATCACTCGACTTTCTACACGATACGTGGAATAGATTCGGAAGAGCTGGAAAACGTAATCTTATACACGATCGAATACTACGGGGTTGGAAGAAGCGACAGGACACTCGTCCTGCGGTTTTCTGACGGAGATCCTGTGGCTATCGAGTTGAAAAATCAGGATGGAATCTGGATCCGAAAGGATCGAATCACATCCAACCGAGGTGCATAAATTTGATGAAAAGACGCCAATTCTCGCGCAATAGTTCGTTCGTCACCCATCTTCTGCTTGCGACTCTGAGTACGTCGGCGGTATTCATGATCGTAGCTTCTACGATCACATTTGCGCCGGCAGTAGTGCGATTGGAATTTGGGGGCGGTTCCCTCGATGAGGTCGCTGTTCTGACTCACGAAATTCTCGAGATTCATGCAGCGGTGTGGCCCGTCGCGGTTGCCTGCCTGATCGCAGTGACGGTCAGCTCGCTAATTCTCTTCAATCGCATGACTGAGCCACTATTTCGATTCGTCAAGATCTTCGAGAGCATCCGTCAGGGGAGACTTCCGGATCCAATCCACTTGCGAGCGCGTGATTACCTGAAGCGCGAGGCGAAGGCTCTGAACGAAATGACAGCCGAACTCCGGTCGCTGATCGGCGAAATCAAGCGGAGCCAGATCGATCTATCGAGCACGATTGAAGAGATCGCTGAGCTCTTATCGCAGGATGACCCGGAGCGAATCTCCGAACTCGTAAGCATCCTGGGCGAACAAGACAAATCGCTACGAGAGTCGGTGGCTCGATTCACGGGCACTGCGTAGAGGCGATCCCAGCGAACATGGCTGCCGCATTTTTGAAAATCGGACCGCCGTTCCATTCGTCGGGCCCTACTCGGCCAAGTCGGGGTTTTACAATCATCGAGGTCGTGATCGTGGTCGCGATCATCGGCCTTCTTGCTGTGATCTCTGGCTCGAATTACCTCTCGTATATCGAGAAGGTGCGCGTTGCGAGTGCAATCGCTTCAATCAGGGCCATCGCGGTGCAACTCGATGATTACGTTCGCTCCGACAAGCCGCTCCCCGTGACACTGTCGGAGATCGGGATGGGTGACATGGTCGATCCGTGGAGTCATCGATTCGCGTACCTGCCGTTTACAACAACCACATCTGGATTAGGGGATTCTGGAAGCAGCGCCGGCGGTTCATCTGGATCGGAGGGTTCTGGGAGAAGTCCAGGCGGTGGATCCTATCTCGGGGAGGCGCGAAAGGATTACTTCCTGGTTCCCCTGAACACCGACTATGATCTCTACAGCGTCGGAAAAGACGGGAACAGTCGACCCCCACTGAGCGCTCCAGATAGCGCTGACGATGTCATCCGGGCCAATGACGGTGCGTACATCGGGTTGGCGGCCAACTACTGAAACCTCTTCAGGCCTGAGCCTGCGCCTTCTCCAGATGGTCGCCGATCAGCTTTCGCACGCGTAGCATGAGGTCTTCAGCGTCCTCGTCCGCGAAGGATGGATAGGCGATCGGATCCAGTATCTCGATCAGGATCCGGTGGCGACCTTGGAGAATGACACCCCGCTTGGGAAGTGCGGAGGCCGTGCCGTGAACCACGATCGGAAGCAAAGGGCGCTGGGCGTCCTTGGCCAGATCGAATGCGCCAGGTTTGAACCCGCGCAGTTTTCCGGTCGGAGAGCGCGTTCCCTCGGGAAACATCATGATTGAATTTCCGGCGGCCAGATTCTCTCGACAGGCGCGCAGCATCACCGCGACGCTCGACCGATCTCCGCGCTTCAGTTGGATGTAATCGTTGAGGTGCATGTTCCATCCAATGAGCGGGATCCTGAAGTTCTCGATCTTCGAAACCCACTTGAAGTGTCTAAAGATCCGGAACAGGACCAGGATGTCCAGCAGTGATTGATGGTTTGCAACCATCACATAGGTTTCATCGGGATCTATTTTCTCTCGCCCCACGACCGTGACGGGCCACGCCGGATTGAACCACGTGTAGAGAGAAGCCCAGAAACAGGTCAGTCGGTGGAGGATCATCTTTCGACGGTCGAAGGGCAGGGTCAGCGCCCAGCACAGCAGCGCCAACGGGAACATCGCCACCGAGGACAATGCCATGAAGATCCAGAAGAGTGCAGATCCCACAGCTCGAAGCATCGGTCTATTATTCCGCCTAGCGGGTCCGCGCGCACGTCTTCACTGAAACGACGTCCATCGAGCCTCGGGATCTGCGCGTCAACCACAAGCAGCAACGAACGCGCCGAAGAGCCCGTCGCGATGGATTCCTGACAGTTTCTCCGGATGCCACTGAACGCCCACGCAGAACAGCTGCTCTTCGTCTTCGATGGCCTCGATCAGGCCATCCTCGGCGCGCGCCGCGATCCGCATGCCCGTACCGGGCGACTCGACGCCCTGGTGATGCAGGCTGTTGACGGGCGGTGGATTCGCGCCCAATGCTTCGGACAGACGCGTACCGGGTTCGATCTGCAGCGCGTGTCGACCATCGGGCTCGGGCAGACGATGGGGGCCCGCTTGCGGTCGGTCCGTCGGGATGTCGTAGACGAGCGCGCCCCCCCGGACGGTCGCCAGTAGCTGCATCCCGTAGCAGATTCCCAGCACCGGATGGCGTCGCTGCAGGGCGTCAGCGAGCAGGAGCCGATCGAAGTTCAGTTGCTCCTCGGGTGCGAGATCGAATTCCACGCCCCACGGATAGTCGTGTGTCGGAGGCAGGTCGTCTCCGCCGGGAATCAACAATCCGTCGAGACTCCGAAGCAGCGCGGGCGGATCGCGTTGAACGGGGAGATAGACGGGGCTGCCGCCGGCTGCTTCGATGGCGCTCGCGTAGGCGGTGTCGATGTAGTGATAATTCCGGTTCGCCTTCCAACGACCGCGATCGTCCAGGCATGTGGAGATGCCGATGAGCGGTGCCATCGCAGTCAGTATACTCGTCGTGATTTCGCTGCCCGCACAGCGCCTGTGCCGACTTTTGCGGAAGTATCGGTTTTCGCAGAGTGTGTGCCGGTATACCCTCCGATCGTCTACGGTCTGCAGAGAGTCTTGATTGCGGGTTGTGGATACGTGGGAGAGGCGCTCGGCAAGCTCCTGCTTGCCGAGGATCACGAAGTCTGGGGCCTGCGGAGAAACCCGCGCTCGTTGCCGGCCGGAATCGAAAACATCGCAGCGGACCTCGCTCAACCCGAGGATCTTGCGGATCTTCCGGGTGGTATCGACGTCGTCTTCTATCTCGTATCCCCCAATGGGTCAGAAGACACCCTCTACCGCCGAGCCTATGTGGACGGTCTTCGCGGATTGATCGAAGCGCTCCACCGGGGTGGTCAGAGACCCCGGTTGCTCTTTGCATCGAGCACCGCCGTCTACCCACAACACGACGGTGAGTGGGTCGATGAATCTTCCGAAACGGCGCCCGATCATTGGAGCGGCAAGCGCCTGCTGGAGGGCGAGAAGGTCGCCCTCCAGGCGTTTCCGCTTGCCACGGTGGCTCGATTTGGCGGCATCTACGGACCGCGGCGGACGCAGTTGATCGATTGCGTCCGATCGGGGCGTGCGGTCTATCGTTCGGATGCCCCTCAGTACACCAATCGGATCCACCGCGACGACTGCGCGGGGGTCTTGCGCCATTTGATGAAGCTCGAAAATCCGGGTCCGATCTATCTCGCGGTCGACAACGAACCCGCCGAAAAACGCGCCGTACTTCTCTGGCTGGCTGGCGTGATGGGCTCTCCGGAGCCACGCGTAGCGGAGAAGGCAGACGTTTTGAAGCGGCCGCGCAGCAACAAGCGCTGTCGCAATGCCCGACTCGTACAATCTGGCTATACGTTCCGCTACCCCACATTTCGCGAGGGGTACAGCGCCGTACTCGACGGGATGCCCTGATCTACCCGGAAAAGTGCAGCGGCAAGCCGAGAGGATTCAAGCGTGCCCCGACCCCCGGACGTCACGGCGACCGTGACCGCAATGCCCGGCCCTGTTTACGCGCTCCGCGCCGGGTGCAATGACGCGACCGACATCCAAGCGTGCCCTCTCAACATCGGTGATACCTGGCTCCAGCCGTTCGAGGGCGGGCGGATGGAGGATCTCAGCGCGAAAGACTATCCGGAGCTGCACCGCTACACGGCCACCCGGGGGATTCCGCCCCTGATCGATGCGATCGTCGAGAAGGTGCGCGACCGCAATGGTCTGACCTGCGAGAGGGAGTCGGTGATGGTCACTGCCGGAGCCACCGGTGGACTCTGCTGCGCGGTCGGCATGCTCGCTGCAGCAGAAGAAGAGGTACTGATCCTCGCGCCGTTCTGGCCGCTGATTCGCGGCATTACTCAAACCTTCCGCGCGAAGCCGGTGGAGGTTCCGTTCTTCGATCGAGTCGACTCGGCGGAAACCGCCATCGAGGCGGTTCGCGAGCACCTGTCCCCGAAGAGTGTTGCAATTTATGTCTCGACGCCCTCGAACCCGACCGGTCGTGTCATCCCCGAAGAATGGCTGCAAGCGCTCGCGGAGTTGGCGCGTCGCGAAAATCTATGGCTGCTCTCCGATGAGGTCTACGAGGATTACGTCTACGCAGGTCGGCACGTTTCGCTGGGGCGCTTTGCGCCCGAGCGCACGCTCAGCGCGTATTCGTTTTCGAAGGCCTACGGGATGGCGGGGAACCGCACCGGTTACCTCGTCGGTCCGCCCGAAGCCATCGCCCAGGCCGAAAAGATCGCGACCCACTCCTTTTATTCGGCGCCCACTGCTGGACAAGTGGCGGGTCTTCGCGCCCTTCAAGACGGTCAGCCCTGGGTCGATCGCGCGCGCGAATGTTATCGCTCAGCGGGAACCGCCGCGGCCGCCGAACTCGGGCTTTCCTCCCCGCAGGGCTCCACGTTCTTGTTCGTCGACGCCAAGGTTGCCCTCGACGAGCGCGGCATCGAGGGTTTGCTCGCGGATTGTCTCGAGGATGGCGTGGCGGTCGCGCCGGGAGCATCCTGCGGCCGAGATTACGCGAACTGGCTGCGGCTGTGTTACACGAGTGCGCCGCCTGCGGAAGTCGGAGTGGCGATCTCGAAACTCGCAAAGCGCCTCGCCGCTCGCTGAAGCCATCGCGAAGGGCAGCTCGCCTCGCAGCGCGCGATCAGGTCTCGAATGCTTTGGCGAGTTCGGCGAGGATGACCTCCTCCTCGTTCGAGACCTTGCTCCCGAGACCGAGGAAGCCACCGGTCGCCTCGGCGATGCTGCGCGCGGGACCGAGAATCTGGTTCTTCAAGGATTCCCGCTCGCTCTCTCCCAATTCTGCGCACAGCCCGACGATGAAGGCACCCCAGACTTCGAGCAGGCGTCCATCCGGGCGGTGGGCGAGCCAGCTCTCGAGCAATCCGTACCCGGGGCTCCCGCTGGCGATCCCGTTGGCTTCGGCGCTCGACAGCACGGCCTGGCGCTCGGCTTCATCGATCTTTCCATCCGCCCAGGCGACTTCGACCAGCGGCGCGATCGAGACCGCTGTCCAGGTATCGGCATTGATACTGAGCGCGCAGAGCTTTTCCAGAATTGCATCGCTTTCGATCCCCGAGGCCTTTGCCAACGCCTCGCGGGCTTCGTGCGTGCTCTTTTCGACCTTCAACCGTTCGAGGAGCTTGGCATTCTCGCGCGCGAAGAAGGATTCCTCCAGAGCCTTCTTGCGATCGCCGAGGAATTCCGTGGTCATGGCTTCACTCCGGATTGAACGAGAGCCATCCATTGTACTGCGCCCGAGTTCGCCATTCACCAGGGTGTCCCGACCGGCAATCGATTGGGTCGGGGTGCCTGAACGGCCTGGAGGGCCAGCCGATTAGGACCGTGAATCCAATCCCGAGGGACCGGGACGCAAGAGCCACTCGCTCAAACCCGATCCGGTCAACTGGGCCCCGGCTAGTGAGGCTCAAGTACAATCAGTCATGGTCTGTCCGGGCACGCAGCTCTTGCGTCCCGGCCCCCGCGAATCCGCTGCCGGCGCGTGAAAAAGAGCCACCGTATTTCGCCGGCCCGATCAAACACGATGTTACTTGGGTGCGGTGACGGGAGGCCTGAGGGCGACATGGGGTTTGAGCCCGATGGCCTCCCGTCACCGCACCCGTGCAACCAACTCCCCTAGAAGAGTTCGACCAGGAGTCTTGGGTCACGATGCGAAATGAGGCTGGTTGCGCGTGTTCTCGTTGGGTTAGAGTGCGCCCGGCCAGTCTTTTTGTGAGTCTTGGGTCAGGCTCCTAGTCGTGGATCTGCTCGGCGAGGTACTGCTCTTTGCCAATCTCTTCGACGATGTGGAGCTGGGCTTCGAGCCAGTCCACGCTGTCTTCCTCGTTGACGAGGATGTCTTCGAGCAGCTCCCGCGAACCGTTGTCGCCCTTCTCCCGGCATAGCGCGATGGTCTTGTTGAGCCGATCGACCGCTTCGGTTTCCAGCGCGAGGTCGAGCTTGTGCTGCTCGATGGGGTTCTCGCCGACTCGGACCGGGCTGAGGCGTTGCAGGTTCGGGACGCCCTCGAAATAGAGGATGCGACCGATGATGTCGTCCGCGTGCTTCATCTCTTCGATCGACTCCTCGCGCTTCTTCTTCGCGAGGCGCTCGTAGCCCCAGTTCTCACACATCTTGTGGTGGACGAAATATTGGTTGATTGCGGTGAGTTCGGCGGTCAGAACTTCATTCAGGGCTTTGATGATCGCGGGTTCGCCTTTCACGTGTCGTCCTCTCGCGTGGGTGATGATCGGGACAGCGTAACCCGCGCGAGTGGTACAGCCAGTCAAATGAAATTGGAATCCGTTTTCACGGGTGACCCGCGGTACCCTCGGATGCTCGGTGCTCAGCCGGTCGCGAGTTCGAGAGTGGCCAGGCCGGAGCGCATGATCCGCCCCTGCTCGGCTTCGATGATCTCGTCGATCGCCGGCACGCAACCGCCACAGGTCTTCCCCGCCGTGCAGGCGCGTACGACATCGTTGCGATTGCTTGCGCCGTCGCGAACCGCCTTGCGGATCGCGCGATCGGTAACGCCCGTGCACTGGCAGACGATCATCGGCTTTCGTCCCATTCGCGAAAGGGTCATCCGGTCGGTGCCCTTTCCGAGTACATCGAGCGTATCATTCTGAAAATGAAGTTCAAGTTCATTTTCGTTTCGGCGCCATTCCGCCGCGCTTCACACGAATCTCGAAATCACAGATTATTCATATATTTCATATAGTTATTAGGACGATTGCCGCTTTGTGGGAGCTTGCGAGGCGGCCTGTCGAGCCAATTCGCCTCTACAATGACCGCATCTGTCAGCCGCGTGAGCGAGAATCGCCGGCGGCCCGAGGGCCGACGATCGGAGGATCGGGTTTGGCGAGAGCAGAGACGGAGCGGGACAGCGCGGCGGGTCGGGCCGTCGTCTTGCGCGGCGCGATCGCGTCGGAAGCGCACCTGCTCGATGAACTCTGTGTGCTCGCGCGCGCGGGCGCCGCGGATCCCGGCCTGCTCGGCAGACCGGTGATCGTGATCGTTCCTTCGCGGAGTCTTCGTGAGCACTTGTCCGCCCGTCTCGTCGAACGGCATGGCCGCGCGGTCGCCGGGATCTCCATCCAGACCCTGGACGGCCTGGTGGCGTCGATCCTCGCGCGCGCGGGCGAGCCAGCCAAGTCCGACGACGCGCTGCTCCCGGCTCTGATTCGGCAGCTCGCGCGACGCGAAGCGAGCTTGCGCGAGCCGCTCGACGCTCTGAGCCGGGGTTATGCGCCCGTGGTCGGGGAAGTGACCGACTTGCTCGACGCGGGTCTCGAGTCGGCGCACGCGGACGCGGTGATCGAGCTGATTGGAGAAACCGGCCGCGGCCCGCTCGCAAAGCGCGCCGAGGCGGTGGTTCGGGTCGCCGCGCGCGCGAGCGAGCGGCTCGAGGATCTGGGTATTGCCCACCTGTCGACCCGGGTCCGTCGGGCGTGCGAACTGATCGACGAAAACCCCACGCGCGTGCTGCCGGCGCGGGCGATTTTCGTATTCGGCTACGCGGATGCAACCGGTCTGCAGATGGACCTGATCGAGATGTTGCTGCGTCGCTGTGGCGCCTGTGTTTACCTCGATCACCCCGCCGATCCCGACGACCCCGCGAGCCCGGATCCAGGCGTTGCGTTTTCGGATCGATTCAGTGCGCGAATGCGCGGAACGGTCGGTGTCGAGACACTCGATCTCTCCGAGAGCCCCTCGCGAGCTGAGGTCCGCGTGCTCCGCGCGCCGGGCTTGGAGGCTGAGGTGCGCGGGGTTGCCAACCGCGTCCGGGAAGCGCTCGACGCCCGAGTCCAGCCGGAGCGGATTGGCGTGGTGACACGCAATCTCGATCTCTATCGCAGCGCGCTACGGGTCCAGTTTGGCCGGCTCGGGATTCCGATTTCTGGAATCGATCCGCGCGAGGTCGTCGCGCCCGTAGTTCGGCGCCGAATCCTCGCACTGCAGGCGATGCTTCTCGCTGGACGGCGCGCGTCGGTGGATCTCTGGCTCGATCTGATGTGCACGCTGCCGTCGACCGCGCAATGCCCGGTGCCGCTGAGCGCCGAAGGGCGCTCGGATCTCCGCGTGGCGTTTCACGCATCGGGTGTCGCGCGGCTCGTCGACATGGCGAGACTGGGAGCCCGCGCGGACGGCGCGCGGTTGCGGCTACCGCGTCGGGGGCTGACGATTGCGGAAGACGGCACGCCCTTCTCGCCTCGACGCAAACTCCCAGCGGGGCGTTTCGCGCTGGCGGCTTCTGCTGCACTCCGTTTGTCGGATCACCTCGCGTCCTGGCCGGAGCGGGTCGCGTTGTCGGATCACCTCGCCGCTCTGGAATCTCTGGTGACCGAGCATCTGTGCTGGCCGCCCGACGACTCCGCGCGGATCGCTCTACTCACGAAAACTGAAGCGACCGGCAGTGGGGAGTTCGAACTCGACCGCGAGGATTTCTGGCTCTACCTCGAAGCGCGAACCAAGAAAATGCTCTCGCTTCCGATCGGAGGAGCGGGCGGTGGCGTCGCCGTCCTCTCGGTCGAGCAAGCCCGTTCGCGAACTTTCGAGCGATTGTTCCTGATCGGGTTGAGCCGCGAAGTTTTCCCTCGTCCAATCGGAGAGGCCCCCCTGCTTCCCGACGGTCTGCGTCGACGGCTGCGCGCGGTGCTGCCGGATCTACCCGTGAAGCGCGAGGGTTACGACGAAGAGCGGTACCTCTTCGCACAGCTGCTTTCTTCGAGCTCGAACACGGTGGTGTCTCATCCCGCAGTCGACGAAGATGGCCGTCGCCGGCCCGCCTCTCCGCTGCTCGAGCGGTTGCGCTCGTCGGACGATGAGGACCTTCCAGGTTTCTGGCAGCCCGCGGAGTGCGCTGATTCGCGACCGCTGCGAACTGCCTACGAGCACGCGCAGATCGCGGGTTTGAGTGGCACGCGGGATCAGTTCGCGCGCGCGCTGCGGGTTGCCGTCGAGGAGCGATCCAGGCTCTTTCTGGATCCAATCGAGATTCCGGGCGATCGCGGCGATGAGGCCCGCGCCGCGGCGAGGATTTCGGTCCTCGAGGAATGGGATCCGCGCGGCGATCGGCGCTTCGAACTCGGTCCCTATTACGGATTTCTCGGCCCGATCGCCGATGCCGCCGACCCACGACGCGCGCCGCTTTATGTGACCGGGATCGAGAAGGTCGCCAGATGTCCCTGGCAGGCGGTTCTTGGCCAGCTGCTTCGCGTCGAGCCGCTGCCCGACGCGCTCGCGGATCTTCCCAGCGCGGACGCGCTGATCATCGGAAACCTGGTGCACGGCGTGCTTCAGGAGATCGTCGCCGAACGGCTGCCCCCGGGCGGCCACTCGCTCGAAGAAGTCGCCGGCCGTAACCCGGTTCAGGTCCCGTGGCCTGACCGCGATCGCCTGCGCGATCTGTTGGATCGCCAGGCCCGAGCCATTCTTCGCGACGAGGGGATCTCGACGCCGGGCTTCGAGCGTGTTCTCGTCGATCGGGCGCGCGATTGCTTGGAGTCCGCACGCGGCCTCGAGTGGCCAGCCGAAGGCTCCGAAGTCGGCGCGCTCGGTGCCGAGGTCGAGGGATCCGTCAGGTTGCGCGATTGCAGCGGCGCTGAGCGGGAGCTTCGATTCCGCGTGGATCGGGTCGATCGGGTGGCGGGTGTCTTGCGGTTGATCGACTACAAAGCCGGCAAGGCCATCACGGAACGGAAGAAGCCCGAAACCCGCAGGCGCAATCTGCTCGACGGCGCCTCGCGCGGGGCCGCGCTGCAGGTGCCCGCGTACGCGATGGCTGGCACTCAGATCGCCGGGGATCACTTCGCGCAGGGTCGCTACCTCTACCTCGGCGCCGATATTCAGGAACACGCGCGCGTCGCAGTGGTCGACTCGAAAGATCGGGATTTTTCAGATGCGTTCGAGCGGGTTGCCCAGGTTGCGTTCGAGGCCTGGGATCGCGGGAGCTTCACGCCCCGACTGGTCAATCCGCTCGATCGGAAAGAACCGAAGCTGTGTCGCAGCTGCTCGGTGAAGGAGGCCTGTCTGCGCGGAGACTCGGGATCGAGGTACCGACTCGAGAAGTGGGTCGAGTCCGCGCGATCGGCGAATGCCGAAAAATCGCTTGAAGCCGAGCGCGCGGCGCTCCAGCTCTGGGATCTGGGAGTAGACAAGACGTGAGTCGCGAAGAGATCGCACTGCCCGACGGGCTCCGAAAAGAAGATGCGCAGGCGCGAGTTCTCGCGCAGCGGGAATTCGAGCGGCCGGTTGTGGTCGAGGCCGGTGCGGGAACCGGAAAGACCACGGCGCTTGTCGCACGGGTGCTCGCGTGGAGTTTCGGACCCGGCTGGGATCGGGCGAAGGCGATCGCGGCGTCGACCGCCGAAGGTGATCGCGACGATCGCATCGCAGCCCAGGTGCTCCGGGGTGTCGTCGCGATCACGTTCACCGAGAAGGCCGCTGCGGAGATGAGCGAGCGCATCGGCGATGCGCTGCTCGAGGTGGAGCACGGCAAATCTCTTGAATGGTTAGAAGATCCCGTGCCGACGCTGAGCGCCGACGAACTCTGCGAGCGCGCACGAGCCTTGCGCGGTTCGCTCGATTACCTCGTCGTGCAGACGATTCACGCCTACTGCCGGCGGCTTCTCGTCGAGAATTCTCTCGATGCGCGACTCCACCCTAATCTCGAGATCGATGCGGACGGGCGCCTGCAGGAGCAAGCCGTTCGATCGGCGATGGAGGTGGCGCTCGAGTCGGCTTACGCGAGCCCGGGCGATCCCGGCTTTCTCGCGCTCGCCGCACGCGGTATCGGACCGCGCGAGATCGAGCAGGCGTTGATCGCACTGTTGGATGCTGGGTTCCCCGCGGAAGCTCTGCGGGTGGATCCCGCGACGCCCGATCGCATCTCTGCGCTGATCGCTCGGCTTCGCGAACAGCTCGAGAACTATGCGGCGATCGCCGGCGGAGATCTTTTGAGCGGTGGCAGCGTCACTACCGACACAGCGAAATTACTCGACGAATTGCGCGCGACATTGAACGAAGAGCCGCCTTCGGATCGAGCTGGCTTCGTGCAATTCGTCGAACAGCTTCGGGAGCGCTTGACGGATCGCCTTCGCAAGCGCCTCAAAGAGTGGCGGACGGGAAAATTCAACAAGGGCGAGGCGGCTGCTCTCGGCGACCGCGCTGAGCGGCTCTCTGCCAGAGTCGGTGAGCTCCTGCTGAACCTCGACCACGTGATTTCGATCGATCTCGATCTGCTCGATGCCGCGCGCCGTGCGCTCGAGGCCCCGCTCGCGGCCGCCGAAGCGCGTCTTCGGGCGGCAGGCGTCCTCACGTTTTCAGCGCTGCTCGGTGAAGTGCGTTTGCTGCTCCGCGGTCGACCCGACGTGGCCGCGAGGATTCGCGCGGGAATCGACCAGCTCCTCGTCGATGAGTTTCAAGACACCGATAAATGTCAGTGCGAGATCGTTCGATCTTTGGCGCTCGACGGTCCTGAAGATGCGCGCCCGGGCCTCTTCATCGTCGGTGATCCGAAGCAATCCATTTACAGCTGGCGCCGGGCCGATCTGGGCGCATACCGCGCATTCGTTGACGAGGTGTGCGAATCGGGTGGTGAACTCGTGCGCCTGTCGGTCAATTTTCGATCGGTTCCGAAGGTGTTGGACGAGGTCGAACGCGTGATTGCGCCCATAATGGAGGCGGTACCCGGCGTTCAACCGGCGTTCGAGCCGCTGATCGCCTGCCCGGAACACTCGGACGCGAAAGGATTCTGTCGCGGCCGCCTCCGGCCCGTCGAGTACTGGTTGCCCACGGGTTGGGATGGCGACGGGAGCGGGCAGCGCGAGACCACCGCGGCTGAAGCCGCGCAGATCGAAGCTTCCGCGTTGGCGCGCGATTTGCGCGAACTGCACGATCAGCACGACGTACCGTGGAAGTCGATCGGGGTGCTCTTTCGGAGCCGAGGTGATTGGGAGATCTACCTGCCCGCTCTGCGGCAAGCGGGGATTCCCTATGCGGCCGAGGGGGATCGCAACTACTACCGACGCCGCGAAATCATCGACGCCGCTTGCCTCGTCCGATGCGTCATCGACCCGAACGACCAGCTCGCGTTGATCAGCTTTCTGAGGTCGGTGGCCGTTGGTGTCCCGGACGCGGCGTGGATTCCGCTCTGGTCTCGCGGCTTTCCCGATCAGTTCGCGAGGCTCGACGCATCCGAGCCCGATACACTCGCCGGACTCGCCACTTTGATTCGCGACGCCGCAGACGCTGTTGCTACGGATGTCCCGGGCATCGAGCGCATCTCAGGATGGGAGGAAAACCTGCTCTGGGCAGTCGCCGACATCGCCCGGTTGCGTGCGTCGTTCGCGAGCGATTCCACGGATGTCTTCATCGAGAAGCTGCGAACGCGAACGTTGTTCGAAGCGACGGAGTCCGCTCGTCATCTCGGAGCCTGGCGCTGCGCGAACCTCGAGCGCTTCTTTCGAGAGATCAGCCTGGAATTGGAGGCCGGTCGAGACCCACACGATTTGTCGCGCCGGTTGCGCGCTGCCGTCGCTTCCGAAAAGGTGGCCGAAGAGGGTCGTCCCGCGGACTTGATGGCGGACGCCGTGAAGGTATTGACGATCCACGGCGCGAAGGGCCTCGGATTCGAACACGTCTACCTGATGCAGCTCCACAAGGGGATTGGGGGCGGACCCGAGCGGCCCAACCAAGCCGCGGAACTCGCTGGCGGATTCGAATACCGGTTGCTCGGCGTGCCGACGCTCGGCTGGGATTGTGTGCTGCGGGAGCGAGAGCGGAGTTCCGAGGCTGAGCGCGTTCGAATGCTCTATGTGGCGATGACGCGCGCCAAGCAGCGACTCGTACTCACCGGCCTCTGGTCCGACCACCAGCAGCGATCGGGCAGAGGGCAGGCGATAGAGCAGATTCGACCTCGCATCGAATCGACCGAGGGCCTCGCAGGTTGGTTGTCGGGTGCTGCTTTAGCGGGAAGTTCTGACTTCGTCGATCGCTTCGGGACGCGCTGGTCGCTGCCCGTTCTGGAAACGGGCGAAGAGGCGGCGTCTTCGGGCACGCGCGCGCACGGCGCCGAACTTCCGTCGGCATCCGAGGTGGCCGATGCATCGCGCAGGCTCGCCGATTTGCGAGCGAGCGCAATCGAGCGCATGGCTCGGCCGATGAGTGCGACCGCTTCCGCGGTTACCCATGACGGCCCAGAAGAGGGAGATTTCGGCGATCGCGCAGAGTCTAGGCAAGGTGCAAATGGTGCGAATGCGCGCGCGATCGGCACAGCGATTCACCGGGCGCTCGAAGAGTTCGATTTCGACAACGATCTCGACGCCGAGATTGGACGACAGCGTGACGTGCTCGCTCGCAACCTCGCGCAGGACGCACCACCGGGGGAGGTGAACAAGACGGTGAACGATGGCCAGCTTCTATGGGACCGCATCGTGAATGGAAGCCTGTTCGCGCGGTTGCGAGGCTTGTCGGTTCGAATCATCGCCCGGGAGCTGTCGGTTCTGAGTCCGCCGATCGACGAAGAGGGCCCTGTCGGTTATCTGGCGGGCATGATCGATCTGGTCTATCGGGACCCCAGCAGCGACCAGCTGGTGGTCGTCGACTACAAGACGGACGCACTGCCGGATCCAGAAGCGCTCCGGATCCGCGCGGATCGGTACGCGGAACAAGGTGCCGTCTACCGACATGCGCTTCAGGATGCATTCGAACTCTCCTACACGCCGCGCTTCGAACTCTGGTTTCTCGAAGCCGACGAAATCGTCCGAACCTGAACGTCGCCGCCGCCTCCCAGCGAACCAGCGCTCGCGCAGTCGCGAAAGGATTGCCGTGATTCCGGCCTCTTCAATCTCGGCCAATCTGCGTCATAATCCAGTCAACCGGTTCAGGAGGGCCATCGTGAAGGCGTCCGATCTGTTCGTAAGATGCCTGGAAAGCGAAGGGGTAACACAGATATTTGGTGTACCCGGAGAAGAGAACGCCCACTTCATGATGTCGCTCGAGGATTCTCCGATCGAATTCGTATTGACGCGTCACGAGCAGGGCGCCGCCTTCATGGCGGAAGTCTATGGACGCCTCACGGGAGAGCCGGGTGTTTGTCTGGGCACGTTGGGCCCGGGCGCCGCGAACCTGATCACCGGCGTGGCCGACGCCAACATGGATCGCGCTCCGCTGATCTGTCTCACCGGTCAGGCGGACAGCCAGCGCCAGCACAAAGAAAGTCACCAGTACATGGACGTGGTGAGCATGTTCAAGCCCGTGACGAAGTGGGCACACGCGGTCCTACATCCCGACAACATTCCGGAAATGGTCAGAAAGGCATTCAAGATCGCGACAACCGAAAAACCCGGCGCGGCCCACATCGAACTCGCGGAGGACATCGCACAGCTCGACGCGAAGACGACCCCGATCCCGAGCCAACGCACACGCCGTGCAGTTCCCGCCGACAAGGTCGTCGATCAGGCATGGGATCTCATCAAGTCTGCGCGGCGTCCCGTGATACTCGCCGGCAACGGAACGATTCGAAAGCGCGCCAGCAAACAGCTTCGCTTGTTCTGCGAAAAGACAGGCATCGGCGTGATCAGCACCTTCATGGCGAAGGGCTGCGTGGACATGGATTCCGACTACTGTCTCTACACGATCGGTCTCCAGGGAAAGGACCACGTCGCCTGCGCGATCGACGCGGCAGACCTCGTGATCTGCCTGGGCTACGACATGGTCGAATACCACCCGCGGCTGTGGAATGAGTCGGGCAACAAACCGATCGTCCACATCGATTTTCTGGCCGCGGAGGTCGACGAGAACTACCGCGTGGCGGTCGACGTCGTCGGGGACCTCGCTCACACCTTGTGGATGTTGAACGAGCGAGCGACGACCGATCCGGTCTCCTTCGATACGAGGCAGCAGAAGGCCGTGCGACGCGACATGGGCGCTGAATTCGCCGCGCACAAGGACGACGACACCAACGGGTTGATCCGGCCTCAGAAGGCGGTCTGGGATGCTCGTCAGGTGATGGGCCCGCACGACGTTCTCTTGAGCGATGTGGGGGCCCACAAGATGTGGGTTGCGCGTTACTACCAATGTCACGAGCCGAATACCTGCCTCATCCCGAATGGATTCTGTTCGATGGGATTCGCGCTTCCCGGCGCGATCTCCGCGCAGCGTGTGCTTGCGGACCGACGCATCATGGCGATTTGCGGCGATGCGGGTTTCTTGATGAACGTGCAGGAGATGGAGACCGCCGTGCGGATCGGATCGAATATCGTCGTGATGATCTGGGAAGATCACGAGTACGGACTGATCGCCTGGAAGCAACAGAACGAGTTCGGTCGCCACACGGATCTGAGCTTCGGCAATCCCGATTTCGTCGTACTCGCCCGAGCCTTTGGTTGGAACGGGTACCGGGTCGAGAAGAGTGTCGAGCTCCGCTCGACGCTCGAGGAGGCGTTCTGCGCGGCGGGTCCCAGCCTGGTGGTGATTCCGATCGACTACCGTGAAAATGCGCTCTTGACGCAGCGGCTCGGAAACATCCAGTGCCCGATCTGAGAGATCCGCGAACTTTCTGCGCCGCGGGGTTCGACAACCGCGCGAACGGCGATCAGAATCCCAGACCGTGAGCGAAAATTTCGGGACCACCAACAGCCAATCCGTTCGAGAAATCCTCGCGCGGGAACCCGCGGGCGGGGTGGTTACGCTGCGCGGCTGGGTGCGCAGCGCGCGCCACTCGAAGGGAGTCTCGTTTCTCGAGGTCAGCGATGGCTCGTGTTTTTCGGGCCTTCAGGTCGTCGCTTCACCCGAACTCGAGAACTTCGAAGCGGAACTGCGCCATCTCCAGACCGGTTGTGCGGTGGCGGTAACCGGTACACTCGTCGATTCGCCCGGGAAGGGTCAGCGGTTCGAGTTGCAGGCCCGGCACATCGAGGTGGTCGGTGCGGTCGCCGAAGACTATCCGCTGCAGAAGAAGCGGCATTCCTTCGAGTTCCTGCGCACCCTTGCGCATCTGCGACCGCGCACGAATACCCTCGGAGCGGTGTTACGCGTCCGCAACGCCGCCGCGGTGGCAATTCACGATTTCTTTCAAGAGCGCGGCTTCGTGCTGCTGCACACGCCGATCATCACGTCATCTAATGCCGAGGGCGCTGGCCAGATGTTTCGCGTCTCGACGTTGGACGCCGGTGACCCTCCACGTGATGACGGTGGGTCTGTCGATTTCAAGCGGGATTTTTTCGGGCGTGAGACCTTCCTCACGGTTTCAGGGCAACTCGAGGCGGAAATTGCCGCGCTCGCCCTCACCAACGTCTACACGTTTGGCCCCACCTTCCGAGCCGAGAACTCCAACACGAGTCGGCATCTCGCGGAGTTCTGGATGATCGAGCCCGAGATGGCGTTCTGCGAACTCGACGGCAACGTGGATCTCGCGGAGGCCTTCTTGAAGCACGTGTTCTCGCGTGTTCTGGATCGTTGCCCCGACGACATGGCGTTTTTCAACGAGCGCATCGACCAGACGGTGCTCGAGACGTTGAATCACATCATCGAGACGCCCTTCGAGCGGATCACCTACACCGACGCGATCGGAATCCTCGAGCGCAGCGGTGAGACCTTCGAGTTTCCGGTGAAGTGGGGCGCGGATCTCCAGAGTGAGCACGAGCGCTTCCTGACCGAAAAGCACATCGGCAAGCCGATCGTCGTCACCGACTACCCCTCGGCGATCAAGGCCTTCTACATGTACCTCAACGACGATGAGCGAACCGTTCGCGCGATGGACGTTCTGGTTCCCAAGGTCGGCGAAATCATCGGCGGCTCCCAGCGCGAGCACCGGTTGGATCGGCTCAGGCGCCGCATGGTCGATCAGGGACTCGATGAATCCGCGTATTGGTGGTATCTGGATTTGCGCCGTTACGGGACGGCACCTCATTCGGGTTTCGGCTTGGGTTTCGAGCGCGTCGTTCAATTCATGACGGGCATGGCGAATATCCGAGACGTGATTCCGTTTCCGCGCGTTCCGGGGTCGGCGGAGTTCTAGCCCGCGCAGGGCCGTTTTCTTGGGAGAAAGCTTCACTGGCGGGGGCCCAGTTGGCCGGGTCGTCTCAGGAAGGGCTGTTTTCTCGGGAGAAAGCTTCCTTGGCGGGGGCCCAGTTGGCCGGGTCGGGTTAGAAGGGTCATTTTCTTGAGCGATAGGGGGTTTTGGAGTTGAGTGAGGCTGCGGAGGCTGCGCTCGAGCGGGATGATCCGCTGGAGTTGATGGACTGGATTCTCGAATTCGCGGCCGAGAGTGACGATCGCAAGCTCGCGGAGAACTGTTGTGCGCGACTCGCGCGCCACCGCAACGCGATGGTTCGGGGCAATGCGATGCTCGGCTTCGGGCACCTCGCGCGCCGCTTTGGTTGCCTCGACGCACATCGCGTCAAGAGGCTCGTCGACACGAGCCTTTACGATGGGAGTGACTACGTGCGCGAGCAGGCTCGATCCGCGGCCGAAGATTTGATGACCTTTCTGGCCTGGGAGTTCGACCTTCCCGATGACGAGCCACCCGATCACGAGGCACACACGTAGTCGATCACTCGACGTAGATCGGGCTCGACCATGCGGCGCCGAGGTCTTCCTGCACGGCCCGCACGTAGAGGTATTCGCCCGAAACCAGATCTTTGATTTCCCGACGCAGTGTGACCTCGAGTAATCCGTCGATCGCTATGGAGTGGACCAGCTTTCCGCTTCGGATCAGGTCGACGCGTTCCAGGGGTGTTTCCGCGATGACCCGAACGGAGAGTTCGCCCTGGTAGCTCCCCCCTTCGGGCTTCGGGATCAACGCACCCATGGGATAACTGTCGAGGGCGGTGCGCAACAGGATCCGCGGCCCATTGGTGGCGTAGACGCGGCGCGCACGCAGTGCCGCGAGCACCGACTCGCGTGTCAGTACGTCGGTGATGATCGCCGCGAGTCCACCGCTTTCCATGACGAGGTGGGCGAGCCCGGGATGACCATCGTGACTATCACCGCTGCCCACAAATCCGAATCGATAGCCGCGGTCGAGGGCATCTCTCACGAAGTTTCCAGGCACCGGATCGTAGATCGGAACCGGTGAGTCGGGCGCTTCACTGCTGCCGTGAACGGAGACGATCTCGGTCAACGGTTCGAGTATCGGATCAGGTGGGATCTCCCAGTTTGTCGGTATCACTCCGCCCGCGGAGTGATGGGCGAAGGTGAGCGCGCGCTTTCCGCGCAGGGCATCCCAAAGTTGTGTCGGCGTTTCGTAGTCGAGAGAAATCGAGCTGTAGATTTCTCCCTCGTCTTCAAAATAGAGAACGTGCCGATGTCCGTGGATCCAGTTTGTCCACTCGTAGCCGAGCAGCGTGACAAAACGACCGGGTTGGTGGAAGCGACGCGTCTGGGCCTTGGTCTCCTCCCAGAACTCGGGATGCCTGTCGAGCTGCAACATGCCCCAGTGGTCGTGGTCCGTGATCGCGACCACGTCAAGGGCGGATACATCGCGCGCGTAGATGAAGTAATCCTCCACGGTACCCGTTCCGTCGGACAGGCTCGTATGGCCGTGAAGGTCGCCCCAGAAGACGTTTTGTCCGTCTGAAGAGACGAGCATGGGATTGCTCTGACCCACGAGCCCGTCTTCCGACTCCGCGCTCACCCGTAGGACCCCGGGCTTCCGGACAATCGCCTCGAAGGTCTTCCTCCCCCGATCGGATGCGACGAATATCACGGGTTCTGCCAGCTCGAGTTCGAACTCCGCCGGCGTGCTGGTGAGCGCAACCCTGCCTTCGAACGGATACCCCGTGTTTGCGGTGGGATCCAATGCCGCGATGGTGATCCGAAACGGTTTTCCAGGTCGCGAAACACTTGGTAGAGTAATTCGGAACTGACTGGCAGGAGCTGACAGGACATCGATACCCGGCGAATCCTCCAGGAAGACGCGAAAACCATCGCCATCGCCATCTACCGCGAACCAGAAGCGGGAATTCTTTTCTGCGAGAGCGTCCGCGATTGCGCGCGCGGGTCCGGCGCCGTACACCAGCTTGATCTGATCTCCGGCCCGCAGGGCCCGCCCAGCGACGCGCAGGCCGAGAAGTTGCTCGTCGAGCGTGGCGACGTCGAGTTGAATGTCCTCGTCGTTCGCCGTCAACGTCGTGTAGCCCTCTAGATCCGGCTCTTCGATCTGGGGTGTGCTCCAATACCAGAACGGCGAAACCTGGAAATAGATCATGCCGCCGACCGCGATTCCCTCTGGCCCGACCTCGTAGATCAACCTGAATCGCCCGGGTGCTCCGGCGATCGCGAACTCGGGGTCGCCCGGCAGCTGCTCGAGCCAGGCGCGCCCACCGCCATCCGAGGGGTGGGGTGTGGCCGCCAGGCTTGCCCGCAGGCCTTCGACGATTTCGGGTATCGCACCCGGCGGATAGGTCTCTGTGCCATTCGGGTCCGCGGATTCTGCGGGCAGCACGCGTTCGTCCGTACGCCGCTCTTGGGTTTCCGCTCTGCAGGCGCCGCAGCAGGCCGCGATGAGCACAATCGTCCACCAGATCGAGCAACGCCGCGTCGACACCCGATTTTCTCCCGCGGCCGAAACTGGCCGCGGCCAGCATAGCCTCGCTGCGAAAGTCCCACCGCGGGCGCTGGTCAGCGGGCTTCCGCTGCCGATGGGCCGGGGCGGAAGTTTGTTATCGCCGTCGATCTCGCCAGCGACCACCGCACGGCCCTCTCCGTAGAGGAGGAAGTCGCGGAGGGCGATCCCACCGGGTGATCGGTGTCTAGGGTCGTATCGAATGACTCCGCGGGCCGAGGTGTTCACCGAGCGACGGCTGGATCCAATCGATCCAATCGCACAGTGCGGGGCGGGTCCGGCGCGGATCGATCAGATCGTTGACCCCGAAGGCTTCCGCCGGATCGAACGGCGATCGCTCGGCCGCAAAGGCTTCCTCGAGTTCGCGACGGCGCGCTTCCGGATCCGGAGCGGCTGCGATTTCGCGACCGAACGCGATCGCTACGCCGCCTTCGAGTGGGAGGGCTCCGCCTTCGGCGGAGGGCCACGCCATCGTGTAGGCGTTGGGTCCGAAATGGGCCGCGGCCGCGACCCCGTAGGTCTTGCGCACGATGATGCTCACCCACGGCACCGTCGATTGGACGACTGCGAACAGCGCTTCGGTGCCGAAGCGTATGGTACCCGCTGTTTCCGACTCGCTTCCGATCATGAAACCCGGCTCATCGACGAGGCTTACGACCGGAAGGTGAAAGGTGTCGCAGAGATCGACGAATCTCCTGACCTTGCGAGATCCGTGCGCGGTCATTGCGCCCGCGTAGTACTTGGTATCGTTGGCGAGGATCCCGACGGGCTGACCGTTCAGGCGCGCCAGACCGGTGATTTGTGCACGGCCGTAGTTCGGGGCGATTTCGAAGAACGAGTCGCGGTCGGCGATGAGCTCGACCAGTCGGCGCATGTCGTAGATCTGACGCCGACTTCGCGGAACGATCGAAAGCAATTCTTCCTCTGTGCGATCCCGGTCGTCCGTCGACTCGCCGCGCGGCGCCGGTTCCCAGACATGCGTCGGCAGGTAGCCGAGGAAGCGACGGATGGTCTCGAAGACTTCCTGCTCATCTTCGACGACGTTGTCGACGACGCCACTCCTAGAGTGAACGCGCGCGCCTCCGAGTTCTTCTTTGCTATGGGATTCTCCGATCGCGCGCTCCACGACCGCGGGCCCGGCGATCAGGATCTGCGCGGTGTGTCGGGTCATCAGCGAAAAGTGGGAGGCGACCAACCTCGCTGCGGGAAATCCCGCCACGGCGCCGACGGCTGCCGAGACCACCGGGACACTGGCCATCGCCTGCATGATCGATTGAAAGCGGTGCGGTGCGTAGACGGGTTCGCTGGCGCGGCGATGTCCCTTTCCGCGGGGGCCCGTCACACTTCCCCCTGCGCCCTGTAGGAATCGGATCAGCGGGAGCTTGAAGCGGCAGGCGAGTTCTTCGGCATACACACTCTTGCGAAGTCCGGAGGGGGAGGGCGAACCGCCGCGCTGGGTGAAATCCTCGCCGCCAACCACACAGGGTCGCCCGTCCAGCTTCGCGAGGCCGAGCACGTAGTTGGCGGGCCTGAAGTCGACCAACTCCCCGTCCTCGCCGTACTCGGGCTCACCCGCGATGCCGCCCTGTTCTCGAAAGGACCCCGCGTCGACGAGCGCGTCGATGCGCTCCCGAATCGTCAGCCGGCCGAGTTCGTGCTGCCTGGCGACGGCCTCCTCACCGCCGAGCTTCAGGGCCAGCTGCCGGCGCTTTTCGATCCCATCGACTTCGGGCTTCCAGCTCATGGCGGAATGGTAGTCGAGAAGCGACCGGAATCCGTGCGTCCGAAGCTCCTGAAACGGACCGGATCGATTCGCAGTGCCGTCTCTGGAATGCGAGATTCTCCTTTATAATCCACTATTTAAATTATCCAACCAGGGCTCAAGTTGCGCCTCGGATGTTTCGAACGTATGTTTGAAACGATCGTTCTAATTCGGAGCCGCCGCCACCGTGCCCAAACGCGCCGATGTACCGCTCGCCCTGTCTCGTTCCGCCGGCCTCGCGCCGACTGAAGGCGGGCGCGGCGCCGAGACGCGCGAGCGACTGCTCGACGCCGCCGAGCGGATCTTTGCCGAGCGCGGTTTCGAGGGCGCGTCGATGCGCGCGGTCACGCAGGCGGCCGGCGCGAGCGTCTCGGCCGCCAACTACCACTTCGGTTCGAAAGCGGCCCTGCTTCGGGCGACGCTGTTGCGGCGCGTCGGCCCGCTCAACGAGCGTCGGCTCGAGCGTCTCGACGCGCTCGAAGAGAATGCGAGTGGTCGTCCCCTGGAGCTCGAGACGATCATCGACGCCTTTCTGCGGCCCGTTTTCGAAGAACATGCAGCGTCAGCCGATGCCACCGCGCGGTTTCGCCAGGTGGCGGCGCGCATCTACTCCGATCCACCCGATGTCGTCGCAGCCATCAAAAAGGAACTCTTCGGTCCGATCGTGGTGCGCTTTGTCGGAGCGCTCTCCGCTGCGCTTCCGGAGAAGTCGCGCGAAGAAATCGAACTGGGATTCCAGCTCACGGTCGGAGTGATGGTCCACGTGATCAGTGGCCATCTGGTGACGGTGCCTGGCCCGGAGGATGACGCGTGTGAATGCTGGACTTCGCGGCTCTCCAACGAATCGGTGCTTCAGCAAATGATCGCGTATGTGGTTGCCGGACTGCGCGCGGAGGTAAAATCGTGACGCGTCTCGATCCGCAGTCGCGAATGAAGGTGCTGCTCCCGATCGCGATTCTCGGTGTCGCTGTGCTCGTGGTTCTGGTCGTCAAGATGATGCAGTCGAGCGTCGATTCAAAGCCCGCGCAGGTGTTGGCTCATCTGGTTTCCGTGATCGAAGCGCAACCACGCGATATCCAATATTCGGTGTACGCGCATGGCACCGTCGTGCCGCGAACCGAAAGCGATCTCATCCCGCAGGTCGCGGGTGAGGTGGTCTGGGTGTCGCCGACTTTGGTGTCCGGTGGGTTCTTCGAGAAAGGAGATCCGCTGATTCGAATCGACCCGTCGGACCATCGAGTCGAACTCGAGGCTGCGCGCGCCGTGGTGGCGCGAGCGAAGAGCGAGTTTGCGCGTACCCGGACCGAACTCAAACGCCAGCGGAGCCTCGCGGTCGAGGGGGTTGCGAGCCAGGCGCGGATCGACGATGCCGAAAACGCGTTTCGGATTTCCGAGGCCGAGCTCCGCGAGGAGACGGCGAAGCTCGCGCGCGCGGAGCGCGATCTCGAGCGAACCGAAATTCGCGCGCCCTATCGGGGGCGGGTTCGTTCCGAGAGGGTCGACGTCGGTCAGTTCGTGAGCCGCGGGGTTTCGATCGGGAAGCTCTACGCGACGGACTATGCGGAGGTACGCTTGCCGCTTCCGGATCGCGATCTTCGCTACCTCGACATCCCCTTGGATCTCAGTGGCAGACGCGTACCTTCAGACGGCGATCGAATCGAAGCGAGCGTCGGAGCAGCGGTGCGGCTTCGGGCCGAGTTCGCTGGCGAACCGCGAACCTGGATCGGGCAGATCGTACGGACCGAAGGCGAGATCGACGCGAAGAGTCGAATGGTGCACCTCGTCGCGCGTGTCGAGGACCCCTACGACCAAAACGGAACGGGCGGATCGGCGCCGCTGGCCGTCGGTCTGTTCGTAGAAGCGGAAATCCAGGGTCGACGGGTCGAAGGCGTTTTCGTGCTGCCGCGAACGGCTCTGCGCAACAACAGTGGCGATGATTTCGTCTACGTCGTGGACGCCGAGGATCGCCTGCGTTTCAAGGCTGTCGAGGTCCTTCGCGCCGAACGCGACGACGTCGTCATCGGTGGTGGTCTCGAGCCCGGTGATCGGGTCTGCATTTCGCCCATGGCGGCCCCCGTAAACGGAATGGCGGTGCGAGTCGTCCGCGTTGCGGAGGACGAAAACCGTCTCGGTCAACAGCCGCAATCTTCGGGAAACGCCCACGAGCTCGATTCCGCAATGGTTCAGAGGCAGTAGTGAACGACCCGATCGAATGGTTCGCGCGCAACCATGTTGCCGCGAACCTGCTGTTGATGTTGATGGTCGTGGGCGGTATCGCGGCGCTCCCCTCGATCCAGCAAAAGAGTTTTCCGGATATCGATATCGACATCATCTCGGTCGGCGTGTCGTATCTTGGAGCGGCGCCCGAGGAGGTCGAAGAGGGCGTCTGTATTCGGATCGAGGAGGCAATCCAGGGCATCGATGGGATCGAGACGGTCACGTCGAGCGCAGCGGAGGGCGCGTGCGGTGTCTCGGCCGAGTTGATCTCGGGCTATCCGGTCGATCGTGCCCTGAGCGAGATCAAAAATGCCGTCGATTCAATCTCCACGTTTCCCGTCGACACAGAGAAACCGGTCATCAGTCACGTTCAAACGCGCCGGAATGCGCTCCAGATCGCGCTCTTCGGTGATGTCAGCGAACGCACCCTGAAGGTCTACGGCGAGCGCATGCGCGATGAGGTCTCCGCGCTGCCCGACGTCACCCAGGTCGAGTTGTCGGGTGCACGCCATTACGAAATCTCGGTCGAGGTTTCGGAAGAGACGCTGCGCCGGCACAGTCTGACTCTCGACCAGGTGGCGGCCGCGGTGCGCCATGGCTCCCTCGATCGACCGGGTGGTTCGATCAAGACTTCGAGCGGCGAAGTGCTGCTGCGCACCAAGGGGCAAGCGTACACCAAAGAAGATTTCGAGCGCATCGTCGTCGTCTCGCGAAACGACGGCACCCGTTTGCTTCTCGGTGAGATCGCAGACATCATCGACGGTTTCGAGGAAGACGATCAGTTCGCGACCTTCGACGGCAAGCCCGCAGTTTTGATTCGCGTCTACCGCGTGGGTGATCAGAAGGTCCTCGATCTCGTGTCGCGTGTTAAGGAGTGGGTTTCCGAGGCGGGCACGCGTTTGCCAGACGGACTCGAGATCGAAGTCTGGCGCGATGGCGCGCGATCGCTGCGTGATCGGCTCGACATCTTGATCCGAAACGGCCGCTTTGGATTCATCCTCGTCTTCGTCGTGCTCGCGCTTTTCCTGCGTTTACGCCTCGCGTTCTGGGTCGCCATTGGTGTGCCGGCCTCGTTTGCAGGCGCGCTCGCAATGTTTCCGATCCTTGGGATCTCGATCGATGTGATCTCGCTATTTGCATTCATCCTGGTTCTCGGTCTGCTCGTGGATGATGCCATCGTGGTCGGTGAGAACGTGCACCGCCACCAGGAGAGTGGAGATGACGCCCAAGTGTCAGCGATTTGCGGGACGAAGGAAGTTTCCACACCGGTCATATTCGGGGTTCTGACGACGGTCGCTGCATTTCTGCCGCTCATGATATCGCCCGGAAGCTACGGCCAGATTTTCCGCGTGATCGCTTTTGTCGTGGTTCTTTGTCTCTTGTTTTCGCTGATCGAGTCCCAACTCATTCTGCCCGCGCATCTCGGCCATATGAAGATCGGAAACGGGCGGGGTTCCGAGTCTGTCGGGCAGCGAACGGGTATTTCCCGATACTGGTATCGACTGCAGCGCGCGACTTCCGGAAGCCTCGAGCGCTTGGCGGAGCACGGTTACCGCTCCGCGCTCTCAACGGTTCTATGCTGGCGCTACGCGACGTTGTCAGCCGGTGTCTCCATCCTGCTGGTCGCCACTTCGCTCGTCCATTTTGGCCACATCAAGTTGACGTTCTTCCCACCCGTCGAGAGCGACTACGTCACCGCGCGGATCGTGATGCCGCCCGGTACACCTATCGAGGCAACCATTGCAGCGGTTCGTGAGGTCGAATCAGCTGCGCGCCGCATGAAGGCGGATTTGGATCAGGAGCTGAACGCCGATGGTGGGTCGATCGTTCGTCACATATTCATGACGGTCGGGGAGCAAACCAGCAGCAGACACGGTCCAGTGTCTGTTCGTACGGGGGGTGGGAGTAATCTGGGTGAGGTCGCGATCGAACTCGCAGGCGGAGACGTTCGTCCGATCGAGGCGAAGGTGGTAGCGCAGCGCTGGCGCGATGAGACGGCTCCGATTCCGGGAATTGAGGAGCTCCGCTTCGATTCATCGTTGTTCTCTGGCGGAGATCCCATCGATATTCAACTCGCGGCGGCCGACGTCACCGCGCTCGAGTCTGCGGCCGATCGGCTCAAGGTGCGACTCTCTGAATACGCGGGGGTAATCGACATCGCGGATTCATTCCAGGACGGAAAGCAGGAAATCAAACTATCGCTGCTACCGAGCGCCGAACCGCTTGGGATCACCCTGGAAGCTCTGTCGCGCCAGGTGCGTCAGGCGTTCTACGGCGCGGAGGCCCAGCGCATTCAACGCGGGCGCGACGACATCCGGGTGATGGTCCGCTATCCGCGCGATCAACGCCGCTCTCTCAGCGACCTCGACAACCTGCGAATTCGGGCGCCTAGCGGTGGCGAGGTCCCATTCTACGCGGTGGCGCGCGTTGAGCGCGGACGCGGCTATGCGACCATCAAACGCTCCGATCGCAGGCGCGTGATCAATGTGACCGCCGACGTCGATGACAAAATTGCAAATGAGAATGAAGTGCTCGCCGATCTTCGTAGCGACTTCCTGCCGACGCTCCTGGCCGATTATCCGGGTCTCAGCTACGACCTCGAGGGCGTGCAGCGCGAGCAGAATAAGACCTTCCAGGCGCTTAAACGGAACGCGTTCATCGCATTGGTGCTGATCTACGCACTGCTCGCGGTACCGCTGCGCTCCTACGGGCAGCCCCTGATCATCATGGCGGTGATCCCATTCGGGCTCGTAGGTGCGATCGCTGGTCATCTGATCATGCGGATGAACCTCTCGATGATGTCGATTTTCGGTGTCGTTGCGCTCTCCGGAGTCGTCGTCAATTCGAGTCTCGTGCTCGTCCACTACGTGAATCAACGCCGCAACGAAGGAATCGCGTTGAGCGATGCGGTTCGAGCCGCGGGCGTCGCGCGCTTCCGGCCGATCGTGCTGACGTCGCTGACGACCTTCGCGGGTCTCACGCCACTGCTGCTCGAGGGCAGCGTGTCCGCACAGTTCTTGATCCCGATGGCGATATCACTCGCGTTTGGCGTGGTGTTCGCGTCTTCGATTTCGCTCTTCCTGGTGCCGAGTCTCTACCTGATTCTCGAAGATGTGAAGCACGGCGCGAGTCAGTGGATCGAATCGATGAGTCGGTCACTCCGGAGCGCGTGAAATCAATCGAAGGATGTGCTGATCTCATCGCGCGAGCCATTGCTGCAACGTACGTCGGCAGCGCTTCCAGAGAAACGGCCGAATTCCGAACCAGACCCGGATCGGAACCTTCCAATGCCGGTGCGGCGCAGCGCAGAAGGCCTTGATGGCGTAATGGCGTGCGGTGTCTCGATGCCCCGCGACCAGGGCGTGATGGGCCCAGATTGCCCAGACGACGTGGGGCTGGGTGATTTCGCTGCGCAGCTTCGGAGCGCTTTCGGGATCGATCCCGCGTCTGCGCAACGCATCCCGAATCACGATTTCTGTGCTGAGATTGACCTCGCGTGTTTTCGCGAACGTCACGCTCTCGAGATTCCTTCGGTAGAGGTAGAGGCGCTCCGGGATGTTTGCGAATCGCCCGTTCTCGGCGAGGCGCAGGTGGAGATCGGTGTCCTCTGCGCCGACAAGCCCTTCGCGATAGCCTCCGATCTTCCTCAACGCGTCGCGGCGATAGAGGGCGGACGCATGGACGAGTGCACGACCATCGCCCTCCAAGAGGCGCGATTCGATTTCGTCATGGGTGAGGCGAATATCGAGCGAGCGGATCGGTCGACCCTCAGGGTCGATTTCATCGACTGCCGTACCTACGGCCACGCAGTCGGGATGGTGTTTCAGGTAGTCGAGCTGGCGCTCGAATCGGTCGCATCGGGAGACGTCGTCCGCGTCCATTCGCGCGATGAAAGTCCCTCGGGCTTCGGCGAGGCCCTCGTTGAGTCGAACCACCAGTCCACCGTGTGGGGCCCGTCTCACTCGAATTCGATCGTCGCGGTCTGCAAAGTCCGCGAGGATTCGCGGCGAGTCATCCGTCGAACCGTCGTCGAGGGCCAGGAGTTCGAAATCGCCGAAGGTCTGGGTGAGGATGCTCTCGACCGCCTCTTCGAGGTATCGGCCGGCTTGATAGACCGGCATCAACACCGAGATCTGCGGATCTCCAGCTGACGAATTGCCCATGGTACCCTGCAGCCTGACGGCCCCATTCTGGGGTTACGCTCCCTGACGACCGCCTGGTGGCGCGGCCTCCGGCTCGAAATCGTATTTACGATGGAGGGTTCCGCACAGCGGGGTCTATCGGATCCGCATGGGGCGCAACTTTAGGCCGCCCTCCTGCCGGTTGATCAGGGGCTCCGATCTTCCCCTGGTTGAAGGCTTCGCTGAGCAACGGACCCCGCAAGCTGCTGTGCCATCTCGCCGATGAGGGGGCATGCAATCCGATTCCCCGACTCCCGTCGGTCTCGCCGAACGAAATTCCTCGAAACAGCGCGCGGAGGAAGTCCGCCTCGCGGTCTGTGTGAACACCTATCTCCGCCCAGAAGGGCTGGAGCGATTTCTTCGAGCGTTGGCCCGTGCGACCTTCGCGAATCCGGCACCCCGGGTTGAGGTCGTGGTGGTCGACAATGATGCCGAAGAATCGGCTCGCGAAATTTGCGAACAAGCCCGCGATTGGTTGCCCCACGAACTCCACTACGTGGTCGAAAAGCGGCGAGGCATCCCGCAAGCGCGTAATACCGCACTCTCTGTTGCGATGCCTCTAGCCGATTTCGTGGTGATCACAGACGACGACGTGGAACCCACGCCGGGATGGTTGGCGGAGCTGCTGCGGGTCCAGAGGCTCTACCGAGCGGACGTCGTGGCGGGTCCGAATCCGCCCCGCTTCCTCGAAGAATCTCCAGCCTGGGTCGTGGAGGGGCGTTTTTTCGAGAGCCCGCGCCGGGCGACGGGAATTCCGATCGACAAAGCTGCCACCAACAACGTTCTCGTCCGGTGCGATGCGCTCGAACGAATGGATCGACTCTTCGACGAGAGCCTTGGGTTGCAGGGATGCGACGACACAGAGTTTTTTCGGCGTATGGCTCAGGAAGGCCACATGATGGTCTGGGCCGACGACGCGGTCGTCTACGAATGCATCCCCCCTAGTCGCATGACCCTGCGCTGGCTGCTCCAGCGTGCCTACCGCCTCGCAAACGGTCGGGGAAATCCAGAACTTCGTCGCCTCGAGGGCGTAACGCGCTGCTGGGTTTTCGGTAATGGTCTGAAGTGCCTGGCCCGCGGCGGTGTCGAACTCGCGCTCGCGGTTGCGCTGCGGCGAGGCGAGGTGGCACGCGTACACGCACTCCTGAAGTTGGCCTGCGGTGCGGGCTGGCTGACGGGGCTCTTCGGTCTGCGCTTCCGCGAATACACGCGCGTGTACGGGAAGTAGGATGCCGAAGCCGAGTTTGCAGCCGGGCTGCGACGGGGTTCCTGCCCGGCGCGTGAGCGTATGCGTTGCAACCTGCGGTCGGCCGCGGGGTCTCGCAAACCTGCTCGGCGCATTCGAGACCCTCGAAGCTCCCGCTGGCGCGGCGATTCAGATCGTGGTCGTTGACAACGACCCGGGCAGATCGGCAAAAGCGGTCTGCGACGAGGTGGTCGCGCGATATGCCTATCCGCTGCGTTACGTGGTCGAGAAGCGCCGTGGCATCCCGTTTGCGCGCAATGCTGCGCTCGTATTGGCGCTGGCCGACAGCGACTTCGTCGCGTTCATCGACGATGACGAGACTCCCGAGCCCGACTGGCTCGCGGAGTTGTTGCGCGTACAGGAATACTACAGGGCGGATGTCGTCACCGGACCGTGTCTTCCGCGGTACGTGGAACCTCCCCCGCGTTGGGTCGTAGAGGGTGCGTTCCACGAGAGGCCAAGGCACCCCACCGGAACGCTCCGCCATGTGGCGTTCACCCACAATGCGCTCGTGTGCACCGCGGTCTTCAAGAGCTTGGATCGCCACTTCGATGAGTCGATGGCGCTCAATGGAGGAGACGACGGCGAGTTCTTCGCGCGCGTCTTCGCGGCCGGTTTCCAGATCATCTGGGCCGACAACGCGATCGTTCACGAGAGCGTTCCCGCATCTCGCTCAACGGTGCGCTGGCTCGTTCAACGCGGCTTCCGAGTCGGAACTACATCCGCCTGGGTGCAGTTGAAACATCGTTCCAGCAGCGTACTTCGCCTGTTGGCGCACGGCGTCTTCTGCATGGTCAAGGGGACGGGGCTCGCGCTGACGTTCCCTCTGCGCGGTCGCGCTGTCGCCGTTGAGGGGCTGCGCGTGTTCAGCTACGGGCTCGGGCGGATTGCGGGCTCGAGCGGTTACCTACACCAGGAGTATCGGGTCATCCACGGTGGTTGATCTCGATCTCGAGGGTTTCGCGCTCGAGGCCTGCTGAACCGATCGACGAGGGGGGTCGTCGCGCCGCTATCCGTCTTCACCGGCGGCCGGCGTCTGATCGCGCGCGGATGAGGCTCTCGCCCAGGGGGCTACACCGGTGCGCGGCCAACTCGCGTCCAGACCCATCAGATCCGCAACCACCGCCGAGACGCCTCGGAGTGCGGGCCGACCGTCCGCCCTTCCGAGCGGAACACCGCGACCGGCCGCCACGAACATCGCGTGACGCGAATGCTCCATGGCGGTTCGGATTCCGTGATCCGACATCACGATGAAAACGTCGTCCTCGTCCAGCAGGTTGTGGACTTCACCGAGCCGGGTGTCGATGTAGCGATACAGCTCGTAGAGGAAGCGGTTTCCGTTGTCCTGCCCCGTGCGAACCGTCTGCGCGAAGTGGGAATGGGTCAGGATGTCGAGAGATTCGATGCGCAGAGCGAGGAAATCGATCTCTCCGGCCCGGGCAATTTCCGCCGCGGTATCGAATTTCGCCGCGATGGTGCGAAGGTGCACGGCATCTCGCTCCGAATCCGTTGCGAGTCCGGGCCATTTCCTACGCTCCTCGTCGGTAAGATCCCTCGAGCTCGTGGCGATGGACAGCCGTCGTCGCAGACCATTGGGTCCCGTGATCTCACCGTGGTGTCCGGCCCGAATCCCGCCGTGACTGAAGAGCAGATTGGCCGCCGAGTGCTCTTTGGATCCCAAGACGGCGAAGAGGTCCTCCTCTTCGGGAAGAATCCAGGAGAGCGCGCCGAACGGATTTTCGCCCACGGAGGCGAGGCCGGCGACTTCGATTCCAATCTGATGCACCAATCCGACGAAGGATGCGCCACCGCGCCGCTTCGGCCACACGAGCGCTTCGAGCGCAGCCGCGGTGAGCGGCGGGTCGCTGTCGAGTACGCTGTGGAATCCGATCGATAGCAGGGTATCCAGCACCGGAAGCTCGCCCCGGGTACGCAGGTACTGGGTCAGTCGCCAATCTCCGCAATCGAGCATGATCAGAACAACCCGCCGATTTCCATCGGCCGGCTCCCTGCGGAGGATCGCGCGCATCGGCGGCTGCGCCTTGCCCGGCGATACCGAGACGGATACGACCGCTCCGGGTTCTGGATTCACGGTTCCCGACGCGAGCACGCTCCCTTCCCGATCTCGGTACACCCAGCGCACCGGTGCAACGTCGAGAGGCCGATTCACATCGACGACTGAAGACGCGTTCAAATCGACCGGATGGAAGTCTGTGTCTACGGGCTCTTCCGGCAATGGAGAGATCAGCAGCGAATTTTGCGGGTCATGACTCGGGAGCGAGAATCGAATCGTTCCGTGCGGCCGTCCGGCAATTCCCGTTTCGAGTATGCGGTGAATCGCAGAACGTTCGAGTTCCTCGCGGGTCAACCCTGCGAGCGCGAAACGATGTTGATAGCGGTCGTAGGTGGCGAGGGCCTCCTCTTGTTCGCCAGCGTTGACAAGGGTCAGGATCAGACGGGTCGCCAATGCTTCGAGCAAGCGTTCGTCGATGAAGCCATCGGTCTTCTCGAGAGCATCGCTCAGCAGGCTGACGATGCTCTGATCCGGATCGGCGAGTCCCGCGATACTCAAGGTGAGCGCGTAGCGGGCCTGTAACTCGATCGGATGGCCACCCGCTCGCGCCCACTCGGCGTAGCTTCGCTTTACGGCGTGCAGATCACCGGTGTTGGCCGACGCCATACCCCTGGTGTCGTACCATCGCTCGATCGCGTCGCGACTTCCCGCCGGTGGGCCCGATCCGAGGATGTCCAGTGCGCGGCGCACGTCGCCTCGGATCAGGTAACGCGTGGCGAGGCTGGTTCGCATCCGGGTCGCCTCCGCGGCTTCGGGGTCGATTCGAGCCTCCAGCTCCCGCAACACCAGGGCTTCATCTTCGACGCTCGAGCGGGTCGTGAGCTCCAGGAAGAAGAGATCGCCGTTCGACGGAAACTGCCTTGCCGCGCGGCGCGCGAGATCGGCGGCTTCCCGGATGCGACCCGCGCTCCGGTGTGTCTGGATCAGGTGAACCGCGAGGCTCGGGTTGGGCGACCAGCCATCGGATCTGGGATCCGCGAGCAATCGATCCATGAGCGACTCGCATTCGACGCCTCGACCGGTCTCGATCAGGGCGATACAGCGACACCCCACGGCGTCTCGAGCGGAACTTCCGCCGAGCGGAAGCTTTTCGGTGCGCTGCAGTGCGGTGTTCCAATCGCCGGATTCCACGGCTCGACACGCATCGAGGATCGCGGCGTTCTGCTCGGCGTGGCGCACCGAGATGAACCCGAGCCCCGCCGAGACCGCGAGCGCAGCGAGCAGGATGACGAGCCTCCACCTCATCATGTACCGAGGCCCGATTCGAATCGGAGCTGCAGTCGAAAGCCGGACGGATCGGGAGCCCCCTTCGCGGTGATGCGCCTCCAGGGGTATCGGGTTGAATGCGGGATCGCTTCGGCCGACAGCGCGGAAGACAGGATCCGATCTGCGTCGGCGAAGCGATCGAGGTGGATGATCGCAGCACTGAAATCTCCGAGCCCGTCGCGTTCGTCGCGGTGGCCGTCGAGAGCCTTGCGCAGGCTGGCCGGGTTCCAGCCTAGGATCAGCGCTCGCTCCGTCGCGACGTAGCAGGGTGCGAGGCCGGGCATGATCGCGAGGTCGAGGAGACAAGCGCCTTCCGCCTCGTCGATCTGGAAGAAGGTCCGAGCAACGGGCCAGGACTCCTGTAGATTGCCGATGAAATCCTCCATTGCTGCAACTGCCGCCGAGCGATGAGAGAAGTTCAGTGCGAGCGCGGTCGGAGGCATCGGATCGCCTACCTCAGGTAGGTAGATCGCGATTTCCCAAACCCCGTCGAGAGCGACGCCCGCGAATAGCTTGCTCTTGAGTCGAAACAATCGGGCTCCCTGACTGTCCGAAGGGATCAGCGAAGCGAGGTCGAGCCCGCCTCGAGGCCGAACCCGTGCGTGAAGCAGGGTTTCGGATTCGCTCAACTCGACGGCTCCAGTCGCCTCCTCGCCGGGCAGCGCAAGGCTCGCCAGCCCCTCGGCGGCGACGCGGGGTAGTCGGATTTCGATTTCGACGTCGCCACTCGGGCGGATCGAGAGCGTGCCCAACCAATGGTCGCCGGCGACCGGAACGCTGACCGCGAGGTCCCAACCGTTGCGCGCCTGTTCGAGCGCGACCAGGTCCGAACGCCCGGTCGCGCAGTCCAACGCCGTCCAGAGGTCGGACATCCGGCCGCTCTCTGCGCGGCCTTCGACGGTGGGGCAGTTGGGAAGCAGAGCGCGGATTGCCTCGGCCCGTCGGGCCAACGGTGTTCCCTCGAGCCGCGCCACGCGTTCGAGCAGTCGATCCAGGCTGCGGGTATTCGCGAGCAGTGTGGCGCCGCTCGGCCAGCGCTTCATCACCTCGATCTCGCCACAGCCGGTGGCGATCCACAAAGCCGATCCGAGCCCCAGCGCGGTCGTCATCAGCAGTGAAATCTGGGAGCGCGAACGGCTCATTGGGTGGGCCCTCTCCTCTGCTGTACGCGACATCCATCGGAGGGGATCTCGCCGTCCTTGAGGTGGCGACCTGTGTCGATAACACCACGCATCTCAACTGTTGCGCGTTTTCCACCGATACGGGGAGTTCATGGGCAGGGCGCAACCCGTTGCGGAAGTGGACGTGAACGTTCCGAGATTCTCAGACCAGCCGATCCGGCCGCAAGAACAACCGGATGGAGCGTCGGATCCTTCTCCCGCCCGGAGTTGTCCGTCCCGCACCGTGCTCGGGATGCGGGTTGACGGAACCAGCTACCGGGAGACCGCCGAGGCGATCGCGGCCCTGGTCTCGGCTGGGGACGGCGGCGCGGTTTGCGTCTCCACCGTCCACATGGTGATGGAGGCCTTCGACGATCCGGAGTTCCAGCGGATCGTGAACTCCGCAGATCGGGTGACACCAGATGGCGTGCCCCTGGTCTGGGCGCTGCGGCTGCTCGGCGTCAAAAAAGCCGAGCGCGTCTACGGGCCGTCGCTGCTTCCGATGGTCTGTGACCTCGCGCGTGAGCGCGGACTGTCGGTGGGGTTCTACGGCAGCAGCGCCGAGGTCCTGGACGAGCTGGTTCGGCGGATGTGGAAGCGATATCCCGGCCTGGAAGTGTCCTTCGCCTGGGCTCCGCCGTATCGCGCGCTTACCGCTGAGGAGGATCAGAAAGCGATCGATGGCATCGAAGCCTCGGGCGCGAGCATTCTCTTCGTCGGCCTGGGCTGCCCCAAGCAGGAGCGTTGGATCGCCGAGCATCGAAAAACGCTATCGTGTGTCATGGTGGGCGTAGGTGCAGCCTTTGACTTTCACGCTGGCCACAAAGCACAAGCACCCGCGTGGATGCAGGTCTCGGGCCTCGAATGGCTGTTCAGACTCTGCTGCGAACCGAGGCGCCTGTGGCGTCGATACCTCTACCACAACCCCCGTTTTCTCTTTCACTTCGTTCGACAATTGGCGAGGGAATTCTAGATGGAGCAGGGAAAACGCGTACTCGTCACGGGTGCGGGTGGATTCATCGGTCACCACCTGACCAACCGGCTCGTCGCCGACGGCTACCGGGTACGCGGCGTGGATATCAAGGCTCCCGAGTACGAACCGACGCGCGCCCAGTCGTTCGAGATCCTCGATCTGCGCCGTTGGAGCGATTGCCTGCAGGCGACGCGCGAGATCGACGAAGTCTACAACCTCGCCGCCAACATGGGCGGAATCGGATTCATCGAGACCAACAAGGCGGAGATCACCCGCGACAACTCGTTGATTAACCTCCACATGCTCGAGGCGGCTCGGGTCAACGAGGTCAGCCGATTTCTCTTCACGTCGTCGGCGTGTGTCTATCCCGGTTATCGGCAGGAGACGCCCGACGTCACGCCGCTCGCCGAGGAACACGCCTACCCGGCGGACGCCGAGGACGGCTACGGGTGGGAGAAGCTCTTCACGGAGCGCCTCTGTCGACACTACGCGGAAGACTACGGTCTGGAGACGCGGGTGGTCCGCTTCCACAACATCTTCGGCCCGCTCGGCACCTTCGAGGGCGGTCGCGAAAAATCGCCTGCTGCGTTCTGTCGCAAGATCGCAATGGCTGCCGATAACGACTCCATCGAAGTCTGGGGCGACGGCAAGCAGACCCGCTCCTATTGCTATATCGACGATTGCGTCGAAGGGATCTGCCGGCTGATGCGCTCGGACTACCGCGAGCCGCTGAATCTCGGTCAGGACCGCCTGATCTCGGTAGACGAACTCGTCGACATGGTCGCCGAGGCTGCCGGCAAGTCGATCAAGAAACAGTACGACGCCAGCAAGCCCCAGGGCGTCCGCGGCCGCAACAGCGACAACCGGCGACTGCGCAGCGTCCTCGGCTGGCTGCCGCAGACCAGCCTGGAGCGCGGCATCGAGATCACCTACCGCTGGATCCACGAACAGCTGAAGGCTCGGGGCGACGCCAGTTCGTAGCCGATTCGCCCCGAGTTCCCGCCATCCGTCAGTCTGAGGTGATCCACAGGGTTCCACTCAGGATTTACCGATTCGTGGACGGTGAAAACCACCGGAGGGGCCTGATTCGCCGCGGTCTCTGGGGTCTTCTCTCGTTCTGGCTGGGCGGTCTCGAGTGGAGACTTCGTGCGGGTCTTGTTTTTCTTCTCATCCACGCGGCACGGCGTAGACGAGCAGGGAAAAACCTCCCAGGAACCTGACTGTCAAGTCTTTGCTGAGCGCGAACAGAATCTTACGGGGCAGTCGCAAGAGGCGTGCCTTCGTGCTGGTGGGGCGGTCGACACCGTTCGGGGTGTAGAACCAGGCGCGGATCTCGTAGCCGCAGTCCTCGAGGATGGCGAGGGCCGTGTCCTTCGAATAGTAGTGGATGTGACCGACGGAGGAACGAACCATCAGGATCTGCGCCGAGCGGGCCACCATCTGAACGTTCATGTCGAGGGGGATGTGGAAGATGAATCCAGCGCCGCGGGAACGCAGGCCTCGCAGAAAGGCGAACGAGTCCTCGATGTGTTCGAAGACATCGATACAGAGCACGATGTCGTAGGGCGGCGTCTGCGTTGCTGCAAAGTCGGTATTGTAGAATTTGATCCGATCCGACTCCCGCTGGCGGCACAGGGCGAACCCCTGCGGGCTGATCTCGAACCCGTCGAGCCGCGTGGAGGGATAGTGTCCCGCGAGCTGTACCGCGATCTCGCCGGCACCGCATCCCACCTCGGCGATGCGGCCGGCGGGAATTCTCTCCGAGTCGATCATCCGGCGGATCTGCTCGGCCTTCCACGGGGAGTCCTCCACGTGGAAGGTGGGGTTCTTCGCCTGGTACTCGCCGCTTAGGTACTGGTCTGGATTCGCCATGGGCGAAGGATGCCGAAGGTCGGGTGATGCGCAAATCACTCCACCGTCAGTCTGAGGTTATCCACAGGGTTCCACTCAGGATTTGCCGGTTTGTGGACGATGAAGACCACCGGAGGGGCCTGATTTGCCGCGGGCTCCGCGGTCTTCTGTCCGGCAACCACGAGATGGTCCATGCCCGCTGAATCGCGCGATGTCGAAATGGTGATCGCTCCGCCCAGCGGGTGGGGTTCCATCGACTTCAAGGAGTTGTGGGTCTACCGCGAGCTGTTCGGGTTCATGGTGTGGCGCGATGTATCGGTGCGCTACAAGCAGTCCGTTCTCGGCATTCTCTGGGCGCTGCTGACGCCGCTGATCACGATGGCGATCTTCACCATCATCTTCGGCAGGTTGGCGAAGATCCCCACCGATGGCATTCCGTATCCGATCTTCTGCTACGCGGGTCTGCTGCCCTGGCTGTTCTTCTCCCAGTCGTTGCAGAAGGCGACCCTCAGTATGGTCGCCGAGCGCAACCTGCTCACGAAGATCTACTTTCCTCGTTTGATCGTCCCGATGGCCGCCACGCTCGCGCCATTGGTGGATCTGTTGATCGCGTCGTCGGTTCTGTTCGCGATGATGTTCTACTACCAGATCGCACCAACCCCGCACAGCCTCTATCTCTTGCCGTTGTGCGTACTGTGGGCCTGGGTGACGGCGGTTGGCGTCGGAACCTGGCTCTCGGCCCTCAACGTCTATTTCCGCGATGTCGGGCAGCTGATCCCGTTTGTCATTCAGGTCTGGTTGTATGGTTCGCCAGTCGTCTATCCCGCATCTCTCGTTCCCCCGGACTTCCAGTGGCTGTACGCCCTCAATCCCATGGCGGGCGTGATCGAGGGTTTTCGCTGGGCGCTTTTCGCGCATGGCGATCCGCCGGGATCACTGGTTCTTCTGTCGGTGTGTGTTTCCGCCGTTCTCTTTGTAACGGGCGGGCTCTTTTTCAAGCGAATGGAGCGCTCGTTCGCGGATGTGGTCTAGATGATTCACGTAGAAGGCATCGGAAAGCGCTACCGGCTCGGGCAGAGCATCCGACACGACACGTTGCGAGACGCCATCATGCACTGCGTACGGATTGGGAGGGGGCCCCAGAATCCGATCAAGGGCCGCGCCGAAGATCACTTCTGGGCGCTCAAGGACGTGTCGTTCGATGTCGCGGAAGGAGAAGTGGTCGGAATCATCGGCAGAAACGGCGCCGGCAAGAGCACCCTATTGAAGATCCTGTCGCGCATCACGCCACCTACCGAGGGCCGGATCCGGCTCCGCGGGCGTGTGGCCAGCCTGCTCGAAGTCGGCACCGGCTTTCATCCGGAGCTCTCGGGTCGAGAAAACATCTACATGAACGGTGCCATCCTGGGTATGCGACGCGAGGAAATCAAAGCCAAATTCGACGAGATCGTAGCCTTCGCCGAGGTGGAAAAATTCCTGGACATGCCCGTCAAGCGTTACTCGTCGGGCATGTACGTTCGGCTCGCGTTCGCAGTCGCCGCGCACCTGGAACCCGAAATCCTGCTGGTCGATGAGGTGTTGGCTGTGGGAGATTCTGTTTTCCAGAAAAAGTGTCTGGGAAAGATCGCAGAAGTGACCACGGGCGGCCGGACGGTTCTCTTCGTGAGTCACAATATGGCGGCCGTGCAGCAGCTCACTTCTCGATCGATCCTGCTCGCTGATGGCAAACTGGTCGCGGATGAAGAAACCGCCCGAGTCGTGGCCGCCTACCTGTCGTCTGGAAATCAGCGAGCAGCAGCAGAGAATCTCTTTACCAGCGACGCTCAATTTCGCATCCGATCGATTCGCTTCAATGAAGCGGCGCAGGAACCCGGCTTCGACAAACCGATGCGCTTCGATTTATCCCTATCTCTCGCACGCTCTTTCGAAACCATCAGCATCGGGCTTGGGATCTACAATTCGTTGGGCGCGCGCCTCTTGACCTCTCGAAGTGTCATCGACAACCTGGACGCCGGAAATCCGAGGCTCTCGATCCGCATTCCAGGACATCATCTCCCGCCCGGCAACTACTCGTTGGCGTTGGGGATCTCCCGAGGATTGGAAGCGATCTATTTTGCCGAGAATGTGCTGATTTTTTCCCTATCGGACGTAGGCGTGAGCGATCCCTTGATCCAGCCGTATCTCGCTAGGCAGCGGGATCAAATCGGGGCGTTCATCCCAGGAATCTGGGAGAGGGTCTAAGCTTCATGCGGTATCGATTTGTGTTTGGTATCGGGCGGAGTGGCACCACCCTGCTGGGGAGGTTGCTGGCCCTCACGTCTTCCTCAACCCGGTTCGTGAGTGAGCTCTGTCCGGGGATCGCAGATCGGATTCCGAGTCCCGTCTTCATGGTGGAGCCTCGAGATGTCGTGACGGCCACTCGGGTTCGAGACGCAATTGTTGAATTGAGTGCTGGTAAGTCTCCATTTTCTGAAGATCACGCCTATCGAATCGAGCGGAACGACCCGAACGCTGAGATTCTATTGGTCAAGGACATCCATTCTCTTCTGGCCTATCGAGAGATCGTCTCCGGGCTGGAGGACTGGCGGGCAGTCGTCATTCTTCGCGAAACCTCGCGTACGCTGGACAGCTACTTCTTCGGGAATTCGCCTAAGGATCGCTGTTATCTCGTACAAGAGTACAAATTCATCGCCAACTATCTCACCGGTGGGAGTAATGACACCCTGATGGACCGTGCGCTGGGGAGGCTTCGCCCTGCGGTCGCGAAATATTATCGCCGGCCACACATGTTCACCACTGAACTCTTTCGTCAGGCCGCAGCGACGGAGTTCATCTGTCAGTTCCTCGAGATCTGGGCTTCTGAGGATGATCGGGTGACCCGTATTCGTTTCGAAGACCTGTGTCGGGACCCACTCGCGGAGACGTTGCGCCTACTGGATTTTCTCGAATTGGAGTACGAAGATGAGACTCTGGTAGAGATCCAAAGCATGACTTCCGGAAACAGCGGTGGATATTATGCTACCGACAAAAACACCCGGTCAATCCTCCGTCAGCCATATAAATATCTTGGATATCGAGAACTGAATCGGTTGAGAACATTTCTGGGGCACGCGTGATCGCAGTCAATCAATCTGAAATTACGCCGGGATAATCATGTTTCGCTTTATCGAAAAGCTAAATTCGCACGATGACGCAGAATTAAGTTGCTCTCGATCCGGTGAAGTTCGAATCGTAAAATTTGTGTTCGACGGTTTCGGAGTCAGACAGCGATAATGGCTAGCCTATTTCAATCGATCCGGAGACACGGAAAGGTGCTCGCAGTCGGCAGGCTCAAGACCTGGGCGAAGGCCGAGATTCATCGACGGAGAAAGATCGCGGATTCCAGGCGAAAGTTCGATGAATTCGCGCGGCAGGCCGGGGCGAAAAGGCTCCTCCTGGAATGGAAAGATCGCAATCTTTGCATCGATGATGACACCGATCTCACGCATTTCGACCGTCACTACGTCTATCACCCCGCGTGGGCGGCGCGAATACTGAAGCAGATTCAGCCCGAGCTCCAAGTGGACATCGGCTCAAGTCTGTTTTTCGTGTCTGTAATTTCAGCGTTTACTGCCGTGAGATTTTATGATTTTCGCCCAGCAGAGCTCCAGTTGAGTGGGTTGGAAGTTCTCACTGCAGATGTTACCGATTTGAAATTCGAGGACCGGTCCATCCGTTCCCTGTCCTGCATGCATGTCGTCGAGCATATTGGTCTCGGTCGGTATGGGGATCCGCTGGATCCAAATGGAGACTTGAAGGCGATGAGTGAACTCCAGCGGGTATTGAGCGTCGGAGGAGATCTGTTATTCGTAGTGCCCGTCGGTCAACCAAGAGTGGTGTTCAATGCGCATCGAGTCTATTCACCCGGTCAGATCGTTGAGCAGTTTCCAGAACTGACGTTGAACGAGTTCGCGTTGATTCCGCAGCACGGACCCGAAGGGCTGGTCGTTGGAGCTTCAGAAGAGCGGGTTTCCCAGGAAGACTACGGTTGTGGCTGCTTCTGGTTCTCTCGCGCCAATGGAACGGCTGAGGCCGGCGGGACGAATTTCGCATGAATCGGTCAATTTGGCTGACTCTCGCCCTGGCTGGTCTGGAAGATGAACCTGCTGTGATGAAGACCTGTAGTGGTGATTTTCAGGAGAGGACTGATGGTCGGAACTACGAATGAATCGACGCGCGTTGCGTGGCTGGAAAATACCCTAGCCGCGGTCCCTGCCGGCAGTCGAATCCTCGATGCCGGTGCTGGCGAGTGCCAGTATTCACGGTTTTGTGATCACTTGACCTATGTCTCACAGGATTTCGCTCAATACGATGGACGAGGCGACGAGGGCGGGTTGCAAATGGGGGATTGGTGTCAGGATGGGCTCGATATCGTAGGAGACATTACGGAGATTCCCGAACCGGATGCGTCATTTGACGCGATCATGTGTGTTGAAGTGCTAGAGCATTTACCGGATCCTCTGGCCGCCATACGAGAGTTCACCCGCTTGCTGAGACCGGGCGGCTCATTGATTCTAACCGCGCCCTTTTTCAGCCTGACGCATTTCTCTCCATTTCACTTTGCAAGTGGATTCAATCGCTATTTTTATGAACACCATCTTCCGATTCAAGGTTTCAAGATTGTGGAAATCGAAGCCAACGGAAACTACTTCGAATACCTGGCTCAGGAACTAAGGCGTTTGCTTTCCGTAGGAGAACGCTATTCCGGTTCTGGACCGACTCGAATTGAACGGTACGCATTGCGCTCCGTTATCGGGATGTTGGCGCGTTTCAGTGATCGCGATCAAGAGTCGAAAGAATTGCTGTGCTTCGGTTATCACGTGCTTGCCACGAAGTGCCACTGACGAGCCGCTGATGGTTATCACAAAACTCAAAGGAGGTTTGGGAAATCAGCTTTTTCAATCCGCTGCCGGCCTGCGACTAGCTTGCGCGAGGAAAACCAAACTGAAGATGGATCTATCAGCGCTGGAAGATCAGGCTTGTCGTACCCCGCGCTCCTACGAGATGGGCGCGTTCCAGTTTTCTGCGGAAATTGCGAGTCTCAGCGAAGTGGCAGCGCTTGTATTGCCTGCTCCCAGTCGGTTCAGGGGTTGGCTTCCCAACTGGACTGGCGTCAGATCCAACCCTTCCGCCACCGAAAGACATTTTCACTTTGATCCAGATGTTCTGTCTCTTCCGGATGGCTCGTGCTTGGAAGGCTATTGGCAGAGCGAACGCTATTTTGCCGATTCAACCGATCGAGTGCGGAAGGAATTCAGCTTCAGGAAGCCTCCGCTGGGGCAGAGTGCCGAGATCATCGCGAAGATGGCTTCGTGCATTGCGGTCAGCCTTCACGTGCGGCGGGGAGATTACCTGACGGATCCTGCAGCCAACGCGACTCACGGAGTCTGCTCTCTCGATTATTATCGCACAGCCATCGACTACATCAGCGAACGGGTGTCGACTCCGGTCTTCTTCTTGTTCAGTGACGAACCGGAATGGGTTCGGGAAAATCTGGAATTCCGTGGCTCCGCGACCGTGATCGATCACAACGGGCCGGAAGCAGGCTATGAAGACCTCCGATTGATGAGCCAATGCGCGCACCACATCATCGCCAATAGTTCCTTCAGTTGGTGGGGAGCATGGCTCAATCCCAACCGGAACAAGATCGTCGTGGCTCCGGAAAAGTGGTTTGCAGACGGACTGCGAGATACATCCGATTTGCTTCCCGCGAACTGGGTGAAACTGTAAACCGATGCGGCCGTTGATGATCGGGGGCCTTCTGATGGAGAACGGCCGCTAGCAAATTTGCTGGCTCACTCTCTGGCGTTTTGGTTCGGGAGGCCGCGCTTCGAAGGGGCATCTAGATGATGGCGAAACATCCGGTCGCTCACCTCAAGAATGCAGCACTCAAGATCCTTCCAGATGGACTGACGAATCTCTATAGAGATGCTGTCCTGGCGCGCAAGCGGAAGAGGGAGGATAACCGGGTCCTCGCGCAATGGGAGTCCAGTGGGCGACCCATCCCGCCGCCGTCGATCGTCAAACAGCGGACCGTCAAGAGATACGCCCACGAGTATGGAACGAGAACCCTGGTCGAAACGGGAACCTATTTTGGCGAAATGGTCGATGCATGCAGTCGCGAATTCAGGAGGATTATTTCAATAGAACTTGATCGCAGTCTGTATGAAGGTGCCCATGAGCGCTTTGCATCCGACCGGCATATCGAAATCTATTGGGGCGACAGCGCGGATCTGCTGCCGAAGCTGATCAAAGACCTCTCGGAGCCATCTCTCTTCTGGCTGGACGGCCATTACTCTGCAGGCATCACCGCGAGGGGAGCGTTGACGACTCCAATCATGGAGGAATTGTCGGCGATTTGTGAGGTTCCCAGCGATGGGCACGTCATATTGATTGATGACGCGCGAATTTTCATCGGAGAGGATGATTATCCCACGGTTGATGAAGTGAGAGAATTCGTTTTGAGCCGAAAGCCCTATTACGAGTTTCTGCTTGAGTTCGACATCATGCGGTTCGTCCCTTCGCGGACGAATCGGCCGAGAGGTGATCGGTCATGATGACTTGCTGTTTCACGCTGTCTATTGGGTTTAGGGCGCGGCGATCATGGCGCTGATCGAAAGAACCGGGATGGATGTGGCATCTCAAGGGCTGCTTTCCGATGGTGCCCGTTCCGGTCCTGTACCCAATGCCAGTGTGAACGGATACTTGTGATGGTTACCGGGACATCGCCGCTGGCCACCGTGCTGATGCCCATCCATGATGGAGAGGCGTTCGTCGCTGGTGCTATCGAGAGCATCCTCGGTCAGACTTTTCGCGATTTCGAATTTTTGATCATCGACGATGGATCTACCGACAAGAGCATAGAGATCATCGCGAACTACGATGATCCGCGGATCCGCCTCGTTCGCAACGAAGAAAGGCTTCGCCTGATCCGAACGCTCAACCGTGGCTTGGAGCTGGCCCGGGGAAAATACGTCGCCCGGATGGATGCGGATGACGTCAGCCTGCCCGAGCGGTTGGAGCGGCAGGTCGCCTTCATGGAGGCGAATCCCGCGGTCGGTGCTTGTGGTACGTGGGCGGTAACGATCGGAGATGTCGATGGTGCGGTGTGGCGGTATCCGGAGGGCGCGGAGGGGATTCGCTGTCGACTGCTGTTCGACTCCGCGATCTCCCATCCCACCGTGTGCATGCGGCGTGACGCGTTCGCTCGTCATCGCCTCCAATTCGATGAAGCGTATCCGCACGCCGAGGATTACGAGTTGTGGAGTCGAGCCAGCGAGGCCTTTCCGCTCGCGAACCTCGCTTCGGTTCTGCTGCGCTATCGCACCCACGCCGGAAGTGTCAGCCGACAGCACCACGACGGTCAGGAGGCGACCGTGAAGCGGATCCACCGCGAACGCTTGAGCCGGTTGGGTCTCACTCCAACCGAGGAAGAATTGTTCATACACCGATGGGTATCGGCTGGTGGGCCCGCCGGCGAAATCCTGCCTCTATCGGATACGGGGAGCTGGTTGGAAAAACTCCTCCACGCGAACGAGGCGCACGAACGCTATCCGCGGCCCGACTTCGAGCAGCTGCTGGGGCGGTTCTGGCTCGCGGCCGCCTACCGAAATCTGGCCGCTGGCCGCCCGGCGCTGACCCGATTCATCGGCTCCCCGCTGGCTCGCTGTGTCGATTGGAAAAATCGGGCTCGATTGGTCGGGCACGCCGCGAAGCGCGCGGTTCGCCGGCGGTCTGGACGCGTCGGGCCGCAGGGTTAAACGCGGCCGGCGCCGGAGCCTCGCGAGTGTCAAAATAAACCCGTAACTAGCTGATTAATAAGTGAGTTCTTCTCCGGCGCGAGACCTCCGCAACGCGCTGGGCCCGCACTCGACACCGGCTGCCGGACTGCCGGCCAGCTTCCCGCTAGTTGGCGTCATCCGCTGCCTCAAGGAGAGCCCCTCACCGACCGATTTTGCGAAGGGTGAGGGCTTCGCGTTCAACCCATCGTCTCCCCGCTGCTCGCCTCGAGAGCTGAATTCAGAGATGACGAAAGTCGACCTCAGCGCGATCCGCCGCATTCATATCCTCGCTGACACCATCCTCGCGTCCATTGGTTGGATCGGCGCCTACTGGCTGCGCTTTGCGTTGAACGACACGCTCGGCGCCGAGATCAATCCCTTCGATGTCTACTTCCGCGCGCTTCCGCTGGTCATCGGTCCGTGGATGTTTTCCTGTTGGGTCTTTGGCATCTATGGCAGCACCCGCATGACCACACTGGTGGAGGAATTCCAGACCCTGTTCCGGGGTGCGGCATTGGGGCTGCTGGTGGTCGCGTCGGTCAGTTTCTTCTTCAGGGAACTCCATTTCGGGCGCTTCGTGGTGCTGGCCTGCGTCGGCATCAACTTCGTCTTTCAGGGCGTGAGTCGGATTGCGTTCCACAAGCTCGAGGATCGGATGCGCCGTTCCGGGGAACACGATATGCCGGTGCTGATCGCTGGCACCGGAGTCTCTGCGATTCGTCTGCTCCAAAAGCTCCAGGATCACCCCGAGATCGGTTATCAGGTGGTTGGCTTCGTCGATGATTCGGATGAAGAAGATCGGAAGGATGTCGCCAACCGTCCAGTGCTCGGACATATCGACGATCTTCGCGAGATCGCGATCGCGCAAGGTGTGAAGGAGGTTTTCGTCGCGATGCCGTCCTTGAGTCACACCCGGATGCTTTCGATCGTTCTCGATTGCGAAGATCTCGGTATGACCTTCCGCGTCGTGACCAATCTATTCGAGGTGCTGACGGCGGGCACTCCCATCGATCTCATCGACGATCTTCCGCTGGTTCGTCTTGGCCAGCAACGGTCTCACCCGTTCTACGAACCCATCAAGCGCGTGGTCGACATCGTCGGAGCCAGCATCGGCTCGATTCTGCTCGGCCCGGTGATGCTGTGGTGCGCGCGGAGAATCGTTCGCGAGAGTCCCGGGCCGGCGATTTTCCGGCATGAGCGTGTCGGTCGCGACGGAAAGATCTTCCAGATTCATAAATTTCGAACCATGTACGCCGATGTCGAAGACTATGCGGTCGCGCCAACGGAAGCATCCGATTCGCGGATTACGCCCTTCGGGCGTTTTCTGAGGGTCACGAGCCTCGACGAACTCCCGCAGCTCTTCAACGTGCTCAAGGGAGAAATGTCACTGGTCGGCCCACGGCCCGAGATGCCGTTCATCGCCGACACCTATGACGAGTGGCAGCGACGGCGGCTGTCCGTCAAGCCGGGAATCACGGGACTGTGGCAGATCCTCGGTCGCAAGGATCTCCCGATGCACGAGAACCTTCAATACGACTTCTACTACATCCGCAATCGGTCACTGGCTCACGATCTTTCGATCATGGTGCGCACCATTGGCGCGGTGCTCTCCCGGCGTGGCGCGTTTTGAAATGGGCGTTGACGTTTCCATCTGCATCGCCACCTACCGGCGTCCAGAGGGTCTATCGCGGCTGCTCGCCAGCCTCGAGCGGTTGAAACTTCCGATCGGAATCCGGATCGAGACCATCGTCGTCGACAACGATAGCGATGCGAGTGCAGCATCGATCGCGCTATCGCGATCCGGCTCGATCGAACCGCTTCACTACTGCGTTGAGCCGCGTCGGAATATCGCCCTCGCTCGCAATCAGGCCCTGTCAGAAGCCTCTGGCGAGTGGATCCTGTTCATCGATGACGACGAAGTCGCGGACGAAAACTGGATTTCCGAATATCTGAAGCTGGTCGAACGCGAGCCCTGCGACGGTGCGTTTGGTCCCGTCCTGCCTCGGTTCGAAGTGTCCGGACGCGGGTGGCTCGACATCGATACCTTCTACGCGCGGCGTCGGCACGCAACGGGCCAACCTCTGGATGTGGGTGATCTGTACACGAGTAACGCACTGGTACGCCGGCGGCTTTTCGACGGGCGAAGCTTCGATCCCGCGTACGGTCTTACCGGTGGTTCGGACTCGGAACTCTTCGGGCGCATGTTGCGATCGGGTGCCTTCTTCCTCTGGTGTGACGACGCCCGGGTCGTCGAGTTCGTACCTCCCGAGCGGCATCGCCTCGGGTGGCTCGCCCAGCGCGCGTTTCGGGGTGGCTGCGTCTATTCCCGACTCGCGCGCTCAAACGCGTCCGGTGATGCCCTCAAACGCGCCCTCCGCGCGGTGGTTCTGCTTTGCGGCTTCGCGGCGCTTGCCCCTTTTGCCGCACTGGGGGGTAGGCGGCCTCTGGCACGCGTCGTTCTGCGGATGTGCACCCAGGCGGGCCACCTCTGGTCGTTGATCGGGCGGTCCTACGAGGAATATGGAACCGGATTTTCTACGGGTCGATGAATCCCGTCAGATGCCGGGGACCCTGAAACGCGGCCAGGATCGGCCTTGCGGTTTTCGCCGCGAGCCGCTTGAAGGTTGCGAAGGACAGGACGCTCGTGCTGAGCGGATAGAGCGCGTCGATGTATTCATAGGTGATGTCGCGGAAGCCCGCCTTCTTGACAGCGAGCCGCAGTGATTTCTCCGTGAAGAACTGAACGTGCTCGGGCGTGTCATAGGCGTTGGTGGCCCGGCTTCCGTTCCTGAGTTCTCCGCAGGGCGTCGTCAGGAACATCCGACCCTTCGGATGGAGGCACCTCCCCAGGCGATCCAGGAAGTCAATCGGATCGGGCACGTGCTCGATGACTTCGATCAGCAACACGGCATCGAACGAGCGATCCGACGAGATCGAATCCAGATTCTTCGAAACCGTAAGGCCCTGATGGCCGAGCCGATCTCGGAGGGGCTCGCTTTCTTCGACACAGAGTATCTCGATTCCTGGAAGTCGCCTTCTCACGCTGCGCGCAAGGTGACCGCTTCCCGCTCCAACATCGAGAAGCCTCGAACTCCCAGTCACGAACCGCCTGTCTTCCCAAAAGGCGACGAGCCGCTCGTTTCGCTCTGCGTACATCGACTCTGCGGCGTCGGTGTGCACCGCGTGCATGACACCGTGGTTTGAATCGACATCTACCGCGAACAGATGGGCACACTGCTCGTTTTCGCATTGATGAACTTGGACGAAACGGCTGTCAAAAGACCAATGGCCACGAGATGCGCAAATCGGGCAGGAAGCGTGCCGATCGCATCTCGAATGCGCCGCTTCATGAGGGATAGCAGCCATTTTACTCACGAGCCCCCGCGCTCGCTACGGCAGGCGAGCGCATCCGCACAACCTTGGTTGCAATCGCGGGGCAGTGAATCGAAAACCCTCACGCCGGCACCCCGCTCCTGCCAGACCGCACAGCCCGGCTGGTTCTGATCTTCTTGTTCCTGGTGTTCATTCAGGCCAGTGCCTTCATCACGCCTTCCACGAAATTTCGAGTCATACTCTCGATCGTGTATTTCTTGCCGTCATTCAAAGCGTTTTGCTTGATCATCGCCAGGCGATCGGACTGGATCAGCTCTGACACGGCGGTTGCAAAAGCGGATTCCGTCGGTTCGCTCATGGCCCCGTTGATGCCATTTTTCAAATACGCAATTTCCGGACTGTGGATTCTGCAATCCGTCGTCACAAAAGGGATGCCTACGGAAAATGCATCCAGGATGGAAAGACCCGCCATGCCCGGGTTCAGGAAAACGTCTGCCTGAGCCAAGTATTTCACTCTTTTCATCCCATGCACGGCGCCTACCCATCTGCACCATGGGTTGCGCTGGCAAAAAGTCTGAACATGATCGGCATCCGATCCATCTCCGATGATGATCATTCTGAAATCAGGATACTGGCGATGAATGATCTCCAGGCTCCTCAACAAAAATGGAACCCACTTCAATGGAGTCAGTCGAGCGCAAAGGATCCCGACCCGATGGCTGTCTCGGCGGCTCTCCCCAAAAAGCTCACGAAATAGATTCGCGAGTTCTTCTTCAGGCAGAGATTGGTTCATCTCTTGCAGTCCTTGTATGTCGATGGAATTCTGAACGACTGTGATTTTCTCAGCAGGAAAACCGCAATCTCTGATGGCCTGCGCTGACAAATCGGTATACGCGAGCCAATGATCCACCTTGGTGGTCCAAAACCTTTTCCATGAATCTCGCAGCGGTTGCGGCTTTTTTTGATTGAACTGAGCCCCATGTCCCCAAAACGCCAACTTCCACGGTGTGATCCCCAGCAGTCGCATGGCGATGAGGGGGTAGATATAGAGCGCTGCACTGGCTTGTTCGATAATGACGATATCTGCACGTCGAGCCGCCTTCAAAGCGCCGCAGAGCCAATGCGCTTTGGCCGAAATTCTCTTGTTTCGCGTTTTTCGAATGAACGGGAGTTCGTCTCTGGCATCGATGATGCATTCGTGTGGCCATGGTTGACCGGCGAGAATCTCCAGCTTGCAATCTCGATCGGCTAGCGAGCGATCAAGTGAAAGAAAAAAGGGAATGCGATAATCAGGAACTACCCGCTGGAATACGGATACTCTCATCTCATGTTCTTCGGGTTCGGTGATTCCCAGGCACGGGATAGGCCGATGGCCAGGGCACTTGCTCCTGAAGGAGTCCAGCAAATTCGAAGCCAATTTCTCGGCGGTAATCGTTTCTTCAGCAGCTTGATTTCCTCGCGCGACGACATTTCTGCAACTCCGGGAAGGCATCGAACGCGAACCAGACCGGGTGGAATTTTTCGATCGTTTCGATGCTCCACAGCGATGCGCTCGAAGACCGCTGTGCGGTAGGGGGCCGGCGCGCTCGTGAGGATGGCGATTCGCATCTCAGTTGGCCGTGTAAAAAGCCAAGGGTGCGAGCCCGGGCGGTTGTTCTAGCGCCAACACCAGGATTCCACCCGGCACATCTTCCGGGAAGTCGGCCACGTGCTCGCCCGACGCGAAGTGCCGGGTCTCTCCCGCACCGAGAGATTGGCCGTCCAGCGTGATTGGTTGGGGGCCGGTGATCGGCAACCATCGGTATTCCCCCGGCGCGACGAGCTCGAATACGCTGCTGGATCCGCTGCGCCCTTCGAGCTTCCTCCCCGCTACAAAGACCGATGCGCGATAGGGTTGATAGTTGTCGGCCCAGAAGCGTCGGATCTCGATGGGAAACTGGTTGAGGCGAAAGGATTCGACGATGAAGGCGATCGGCTCGTCTCGAAACTGCCGGAGCAGGCGCGCGCGATTCGACTCGGAGCCAGGTGTTCCAAATCTTCGATAGATGTCGGCGGAGAAGTAGTGCTGGATCGGTTGCCCGTCTCCGCGACAGAAGAGGGCGCTTTCCGGGTGAAATCCAGCATCGCTGACTTGAAAATTACGATCAATGAAGTCGAAACTATCGCGCTGAACCTTCTGGGTATCGTCCAGCATTGCGACCATCTGGAGTGTGCCCGGTCCCGCCAGCGCCAACCAGAATCCCGCGATGGCCAGGCGCCTGGTCTGTCCGACGTCCGGCAAGAGGTCGCAGATCGGTTGGCGCGCCACCGCGAAGGCGAGGGCGGGGAAGAGGCCCAACGTCATCCAGAAGTAGGAGAAGGCTGCTGCGTGGAACGATCCCACCGCGACGCCGAGGGTCAGGATCAGCCAGGCGAGCGTCAGCGCGGGCCGCGCTGGCTCTCGTCGGCGCCACGCGACAAGCGTGGCGGCAGCAAGGGCTGCGAGGAGAACGAAATGCGGAACCAGCGTGGGGAGCATTGCGCGGTATTGGGACCAACCGATGGTCTTGCGGTAGAAGTCGAACGAAGACAGCCCGTTTCGCACGACGCTCGTCGAGAGGATCGTGTGAACCGGCGCGACCACGATCTCACGCGTGGTCGCCTGGTAGACTGCGAGAAGGCAGGCCGCAACGCCGAGCGCGCAGAGGCCCGCGCGAAGCGCTTCGCGCCCAAACCGCATTCGCCTGCCGAAGGCGACCTGGGCCAGCGCGAACAACCCGACGAGTGCCGCTATATAGAGCAGTTTCTGCGAGGAAAGGAAGCCGATGCCAAACAGCACCCCTGCCGCGAGGGCGAGGGCCGGTCGGCGATCCGAAGCCAGTAGCGCGACGCCGCCCCAGACGCCTGCCGCAAGCGCGATCTGGTCCGTTCGGACTTGAATCGACCACTCGAGGAAAGCCGGAACCAACGCCAGCAGACCGATCGCGAGCAGGGCGTCCGCCACGCGGCGATCTCGTTCGGGTTGCAGCTGCCCGGCGAGAACGCCTACTCCGATCAGGAATGCGAGCGTGATCAAGATCCAGAGCAATCGCGCCCGGCGCAGGACTTCGATTTCGTCGTCGCAACCGGCGACGAGCGGGAGCACGACGAGCTGTGCGAGTCCGGGTCGGCCGCCGCCGGTCAGGACGCCCGTCTCGTGGGTAATCGAGGTGTTTTCAAACAGCCCGAATTCGTCCCAATTGCCCGCCACGCTGTACACCGCGGCAATGCGAAGCGCGGCGAAAGCCGCCACAGCGAGCCCTAGAGCCCAGAGGCCAACCCCGCGCCGCCGGTTCTTCCCCTCCGGTTCCATGGGGTTCAGATCGGGCTTCGAAACCCGCGGCTTGAGTGCTGAAAACCCGCCGATCAATGCCGTTCTGCGCGCGATCTTGCGCAGTCCCGCACCCCGGGTGTCCGGGCGCGAGGGCGCCGGGGCGAATCCCGGTCCGCCCGATCCGCGGCTCTGGCTCGAAACCGAGGTGCGCGGCGCAAACGGGGCTCTGGAGCGCGTGAGTTGGATCCGGGTTGCCGTTATAGTGCCAATCCATGGTCACAGCGGTTCTCTGGGCGCTCGCTCTGTGTTACGCGGTGTCGCGGGTGGCGATCGGCTACCCGGATCCCCGCCGCCAGTACCGCGGACTGGGGCGTGGAGAGGTGGCGTTCATTTCGAGCGCGGGCGAGGCCATGTACCCGGCGGGCGGCCCGATTCCGAGTTCCGGTCTGGACGCCGATCTCCCCGGTTACCTCGAGCGCTTGCTGGCGGCTTCGCACCTGCAGACCCGGATCCTGCTGCACCTGCTGTTCTTCCTCGTCGAGCACGGGACGTTGTTGTTCCCCACACCCGGACGGGGCGGAATGCGCCGTTTTTCATCCCAAGACGTCGAGCATCGGGTGGCTGCACTCGACGGCTGGGCGGAGAGCACGCTCTTTTTCCGCCGCGTCGTGTTCACGAGTCTGCGCGCCGTGTTGACCATGGGGTATTTCGCGCACCCGCCCGTGGTTCGAAGGCTCGGTCTCGCCCCGCTGGCGATCGAGTCTCCGATCTGCGAGGCCGATCTCCTCTACCCGCGAATCGGCGAGCGGCCGGAGTCCATTGGCAAGACCGCTGCGGACCTGACGGCGCCGAGTGCGGGGATTCCCCTCCCGCAGGACGGGCCGCTCGAGCCGGGCTTCGCCGAGCCGCGACCTTGAGTTCAGTAGAGCCCGGAGAGATTCGCGTCTTTGCCCAGTACGACCGGGACCTCACGCTGGAGGCCGATGTGGTCGTGGTGGGCTCGGGCCCGACCGGCGCGGTGGTCGCCAAGGAACTCACCGATGCTGGCAAGAGTGTCGTGTTGGTCGAGGAGGGGCCGCCCTTCGTGCCCGCCGAGTACGAATTAGATGGCGGGCTCTCGATGGCGCGCACCATGCGAGAAGGCGGCCTGCGCACGACGAGCGGCACCATCATGCCCACCATGCAGGCGATCGCGCTCGGCGGTGGCTCCCTGGTGAACTCGGCGATCTGCAATCGCGCGCCCGCGTTCGTTCTCGACCGCTGGTGCACCGATTTCGAACTCGAACGCACCACACGCGCCGACCTCGATCCCCACTACGAGGCGGTCGCAACGTTCCTGGGCATTTCGGTAACACCCGATAACGTACTCGGCCGCCGGAACCTGCTGTTTCGCGACGGCTGCAACGCGCTCGGATACCAATGCGAGTCGATTTTGCGCAATGTCCGCGGATGCCGAGGTAGCGGAGAGTGTTTTACGGGATGTCGCAGCCGAGCCAAGCAATCGATGGACATCAGTTACATTCCCGCAGCCATTCGCGGGGGCGCTCGGGTGCTCACATCCGTTCGGATCGAACGCGTACTGGCTGAGGGATGGCGCGCGACCGGCGTCGTCGGACGGGTCGTCAAGCCCTTCACCGGTAAGCCCAGTCATCAGGTTCGCGTCCATGCGAAGGTAGTCGTGCTGGCCGCCGGTTGTGCGGCGACGCCGGTATTGCTTCAAAAGAGCGGCAATCTCGCGAATCGATCTGGCCAGGTAGGGGAGAACCTGCAGTTTCATCCCGGAGTCGCGATCATGGGCATCTTTCCAGATCCCGTGTACCCCCGGTTTGGCGCCACACAGGGATACCAGTCGCGCCATTTTCTGCGCGACGGTTTCAAGTTGGAAACGCTCTGGGCACCCCCTGCGATCACGGCCGTCCGGTTGCCAGGCTCGGGAATGGCGCTGAAGAACCGGCTGGCCGACATCCCGTATTCGGCGATCTGGGATGGCATTGCGACCTGCAATCGCTCGCTCGGACGCGTTCGCGCGAGGCGGCGATCCCTGGATCCGATACTCAGCTGGAAACTGCATCCGGCGGACGTTCCGGTCCTGGCCCATGCGCTCTGGGTTCTCGCCCAGATCTTTTTCGCGGCGGGTGCGCGGACCATCGTTCCCGGGGTCCACGGCATTGCGCCCGAATTGCACTCGCTCAAGGAGGCTGAAGTCCTCCGGGATCGACCGCTTCGGACGACGGATCTCGTACTCGCCGGCAATCACGTCTTCTGCACCACGCGAATGCACGGTGACCCGAGGCTCGGCGTGGTCAACGAGATGGGGCGCTGCCACGACTTCGAGAACCTCTACATCGCCGACACCGGCATTTTCCCGCGATCCACGTCCGTGAACCCGATGTGGACGGGAATGGCGCTCGCACACCGCTCGGCCCACCATATCGCTCAGCAGATCTGATTTTCCCCCGCAGGGACTTCACCTCGACTGCCGAAGTGCCGATATCCCCGGAAGGCACGACTCTTCGCGTGGGGGGATTCCGCAATGAAATCGGCACTCGCTTTTGCCGCTGCAATCGGCCTGTTGCTTTCCGGTGTTGCGTCCGCTGACCCTTCGGACTGCGGCCGGCTGATGCACCGGATCAATCACTTCGAGGGCATGGTTGATCGAGCCGAGGCGTTCGGCAAAGACGACTGGGCGGAGAAGACGCAGCGTCACGTCGACTTGCTCGAAGATCGGCTGGCCGATCGCTGTCCGTCGTACTCGGCGCGCGACGAACAACAGGAGGCGGCGCGCCAGCTAGCGACGCTGCTGAGGGTCGCGGCGTCTGCGGCCGCGAAGTTCTTCACCCTCGGCGCATTTTAGCGCAGGCTGATTCATCGGATGCGGGATTGTCGCTTTACCTGGTACTCCCATTACTAGCCTGCATCTCCACCGCGATCCTCGCGGCGGTCGTCTGCCGCAGGGGGCCGAGGGATCGCTCGACCCGTGACGCCGCCCTTCTGTTGGGCGGTGTTTCGTTCTGGGCTGCCTGTGAGGTGCTCTGGAACAGCCGCAGCGATCCGGAGCTCGCGCTCGCTACCGTCAAAGCGTCCACTCTCGGCTGGGTGTTCATCGGACCGCTAGGAGTCAGGCTCGCGCTGGCGGTCACCGGTGAAGCGGCGCCCCGGATTCGTCGCGCACTCCCTGTGCTGATCGCCACTGGCGCTTTGTTCTTGCTGCTCGACTGGTTCACCCCCTGGTGTCACACGGGTGTCACACGCACCCAATGGGGGTGGGGTACCGAACTCGGTCCCGCGTTCGCATTCTTTCCTCTATTCGCGTTGGGTTGTATGTGGCTCGCGCTCGACGTCGGCAGGCAGGCCTACCGGAGGATGAATACCGCTAGAGAGCGAACTCACGCGCGTTGGGTGGGGGCGGGACTTCTTGGTTCCTTCGCGCTCGCGGGATCGACCGATGGCCTACTTCCCATGTTCGGGATTCATCTGCCTCACCTCGGGACGATCGTGAACGCATCGTTGGGCGGCGCGATTACCTGGACGTTTTATCGCTCGGGTTATCCACGGCTCGCTCCCGGGCTGTTTGCGGCGGAGATTCTCGAGACGCTGCCCGACGGCGTCGCGATGTTGAGGCCCGACGGCCGCATTCGGTATGGCAACAGCGCGATGGCGAAGCTCCTCGGGCGTCCGACATTCCAATTGGATGGACTCGACGTCCGGGAGTTGATCCAGGGGCTGCGAGGTCGTCCAATCGACGAATTGACCGACGTGGAGTGCGAACTCAGCAGCGACGGAGGCGACGCAGTTCCGGTTTCGCTCTCCTCCGCTGCGCTGAGCGATCGTCAGGGTTCGCCGATCGGAATCGTGCTCGTAGCCCGGGACCTTCGGGAACTCGAGGCCCTGCGAGGTCGCCTGTTGATTTCGGGCCGGCTTGCCGCTGTCGGAGAACTCGCGGCGGGAATTGCCCATGAGATCAACAATCCCCTCGCCTACGTGCGCGCCAACCTGAGCCTCTTGCGACAACACTGGGAGTCCTTGGGAAGCGAACTGGAGAAGAGCGGGGCGTCGGGCTCATGCGACGAATTGATCGCCGAGGGCGCCGAGATGATCGACGAATCGCTCGAGGGCGTCGACCGCGCTTCTGCGATCGTGCGCGACGTCAAGGGCCTCGCCCACGCGGGCCGCGGCGAGCGCAGCATGGCGGACCTGAACGAGTTGCTCGACGGTGTCCTGCGCATGGCAGCGCCACAGTTGAGAGTGGCGGCCGTCGTCGAGAAGGATTACGGCCTGCTTCCACTGATTGCCTGCGTTCCGCAGGAGTTGCAGCAGGTGTTCCTCAATCTGATTCTCAACGCCAGCCAGGCGATCGCCAATCGCGGGACAATCCGGGTGCGAACCGAGGCGCAGAACCGGAGTGTCATGGTGTGGATCGAGGACGATGGTTGCGGCATTGAGGCGGATCTGATCGATCGCATCTTCGATCCCTTTTTCACCACCAAACCCGTCGGTGAGGGGACCGGGCTCGGGTTGGGAATCGCCCACGAGATCGTGCGCAAGCACGGCGGGGAGATCACGATCGATTCCAAACCGGGACGGGGCAGCGTATTTGGCGTGCGCCTGCCCGTACGCGCCGATACACTCGAAAACGAGCTGAGCTGACTCGGCTTTCGAGGCCCCCCATGAAATTATACGACAGCGCCGTTGCACCCAACCCGCGCCGCGTCCGGATTTTTCTGGCCGAGAAGGGCATCGAAGTACCCAGCGTCGATGTCAACATCGTCAAATCCGAGAATCGCCACCCCGCCTTTCTGGCCAAGAATCCACTCGGTGGCGTTCCGATCCTCGAACTCGACGACGGAGCGATCATCGCGGAATCGACAGCGATCTGTCGCTACTTCGAGGAGACGAAACCCGATCCGCCCTTGATGGGAACCGACGCGAGAGATCGGGCGATTGTCGAGATGTGGCTGCGTCGGGTCGAATTCCAGGTGGCGTTTCCAATCATGGAGGCGTTCCGCAACACGCACGATTTCTTCAAGGGTCGGATTTCCCAGGTGCCCGAGTACGGCGCCGTTTGCAAGAAACGAGCGATCCAGCAACTGGCGTGGCTCGACGGCGAATTGACCGATCGGCCATTCGTCGCCGGAGACCGCTACACGATCGCGGATATCACCCTTCTGATCGGAGTCGACTTCGGTCGGGTGTCGGACATCCGCATCGATCCCGAGCACAAGAATCTCACTCGCTGGTACGGGGAAGTTTCCTCTCGGCCCAGTGCCAAGGCCTGAAGACGTGAAGCGGCGCTGGCTCGGTCGCAGCGGAATCTCGGTTTCGGAGATCGGGCTCGGCACGATGACCTTCGGCAGCACGGTCGACGAGGCCACTGCCAGAAAAACGCTCGACAAGGCCTTTGACGCGGGCGTGGATTTCATCGATGTCGCCGAGATCTACCCGGTTCCCCCCGAGCCCAAATGGGCGGGCGTGAGCGAGGAGATCTGCGGTCGCTGGTTGTCCGGCCGTCCGCGCGACTCCGTCGTGGTCGCGACGAAGGTCGCGGGTCCGAGTGGGGGGTGGTTCCAGGTGCCCGTGCGCTCGGGCGGGACCGCTCTGGATCGTCGCAACATCACCCGGGCCGTCGAGGACAGCCTGCGCCGGCTCCAGACCGACTATATTGACCTCTACCAGACCCACTGGCCCGATCCCGAGACGCCCATCGAGGACACGCTCGAGGCGCTCGACCGGCTCGTCGAGGAGGGGAAGGTTCGCGCCGTCGGCTGCAGCAACGAAAACACCTACGGGTTGATGAAGAACCTGTGGACCGCGGATCGCCACGGAACGGTGCGTTATCAGACGATCCAGAACAATTTCAGCCTGCTCTCACGGCGTTTCGAGGACGAGCTGGCCGACGCGTGCAGGCGCGAAAAGATCAGCCTGTTGCCCTATAGTCCGATTGCCGGCGGAGTCTTGTCCGGCAAATACCAGGGCGGAGCGTGGCCGGCCGACAGCCGCTTCTCCTACTACCGCGACTACAATCCGCGCACCCAGAAGATGACGAAGCGCTTCATCAACGAACGGACTCTCGCGGCTACCGAACGGCTTTCGGCGTTGGCGGCCGACTGCGGGGTGTCGCTCGTGACTTTCAGCATTGCATGGACGCTCACGCGAGATTTCGTGGGATCGACCCTGGTGGGCGTGACCCGGGTCGATCAACTTGACGAACACCTGGCCGCCGCCAGCGCTGTGATTCCGGATGATGCATTGGCGGCCTGCGACGATATCTGGAAGGAGATCCGCTATCCGATGGAATAAACACAGTGCATGGGTGTGGCTCGGCTTCCTGCTGAGCGCACCCGCGGGAGCGATTGATCGCGGTGCAGACGGAGAATTCGGCCACCGCTCGTCGGCGCATTTCGAGCTCTACCAGGACGTGGCCATCGATCGTGCGGGTGGCTTTCGCGGTACGAGGCACTTCGAACAGCAGATCCTGACAGAACTGGAGAGCGCCTACGATCAATTGGACGACTATCTGGGGCTTCGGCCCAGGCGTAAGATCGAAGTCGTGATCTACGATCCGCGCGTCTTCGATCAGCAGTTTTCGGGCGCCTTTCGATTTGCGGCCGCGGGTTTCTACCACGGCGTAATTCGCATTCGCGGGGCGACCGTGTTGGACGTCCGTCTTTCCCGCGTACTCCACCACGAGTTGGTGCACGCGGCGCTCGATGCGGCGGCACCCTCATACTCCTTGCCGGCCTGGCTGAACGAGGGCTTCGCCGAGTGGTTCGAAGCGCGCAGCCAGGGCAAGCGAGAGTTGAATGGCACCGAGCATTCGATGCTCTTGAGCGCCAAGTCGAACGGCGCATTGTTTCCGCTTTCCAGCCTGAGCGCCCCGAGCTTCGGTCACCTGAATCAAAACGCCGCGCATCTCGCGTATCTACAGTCCTATGCGATGCTCGAGTTTCTCGCCAAGCAACGAGGCGAGCGCTCCCTGCGTGAATTCTGCGACCGGCTGATGCGAACACACAACCTGGCGCGAGCGCTGAAGCATGTCTACCGAGCCGATCTGAAGACGTTGGAGGCCCGTTTCGTGGCCGAATTGGGCTGAAAACACCTGGGTTCCAACGCAATTCCATCAAGAGGTTTCACATTCCATGGATCGTCGAAACGATCCGGAGGGTCGTCGGTTACCCCTCTGCTATCGAACCACCCATTTACCACCCCTCGTACTACCCGGGTTCCTTGCACCGCTAGCCGTGCATAACGCCGTGCAATCGATTCGCGAACGGGCGTACGATCAATAGATGTGCGATAATTTTCTGCCCTTCGGTAAGACCGAAACCACGCCGTGAAACCGCACCTCGAGATTCAATCGGCAGTGTGCGGACGCGACGATGGGGAGCGGCGTCCGATTCGCTCCGATGGACAAGCGCCCCCGAAGCGCCTTTCGAGGAGAAGCAATGCCGAGACACACCCCCTTCCATTCGCGCACCAACGTGCTGTGCGAGAGTCAGAGTTGGGTCGAGTGGTCAGGATACCTGTCCGCTCAGATGTACGAGATGGATCACATCCACGAGTACAACGCGATTCGACTGAGCGCTGGCCTGTTCGACATTTCCCCACTCTATAAATATTTTATACGTGGGCAAGACGCCGTTGCGCTGATGAATCGCGTGATCACGCGCGACGCGTCCAAATGCCGTGTTGATCAGGTGATATACACCGCGTGGTGCGATGACGAAGGCAAGATCATCGACGATGGAACCGTCGCGCGCCTGGGCGAAGATTTCTTCCGCATGACTACGGCCACTCCAACCCTTTACTGGCTGCAGGACAATGCTTTTGGGATGGATGTCGAGATCGAGGATGTCACCGATGCGTACGGCGCCGTCGCCCTGCAGGGGCCGATGTCCCGCGACATCCTTCAGCAACTCACCGACGCCGACATGAGCGATCTGAAGTACTTCCATCTGCTGGAGACCAAGTTGGCGGGCGCTCCGGTGAACGTTTCGCGCGTCGGCTACACGGGCGATCTCGGTTACGAGATCTTCGCCGATCCCGATCACTGCGAGAAGATCTGGGATGCGCTGATGGAGACTGGGGCCGATTACAAGATGCTGCCCGCGGGAATGATTTCGCTCGACATGGCGCGCATCGAGGCTGGCCTTCTTTTGCTCGACGCAGATTTTCACTCCGCGTCGAGCAGCATATTCGAACTCGAGAAGACGTCTCCCTACGAACTCGGGCTCGGCTGGATGGTCAACCAGAAGAAGGGACACTTCGTCGGACAGCAAGCGCTGCGCCACGAGAACGCGCGCGGTCCGGCGACCTGTACCGTTGGACTCGAAGTCGACGTGTTGGCGCTCGAGAAGGTCTTTGCCCAGTATTCGATGCCACTGCAGCTTCCCTATCAATCCTGGGTCGATGCCATCCCGGTCTACTCCGATGCGGACCAGCGCGATCACATCGGTCGAGCGACCAGCGGAACCTGGTCGCCGGTCATGAAGAAGTACGTGGTGATCGCCCGTGTGAAGCCACAGTACGCGAAGCTTGGGACCCGAATCTATCTGGAACAGACCGTCGAAGCGCGGCGTTTTGCGGTGCCGGCAACGGTCGTGAAGATGCCGTTCTTCGATCCGCCGCGGAAACGGGAGTGAGACGCCGACGCAACGAGCACTTCGCAATCGCCAATTTCTTGAATGTTTTCACCATGAACGGTCGGTAGGAATCCAAATGACACAATCATATGATGCAATCATCGTCGGTGGTGGCCACAACGGTCTTACGTGCGCGGCCTATCTCGCCAAGGCTGGACGCAAGGTTCTGGTGCTGGAGCGGCGTCATCTGGTAGGCGGCGCGGCCGTCAGCGAGGAAAAGTATCCCGGCTTCAAATTCACCGTCTGCTCCTACGTGGTGAGCCTTCTGCGACCCGAAGTGATTCGCGAACTCGAACTCGCGAAGCACGGTCTCCAGATCGTGCCGCTCCACGGCACCTGGGCGCCGATGGAAAACGGCGACCAACTCGCGATGTACGCCGACCCCGCCTCGTTGCGCGAGGAGATCAAGCGCCACTCCAGGCGCGATGCCGAGATGATCCCGAAGTACAACCAGATGATGTACCAGATGGTGGGTGCGGTGAAGCCAATCCTCGGCTACGTGCCGCCGAACCCCGTCAGCCCGGGTTTTCGCGGCGCGCGCACCCTGTTGGATTTCGGCAGGCACCTGCAGAGCCTGGACAAGAAGACCTTCCATCAACTTTCGAAGATCATGACGATGAGCGCCGCCGACTTTCTCGCCGAGTGGCTCGAGACGGATGTCGTCCGGGCCGTGATGAGCATCAGCGGCATCATCGGTACCAAGCTCGGCGCCAAATCGCCGGGAACCGCCTACGTGCTCCTGCACCATTACATGGGAGAACTCGACGGCGCCTTTACGGCCTGGGGGTCCCAGAAGGGCGGCACTGGTGGTGTGAGCGATGCCATTGCGAGCGCGGCGCGGAGCTACGGCGTCGAAATCCGTTGCAACGCCCCCGTCCAGCAGGTGATCGTGAAAAATGGCAGGGCCGAGGGCGTGGTGCTCGAAGATGGCGAAGAAATCTACGCCAAGACGATCGCGTCGGCCACAGATCCCCGCGTGACCTTCCGGAAGCTCGTCGACGAGAAGGATCTACCCGAAGACCTCGTCCGCGCGATCGACAAGTTCAAGTTCCGGGGCTCGTCGGGGAAGGTCAATCTCGCCCTCGACGCCGCACCGAAGTTCAGCGCGATGACGGATCCGGCGTTCCTGCGGGGCAGTATCGAAATCTCCCCGAGCGTCGACTACCTCGAGCAGGCCTACGACGACGCCAAGTACGGGGCGTTCTCGAAGCGACCCTACATCGACGTCGACATCCCGACGATGGTCGATCCGAGCATGGCGCCGCCCGGCAAACACGTGATGTCGTGCTTCGTCCAGTACGCCAGCTACGACATGCCGGAATACGGCAACCGGGATCAGCAGCGGGATGCCTTCGGCAACGCGGTGATCGACACGCTCTCGGAGTTCATCCCGAACCTCAAGGACATCATCCTCCACAAGCAGGTGCTCACGCCGTGGGACATCGAGCAGGAATTCGGCCTGACCGAGGGCAACATCTTCGCGGGCGAACTCACCCTCGACCAGCTCTTCTTCTTCCGACCCGCGGTGGGCTGGGCGGATTTCCGCACGCCGATCCGAAACTACTACCAATGCGGTTCGGGCACCCACCCCGGCGGTGGCATCACCAGCGGACCCGGTCGCCTCGGAGCGCTCGAAATCCTTCGGGATGGAAACTAACCCCCAATTCTGATCGACCGAGCGATCAGTCGAGATCCGTCACCCGGTAACGCAGCACATAGGAATCAAAGCCGTGGGAAATAACGACGTCATCGTCATCGGAGCGGGCCACAACAGTCTGGTAACGGCGGGATATCTGGCGAAAGCCGGGCGCCGCGTGGTGGTCCTCGAAAAGCGCAGCGTGGTCGGCGGGTTCGCGACCAGCGAGGAAATCTTTCCGGGCTTCAAGATCTCGCCCTGCGCGGATACCGCCGGATATCTCTCGAACGAGGTCAAGGCGGATCTCAAGCTCGACTCGCAGGTAACGATCATCCCGCTGGATCCGATCGCGAGTTCACCGGAGCCCGACGGCTCGCACCTCACGATCTGGCGAGATACCGCGCGGACCGTGAAGGAGATCGAGCGCTTCTCCGCCGCGGACGCCGCGAAGTACCCGGCCTTCGTCGAGCAGATGACGAAGATCGCGGGTGTGGTCGGAGGTCTGTTGAAGCTGACCCCGATCGACCTGCCCAGCGTCGGCTTGACCGACCTTCGCGCTGCGCTCGGACTTGCGGGCCCGATCCTCAAACTCGGCCGCAAGAACATCAACGGGCTGTTGCGCGTGCTGCCGATGCCCGTCGAGGATCTGCTCAACGAGTGGTTCGAGTCCGACGTGCTCAAGGGCGCGATTGCCGCGAACGCGGTGAAGGACATCAGCTGGGGCCCGCAGGAGGCCGGCACGGCCTTCACGCTGCTCTACAACTGGGCGCTCAGCGACACCGGGCTCTTCCGGTCGGCGAGTCTCGTCAAGGGTGGCATCGGCGAGCTCACCCGGGCGATGGCGGAAACCGCCCGCGGGTTCGGAGCCGAGATCCGAACGGATGTCGAGGTGAAGTCGATCCAAGTCGACCAGGGCAAGGTCGCGGGTGTGACGCTCGCCAATGGCGAAAACATCCAGGCGGGTGTGGTCGTTTCCGGGGCTTCTCCGCGCACGACGTTCCTCGAGCTGCTCGACGCGCGCACCCTCGACGCTTCCTTCGTGCGGCACGTCCGCAACATCAAGTACCGGGGATCCGCGTCGCGCATCCATTTCACGTTGAGCGGACTTCCGGAATTCCCGGCGCTCGCGGGCAGCGAGACGCAAGGCTACCTGCGCGGACCGATCCAGATCGCTCCGTCGATCGCCTATCTGCAGCGCGCCTTCGACTGCACGAAATACGGCCGGCCGTCCAACGCACCGTATCTCGACATCGTGATTCCGACGGTGGCCGATCCGAGCCTCGCCCCAAGCGGAAAGCACATCATGTCGGTGACCGTAAAGTACACACCCTACGCGCTTCGAGATGGCAATTGGGGATCGAAGGGGGAGGAGATTGCGAAACTCGTGGTGGATACCATCACCGAGTACGCGCCGAACTTCCGCGCTCTCATCATCGATCAGAGGATGATCACCCCGACCGATCTGGAAGCGGTCTACGATCTGCCCGAGGGTAACACCAACCACGGGGAGATGACCCTGGATCAGTTCTTCCACATGCGACCGATCCCCGGTTACGCGCGTTACCGAACGCCCGTGGAGGGCATGTACATCTGCGGGTCGGGTTGCCACCCCGGCGGCGGCGTGACGGGTCTACCCGGTCGAAACGCCGCACGGGAGATCCTCAAGGACGCGAAATAGCGGCCGCGATCCGATCAGAGCGGCTGCCAGCCGGTATCCCGGTGCTTCGGAGCAAAGTGATCGGGGTGCAGGATTTCCGCAAGGATCTCGAGGGACTCGAACAGTCGCGGCCCCGGGCGATTGAAGTACTGATTGCCGTCGGTGATGAAAACCCGTCCGGCTTGCACCGCTCGCAGATTGCCCCAACCCGGCTGGGCGATCAGCGGGCCGAGTTCCCGCCGGGTGCGCTCGATGTCGAATCCGCACGGAAGCAGCGCGATTACTTCGGGGTCCGCAGCGCGGAGGCTCTCCCATTCGAGCCACGCGGAGTGTTCCCCCTTCTCGCCGAACGCGGAGTTGCCGCCAGCGAGCGTGACGAGTTCGGGCACCCAATTGCCTGCGGCCATCAGCGGATCGATCCACTCCACGCAGGCCACCGACGGTCGGTGTCGGATGCGCACGGTCTGTTCGGCGATCCCTGCGACCCGCTCGCCTAGCTCGGCCACGTAGTCTCGGCCGCGCGCTTCTACGCCGAGTTCCGATGCGACCCGCGAGATGTCGTTCCAGACCTCTTCGAGGCCGTTGGGGTTCAGGGACAGCACGCGAGGGCGCTCACCGAGCCAGGTCGTCAACGCTTCTTCGACATCGCGAAGACTCGCCGCGCAGACCTGGCAGTGGTCCTGGGTGAGGATCACCGTGGGTCGTAGTTCGCGCAGCTTCTCGGCGTCCACCCGGTAGACGCTCAGCCCGTCTCCGACGAGCTGTTTCACGCGATCGTCGATTCTGGCGCTGGTCGCGCTGGCGTCGAGCTTGGGTTCGGTGAGGATGGGCAGGTGTTCCACGCCGGGTGGGAAGTCGCATTCATGGGAGCGACCCACCAACGCCTGCTGAAATCCGAGCGCACAGGCAATCTCGGTGGTGCTCGGAAGCAACGAGACGATGCGCTCCATGCGCCTCCAGCGGACGGGTGGGAACTTTCCCCCGCCTTGCCTCGCGAGTTTAGCTGTATACGAGGGTTACACACCTACTGGATCGGAGCGCATGGCCCGGCGGGTCGCGGCGCAGCCGAGTCCCGCCGGGCCTGGTTAATCCCGACGCGTCGATCGACCGATGGGTTCCGAAGGGTCGGGCTCTCGCCGAACCTTCGACTGCGGTGGCCAGATGTACTGCGAAACGTGTCACGAACGCCTCAAAGCCAAAGCTCGCAAATGCCCGAACTGTGGCCAAGCTGTCAAGGTAGGTCGGGTTCTCGGTTCTGCGTCCGGGAGCGACCCCAAAATGTCGACCGCGTATTCGCTCCCTCCCGCACCCAAGCTGGTCGAAGAGGAGCCCAATGCGGGGGAAACGAAAGTCGAAAGAACGAAGAAGCAGTCTCGACCCACAGCCCGGAGGGCCAAGCCCGCGAAGAAACCGGCTCCGAAGCCGCGCAGCGCCGAGCCGAAATTCGAGCTCAGCCCCGACGGCATTCGCGATCTTCTGATCGCTCGCCCCGAGTTGATCGAGGAGGGGCTATGCCTCCACACGGATGGCGATGACGCCGGATCCGGTGCTCGCTTCGAGACGAGTGTGGGCAAGATCGACCTGCTCGCGCGAGATGACGCGGCGGGGTGGGTAATCGTTCTCGTCGCCGAATCCGGTCAGGGTAAGGAGCTGATTGGTGATCTACTCCAGCTCATGGGTTGGGTGAGGAAACACCTGAGCGATGAAGAGCAGGAGGTTCGAGGGATCGTGCTCGTCGACTCGGTCCCCGAGGATCTCGGATACGCGGCCGCAGCCGTCTCCGACACCGTCGAGTTCAAACTCTACCGCGTGGGCCTGACGTTCGAGAAGGTCGACCTCTAGGAGCGTGACCCCAGGATGGGGTCTCGCGACGCCGCGTAAGCTTTGGCCGAAGGCCAACGCGCAGCTAGGAGCGTGACCCCAGGATGGGGTCTCGCGACGCCGCGTAAGCTTTGGCCGAAGGCCAACGCGCAGCTAGGAGCGTGACCCCAGTGATGGGGTCTCGCGACGCCGAAGGATTCGCCCGCTAGCCCCTCCGCCCAACCGCGTGGAGTCAGTAGTGGGTGTCTGGCTGCTCGGCCTTGCGTCGGGCGATGTATTCATGGAGCGCTTCGTCCACACCGGGATCGATGACCAGAGCCTCGTACTCGGCCAGCATGCGCTTCCAGACCGCGTTTGCGCGCTGTGCGGCGTCCTGGGGTCCATCGGCTTTCCACTGCTCGAAGCTGTTGTTGTCCGCGACGTTCGAGCGGTAGAAGGCGGTCTCGAAGTTCGCCTGCGTGTGCGCGCAGCCGAGAAAATGCGCACCGGGCCCTACCTCGCGGATCGCGTCCATCGCCTGGCCGTTCTCGCTCATACCCGCCTCCCGTTCGAGCGCGCCCCGAGCGCGGAAAGTAACGGCCTCGCCAAAATTTGGTATATCTCAAATATATTACTAATCTGCCACCGTGACAAAAACCGTCTACGACCGACTCCTCGCCGGGATCGCACTGGGCGATTATGCACCGGGTTCGGCGTTGAATGAAAGAGAACTCGCGGCCGAGCTCGGCGTGAGCCGAACGCCCGTGCGCGAGGCGCTGCTGCGGCTGCGGCTCGAGGGCCTGGTCCGCGTCGTCCCCCGCGGTGGCATCTTCGTCGCCGAGACCTCGATCCGGCAGATCCGCGAGATCACCGAAGTCCGCCTGGTGCTCGAGGAGTGCTCGGGTCGGCTCGCGGTGGCGCGCTGCAGCCCGCAATGGCTCGCGGAGCTCCAGGCCTGGCTCGACGCCTGTGGTGAGGAGTGGTCCGATCTGTCGGGTCGGGAGCGCATGCGACGCGACCTGGTGTTCCACGAGTTTCTGGATCGCGCGGCCGGCAACCAGACCCTCGCACAGCAGCTCACCGTGTTGCGCAATCAGGCCGTGCTGTTCTGGGGTCAATCCGCCGCCGATCAATACGAGCTCGAGCCGATCATCGACGAGTACCGCGAGGTCGTCGACGCGATCGCAGCGCGCGACGCCGAGCGCTGCGTGCGCGGAATGCAGCAGCACGTGTTGCAGCACGTCGCGCGAATCCAGAGCTACCTCCGACCGGAACCGGTGCCGCTCACCGTGAGCCGCGTCTCCTGATGTCGGCGCCCGTCGAGTGGTGCCGCACCTGGGTGATCGATCATCGCGTCGATGCCGCCACCTACGAGCGACTTGGAGATGCGCGTCAGCTCGCCGACGCGCGCTCGGAGTCCGTCGGCGCCCTGATCGTGGGTGCGTGCTGCGATCCCGGGGCGTTGATCGCGGCCGGCGCCGACTGCGTGAAGATCGTCAAACCGGTGCGGCCGGCGGACCCGGGCTCGGCTGGCGGATCGGCGGGCCGCGTTGCAGGGTGCGGCCCGCTGGGTCGCACCGCGAACGCCGAGGCCATTCTCGCACCCTATCGACCCCGCGTCGTACTCGCCTCCGGCGGTCCCGACGGCCGCGAGTGGGCCGCGCGCCTCGCGGTTCGCCGCGGTTGGCGATTGGTTTCCCCCGCGCTCCAAGCCGGATTCGACCGCGACGGTCGGCTCGTGGTGACGGCGCTGAGCGCGTGTGGTCGGTACTCCCGAAAGGCGACTCTTGGCCCAGACGAGACCGCCGTGCTGACCTTCCGACCCGGTGTCGCCGAAGCGATGCCTGCGGATTCCGATCGCGTCGGAACGGTCGAGCGCCCCTGCTCGGTGGAGGTCGGAGAGGAACCGATCCGCGTCGAGCGCGAAATCCCGGCCAATCCCAGCGAGATCGACATTTGCGATGCGGATCGCATCGTCGCGGGGGGACGCGGGCTCGGCGGCGCCGACGGTTTCCAGCGGCTCGCGCGTGTCGCGAGGGTTCTGAAGGCGACTGTTGCGGCGAGTCGCGTCGCAGTCGATCTCGGCTGGGTCGATCGCGAGCGCCAGGTGGGACAGACCGGCAAGACGGTCGCTCCCGCGCTCTATCTCGCCTGCGGGATCAGCGGCGCGAGCCACCATCTAGCGGGCATGGCAGGGGCCCGCCACATCGTCGCGATCAATACCGATCCCAACGCGCCGATCTTCAAAGCGGCGCACCTCGGGCTGGTCGCGGATCTCCACGAAGTCCTGTCGCAATTGGAGGCTCAGCTGGCCGCAGAACCGAGGAGCGCGAGATGAACGGGAGCGCGATCACCCGAGAAATTCTCGGCAACATCCCGGCCGGGCTCGTCGCTGCCTTCTACGCCTTGGCCTTCGGTGCCTGTGGTTGGGCGGCGTGGGTGCTGCTGCGACGCTCGTCCACCCGTCACCGAGGGCGGCGCCCGGCGCAGTCGCCGCCGCCGCTCGGCGAGCGGCTGGTGTCGATCGCCCGCTATCTGGTGTTTCAGGAACCGCTGCGTCGCGACCGCTTCGCGGGAATCGCACATCTGCTCGTTACCTATGGCTTCTTGATCCTCTTCGTCGGTACGTCGATCGTCTTCCTGGAGCACCAGACGCCGCTGCATTTCTTCTACGGATGGTTCTACCGGGTCGCCTCCCTGGTGATCGATCTCGGCGGGCTCGCGTTCATCACGGGTCTGCTGATGTTTCTCTGGCGCCGGCACTTCGCCGGCGAGGGGCGGATCCTGCGGGCCTGGTGGGTGGCGGCCCTCACGTGGTTGTTGCTCGCCATTTCGATCAGCGGATTCCTGCTCGAAGGCGCGCGCATCGCGGTGGAACTGCCCGACTTCGAGCGCTGGAGCGCGGTCGGATACTCGATTGCGTTGGCGCTACACGCCGCTGATGTCAGCGCGGAAACGCTTCAGGTCTGGCATCGCGCACTCTGGGGCGGTCACGCGCTCGTCTGCGTGTTGTTCTTTGCACTCGTTCCGTGGCTGTTCTTCGCCCACATGATCTACGGCGCCGCGAGCTGGTCGCTGCGCAGGCGGCGTCCGCTCGCCCAGTTGCGGTCGCCCGCGTCACCGGAGCTGCCACCCGGAGCCGCCACGGTTCGAGCCCTCGACTGGAACGACCTGCTCCAGGTGGACGCCTGTACGACGTGTGGGCTTTGCAACATGGTCTGTCCGGCCGCCGCGGCCGGCACGCCGCTGCGGCCGCGCGAAATCGTTCTGGGTATCCGCGAGGCGCTGACGGATTTCGGGAGCACTGCCGACGGCGACGACCTACCGGGTCGCTTTGATTCCGACGCGCTCTGGTCCTGCACGACCTGCGGCGCGTGCAACGAGGTCTGCCCGGTCGGCATCGATGTCTACGACAAGATCGTCGAACTCCGCCGAGCCTGCGTCGAAGCGGGCTCGGTCCCCGATTCTGCGGCGGACTTCTTCGAGGCGACCGCAAACGCGTTCAATCCCTTCGGCAGGGACAACGACCAGCGGCTCGCGTGGGCGCAGGGTCTGAACCCCCCGGTCGCCGAGCCCGGCGAGGAGATCGACCTGCTGTACTGGGTCGGTTGCGCGGGGAGCTTCGATCCGGATGGACAGTCGGTCTCGAGATCGATGATCGCGATTCTCGATCGACTCGGGATTCGCTATCGGATCCTCGGCTGTCGCGAACGCTGCACGGGTGACCCCGCGCGACGCGCCGGGGAGGAGGGGCTGTTTCGGCAGTGCGCACGTGAAAACATCGAGACGCTCGCGGGTCACTCCGTGAAGACGGTACTGACCCACTGCCCCCACTGTTTCAACACCATGAAGAACGAATACCCCGAGTTCGGCGCGTCCTTTTCGGTCGAGCACCACAGTCAATTTCTCGCGCGCATGATCGCGGAGGGGCGACTTGCGGGGATGGAAGGACTCGCGTCGGTCACCTTCCACGATCCCTGTTATCTGGGCCGCGGCAACGGCGAAACCGCGGCGCCGCGCGCGGTGATCGATGCGATGAGCGATGCGCGCGTCGAAATGCCGCGGCACGGAAAGGAGTCTTTCTGTTGCGGTGCCGGTGGAGGCGGCCTCTGGCTCGACGTCCCCGGAAAAGATCGAGTCGAAAACATCCGTTCGCGCGAAGCCGCGTCCACCGGCGCAAAGATCGTCGCAACCGGTTGTCCATTCTGCAAGATCATGCTGGAAGCCGGAAATCAGGCACTGCCCGACGGAAATTCCATGGTCGTCAAAGATCTCGCAGAACTCGTCGCGGAGCGGATGCCGCGCTCGGGTGCAGCTTCCTGATGATGCGCGTTGCCGTCATCATCGGTTCCGCTTCGTCGGCGACCGCCTCCGGGGCTCCGACCTTGCCGATCTCGGATCGCGGCGCAGTCGCGCTCGCGATGGCAAGCTTCGGGAGCGACGTCCGCGCGTACGCGGATGACGCGGACGCCCGATGTTTTGCGCGAGCCGCTGGCGTCGAGACCGTCGAAGAGATTTCGGATCTGGAGAACGACAGCGTCGATGTCGCCTTGCTCGGACGGGGTGGATGCGGCGAGCGCGGCGACGCTCTGCCCGCACGGTTGGCCGAACAGCGCGGCGCCGCGCTGGTTTACGAAGTGATCGACGTGCAGCGGGAAGCCGATCGGCTGCTGGTGACGCGGGATCTGGGCCGCGGCGCCCGAGATCTCCTCAGCATTCGCGGCCGCGTCGTTCTCGTGGTCGCGGACAGCGTCGAGCGGGGGCCCTATCTCTCTCGGTATCGCATCGACGCGGCAAGAGCGGCCAGCGGCGAACCGGTCGCTTGCAATGCGCCGAGCGGCGTCGAATGGGAGCCCACCACGCCTCGGGTGCGGCTTGGCGATCACGCATCGCGCGTCGCGGGACGCGCAGTGGAGCGCATGAACGCGCTGTTTGGAGTGGGCGAGATCGCCGAGAACACGGCGAGTCTCGTGCGGGAAAGCGCTGAGGAATGCGCTCGGCAGCTGCTTCGCTATCTCAGTCACCACGGCTTCGTCGAACACGGACCCGGCGGCGAGCAGCACAGCGCATCAGAGGGAGCCGTGGCTTCGCGGTCCGCTGGGCAGCGACCCCAACCAAGCGCAGCCAACGCCGCGTCGATCCCGATTCGAACGCGAAGGCGCCCCCGGCCCATGAACGGTCACCCGCTCGCGACGCGCGGACCCTTCGAGGTCGGAGTCGATGTCTGATCGCGACGCGGATCGGCGGGATTTGCGAGGCGAAACGTAGAGCCGGACGAACGACGGGCGGATCATGGCCGAATTTCAACACCTCTTTACACCGATTGAGATAGGGCACCGGACCGCCAAGAACCGGATCTGCTGTAGCGCGCACGCAGACGCCCTCGCGGTCGATGGCATGCCGCAAGATGTCGAGCGTCGCTACTACGAAGAGAAGGCTCGCGGTGGTGTCGGATTCATGATGTGCTTCGGGTCCGCGAGTGTCCATTCCACGAGCACTGCGCGGGACTGGAATGGCGTCGAGCTTTTCGACGACCGCGTGATCCCCTATCTCCAGAAGTTCAGCGACACCATGCATCAATACGATGTCCCGGTGGTCTGCCAGATCACGCACCGCGGGCGACGCGGGCGCAGCATCGACCTCTGGAATCGCATCTACGCGCCGAGCGATGTGCGAGAACCCAATCACCGCGAAAACCCACACGCACTCGATGAAGCCATGATCGAGGAAATCGTCGAAGCCTTCGCCGCCGCCGCGGGTCGCCTGCAGGCGGGCGGATTCGACGGCTGCGAGATCATGGCGAGCCATTGTCATCTGATCGATCAATTCTGGACGTTCAATGCGAACGAGCGCGATGACCAATATGGCGGAACCCTCGACAATCGGCTGCGATTCGGAATGCGCGTGATCGACGCAGTGCGGGAAAGGGTCGGCTCGGAGTTCATCGTCGGCATCCGCGTGACGGGTGATGATTTCACCGAGCGCGGACTCGACAATCAACAGATGTTGGAAATCTGTCAGCGACTCGACGCCTGTGGAACGCTCGATTATTTCAACGTCATCGGCGGCAGCGCAGAAACCTTCGTAGGGGAGGCGGCTGCGGTTCCCAACATGTCGTTCGGGCTGGGCTGTTATACCTATCTCGCAGCGAGTATCCGCAAGGTCGTCGATGTTCCGGTCATCGCTACCGGCCGAATCGTCGATCCCGTCCAGGCCGATCGCATCATCGCGGAGGGCCAGGCGGATCTGTGCATCATGAATCGCGCGCTGATCGCGGATCCGCATCTTCCGAACAAAGCCAAGGCCTATCAAGTCGACGACATCCGGCAGTGCATGGGATACAACGAGGGCTGTATCGATCGGATCTATACCGGCCGCGGCGTGACCTGCGTGCAGAACCCGGTGATCGGCCGCGAAGACCGCTGGTCGGACCTCGGACACTCCGACATTCGAAAGAAGGTCGTGGTCGTCGGTGGCGGTCCGGCGGGCCTCGAGGCCGCGCGCGTCGCCGCGGGCCGCGGTCACGATGTGGTTCTCTTCGAGCGCGAGGCCGAGCTGGGCGGCCAGACGCTGATCGCGAAGTTGGCGCCGTCGCGACAGGATTTCGACGGTGCAACCCGCTGGTCCGGCCAGCAATGCCGAAAACTCGGGGTCGACCTCCGCTTGAAGGTCGACGCGGACGTCTCCCGGGTTCTCGCCGAGAAACCCGACGCCGTGATACTGGCAACGGGTGCTCGAGCGCGACGACCCGCGTTGGACGGATTGGACTCCGCGCGCGTGGTGTCCGGTTGGGATGTGCTGCTCGGCGAGCGGGAGCTCGGCGACGTCGTGATCGTGATCGACGAGGAGTACGGCCACCAGGCGCCGACCATCGCCGAATTCCTGCTCGATCGGGGTGTGCAGGTCGACCTCGTGACGAGCCAGGAGACGATCGGGACCTTCCTCGGCGCGACGACGCGTCCACCGCTCCTCACCCGGCTGTTCGGCAAGGGTGCGCAGCTCTTCGCCCACCTGGAGGCCGCCGCGATTCGAGACGCAACGCTCGTCGCGAACAACATCTGGACCGGAGCGGCGCATGAGATGGGGCCGTACGACGCGTTTGTCTATGTGTACGGTGGCGTCCGCTACGATCCGTTGAGCGATTCCCTGAAGCAGCAGGGTGTCGCGGTCGAAGTGATCGGCGACGCATTTTCGCCGCGCTCGTTGCAACACGCGATCTTGGAAGGGCACCGCTACGGCAGAAAGGTCTGATCCGATGACGCTGCACGCAGTCGAGCTGATGGAATCGACGGATCGAACGGTGGCGTTTCTCTGTCTCGGTACGATGGGTTATCCGATGGCCGGGCACCTCGCGCGCGCCGGCTGCGCGATGACGGTCTACAACCGTACCGCGGCCCGGGCGGACGCCTGGGTTGCGGAGTACGGCGGTCGCTCCGCGAGAACTCCGGCGGAAGCCGTCGCGGATGTCGAATTCGCGTTCCTGTGCAGCGGCAACGACGACGATGTCCGCAGCGTGGTCGGCGGTGACACCGGGGTGTGGGCCGCATTGCCAGCCGGCGCGATCCTCGTCGACCACACCACCGGCTCGGCTGAACTCGCTCGCGAGTTGGCCGCAAAAGCGCAGCGCCGCGGCTGCGCGTTTCTCGACGCGCCGGTTTCCGGTGGCCAGAGCGGTGCGGAAGACGGCACCCTGACGATCATGGTCGGCGGCTCCGAGGATGTCTACGCAGGCGCGAAGCCGCTGCTCGATTGCTACGCGAAGAAGAGCCTATGGATGGGCGAAGCGGGCAGCGGCCAGCTGACCAAGATGGTCAACCAGATCTGCGTCGCCGGCTTGCTTCAAGGGCTCGCCGAGGGCCTCCACTTCGCGCTGAAGTCGGGTCTCGATGCCCGCCGCGTCGTCGAGGCGATCGCCCAGGGCGCCGCGCAGTCCTGGCAGCTGGACAACCGCGCCGAGACGATGTTGGCCGGCGAGTTCGACTTCGGATTCGCGGTCGACTGGATGTGCAAGGATCTCGGGATCGCGCTCGCGGAGGCCGAGCGGATCGGCGCGAGGCTCGACGTGACCGCGCTCGTCGATCGCTACTATGCCGAGGTGCAGAAAATGGGTGGCGGTCGCAGTGATACATCGAGCCTGATCACACGGCTTCGATGACGAAACTCGAAATCCAGGCCGCCGGCGGCGACACCGCAACGCCCCTCAACCTGCAAAAACGCCTCGACTGGATCTGTGCGGTTGCGGGACCCGTGCGCGGAAAGAGCGTAATCGACTGCGGTTGCGGCGCGGGTGAGTACGTCCGGGCGCTCACGGCGCTCGGTGCAGACGCCTGGGGAATCGAGTACAGCGCCGAGAAGATTGGCGAAGCCAAGCGTCGGGGAGCCTTGCCCGAGGGGCGCGTGGCGGTCGGAGATCTCGAGGCCGTCGAGTTCGCCGACGATCGCTTCGATGTCGCGCTGCTCAACGAAGTCCTCGAGCATGTGCCCCGCGACGATCAGGGAATCCGGGAAGTCCATCGGATCCTGAAACCCGGCGGCGTCGCGGTGATCTTCTCGCCCAACCGACTCTATCCGTTCGAGACCCACGGCGTTTCGCTGCGATCGGGTGCGAAGGTCCCCCACTACACCCCTTTGGTTCCGTACGTCCCCGTGGGTCTGGGTCTATTCCAATACTGGGCGCGAAACTACTGGCCCTGGGAACTGCGCGCATTGGTCCGCGCGGGCGGGTTTTCGATCGAGCGTTGCGGCTACGTCTGGCAGACCTTCGAAAACATTTCCGGTCATCAGCCGCGCTGGATCGGCGCGCTTCGTCCGCTGCTGCGGGCGATCGCCCGCGCGCTCGAGGCGACTCCGGGATTGCGCGCGTTCGGCGTTTCGCAGTTGATCGTCGCGCGCAAGCCGCGCTAAGCGGCCCGATCGCCGCTCCGCTCGATGGCCTGCCGGTAGATGTCGATCAAGCGCGCGCAATTGGCGGCTGCCGTGTAGCGCACCTCGTACTCGGCGCGCGCGGCTTGGCCGAGCGCGGCCAGCTCGGTTTCGCGGTCGAACGCCCAGCGCACCCTGGCCGCCAGGCCTTCCGGGTCGGCGGGCGCGACGAGCAGGCCGTTTCTGCCGTCGTCGATCATTTCCTGCATGCCGCCGAGCCGGGTCGCGATGGTCGGCACGCCGCACGCGAAGGCCTCGATGATCGCCATCGGCATTCCCTCGTACCACTCGCTGGGGAAGACCAGCATCCGCGCGCCGCGCAGCTCGCGCATCAGCGCTTTCGGGGGGAGCGAACCCAGCAGCCTTGCGCCCGCGATCCCCTCGCTGTCGATCCGGTGCGCGAGCGCATCGCGCAGCGGGCCGTCACCGGCGATGTGCAGCGGGACGTCCGGGCCGAGCCGCTTCCAGGCGTCGAGCAGCGTGTGCACGCCTTTTTCCACGGTCAGCCGGCCCGCGAAGAGCGCGTACGCTCCGGGCCTCTCGCGAACCCCGGGGTCCGGCTCGACGAAGTTGGGTTTGACGCAGATTCGCTGCTCCGGGAGCCCTCCCGCGATCAGCTTGGCGCGGGCGAACTGCGTAAGCGCGATGTAGCGATCGACGAGGTTGGCATAGGTGCCGCTGCGGCGGTGGACGGCGAGCGCCGTCGCGAGCACCGCACTGGCGGGTCGCGACTTCCGGTAGCAGGCGTGCTGGACGCTCCGCAGCAGCGAATGGTCGACGCATTCCTCGCAGATCGCTCCGTCCCTCCAGAGTGTCGCGGCCGGGCAGATCAGCCGGTAGTTGTGGATCGATTGCACGACCGGTACGCGAGCGTTCCGACACGCGTAGTAGGCGGAAGGCGAAATCAATGGAAAGGTGTTGGTGAAGTGCGCGACGTCCGGCGCCTCGCTCGCAATCAGTGCGCTGATTTCCCGATGGCTGTCACGAGCCCAGATTGTCGTCGACGTGAGGGTGGCGCGTTTCCAGTGTCCGAAGCCCTCGATCTCGTTGCTGTCGCGGGTGTAGGAGATCACGCTGTGGCCCGCGGCGCGGAGCATGCGGCGCTCGGCCTCGAAGACCGCGGTCTCCCCACCATGCTGACGGTAGAAGTTGTGGACCAACAGGATCTTCACCGAGCCGGGAACCCCCTGTGTGCAACGCATAGCGCAAACCAGCGCTGCGCGTGGTATCAACTGTGTGATCGGCGCGTGTTCGGAAGCGGGGGGTGGCGGAGGTGAACCCGGTTAGCGAAGGGCAGGGTGTCGCGAGCGCTCGCGCCAATCGAACGCGCGTCTATCGAAGGCCGCTGCGCGACCTGTTGCGCATCGATTCGACCATGGATTTCCACCGCTATGGGATCGAGCACGCCATCGAGCGCTACCGGGTGCTGCGCGAGGAACAGGGGCTCGGACTCGGAACGGTGCTCTCGATCGGTTCCACCTATCGAGAGGCTCGGCGTTTCATCGAGCATCCGTTCGACAAGATTCGCCTGACGGGCATTCTCGATTCCGACGACGAGCTGCGCGAAATCGCGTCTTCGGATCCGCGGGTCCGCTATCAGAAACAGAACTGTGAGAGACTCAGCTACGTCTCGGGTTCCTTCGACCTGGTCTTCTGCAAGGAGTCGCTCCACCATCTCGCCCGCCCCATGCAGGGCCTCTACGAGATGCTGCGGGTCTGCCGCGGAGCAGTGCTGGTGCTCGAACCCTACGACAGCCAGCTCGATTGGCTGCTGCGGAGGTTGGGGTTGAGCAGCGTCTACGAATCGAACCAGCTCGGCAATCTCGAACTGCGCGACAACTTCGTCTACCGCTGGGATCGCAAGCAACTCGAATTCGCGCTCAAGAGCCTCTATCTCGAATCCGGTAGTTCGCTCGAACTCACGCTGGGCTGGATGAGTTCGCGATTCAACGGCCATCCCAACCGGGCCGTTCGGCGCGTCTTCGCCGTGGCGGGCTGGTTGGTCGGATTCGTGCCCGGGTCGCGCGGCAATTACATGACGGCGTTGATTGCGCCCGGCCGCGACCTGCCGGCCGACCCCGAGCCCTTCTGAGCGCGCCAGCGCGCGTCGGAACGGATTTGCCCCCGGGGGTGCCGATGTCGGGCTCAACACCGCGATGGATGGCGCCGATAACGGCTCCATGCGTTCCCGTGCACGTGACGGCGCCTCGAAATTGGGTTGGGGGCCGATGCAGGCGATCGCATGGCTTCCGGCCTGGACCGCGCTGCGCGGAGGCCCCGCGACGTGATGGTTCCGGTCGACATCAACGCGATCGCGCGCGATGCGATCCGGCTGGCGGAACTCGAGGGCGAGGCGCGAATCGCGCTACGCGTCTCGTTCTTCAATCCGCTTCCGCCCGTCGAAGGCTCGCCCGAGCGCCTCGTCCAGGCGATCCGCAACCTGCTCGTCAACGCCCGAGAATCCCTCGACGGCGTCGACGGTGGCGTGATCGAAATCGAAACCGAGCCCGATGGCGACCTCGTCGCCGTTCGCATCCTCGACAACGGACCCGGGATGTCAGAGGACCTGCTCGAGCAGATCTTCGATCCGTTCGGCTCCGAGGGGGAATCGGGCGACGCGCCCGATGGCGTGAAGCCGAAGGATGCGTCCGGACTCTCGGACGCCTGCGAGATCCTCCACGAGCACAGCGGCACGCTCACGGTGCGCTCCCGTCCCGGAGAGGGCACCTGCTTCGTCGCGTTACTCCCGATCCACCGCAGCTGACCCGCGCGCTTCGAAGATCTAGCTGGTCGGCGCGGATTCGGCCGTTACACTGCCCGCGTGGCTCATCAATTTGTATTCACCATGCAGGACCTCAAGAAGGTCGTGCCGCCCGATCGGGTGATCCTCGAGGACATCACCCTCGCGTTCTTGCCGGGTGCGAAGATCGGGGTGCTCGGCGCCAACGGCGCGGGCAAGAGCAGCCTGCTCAAGATCATGGCGCTGATCGACACCGACTTCCAAGGCGAGGCGAAGCCCGCTCCGGGTATCTGCGTCGGATTCCTCCCGCAGGAACCCGCACTCGACGAGTCGAAGGACGTGCTGGGAAACGTCGAGGAAGGCGTCGCGGAAACCCGTGCGCTGCTTCGGCGCTTCGAGGAGGTCAGCGCCAGATTCGGCGAACCCCTCGACGACGACGCGATGGGCGCTCTGCTCGAAGAGCAGTCGAAGCTGCAGGACCAGATCGACGCAATCGGCGCCTGGGAACTCGATCGTACCCTCGAGGTGGCGATGGAAGCACTGCGCGTTCCTCCGGGCGACGCCGATGTTTCAACGCTCTCGGGTGGCGAGCGGCGGCGCGTGGCACTGTGTCGCCTGCTGTTGCAGAAACCCGATCTGCTGTTGCTCGACGAGCCGACCAACCACCTCGATGCCGAATCGGTGGCATGGCTCGAGCGCTTCCTGCGGGAGTACAAGGGCACCGTCGTCGCGGTGACCCACGACCGCTACTTCCTCGACAACGCCGCGGGCTGGATCCTGGAACTCGATCGCGGGCGCGGAATTCCCTGGAAGGGCAACTACTCCGAGTGGCTCGAGCAGAAACAGCAGCGGCTGACGACCGAGGAGAAGCACAAGAGCGCGCGCGCCCGCACCCTCGAGCGCGAACTCGAGTGGGTTCGGATGTCGCCGCGCGGCCGCCAGGCGAAGAGCAAGGCGCGCATCAACGCCTACGAGGCGCTCGTCGCCGAGGAGCAGTCGCGGCTGCCCGAAACCGTCGAGATCCTGATTCCGCCCGGCCCGCGCCTCGGGGACGTCGTCGTCGAGGCCGACAAGGTCAGCAAGGGTTTCGACGGTCGCCTGCTGTTCGACGAGCTGAGTTTTACGCTGCCACGCGGCGGCATCGTCGGTGTGATCGGCGGCAATGGCGCGGGCAAGACGACGCTGTTTCGGATCATCGTGGGCCAGGAGAAGCCGGACTCGGGCGAGCTTCGACTCGGCGAGACGGTCACGATCGCCTACGTGGACCAGAGCCGCGCATCGCTCGACTCCGAGCGCAGCGTCTGGGAGGAGATCAGCGACGGAAAGGAGCGGATCTCGATCGGGCGCCGCGAGATCAGCTCGCGCGGCTACGTGAGTTCCTTCGGCTTCAAGGGCGCCGACCAGCAGAAGAAGGTGGGCTTGCTATCCGGCGGTGAGCGCAACCGCGTACACCTCGCGAAGGTGCTGCAGCAGCAGGGCAACGTGCTGTTGCTCGACGAACCCACCAACGACCTCGACGTCGATACGTTGCGCGCGCTCGAAGACGCGCTGCTCGGATTTTCGGGCTGTGTGGTCGTGATCTCGCACGACCGCTGGTTTTTGGACCGCATCGCGACCCACATCCTCGCGTTCGAGGGAGACAGTCACGTCGAGTGGTTCGAGGGCAATTACGATGAGTACGAAAAAGACCGCAGACGGCGACTGGGTGCGGACGCCGACCAGCCCCACCGCATCAAGTACCGACGGATCGACGCCTAGCGATAATCGTCAATCAGATCAGGTTCTCGAGGGCATCCCCGCTCGTCAGCTCACCGTCCTCGGGCCGCTGGTCGGTCTGTGATTCCGCTCAGCGCGGCACCTGAGCTTGGCTGCGGTAGGGCTCGGTGCGGGTCGTCTTGACGAGCTCGCCGCCCTCGAAACGGTGGGTGGTGAACAGACCGTTGTACGCGGCGATCGTCGAGATGTTCCAGGCGTTGCCACTCCGGCGCCCGAGTTCTTCGAGTTCCTCGCCCGCGCGCGCGCTCACCAGGTGTATGCGCATTCCGGTGATCTTTGCGCGCTGCTCGTCAGTGAGCGGTCGAAAGCTGCGCATCGTGCTGAGCATGCGCCCCGTGTAGGTTCTCGCTACTGCCGATGGCGACACGCCGGTGATTCGGTAGGTCGCGCCTCGATACGGAATGAACGTCACGTTCGCGGTCACGCCGCGCGCGCGACCACTACCCTCCAGCTGTAGCCGCCAGGCGTCGATCCGGCCAATTTTGACGGGACCGGATCTCGCGACTTCGACCGGGAACTCCTGGCTCGTCTTGATCACGAAGTCCGCCGCCGCTTGCTCGGGTTCGCCTTCGGGCTGGTCGGCCGTCAAAAAGATCATCGCATCGCGTTTGGGCGATACGGCTCCAACCGCCTGGTTCGTATTGGAGACGTTCCAGCCCGGCGGGAAGCGGAGTTGAAAATCCATGTCGGGCTGCAGGAATCGGTCACCGTCGAAGACCCCGCCCTCGGGCCGCGGGCCCACGGGCAGCCCATCGAGCCGGCGTAGATAGGAGGTCCGGGTGTCACCGAGGCTGGCTACCTTCTTTCGGCGAATTTCGTGCGAACGCGCCGCGTTGACGGCGGCGCGCTCCCCAGCACCCGGGTGGGAGTCGATGAACCGCGCCTGTCGCACGGTGCCGATGCGAATTCGCTCGAGTTGAGCGAGTTGTCGCATGAAGGTCGACATTCCCATCGGATCGTAGCCCGCGGCCGCGGCAAGGAGCTGGCCGCCTTTGTCGGCGTCGCGTTCCATGTCGCGACTGTAGGCGGCCATATTGGCCGCGCGGGCCCACGGCATCGCGAGCGGGCCCGTTCCGACCAGAGCCTGTTGCATCGCTGCATGCCTGTGCGCGGAGTGAATGATCTCGTGGCCCATCACGTTGGCGAGTTCGTCTTCGCTGTTGGCGAGCGCCAACAGACCGCGTGAGATGAAGATGTAACCACCGGGCAGCGCGAATGCGTTCGGCTCGGCCTGATCGACGATCTTGAACTGGTAGTTGAAACCCATGCGAGGCACGCCGCGAAGCAGCCGCTGCCCGATCTTGTTGACGTAGTCTTCGAGCTCAGGATCTTCGTAGAGTCCCATCTGGGCGGGAATAGATTTCGCGGCCTCCCTGCCGATGCGAGCATCGTCGACTTCGCTGAGGAGGATGTCCCGCTTCTTACGCTCGCCGGACTCCGCAGTGCCCGAGCACGCTACGAGAACGATCCCCACCGCAGTGGCGAAAATCGAGATCCTGGCGAGGGTTCGACGGATAGACATGGCCCGATCAGGGAAGCTCGGATATCCAGGATCCGTCGGAGAACCACTTCGCCTTGAACTGGAGGAGAAGTCCCGTGTTTTCGAGTGTATTCAGGTAGTTTTCGAAGAGATTCACGAGCAGCGGATCATCGGCGGGTAGTGCGATCCCGAGCGGCTCTATCGTGAATGGTGTCATCAATGTCGATAGGTTGGCTTCCGGATGACGCAGAACCGAAAGCTGGCAGATCGGAAAATCAGCGATCATCGCTTCCACTTCACCATCGAGAACCATCTGTACCGCTGTGTCGTAGTCCTTCGTGGGAACGCTTTTGGCCTTCGGCAGCACCCGCTCGACGAAGGTCTCGCTCGTAGAACCTGCCAGAACGGCATATCGATGGTCGGCATTGTTGAGCAACGCTGCGCTTTCGGCCGATGCGATCGCCTCCGATTTGGTGAGCACCGATTTGCCCGAAATGAAGTAGGGGCCGACAAATGCGACGCGCGCGTTGCGCTCGGGCGTGATCGTCATCCCCGAGATGACGACGTCCACCTCACCGCGTTCGATTGCGGGGATCAGATCGAAAAATGGTTTGACGACGAAACGCGTGGTCAGGCCCATCGACTGAGCGAGCGTCTCGATCAGGTCGACTTCCAGACCGACGATTTCTCCATTCTTGTTGATCATGTTCAGCGGAGGTTGGTTACCCGACAGCCCGACCCGAAGTTCTCCACTATCGAGGATCCGCTGCAGGCGCATCGGAGCAGGAGATGGATCACCGCCACCGCGGGTCCGAGACGATTGACAGGCAACCGGGAGCAGCACGAGAAGAATGGGAAGGAAAAGACGCAGAAGTCGCATCGCGGCGGGCTCCTATGGTTGCGATTGATGGGTCCGGCGGGTGTAGCAGGCAAGATCCTAGATTGCTACGGATCTTTCGATGGCTGCCTGACGCAGCGCTAACCCGCGGACAGCACGATCGTCGCCAGCATCGCCGCGTACACCGTGGGAAAGAGCCAACGGGAGGTGCGGTCAATCTGGATCGCCTTCGCGGGATCTTGCCTGTTTGCGCGATCCACGAGCAGGCTCTCGAGTACCGTCACCGCCAGCAGGCCGAACGAGCCGATCATGACCTGATCGAGGAGTGTGAGGTAGCCCACGCGGGGCAGGTTTTCGGCGAAGACAAACTGATAGGCGACGACGGTGAGTACGCCCGTCGCAGAGATTCGACTGCGACCGGCGAATCGCTCATCGGTCATCGGTCATCCAGAAAACCGACCACGACAGAGCCACGATCACCACGAGGGGCAGGAAAACCTTCCAGAGGTAGAAGCCCGGTTTGCGGGTAATCTCGATCTCGAGGATGTAACGGGAGAAGGGCGTGTCGCTTCTCATCACCGCGACTTCGCTCACGTGGCCGTTGACTGCCTGGATGTTCCACTCGGGTATGGAAATTCCATCGTTGAAGCCGCTGATCGTTTCGTCGTGAACGAATTGAAGCTGGTCGCGATTCCACAAGTAGGATTCCACCTGTAGCTCGAGGGTCTGCCGGTCGAGCGGGAATCGGCGAAGATCGTAATGGGTAGCCAGGGGTACGCTGATATTGATGCTCTGCACTACTGTGCCATCATGGCGAATCCGCAAGACGCGTTCGGTGAAGCTGAGTTCACCGACCTTGTTGACTGGGTAACCCGACGCGAACCACATTCGTTTGAACTCTTGCTCGACCCGGTCGCCCGTAAAGACGAGTTCTTTCTGGCCCGTACCCTCCGGATCGAAGGCGAGCCGCGGATCGCACCAGAGCACTTGGACATAACCTCGAAACTGGAACTCGTCTCGTACGGGATCGATTCCGCGGATGTCATTCACGAAGAAGCCCACGCCCACGAGGGTCGGGCCACTCGGATTGGGGGGCTCTGTGACGGTGTTCCCATCCGACTCGCGCATCGCGGTCGAAGCCGGTGTTCCATAATCCACTTGCGAGCAGGCAGCGGGAGACTCAGCTTCCGGTGGATCACTCACGCTTCCCCGAACGCCAACCGGTGAAGCGAGCAATAGCAGGCAGAGCGCGGCGCTGAACCCCGAGACAATGACGGGCGTACCAGGAAGGCCCCTCGGACGAAGCCACGCTAAAGCCTTCACGAAAATCGGATCTCGAATCGCTGTGTCATACTCCCGCTTTCCTCCTGGCGTTGAACCTCACCCATGCACGTCCTCCGGGCAACCCTATCGCTACGGTGGCTAGCGGCGCTCTGGGGCATTGTCATCATACAGCGCAATTGGGGACACCCGGACATCACCGACAATAGAGGAAGGCGTAAGCCGTCAGCCAAGTTTGGACAAATTGGGGGTAGGCTCAACCGGTCGATGCAAGTCGCGCGCCCCGCGCATGCGTCAGATCGCCTGGCCGTTCGCTATCATCGGGGTGGACTCCCGGAGGGCGCCATGCCGCTGCGATCGATTGCGAGGCTCGTCTCACTCGCGCTCATCCTCTTCGCAACGCCTGCCGCGGCCATCGGCTGCCAGGAATGGAAGCGCCTGGGCCCCGGCCAGAAGGAGCCCGCGGTCTACGATCTGATCGAGACGGCCGTGAGCGGATCCAGGGGACGCCAGTACCAGGTGAACCGCGGCGCCATCGAGCGCTGCCTGCGGCGAAACGCGAGGAACATCGCATACGAATTCGACGACATCTGCGCAGACTCCAGACGCGCCAGCATGCAGGCGCTGAACAAGTTGTTCAAGAACTACATTTGGACCTGTGTCGGCTGACCCTCGGTCGCGAACGGCTGCGTCCACGCCAAGCCTTTCGGGCTTTGGTGTCTTTGCCTACGGGCTGTTCGTCTGCGCGACCGCAGCCTCCGCGCAGGAAGTCCGCGGCACCGGCTTCCTGAAGAACGAGTCGCAACTCCAGCCGGGGCGCGGCAGCCAGGCCCAGCTCGTCTACATCAACCCGGAAACCGACTTCTCTCGCTACGACAAGGTGGTCGTCGATCGCGTCGCGCTGTGGTTCCGAGACGAAAATGCGGACGGCGGCATCGAGCCCTCGGAGCAGCAACACCTCGCCGGTTACTTCACCGCCGCGTTGCGACACCAGCTCCAGCTCGAGTTCCATCCGGTCGAAAACGCCCAGCCGGGGGCACTGCGCGTGCGGGCCGCGATCACGCGCCTGTCGAAGAGCGGCGCCTCGGTTGCGATCGAGGTGGTCGATGCCGTCTCGGGATCCCGATTGGCGGCGGTCAAGGATGCCCGCGAGGCCGACGACGGGGGCTCACTCGAGCGGGTCTTCGACGCGTGGGCGGAGCGCGCGAGCGAGCGGCTCGGCGCCTTCCGTCGCTTCGACGCCGCCGAGACCAGTCGCTCGACCGCTTCGCCGCACTGAGCCCCCTGTCGCGCGGAGTTCGGCCGCGAAGCCGCGACCCTCAGCTTGGGGAGAGCGGCGAGGCCCGCTCGAGGACGACCGGCGACGCGTAATGGTGATCGGTCAGCATCTGGGCCTCATCGTCCGAGAGCTTCAAGTCGTCCGAGGCATGCCACACGATCACGGAATCGATCATGACCGCGTCGTAATCGCGCCAATCGACGTCTGGGTTCACGTAGATGAGCGCGACCCGGTCGGTCTCGTCCTCACTCAGCTGGGAGTAGTCGCCCAGTAAGCCGCGCGTCTCGGTGCTTCGGGTCTGGCGGGTCTTCGCGTACGTGCCCGTGCCGAGCAGGAGAGCGACCAAGCCGGCCGCACACAGGACGTGAGAAGTTCGTATTCGATGAATTCCTGACAGGGTATCCCCCTGCGATCGCAAGCCGATCGACTCAATAGAATTCGAGCGCACCCCGTCTACGGATTTCGCACACCCCCGGAAGGGGCGTATTCGGTGGGCGGGCTGCGTGTTGGGCTCTCGTGAATCAGGCACCTCCCAAGCTTGCCAAGCCTGACCCTACAGCACCGGGCGTCCCAAAGGTTCGCCTCCACCCTGTTGCAGGGGGTAGGGCGAGTGTGAAGTTCCATTGGGCCCGATCGCGCCCTCTAGAGCACTGGTAATGCGTAGTTGAAAATGACTCGCAAGTCGGTGCTCGTTCCATCCGTTTCGACCACGGCCCCGCGTAGCCGCAGCCAGAAACCGTTCAGAAATCCCAACTTCGGTTGGTAGTCGACGGTGATGTTGAATTCTCTTTCGTTGGGAAGTGATTCCCGGGTCTCATTGTCACGCGCTCCGTAGCCTTCGGCGTAGTTCGCAAACGCGCTCAACCCATCCAGTCCCAGCCTCGCGAAATCATATGCGACGCCTACCTGCCAGGCATCCTCGCCGGCGCGATTGAAGTCCCGCCGCATCAGCGAAACAAAGCCCGGATAACTCCCGTACGGACTCTGGATTTCCCTCTCTGAGTCGGTCGTGGTGAAGCCGACGGACAACGTGAAGTGGCGATAGCTCAGCGCCATTCGCCCTCCGAGAACCCAGGTATCAAAGGAGGACCCGGCCAGATCGTTGCCGCCGACGCTTCGCTGGTGGCTGAATTGCGCTCGCATCCGGATCGCCAGGTCGTCGCTGAAGCTGTGCGCATAGTCCGCTTCGGTATAGGCGATATTGATCGTGTCCTCGACGTAGTAGTTGATCGCTCCGAAGTGGAGGTTCTCGCGGGGTGAAAATCGGAGGCCGCCGAAGAACATCCCGTGATCTGTGCCGTCTACCCCAGCCGCCCTGGACATCGAGATGAATTGATTGGCGTCACGCAGTTTGATCTTGTCCAGGTAGCCCAGCCCGTATTCCACGACTCCGTCATTGAGAAACGAGAACTTTCCCCTCACCTTGTAGCCCTCGAAGGTGTTGGGTGTCATCCGGCTGTCATTCCTGTTCACGTAGGGAAGATCGATCTCATGCCTGTAGAGAATGACCTCGTGGCTGCCATAGCGGATCTTTCCGTACGCCTCGCCGAACACCGTGTAGCTGCGCTGCCCGCTGCGTAACAGTATTGTGCCGTCTCGGCTCTTCTTTCCAATCAGCTTCTGCGATGTGAAGAGTGTCCCGGCAATCGCGAAGTGATCGGCCAGCCATCCCGTTCTCACCCGGAGTGCACCACCGAGCGTGAAGGCCTCTTTGCGGCCGCTTTCGAAGCGATTGCGATTGAAGTAATACGATCGGGTGTTCCAGCCGACTTCCAGATCTCGAATCACGGGCGGCAGGTCCGGCAACTTCTCCAGATAGGGAGCCAGCAGTCCGGCTCCAGGGCGCTCGTCGACCGTCGGCTTGATCGATACGGCCTCTTCGGTAACGGACGGCGCCACGGGCTGATCGTTCAGGATGGCTTCCTGCGCATGACTCGGGGGCGAAACGAGTAGGAGGAGAACTCCTCCGAAAAGAAACCGGGCCACTCTCGGATCGCGGGTTTGAACGAACCCAGCGCGATTCAAGTCTGCCCCGCGCGATCCCGGCGCCTGGCGTCGATACGCTCGCGCAGCTCCACCAGATCCGCCGCGCTGGGCGGCGCGTGTCCGATGATCTCATCGAGGATCTCGTCGCGATCGCGCAGCGTCTCCCGCGCGAGGCTTCCATCCTGGAAGAGCGGCCAGAGGCTCTGCTTGAGCCCGGCCGGCAGCACGTTGTCGAGATACTCGAGGCCCGTACCACGGTGGGCTGCGTCCGAGTCTGCCAACGCCCGGATCGCCAGCTGCAGCGAGTCCCGGTCGAGCACCGTCAGCAGCAACGCGAAGATGTAGGCGAGCCCGTGCGTGACGCGCTTTCCGCCGCGCGATTCGAGGGCGGCCGTCTGCGTGAGCCTGCCTTCCATCGCGGTCTGCGCGCGCCACAGCCGCTGGCAGCGGCGCGCCTCCAACTCTGCTGCTGCAAAGAGCAGCTCTTTCGGCGGAGTCAGGCGGGAGTGGCTCCGGTAGATCTGAAGCAGCCCCGTTGCGGCGCCGAAGCGAAGTTCGAACTCGGGATCGCGCAGCAGCGCCACCAGACCATTCGCAGAGCGTTCCGTCGGTACGTCTCCGAGGATCTTGCAGACCGCACGCCGCACGAGAAATGGCGTTCGCACGCGCAGCACCACGTCGAGCAGCAGACCGACATGGGCCGGAGCAACGCGGCGTATAGCCTCGGAGACGGATGCGGCGACTTCGTCTTTCTCGAGCAGCGGGAGCACGTGAGGAACCAGAACGTGCGGAAGCGGGTTGTGGCCGCGCAGCGCCGCCTCGATTCTCTCGACGTCTCCCGAGCGCAGATCGGCGATCGCCAAGACCGACTCGTCGAGTTCGGTAGACGGCACCGGGCTCCGCCTCGTCGAAACGAAAGGCTCGCGTCGAGCACCGTCCAATTCGGCGCCCCGCTCCGCTCGACGCGCGCGAAGGAGTTCGAGCAGCTCATCGCGAGACAGATCCGAAAAGCCGTCCGTACCCGACGAGATTCCGGTCCCCTCGAGCACCGCTGCGCGTTCCATGTCGACGATGGTTTCCGAGATTGTCTGCCGTGTGGTCGCATCGAATTCCGCTTCGTCGCTGAGGTCGACGGCGCCCGTGCGCAGGCTCTCGGCCAATGCTTCGACGTAACCGCTGTGCAGTCGGCGAGTCACGAAGATCGCTGCCACGCCGGCCCCGATGCCGACGCAGAGCAGGATCGGATTCGCGGCGATCGGAAAGATGCCCAGCACGAAGAAAGCGATACCAGCGCCGATCGCTGCGCCCAGCTTGTCCCCGCCAACGTCCACCAGGATCTTGGTGGGACGCTTCTTCTCGGGCAGAAGCGGCGTGTAGAGCAGCTCGTAGCCCGATCGGTACAATGAACTCTCGACGGCCGCGGTGCCACCGCGCAGCGCCACCACGGTCGAGATCCCCGGGAAAAGCAGGGCAGCCATCCCGAAGAGCACGACCGCTCCCGGCAGGGTACCCACCGTCAAGGCGAGCCCCAGCAGCGCGAGCGATGGGCGAGTCAGTAGATTCTGCACGCCGAACGCCACGACGCTGAGCAGCAGATAGAACAGCGCAAAAAAGGACACGAGCTCTGAGCCGGTGCCGTAGTGCGCGGCGACCTGCGCCTTGAACAGGTAGTCGTAGACCGCACCCGCGACGGCGGCGAGCCCCACCAGGAGCGCCAGCTGACGCAGGTACGGTGTTTCCTGGAAGATCTCGAACGCGGAGACTCGAGACTCGGCACCGGTTGTGCGGCGGGTTGGAGGCCTGCCGATCCCGCGAAGCCCGACCACACAGAGGGCGTTGAGCCCGGCAAACACGAGGATCATCGTCGGGATCGAGAGCGTAGAAGCGCCAAGCCACACCGCCAGGCCACCGAGTACGCCACCGAGTGCCGCCCCTCCGGCGATGCGACCGATGACCTGCTTGGCCGTATGCGGATCGAAACGCTCGTTGACGATCGACCAAAAGCCCGAAACGACCACTGCGCCCAAACTCGTGGTGTGAAGGTAGAGCAACGCGGCTGCGAGTCTTGGATGGGAAGCGCTGAGCGCCCACTCGAGCACGAAGAGCGCGGCGCTGAAAGCGAAGAAAAGGGGCACACTGCGCGCGGGCCCGAAGCGTCGCATCAGTCGCACGCTTCCGAGCACGATCCCCACCGAGAGAAGAGACGCCGCCGTCATCACGGAGGGAAGCGCGCTGGCTTCGAAGTGTGACAGGAAGAAGCCATCGCGCAGGGCCTTGCCCGCCAGCTGCTGACCGATCATCACGATCGCGACGAACATCGCCGCCTGGGTCGCGCGGCGGGTCTCTAGCGCGGCTCCACTCACACCGGAAACCGGATCACTCTCGGGTTGCTGCCACGACGACCTCGGGACCGGAGCGAAGCGAACTGCTCGCTTCTTCGACGACCACCTCGTTTCGCGCGGCCTCGCCGTACTCGTCCCACCATGCCCGCGCGTCGGCGGCCGTCCAGCTGCCGACCTCGCAGGCCTCGACCATTTCCGCCAGGTGCTGAGCGCTGGCCGGACGATCGGCCGGATCCTTCGCAAGGCACGCCATGACGACGTACTCGAGGTCGCGCGGCATCTCGCGGGCGAGGCGCTGAGAGGGGAACTCCGGATCCTCGTGCAGATGCCGATCGAGGATCTCCATCGTTGTCCCAGTCGGGAAGACGGTCGTGGCCGTGAGTAGAAAGTACGCGACCGCACCGAGCGCGTAGAGATCTGCCTGAGGCATTCCACCGGCCGATGAGAGGATGGACTCTGGTGCCAGATACATCGGCGTTCCTACGATCGCATCGACTCCGTCGTGATCGGAGGAGGAAGTACCGGCGGCCAGATCCTTCACCAGGCCGAAGTCGAGGATCTTGACCACATCGTAGACGCCGCCGCGCTCGGTGAGCATGAGGTTGGTCGGCTTGATGTCGCGGTGGACGAGGCCACGGGAGTGCGCCTCGTGTAACGAACCGCAAGCCTGCACGATGATGCTCGCGACCCGCGCAGGGTCGACCGGCCCCGCAAGCGACACGAGAGACTGCAGGGTGAAGCCGTCCAGGAACTCCATCGCGTAGTAGAAGACGCCTTCGGGGGTGCGTCCGTAGTCGAAGATCTCGATGGTGTTCGGGTGCGTCAGCTGAGAAGTGGACTGCACCTCCGTCTGGAAACGTCGCTGTGCGCGCAGGTCCTGTGCACTCTCCGGCCGCAGCAGCTTGATCGCGGTCGGTCGGCGCAGCATCGCGTGGTGCGCGAGGTAGACCTCGCCCATGGCTCCTTTTCCCAGTCGTTTATCGAGCACGTACTGACCGAGCTTCTTTGCACGTTCCATGACGTTCTCGACCTGCTGCCGAAGTCGGAACGAAACCCACAGGGACCCGGCCGAAAGCAGCCCCATCACGAGAGCCATTGCAATCACCGCGTAGCTGGCTTCCGCGAGGGATTGCGCCTTTTGGGTAGCGAGGCGCGTCTGCTCAGCTGCCAGCTCCCCCGAAATCGCCAGGGCCTGAGTCGCCGTGGGATTCGCCTCCTCGACAAAGAGACGCTCGGCGACGTTCCGATAAGGCGACAGACGAAGCGCGATGATCTCCTCCACTTGGACTGTGTAGGCGCCAAACTCCTGGATGCTGAAGTCGATCAGCTGCAACAGATCACCGCGCGTCTCCCGCTGGGCGGCTTTGGCGATCCGACTGGCGAGTTCCCTCGAGCGCGCGAGACGCTCCTTCACGTCGTGTTCCCGGGCGCCGCTGTAGTCGACCAGCAGTTCGTTCAGAGCGAGATCGCCCTCGATGAAGGTCGAGCGGAAGCGCGCGAGGAGTGCAAGGAACTCCACTGATCCCCGTTCTCGATTCTCTTCGGTGTAACGCTGTATTGCGTCTCCAACCCGAGACAGCACGCTGCGGCGGAGCGGCTCGAGGCGCATGCTGTAGGCCACCGATGCCGGCAGGTTGCCGGGCGTTCGTGCGACGTCCTCGATCGCCCACTGGATGCGCGCGAGTTCACGGAGACTGTGTTCGAGCGCGTCCACTCGTTCGGTGGCCTCGACCTGCCGCGAGGCGCTGGCGAGTTCAGCGAGTCTGACCACCGAGGGTTCGATCTGCTGCTCCCAGACCCTGCGTCGCTCGGCCGCGAAAATCGGATCTCCGTATGCGACCCAGCCCCGCAGGCTGGCCAGCGATTCGTTGATCGACGCATCCAGCACAGAGGCCGCGCGGGCCAGCGGCCCACCGATCTCGGCCTGATAGCCGAGCTCGATGCGGAACCAGATCGTGAAGCCCAGCGTGAGCAGCGCCATCGCGAGACCGACGCCCGCGACCTTTCCGCCCGAAGACAGCAGTCCCTCGGTCAGCCGCATCGCAGCGCTGGAGCGCAGCTGCGCGAAGGTCGAGGAGCTCCGGCTCGAGGAGGACATGCGCCTCAGCGACCGGCGCCCGTGTCGCCGCTCGGGAGCCCATGCGCGACGAGATCTTCGAGGATCCGCTTCAGCAGTCCGGCCCTCTGGTAGACGTGGGCCGGAAAACGCACACCCGGGTAGTAGGCGTGAGGTGGCCGCTTTGCCTGGGGGACGCGGCTGTGCAGATAGCTCAGCTCCTCGACGAGCAGGGCCGCCAGCACGGCCACGTCGTTCGGCGTGGCTCGGCGCGACGACTCGTCGCCGGGATCGAATTCCAGCGTCTCGATGCCCATCGCGGCGGAGGCCTGAGCGGCCAGCCCGAAACACTCGACCATCCGCCCATAGACGTCGGATGGCATCATGTTCGGAACGAAAGCCGGCTCGGTCGGCAAGCTCGGCGCTTTGCGAATCGTCGCGTGGAGTGCGGCGGCATAGTGAACGGACCCCGTCACGAGCCGGAAGACCTCACTCGGCGAGGTTTGCTGCTGCAGGACGTTGTTGATTTCGCTGCCGGCTGCGACGGCTGCATTGAAGACCTCCGACGGCGTGGTCGATTCGGGCCGCTGCTCTTCGGCGACCGCGTCTCCGATCCCCAGATCCTGCTTCACCAGCAACACCGCCGCGAGCGCCGAATCGACGACGCCGAAGACGGCGGCCGGTAGCGCCTGCCCCTGCGGAATCGAAGCCGCACGAACGATCCGCACCTGCTCGAAGGCGAGGCGATTCGCTCGCAGTTCGAGATTCAGAGCCTGCGAGTACACCTCCTTCGACTGCGCGGACTCGACCCGCAGGAGCGGGGCGGGCGCGGGCTGTCGGCCGACGAAGCGCCGAACGAACTCGACGTTGGCGCGGAGCAGTTCGACGCGAGCCAGGACGTCCGCGGGCAGGATGCTGGCCGGATCCGAGAGGCGCCGCCCGCTGACGGGAGGCGGCGTCGAAACGTCGCTCGCATCGAGCGCCATCGACTGCTTCGATGGCAGCAGCAAGCTGAGCAGCGTGAGATAGACGACGTGCATCACGACGCGTCTGGACTTCATGGATCCTCCTCGCAGCGAGCCGGGTGCCAAGGGCCGTCGCGACCATCCCCGCAGCAGACCGTCATTCTACAACGAAGGAGGAGCCCCCCACCATCTGGGTGTGTCCCGTCAGCCGAGTTCGAACCAATTGGTCTTGCACTCAACTGGTCAACGCAACAGTTTCATTGAATACGTCTGGAGGGCTCGGGGTCGTCCGGTTGTCAGGGCGAGTCAACCCTTCCGCCAGCCGACCCGCCAGACTAGAATCAGGCCCAGTCGAGGGCACCTCGGGCCGGGGTGTGCCGCAAACTGTGCCACGCGCCTGCCCCCTCGACGTGCCCGACAGTTGATTGACACAGTTGCCGCCTGATGGAGTAGCGCTGCGTACCTACGAATGAAACCGCGACGTCGGAGCAGCGCGAAATTTGCCGGAGAGGTGGCGGAGTCCGGCTGAACGTGCCTGACTTGAAAGAGCCGTCAGCTCCCCTCGATCTGGCGTAGTTGGATCCGCTACTTGCCGGCACATCCAGGGGGTGTGTCGTTCCATTTCCACACGGATCACTCTTCACGCGAAAAAAATCGAAGAGGTCGCAAGAAGGCCAACCCCCGCGATGAAAATGCCCGAGTTCCCTGATGCGTCGTACTCATAGGCGCATCATGAAGCCGCCCGCGAACGTCAACAGCACGTTGGCAAAGGTGTACGTGCCTGCGTAGCCTAGAGCAGGCAGGGAGCTGTCCGCCGCCTTCTGCACGATGGCGAGCGACGGTGTGCTCGTCATCGCGCCCGTGATCGATCCGAACAAGAGCGCGGCATTGAGCTTCAAGACTCGGCGCCCGACGAAATAGCCCACGAGCACCGGCGCCACCGTCACGCAGATGCCACCCACGATCACCACCGGCCCGACGCTCTGCAACGCCGCCATCACTCCGCCGCCGGCCTGGATGCCGACGCTCACCATGAAGAACATCAGGCCCAGATCCATCAAGACGCTGCTCGCGGCGGGCGGGACGCGGCCGAAAGTGGGGTTCAACGAGCGCAGGAAGCCGATCATGATTCCGGCAAGGAGCAGCCCCCCGGCGCTGCCAAGGCCGATCGAGAGCCCGCCGACCTTGACGACGACGAGCCCGGCAAGCAGCCCCGCGGCTATGCCGAGGCTCAGGGTCACGAGATCGGTGGTGTCCACCTCGCGCTCCACGTAGCCGAGTTTCTGGGCGAGCTGCGCGATGCGGCTTCGCTCGCCCGTGACGCGCAGAATATCGCCGCGTTGCAGGACCGTGTGCGAGTCGAGTGGCACGAGATCGATCTGGGCCCGGCTGATCGAGGTGGCGAAGCAGCCGAACTTGCCGGGAAAGTCGAGCTCGCTCAGCGGCGTGCCGATGATTTCGTGGTTGGTGATGACGATCTCCTGCACATCGATGCGGAAGTCGATCAGGTCCGGATCCAGGATCTCGCTGCCCAAGGCGTGGGCAGCGCGCTGGTGCTCCTCGAGATCCGTAACGATGGCGACCAGGTCCCCCAGCTGGAGCACGGTGTCGGGCGTGTGCTCGATGATCTTGCCGTCGCGCTTGATCTTCTGAACGATGATGTGATTCGCACGTTCGCCGATCTGCTCGCGAATCGAGGAGCCGGCGAACTTCGGATCACTGATCTCGTAGGCGCGAATCAGCGGGAGGCCCGCTGCACCCTCCGCCTCGTCGCCACGGTGCTCGCGAACCCGCTTCTCCCGGGCGAGCTGTCGTGCCTCCTTCTTCAGATCGACGCCGAGCATCCGCGGCAGGTAGTTCACCAGCAAGATGAGGCCTGCGGTCCCGAATACGTAGGTCAGTGCGTAGCCGACGGTGACGTTCTCGAGCGCCTGTTCGATCGTCATTCCGGCCGGGAGGATCGCGGCTCCGCTGTTGATGGCGTCCTGGGCGCCGGCCAGGGTGGGCGTGCTCGTCAGGGCGCCGCCGAGCACTCCCGCCGCCATCCCGTACTCGAGGTCCACCAGGCGGGCGAGCGCCAGGCTGAGCGACACACCCACCGCGGCGACCACCACCGCCAGGACCACGTACCGCTTGCCGTCCTCCGCGAAGGCACTGAAGAACTGGGGGCCGGCCTGCAGACCCACGCAGAAGATGAACAACGTGAAACCGATCTGTCCCGAGAGGCTCGGAACCTCGAATCCCAGGTGGCCCATCCCAAGACCGACCAGCAGCACGCCGGTCGCGGCCCCCATCTCGACGCTACCGAGCTTCACACGGCCGAGGATGTACCCCAGTCCGATCGTCAAGAAGGTGAGCAACGCAGCGTTGCTCGCGATGACCTCGTAGATGTCGATCGTCATGCGGCGTGAGGCCTCGTTAGCGGGATTCGGCTCGGGCGGACTCTACAGGAATTGGCTCGCCCCGGCGCGGCGAGGGGCTTCGGTCAGCTCGCCTCGGACTGCTACACGAGTTCAGACGAGGAGTCCGCCGCGATCGCGCGCCCCGCGCATGCGTCAGATCGCCCGGCCGTTGGCTATCGTCGGGGTGAACTCCCGGAGGCCGCTATGCCGCTGCGATCGAGGTGGTCGATGCCGTCTCGGGATCCCGATTGGCGGCGGTCAAGGATGCCCGCGAGGCCGACCCGCGGCACCTGCTCGCTGTTGTGGGACGTTTTCGCGGAGAAGAACAGAGCCGCTACAGCCACCCCTGGCGCTGGTAGAAGGCCTCGGCGCGCTTGGCGATCTCCTCGGCCATGCGCGCTGCGTCGGCGTCGCCCCGTCCCCGCACCTCCCGCGTGATGTTCATGCCGCCGCTGACCACCGCGCTGGTCGCGGCCGCGCCCATCGCCGCACCCCCCACCATCGGCAGCGCCATACCGGGCGTCTTCGAGCCATGCGACTCCGCCTCGGCCTGGGCGATGCGCCGCAGCCCGGACGGGGTGGCCTGGTAGACCTGCGCGCGCACGCGCAGCTCGCTGCTGCCCGCTCCGAAGCCGATCGTCATGCGCTTGATGCGACTGCCCTTGTCGATCGTCAGGAACTGACCCTTGAGCACGAGTGCGTTCTCCGGAGGGACGCTCGAACTCGTGGCACGAGCTGCGTTGATGCCGCGTTCGTTGACCTTCGCCACGATCTCCGTCGAGAGCGCGATGGCAACCTGTCTGGCTTCCTGGATCTCCTTGCTGCTGGCGGCGCTGTCTGGCGCGAACTCGGAGCCCAGGGTGTCGTGCACGACGTCATCCGCCGACACCGCAAAGTCGTAGACGAGAAGAACCGGAGGCTTCGGCAGCCTCTCATCGCCAACGTAGTTCTGAGCTGGATCGACGCGGGCGCTGGCGCAGGCGAGGCCCAGCAGGAGGAAAATCGCCAGCGCTGACGGTCGAAGAATTCGCTTCATTGGGGGGCTCCTTTCTCAAATGGAGAGCCAACATGCGCCAATCGCGGGTCGCGATCAACACCAGCCTCCTGGCGCACGCCGCTCCGCGGGGGGCCCGGCCCGCGTCCTTCTGAGCTTGGCTCTTTCCCCAAGGAGGTTGTTCCTCCAGGCGAGGGCATCTGTTTCGAACTCACTGGCGTGGCCTCCGGAGAGCGCGCGATCGCCTCGACGCGATCGGCGTTCTCCTGCATCCCGGAGAGGAAGTCGCTGTTCTCGGGCGTGTCGCCGAGCGGTGCGTAGACGGCACTCCTCACACCCAGGCCCAGCAGGCGTTCCTTCGTCTCGGCGAGCGGCTCCGCCTCCCAGAGCATGCAGCGCGCCGGGAACGTCGTCAGCAACTCCTCGAGCACCCGCCACATCGCGGGCGTCGGACTCTCGTCGGGCTCCCAGTGGACGGAGCGCGCGTTCAGCTCGTAGCGGCGGATCAGGTAGTCGTAGACGGGATGAGAGAAGAGCAACGGGGCTCCGTCGAGGGCCTCCGCCGCGGCCGCGAGACGGCTGTCCAGCGCTGCGAGCGCCTCTGCCAGCGCTGCGAAACGCCCGCGAAAGGCCGCCTCGTGCGCGGGCCGCGCGCGGGCGAATGCGTCGGTGATCGCCCGGGCCTGGAGCGCCGCCAGCGTCGGATCGAGCCACGTGGTGAACGCCCAGCCGCGGTGCGCGTGGGCGCCCTCGGGACCGTGGGTGTGGCTGACGCTGCCCGTGAGCGGAATCCACCGATCGCGGAAGCTCGCCGAGGTGTCGACCAGGCCGGCGCGCGGAAGCGAGGCGCGACCCACCCACTTTGCGTAACCCGCGCCGTTCAGCAGGACGACGTCGGCTCTCTGGTACGCCGCCACCGTCTCCCCGGAAGGTGACCAGAAGGCGGGGTCGCTCCCCGGCGGAGCGGGGAACGTCACCGCCACCTGCTCACCACCGATCCGCTCGGCGAAGTACTGCAGCGGGTAGTTGACGACGTACACAGAGAGGGGCGCTTCCGGCTCCGCTGCCGCAGGGGCTTCCCCGTCACGGTCCGCGCACGCCAACGCGGTGAGGGCGAGGATCAGCGCGAGGACTCTCATGACAGCAGGAACATCCGGATCGCGGCCGAGCCGAAGCGGCTGGTGAGGGCGGTGAGGCCGGCTGCGGTCGCAGCGGCGAGCACCAGGACGACGACCACCTCCGAGACCAGGACCCCGGCCACCGCGCTGCGCGATCCCCCGATCTTCCACAGGGTCTCGAGCTCCCGGCGCCGCAGCCGCACGCCGAGCCAGAAGACGAGGGCGGCGGTGGCCAGCGTCGCCACGGCCAGCACCGCGACAGCCGCGAGTACGTAGCTCTGGATGGTGAGGATCGTCTCCAGGAGCTCGTCCATCACCTGCACAGGACGCAGGATCTGGGCGATCTGGTCGGCGCCCTCGTAGCGGCCGAGCAGGATCACCCCTGAACGTTCGCTCTCGGGAACAGCAATGACGGCGGTCAGGGGATACCCGCTGAGTTCGCCGTGGAAGTGGAACGAGTCGATGTTGTCGGCGGTGATCTCGTTGTACTGGACGATCGACGCGTTGGCGGTGATCCGGTCGTCGGTGCGCGAGAGCACGGCCGAGGCCGCCTGCGGCGCCGCCAGGTCCTGGTGACCGTGTCCCAGGCCCTCGATGATCCAGGCAGTCTTCACGTCGACGAAGATCGCGCGATCGTCGGGCGTGTGGGCGCGCTCGAGGACGCCCACCACCCGCATGCGCAGCGGGTACACCCCGGCCAGGTCGAAGACGCTCTCGGGAGACGAGACCAGGGAATCGCCGGGCCCGGCCTCGAGGGCGCGCGCCGCTTCGGCGCCCAGCACGCACTCGCCCAGCACCGCCATCGGGCGGCCCGCCGCCAGCCGGAGAGAGCGCACCGCGAAGTATTCGAGGGAGGTGCCGACGATGGGGCGCTCTCGAGAGCGGAAGCGGATGTAGAGCGGCACGGCCTCGGCCAGCCCGGATGCAGCGATGCGCTCCGCCTGTTCGTAGGTCGTGGTGTCCGGCGCCTCGGACTCGAAGTAGAGCGAGTTCAGCACCAGCTCGAGGGGGCTCCCCTTCGCCCCCAGCAGCAGGGGCGTCGACTCCGCTCGCGCGGTGAGCTCCGCCGCGCTCTGGCTGACCAGCACGTTGAGCCCCACCGGCAGGTACACGATCAGCGCGATCGACGCGATCAGGATCGCGGTCTTCACCCGGTGGTAGGCGAGGTAGCGCCAGGCCAGATAGAGAACGTCCTTCACGACAGAAGCTCGCGGAAGTCGATCACGCGCTCGAAGCGCTCCAGCAGGTCGCGGTCGTGGGTGACCGTGATCAGTGTCGCTCCGCTCTGCTGGGCGCGTTCGATCAGGATGTCCAGGACCCGCTCCTTGTTGTCGGGATCCAGATTGCCGGTGGGCTCGTCGGCCAGGATCAGTCCAGGGGCGACCAGCAGCGCACGGCACACGGCCACGCGCTGCTTCTCACCCTGGGAAAGGCGCTCCGCCATGCGGTCGAGCTTCTCTCCGATCCCGACGCCGTGGGCCAGCGCCACCGCCCGCTCACGTGCGGCGGCGTTGAGCGGGAGCGCGGGGCTGATCCGGCACGGCAACAAGATGTTGTCGAGGACGCTCAGGTACTCCAGCAGCTCGAACTCCTGGAAGACCAGGCCGATCCGGCGGATCCGGAATTCGCGCCGCGCCGCGTCGTCGAGATCGGGCAGCGCCACGCCATCGGTGGCGATCCGGCCTGCACGGGGGAGTGCGATGCCCGCGATCAGGTGGAGGAGCGTGGTTTTTCCCGAACCGCTCGGCCCGATCAGCGCGACCCGCTCGCCCCGCTCCACCACCAACTCCGGGACTCGCAGCGCGAAGTCGCCCTCCCCGTAGCGGAAGTCCAGGTCGCGGATCTCGATCATGGGCGGGCTCGGCGAGGCCACGGCTAGAGGCGCTCTTCCTGGATGACGTCGAGGCGGGTGATCTTCCAGGCGCCGTCGACGGGCCGCACCTCGATCGCGGCCTCGTACTGGTTGATGCGCTGGTGCACGTGACCCCAGTGCCCCACCGACCCGGCGACGGTCCAGGTGCAGCGCGCCCGGAACCCCTCGCCCGCGCCGAACTCCTGCGCGTCCACCTCCACCAGGGACACCTCCTTCACCTTGGCGCGCGCGCCCCCCTGGCTGGCCAGCTCGAGTCCCCGGCGCGTCTCGAGGTAGATCCGGGCCAGCAGATCGCCCGCCACGCTCCGCTCGAGCACGTCGTAGATCGTCTCCTCATCGCGGAAGTCGAAAGCGCGGTAAATGTTGTGCAGCAGTCCGGCCAAGATCTCTGCGGCGCGCTCGTCGTCCAGCGCCCGCAGGCGGCCGAGCCCGAGCGCCGCGCCCGCGACGAGGACGAGTAGCGCCGTCAGCGCCAGGCCGCGCCGCCCCAGCCCGCGCCCGCGCAGGGTTTCCGCGAGCTGCCAGGCCACCACCAGGGCCAGCAGGGCAACGCACAGCCAGCCGAGCACGGACAGCGCGCCGGTGTACGACGCCGGGGCCGCAACTTCCACCAGGGTGGGGACGGTCGGGTTGCGCAGAAAGTTCTGCCAGCGCAGCACCGGCGCATCCGGCTCGAGGACCGTGGGCAGCGGACCCGCTTCGTCGGTGGCGGCGGCCGGAATCCGCTGGATGCGGGGGCTGAAGAGATCCCAGCGGAGCGACGCCTCCTGGGGGAGACCCGCGGTCGGGAACACGAAGATCGCGCCCAGCGTCGCGGAAACCAGCTCGAGCTCTTCGGGCGGATCGATGACCGTGCTGGTGCGCAGCGTTCGCCGGAGGAAGTGGATGCGGTCGAGCGTGCCCTCGGCGGGCGCGCCGTCGATGTTCACGACCACGTGCTCGGCCAGGAACGCCGCCACCCGGTCGAGGAGTTCGGGCTGCGCGTCGACCGGGATCGTGGAGCCGCCGCCGAGCCCAAGGTCGAGCCAGTGGCCGAGGTCGCGCGGGCGGGCGATGACCTCGGCGCGCACCTCGTAGGGCTCCGCGTAGAGGAACACCTGGATGGGCGCATCGTACTGGCGGCGCAGGTTGCGATTGCGAAAGCGCGAGTACCAGGGATCCTCCCAATCGAGGTCGAGCACCTCGTCGCGACCGAGGTAGCGGAAGTCGATCACCGGAAGCCCCAGGTGGTAGACCACGAAGCCGACGCCGGCGCCTTCCGGCGACGACAGGGTCAGGGTCTCGGGCCGCTGCCCGAGCGGGTACAAGAGCTCCGCAAAGAGCACACGCTCGGGCTCCTCCTCGCCGGCGGGAAGGGGCTCGCCACTCACTTCGTCCCGGCGGATCCGCGGCCGGATCTCCGTGGACACGACGCGCCCGCGGATGGCGCCGCCGGAATCGGGCCGGATTACCAAGTCGCGATCGAAGAAGGCGCGAAGGCGTTCCTTGCGGGGCGGCAGCGTCTCCCCTTCGCGCAAGAGCTCGTCTGGCAGCAGGTTGCGGAACGGCCCGCGATCCGGAATGCCGATCTCCAGCTCGACGCGAACCTGGGACTCCTCGACGAAGACCTCCGCGATGGTCGTGGCCGTCATCGCGCGGCTGACGATGATGGCATCGGCGGCCGCACGGCAGGCGCCGAAGGCCAGCAATGCACCGATGCAGAGCAGAATCAGGCGTGCTGTCGCTCGCACTGCCATCGCCGCGAGAGCCGGCTACTCCAAGCCGTACTTCTTATTTGCTCCCTGCATGAAGCCCCCCTATTTCTTTGGCATCGGCGGCGGTGTGTACTCTTTCCACTTGCCCTCTTCGATGAACTTCGATGGAGTGGCTTTTCCGGTGCGCTTGGCTTCCAGATATTCTCTGCTCGCACCCGGCGGATTGACATTTTCATCCACAATCGCCAAGCGAACTGTAATGTTGTCCTTGGTGACATTGATCACCATCAAATCCGTGGCGATGGCTAGGTTGCCCCCGTAAACCTCGCGCACCCCGTCATTAATTGCGATGGTACTGAGGATGTCTTGAATGGAGTGGTATCCCACTGCCAGGCGCGGGTTCACTGCCGACATCACCTTGCCGAAGGCCTGCGGACTGGTGTGGATTCTCGTCGCCACCCAGATTGCCTGATTCATATCCCAGCCAAACATCTTGGCGAGCAGTTCCGGGGGCGCAAAGAGTTCGTGGCTGGCAACGTCCGCACCCTTGGCGTACTCGATGTACCATTTGTTGGGATAGGTATCGCCACCAAACACATACTTGAGGCCTTTCCATTCCAGGCTGTAACTCACGGAACCATCCAATACGTGGATCGCCGGCCAGGAGCGGATGACTACGCCATTTTTCTGATAGACAACCTGGTTGATGCCCTTGAAGTCGAACTCATGCGCGATGATTTTCCCGCCTGCATCTGGCAAGGCGCCTGAGCGACCGGCGATATCCCAGGCCCAAGTCTTTTGGGTGTTCTCTACAAAGGCCTTGGTGCCCAACTCAGGCTTACTGCCGGAGGCACCATACAGGTGCAGGGGCGTGTAGCGGCCACCGAGCCACCCACCGACCAGAAGGGAGGCAAAGTCACCGACATGGTCCGTGTGTAGGTGACTGGCAAACACCTTGTCGACCTTGGCAAAATCGGGGCGCAGCGCATACAGGTTGGCCATAGCGCCGTACCCGATATCGAAAACAAATTTGTCCCCATTGCCCAGCTCAACCAGATAGGAAATGGATGCCTGGTTCTTGGTCGGGTTCGGCATACCGGTCCCCAGCGCCGTAATCCGCATTTCTTCCGACCCCAGCAGCTCCGTGTTGGGGTAATAGGTCGTCGGGTAATTGTGGTTTTCGATCTTCGCGGGAGTGCGGCCTTGCGGATAGAGCTGCCCATCGACCACGTTATCCTGTGGGGGGGCGGCATAGGCTGAGCTAGTGAACGCCAGGGCCGCGGCGGCCAGCACTGAAAAGGCTAAATTTGACTGCAGCATGATGGAATCTTCTCTCCTCTTTCTCAGCAATGATGTTCAGGACCTTTCGTGAACGGGCGTCAGACCGTGCCCCTGGCACGCCTCGGCGTGGTACGGGCCCGCCCAGCGTCACACCGCGGGTTTAGCCGCCGTGCGCACTCTGCAACTTCTGTAAGACCTGGTCGATGGTAAAGCTCGCAGCCTTCTGGCGCGGCGGATACTCCTTGAAGGTGGCGAGGAATTCCCCGACCTTCTCCTGCGCAGGCACCAGCAGGAAGACGTGACGGATGTACCAGTTCCAGTAGTCGTTCGACGTAATCGTGGCCCGCTCGTAAGGATCCGTCCTCAGGTTGAACAGGTAGGGGAGTCGAAGGTCTCGGAACTCTCTCTGCCATAGCTCCAGGGTGCCCGGCTGGTCCTGCACCTTGAAATGCATCTTCCAGTTGCCGTGGCGCATGGCCAGCAAGTCGCCATCATCCGAGAAGTAGAAGTACTCGATACGCGGGCCAGCCTTCTCCTTGCCCGTGAGGTAGGGGAGGAAGTTGTAGCCATCGAGGTGGACCTTGAACTTCTTGCCGGCGGCCTTGTGGCCTTTCAGAAGCTTCTGCTTGACATCGGGCTCGCCTGCGGCCGCCAGGAGAGTCGGCATCCAGTCAAGGTTCGACATGATCTCGTTCGAGACGGTGCCTGCCTTGATCTTGCCGGGCCAGCGCACCATGGCGGGCACGCGGAACCCGCCTTCCCAGCCAGTGTTCTTCTCATTGCGAAACGGGGTCATCGCAGCATCGGGCCAGGTGTTCATGTGCGGGCCGTTGTCCGTGCCATAAAAGACGATCGTGTTCTCGGCGATGCCGAGCTTGTCGATCTCGTCGAGGATCGAACCAACATTCTTGTCGTGGTCGATCATCGTGTCGTGATAGAAGCCTTGGAACTCTCCGGCCTGGCCGAGACTCTCCGGTTTCGTATGCGTCCAGAGGTGCATGTGGGTGAAGTTGATCCACAGGAAGATGGGCTTATCGGCCTTGACCTGGCGCCGCATGAAGTCCTGGGCTCGCGCCGCGATGTCGTCGTCGATGGTCTCCATGCGTTTGCGGGTCAGCGGTCCGGTGTCCTTGCACACCTGCTTGCCCATCTTTCCGAACCGGGGATCGACGGTCTTGTCGTCCTTGCTACTGGCCTTGCAGTCCATCACGCCGCGCGGCCCGTACTTGGCCCTGAAGGCGGGGTTCTTCGGGTAGTCGGTTTCCTCGGGCTCTTCCTCCGCGTTCAGGTGGTAGAGGTTGCCGTAGAATTCGTCGAAGCCGTGGACCGTGGGCAGGAATTCGTTGCGGTCGCCCAGGTGGTTCTTGCCGAATTGCCCGGTCGCGTAGCCGTGGTTCTTGAGCAATTCGGCGATCGTCGGATCCTTGTCGCTCAGCCCCTGCTTGGCGCCGGGCAATCCGACCTTGCTGAGCCCGGTACGGAAGACGGCCTGGCCGGTGATGAACGACGAACGACCCGCCGTGCAACTCTGCTCGGCGTAGTAGTCGGTGAACTTCATGCCCTCGTTCGCGATGCGGTCGATGTTGGGCGTGCGGTAACCCATCATCCCTTCCGTGAACGTGCTGAGGTTGCTGCGACCGATGTCGTCGCCCCAGATTACGATAATGTTGGGCTTGTCGGCGGCTTTGGCGACCGCGGGTGCGATCGGTACCAGGGCGAGCAGCGCGACACCGAGAACCAGGTCGATCGCTCCTTTGAACCGTTTGGAGCAAAGGCTCCGGCGTGTCGTGGGGGGTGTCATGCAGGGGCTCCTTGTGTGCCGGAAATCAATTCGGGGTTTACTCGTAAGCGATACGAAGCTCGCGCCGCGGTAGCATAATGGCTCTAGTTTGAATTCGCTGTACAGGAATCGAGACTGAGCTGAATCATCACGGTTCTGTCAATAAGAGCGCCACAGTCGTCCTGAAGAACCGCGCTCCGTCTCGACGAATCGAGGGCATTACCACCCATGAGTCGATCCAGACGCTTTCGCAGCGCCACCCCCAGAAAATTGAGTAGCGGATTCAGGGGGATCGGGATCCGCTTGAGGGGGCTAGGTCAATTGCGCACAGACGGTATCGGGAGCCAAAACTCTCTCTACGAAAAACGATCCAAGTGTCTGAGATGATCTGACGACGTACAGTACCGCGCCGCGCCAACACCGGATCACCCGCCGCCGAAGATCGGCTTCTTGATCAGGGCTCCGATCACGGGAATGATGTTCAGCTTGAGCTGGAAGCGCGTCCCGAAGTCGTCTTGGCTCACGACCGAGTACTCGAGGCCGAATTGGAATTTCACGGGCTTCCCCGCGACTTGGGTCGTCTTCGCAATCACGAGCCCGATCGGCACGTTCCACTTGTTTCCACGCGTGGCCTTGTTGTCGTAGGTGATGTTCGGGTTGAAGCCGATCTGCCAGGCGTCGGGCAGGTTGTAGAATCCGAAGTAGAGCAGCTGCATGTAGCTCGCGTCGGCCTTGCTCCCCTGGTCTCCGCGTGAGCCGATTCCGAAGTAGTACTGCGGGAAGATTCCGGCGATCCAATCCTTCGTCTTGTACCCAAAGATGCCCGTCGGTCCGATGCCCCACTGCTGCCTACCGAACGCGTCCGAGGAAGAAGAGGGGATCAAGAAAGTCGGGCCGAGACCGAGGAGCCAATTCCCCGCCGGCATCGTGACGGGGAGCGGCAGCGAGATATCCCCGATGCCGGTCTGATTGTCGAAGCGGTTGAAGACCTTCCGGGGCACGGAGTTGCCGAACAGAACCGGAATCGCTGGGCGCACGAGGATCTTCCACTGATCCTCACCCTCTCCGTAGAGGGGAACGGGCAGGATCGGTTGGAAGATCATGTTCCCGCCGATCTTCGCATCGCCGGTATTTACGTCACCATCGCTCCAGGTGATGCCGAACTGCGTGAACAGCGCCCACACATCCGAGGTGGGGTCGCTGAGCTTGGCGCCGACTTCCGCAAGGTTTTTGTGCTCGGAGCCTGTCTGACCGGCGCTGACCGGTGCTGTCTCCGATGGCTCAGCGTTCGCCGTTACGGGTGCAGTGGCAATCAGCAACGTGATCGCCATGGATTTCGCAAGCCGCGACGCGGCCGTCATCAATCTCCTGATCATCTTCCTGTCTCCCTGTGGCGTATACATCATTTCATATCATCTCCAACCAGCCAACGCACCTACCGCTTGTCGAACGGGAAGATGTGTTTCCAGTCCTGCTTCATGTCGACGACCGTCCAGCCGCGAGTTCTTGCTTCATCGAGGCCCTTGTCGAGACGGCCGATGCTCGACTTGCGGTCGTAGGCCCACTCTCGTTCAGCGTCCGTGTGATGAACGTAGAGGCAGAAGCGAGCGCCGCTGCCGGCGGCTGTCCACTGGAGCATCTGCAGGTCGCCATCGGAGTTGCCGAAGGCAGCGATGGGACGCCGGCCAATCTGTTGATGGATGCCGACCGGTTTGCCGGCCTTGTCGTCAATGAAGTTGATCTCCGGCAATCGGATGAGCACGGGGTTCCCATTCTCCAACTGGAACTTCGTCTTGACGCTGCTCCCGATGACCTGCTCGGGCGGGATTCCGTATACCTTCTCCGTCCACGGACGCATGAACTCGATGCCACCGCCCGAAACAATGTAGGTCTTGAAGTCGTTTGCTCGCAGGTAGGTCAGGAGTTCGAGCATGGGTTGGTAAACCATCTGGGTGTAGAGCCGGCCGGTCTTTGGGTGTTTCGCAGTCGCTACCCAGTCCTGGACAATCGTTGCGAATTCCTCCGTGCTCATGCCTGTGTGCGAAGCCATCACGAGTTCAAGGAGCGCATGTTCGCCGCCCGCGGACACGGTGGATAAATCCCCTGCAAGCGCGGCCTTGAACGGCTGCTCTTCTTTCCACTCAGGATGCTGTGGTGCGAGCGCCTTCACACGGTCGAGCGCGAAGGCTAGCTGGAAATACATCGGCTGTTCAGACCAGAGTGTGCCGTCGTTGTCGAAAGTCGCGATGCGTTCCGCAGGCGCCACAAAATCCGGGCCGCCTTCGTTGGTCACCCTCTCGACAAATTCGACGATGGACTTCTTTGCTGCTCCATCGTTCCATGAGGGCAAGGCATCGGGCGTTTGAGCTGACGCCTGACCTACCAGCACCAACGCCAGAGCAGATACGACAAGGTGCGTTCGCTTGATTGCAGGTCCTGCTGTAACCATTGGCGTTACCATCTCTCACCGTCCTTCCCTGTGCGTTTCAGCATCCCGCTAGATGATCCAGCAGCCGACTCGTGTTCGATCCGCTCCAACAGCTGGAGTGCTTGCGGTGAGCCCTCGGTCAATTCCACCAGCCGATCAGCGGCGGCGCGAGCCGACTTCCACTCGCCGCCCTGTGCGTAGAAGGCGGCCAGAGCGTACGCGATCTCCGGGTCGCGCGGCGCGCGCTCCGCTGCGCGGCGAAGGGATGCCTCCGCCGCGTCGCGACGGCCGATGCGCTGCAGGGCGAGACCGTGGTTGTAGTGGACGCGCGTGCGGTCGGGCATCAGCTCGGCGGCCCTGCCGAGGTGTCCGGCGGCGGATTCGAAGCGCTCCCCCTCGGCCAATAGCAGGCCGAGCGAATAGTGGAACTCTCCTTGCTCGGGATCCCGGGCGATTCCCTCGCGCAGCAGACGCTCGGCGGCGGCGCTGCGCCCGAGCTCGCTGTAGAGAATCGCGAGATTGGCTCTGGCCGGAAAGAAGCCGGGATCCAGCTCCAGGGCCCGAAGATAGGCTGCGGCTGCCGGCTCGGATCGACCTTGCTGCGCCTCGAGCACCGCCAGATTGAGCTGAGCCGACGGAGTGTCGGCCGCGGCGCGTTGGGTCGCGACGTATTCGGCCAGGGCGGTCTCTTGCGCTGCCCGCGCGGAGGTGGAGAGGAGATCCGGGGAAATCGCTGCCAACACGCGGCCCGCCTCGACGCGCACCGCTCGGATGGGATCCCGCAACAGCGGCACGCCGGCGGCGATGCGCTGCTCCGGCTCCAGCAGTGCCAACCCTCGGGTGGCGACCGCGCGGACCAGCGGATCGTCGTCCCGGGTGGCAGCCACGTGGATGGGGGCGGTCGAAGCGCCGAAAGCGCCGAGCAGTTCGAGGGCGCTGGCCCGAACGATGGCGGGCCTCGTCCGGTCCGTTGCGATCGAGCCCAGGGCGGGAACCGCTTCGACCGCACCGCTGCTGCCGGCCAGGAACGCCTCGGCGAAGTGCGCGTTTGCCTGGTGCCCGGTCGCTCCGGCCCAACCCGCGACGGTTGCCGCCGCCCACTCCGCATCCCGGTCCAGGTGGCAGCCGCTGCAGGCGTTGGGGGTGCCCAGCTTCACCGACAGATCCGGGCGCGGTACCCGAAAGCTGTGATCCCGCCTCGGGTCGATCTGCATGTAGGTGCGCGCCGGCATGTGGCAGCTCACGCACTGAGCGCCCGGCGAGTCTGGCTCGTGGAAGTGGTGTTCCGGCGTGTCGTAGGCTTTGGAGGCGAGACTCGGGAAGCGCGGGTTGCCGCCCACCCGATGGCATTGCGCGCAGAGTGCGTTGCCGTTGGCCCGAAGCGAGAGACTGTGGGGATCGTGACAGTCGACGCAGCCCACACCGCGCGCATACATCACGCTTTGCAGAAACGAGCCGTAGACGTAGACCTCGTCGAGGATCTGACCGTCCGGGTGGTAGAGCCCCGGGCGAAGCGTTGCCGGCATGAAGTCGTCGAGCAGCGGTCGGCCCGGTCGATCTTCTGGGCTCACCCGATGGCGCCGAGCATGGCAGCGCGCGCAGGCGTCGACCTGGTCGCGTGAGTCAAGGTTCGCGAAGTCCACCACGAGACCGCCTGGGGAGCCCTCGGGCGCGGCCGCCCAAGCGACGTGACGGGACCCGGGGCCGTGGCAGGCCTCGCAGCCGACGTCGAGTTCCGACCAGGAGGTTGCGTAGCTGTCGGTCGCGGCATCGAAGTTCTTTTGCAGATTCGTCGAGTGGCACTCCGCGCACATGTGGTTCCAGGTCTGATAGTTCCCCGTCCAGTGAAACGGGTTGCCGGGCGCGCTTCGCTCTTCGGGGAAGAGGTGAAACCAGCGCTGCCCACCCTGCGCCGCAGGTCGGGTGTCCCACGCGACGGAGAGCGCCTGGAAGCGGCCGCGCGGCAGCCGGACCAGGTATTGTTGGAGAGGCTCGACGCCGAAGGTGTAGGCCACCTCGAAATCCGCGGGCTCAGCGTCGGGACCGCGCGCGTGAACGAAGAAGCGATTCTCGCGGCGAAAGAAGCGGAACGGCTCTCCCTTGTGGTCGAAGGTGCGATTCTCGAAGTCGCCGAGCACCGTCTCGTCTGTGGCAAGCTGCATGGCCAGGTCGTGGTGGGAGCCCGACCAGCTCGCGCCCTGGTCGGGATGGCAGCGGGCGCATTCGGCGGTTCCCGCGTAGCTGGCTTCGGCGGCGTCGGGCACGCGCGGCTCTACCGTGGCTCGCTCTTCGGGCCCGCATCCCACCCCGACGCTCGCGGCTGCTGCGATCGATCCGATCGCAATTCCGAGAGAACTGCGGGCTAGCGCCCGTCGCAACGCTAGGCGCTTGGATCGGTGCAGATCGGATTGTCGGCCGTAACGTTCTTCCACCGAAAGCCGCCTCACACCATCGAGTTCTCCAAAGTCAAGCGTCTTGCGCGGACGCTGAACCGCGATGGCTCAGCGGTGTGTCTGTCGATAGCGAAGAGGCGTCTGCCCGGTCCAGCGACGCACCGCGCGGTGGAAATCCAGCTCCTCGATCACCAAGGCGCCGAACAGCAGCCGCCAGGGATCGATCTTGAGGCGTAGAACCTCCGCTTGCAGCATCGGCTCCGACGGCCGCTCGGGATCGACAACGGTCACGCCCTGCGCCTCGAAGCGCAGCACCGGAAGGATCTCCAGATGGAAGTCGCGGCCGATCTGAACGTCCAATCCCGTGGCCGCTGTAAGCCTCGCCCCGACGCTCTTGAGTGTTTGATCGACAGCCAGCGATTCGATCCAGGCTTCCCCTCCGATCAGCAGGAGGGCAATCACAGCCAGGGCAACGGCGATGCGCCACTTGCGGCTCAACTTCACTCCGTGGACTTCGGGTGACGAGTCCGAACCCTAACACTGCCATCACGCGGCTGCGTCGCGGGCCGGTCTCGGCGCGTCCGCTGGAGCAGACGGGTTCTTGACCGCTACGCGCCGCGCAGCGTGGCGAGCCGATTGCGCAGCCGCTCGGCCCAGAAGTCGAAGGCGCGCTCGAGGTCGCTCCACTTCTTGATGCCGCCGCGCAGGGCCTTGGTTCCCTGGCGCTCGTCCACGAAAGCCCCGAGACGCACGCCCGTGAGTGAGTCCGTCAACTCACCCTCGACACCCACCTTGCCGACCAGCACCGAGGTGCCCGCCGCCATCCCGACGATCGTGGTGACCAGCCGAAGCTGGGGGACGACCGAGGTCACGGTGTTCATCACCACGCTCGCACCCTTCGCCTCGGTGATCGCGGCGCGCAGCCGCAATACGCCCGGGCCCGGCCGCTCGGCCATCCGGTAGTCCTGGCTGAGCTGCTCGTGGAGTTCCTGGTACAGGTAATCCGTCAGCCGCTGCTGATCCTCTTCGGATACGTCCTCAGTCTTCGCGTCGCGCCACAGGGTCACCGAGTCGATGTGGATCGCGTCGTACTGCGACCAGTTCGCGGAAGAATTGATGTAGATCAGCTGCGGTTCGTCGCCCTCGCCTTCGCGCAGATCGGAGTAGTCGCCCAGAAAGCCGGATTGTGAGCCGGAGCCGCGAGACTGTCGGGTGGTGGCGCAGGCCGCGACGGCGAGCGCGAGGCCCAGCAGCCCCAGCACGCAGAGGAATCGAGTGGTGCGAGAGACGGAGTCGTGGAACATGGGGGTCCTTTCTTGATTGAGTCAGACTCGATTGAGTCAGACAGCCAGCTCTGACGATCGCTCATCGTACCGAATCCACGGGTCCTACGCGCGGCGCGGCTCCGAATCTCTCCGATCGCGGGATCGCGAATCCAGGATCGCAATCTGCTAGATTGCCGCCCGGTCCATGTCCAGCCAGCACTCGGACCGTCGCTCGAAGATTCTGCTTTGGTCACTCTTCGCGATTGCGGCATTCGCAACTGGCTGCAGAGTAGGTGCCTTGTTTCGTTACGACGTTCGTGGCGCCCCCCGATCCAGAAGAAGCCGAGACGAGAGGCGTTAGGAGGATACGTGAACAATCGAGTTCTCGCGTTACAGATCAGTGTCTCCACGGTGTGCTTGCTTCTGGCAGGACCGTCGCATTCGGGCGGGCTCTATCTAAGCAGCTTCGGGGATCCCAGCATGGGAACTGCGAGCGCGGGTGCCAATGCAATTGCGAACGACGCCTCGACCGCCCATACGAACCCGGCCGGAATGACCCGGCTCGACGATCATCAGTTCCTGGGTGGACTCGCTCCGGGTTTTGGGACCGTCAAGTTCAAGGCCGACGCCCAAACCCCTTCGGGAGGCACGGACGGTGGCGATCAAGGGGATTTCATCCCGATTTCGTCGACCAGCTACGTTCACAAGCTCTCCGACCGCTGGCGCCTCGGTGTGAGTATGTTGTCGTTCTCGGGTGCTTCATTGGATCCCAACGACGACTGGGCGGGTCGGTTCGAGACGACCAAAGTCACGCTCTTTACCTTGTCTTTCTTACCGGTGGTCGCGGTGCGCGTGACCGATTGGTTGTCGGTGGGAGCGGGTGCTGCAATCAGCTATGGAAGGCTCGATATCGACGTCCTCGCTCCCCCTCCAATACCCGGAGAACCGAAGGTCAAGTTGGATGACTTGGACGACTGGGCGGTCGCGCCTATCGCATCCGTTCTGATCGAAGCGACTCCGGAGCTGCGCTTTGGAGTCGTCTACCAGGGCGAGACTGATTTCCACCTGGACGGAAAAATAAAAATTCCTACGGGCGTAACGCCAGCGCTCGAGCTCGAGCTTCCACTCGCCCAGGCCGTGCGGACGAGCATCTATTGGGACGCCACGGACCGGATCGCACTGGTGATGAACTCCGGCTGGGAGGATTGGAGCGTGGCGAAGAGTCTCCCCGTTTCAACGACGGCCGGAGCGGGCGGTATCCCATTGAAGTTCCGCGACACCTGGTACCTCGGTCTGGGTGGCTACTACCAGCTGAACGACGCGTGGACGTTGCAGACCGGATTTCGTTACGACAGCTCGGCGCTCAAAGACAGGAATCGGACCACGGCCCTCCCCATCGATCGCATCTGGACGCTCGGAGTCGGCGGGCTCTACGACTACAGCGAAAAGCTGAAGATCGGCCTTGCCTTTTCCTGGACGAACCTCGGCAATGCGCCGATCAACAGAACCGGCGGCACCGTCAAGGGAAAGTACAGTCGCAACGAGATCTTCTTGTTCAACGTGAGCCTCAACTGGAAGAAGCTCCCGTGGAGTGGCCGGGGGACCTTCTGAGCTAGCCGCCCGACTGCTCGGCCGCCGACTTCACTTTGTGAAAGAGATCCTTGAGCTGAGAGGTCATGATCTTGCTACCGAGAGCGCGTTTGGTCGAACTCCCGAAGCCCGCGACCTGATCAGTCGAAGTTCGGTTCAGGTAGACGACGAGCGTACCCTTCTCGACGGGGAGCAGGCCGACCAGCGCCTGGCCCACGTTGTAGCTGCCGCTCACATAGAACTGGCGCGCCGCCAGCGCCCAGCCATCGCCGTCCGGCATCCAGAGACGGTGGGTCAGGATGAAGACGGGGGTTCCGTGGGCGTTGTAGTGCGTCCAGTCAAAACGCTCTTCCAGTTTCGGCGCCTTGCTGTTCGGATAACCGACCAGCGTGTTGTAGAAGGCCGGAACGTGCTTCTTCAATCCGGCCGCCGCCTCGCTGGCCCGCTTCAGGTCCCCGGCGGCAGGGGTCTGCTTGCCACCCCTGCGCTCGTAGGACGCGACTCCATCGAGACCCTTGCTCTTGTAGGCCTGGTAGCGCGACAGCAGCGATCGACGCAGCTGCGCCTCGACGAGCTCCTGGGCCGAACCGCCGCCGGCCTTCGCGTCGAGCGCCTTGAAGGCCGCGATTTCCGACGACGAAAGATTCAGGTCGCTCCCGGGTTTCGCATCCAGATAGAGCTTCGTTTGCTTCTTCGCGTCCGTCGCGAATGCGACTCCTTTGAAATCGTCGAGACTCCCCGCCCCGTGAATCTCGCCGTGGGCCAGCGTGTTCGGATCCACGGTCATCGCGAGGCCTTTCCGCACCTCCTCGATCAACTCGCTCGGCGGCTTGTCCACGAGGAACGCCAGAGCGGTCGCGAGCTCACGGTCGGAAGTCGACTTTTCTTTGGTGGTGACGAACTGCCCGGCCAGCACCTGCTGCTTGGCATCCGCCGAGAAGCCGAGCAACTCGAGCACCTCGTCTGCGGTTGGGAGAGCCGCTGCAGGCAGAGCCAGCATCGATACCAGAAACGCGGTGGCCAGGCCAACGATTCGCATCACGTGTTCTCCTCGCCGACGTGAAGGGCTCGACTTCAGATCCAGCCCTGTTTCTCAAACGCCGTCCGTAGCTCGTCACCGATTTTCTTGGCTGTCCGCTTGGCGGAGCCCTTAATCGTATTCTTGCCGGTCACCTCTCCGCCCACCTTCACCGCGCCGCCGACGATCAGGCCGATTGGGTTTGCGGTCGCGATGGTGACAGCAAGGGGCACCATGATCCCTGGCGTTTTGCCGCCGCCCCCGGATTTGATTTCACGGGATCCGAGTTTGCGCAGACCCTGTTCCGTCATCAGGTAGCCCTCGACCTGGGTCGCCAACTTGGCCCCCCCAGAGCCGAAGCCGATTGCTAGGCGCTTGGCGGCGCTGCCCGTGTCGAGGGATTCGAAATAGCCGATGATCACGATGTCGCCGACATCCGGCTCTGGTTGGCCCGTAGCGAGCACGGCTGGCAATCCCATGCCCTGGATCTCCGCGACCAGTTCCTTTGCAACTTGAGCGCCCAGCTTGCGGCCAGTCTCGATCTCCTTTGCCGTTCGTGGCGTGCTCGGTGCAGCATACCGGCTCGCCGCAGTGGACCAAGCTGGGATGTCGGATGCGGTCGCGGCGAAGTCATGCACGATGATGCGGTCGGGCCGAGCGAGCCTTTCCCCCTGATAGCTCTGGCTCCCGGTGACCTTGGTTGACGCGCACGCGGCTAGAGCGACTAGGGCGAACAAACATAATGCGACACGGCTAAAGGACTTCATGACAGACCTCCCAAAATGAATCGATGCGGTGGACTCCCCTCTAAGGGAAGACTAAAAAATAGTTTAGATCGTTTCATTGCCGTCGCGTCAACCCGGCGGCTGATTCTCTGATGCATCGGTGCCAGCGTTGCCCATCGCCAGACTCTCGATCCACGACGCGATCGCATCGGCGAGCAGATCCAAAGCCTCGTTGTGGGCGGCGACGAGGGCGTCGGAGCCAGCGCCCTCGATCGGCCTGCGAACCGTAAACTGACCGCTCCAGGGCCCGCCCCCGGCGCTACCCGCGCGGATCACCCAGCGCGCGCGCAGCACCAGCGCCTCCCCGCCAATCCCCTCGAACGCTTGGAAATTCACAGAGACCCGATAGTCCAACGGAAACGGGGCCTCGGCGGGGTAGACGACCACCCGCTGCGTATCGAGTTTGGCGCCAAGATTCTCGCCCAGGGCGCTCAAGACGTTGGAGGAGAACCCCCCCGCCCAATGGCGGTAATCGTCGATCTCGAGCCGCGACGTGGAATCCCCCGGCCGCGTCACCCACTCGGACCGATCGAGGTAGCGCGGCACGCGGACCGGCCCGACCCCGATCGCGAGACCATCGGATGCTTCCGCGGTCGGACGATCGGACACCGAATTCATCGTGTAGAAGATGACGGTCGGGCTGCGGCCCAGGCAACTCAACGCGAGGCCCGCGGCGACGATCGCCGCCGCCCTGCAGCTCGCCAGTTGTCGCAGCCGTTTCATCGTCCCGCCCCCTTCTTACCCTGGATGAGCGACTCGGGATGTTGCTCGAGCTGTTCAGCGAGCCGCCGAATCGCCTGTGCGGCATCCGCCAACTCGAACAGCAGTCGCTTGAACTCGAGGCTCGCCTGCGCGCCCGGCGCGATCAGCGAATCCGCCGACGCGAGCGCGCTCTCGGCTTCTTTGAGCGTGGCGATGAGCGAAGGCACCATTTCCTCGTTGAACGTCCCGCTCAATGTGCTCAACTCCTTCAACATCTGATTCAGATTCACTCCGATCTGTTCCAACGGCATGCTCGACAGGCGTTTGACGAACTGCGTCAGGCCCGCCTTGAGTTCTTCGATCGGACTCGGCACCGTCGGCATATGCGGCACCGAACCGCTCCAGAGGATCTCCGCTGGCGGAGCATCCGGATGAAAATCGAGATTCACGAGGAGCTGGCCCGTGAGGAGGTTTCCGGTCTTAAGCTGGGCGCGCATGCCACGCGCCACCATGATCTTGAAGCGTTCTTCCGGAGTGTTCTCTTCCTGACCGCTGAACTCGATCAGTTCGGGGTGGATTTCAATTAGCACGGGGATACGCGGAGTCGTCGTCTCTACGTCCATGACGAGCCTGACATCGAGCACCTCGCCGATCTTGATGCCCCGGAACTGCACGGGGGCTCCGGCCACCAGGCCGCCCACCGACTGCTCGAATTCCAACAGGAAGCGATTTCCCTTGGTCAGAACCGGTTCCCGGGTCGCGAGCCGATTCTTGTACAGGTTAAAGACCGTTCCCTCTTCGACGGGTCCACCGGGTTCGAGGTTGCTGGGCGTGTCGAACGCGATACCACCGATCAGAAGCGAGGTGAGCGAGACCGTGTCGATCTCGACACCTTCGGCACTCAACGACATGTCGACGCCACTCACATTCCAGAACTGGGTATTCCGTTGAATGCGTTTGTCGTGCGGGGCCTCGACGAAGACCTTCACGGTCACGAATTGACCGCTCTCGTCCAACTCGTAGCTCGCCACCTGACCGACCTTGATGGCGTGGAAATACACCGGTGAGCCGATCTCGACCGATCGCATCTCGGTAGAACGCAGCGTAAACAGACTCCCGGCTTGATCCGAAGTCACCACGGGCGCAGCGTTCAGGCCCTCAAAGGCATTCCGCTTCGCGCCGTCGAATGCAGGGTCGACGCCGATGTAGGCACCCGAAAAGAGCGTGCTGAGCCCTGAGACGCGTCCCGCGCTCACATGGGCGCGCACCACCCAGAAGCGGGTGTTCTCTCGGAGGTAGCCCTTGGCTGTCTTCACCAATCGCGCGGTGACGATGACGTGGGAGAGATCCTCTGACAGTTCGATCGACTCGACGGAACCGATCTCCACATCCTTGTATTTTACCTTCGTCTTTCCAGCCTCGAGTCCCTCGGCAGTTTCGAAGCTGATCGTCACAGCGGGACCGCGCTGCGAAAACGTGTGGAATGTGAGCCAGGCGCCGACCAACGCCGCAACGATGGGAATGATCCAGACCAGCGATGGCCGGCTGCGCTGCTCGACGAGAGCGTCGCGGATGCCGCCGGACGGGGCCGTATTCTCGCCGTCCGAGTTTCGCTCGCCCTCAGCCATTGGATTCCCTCGCCCGATCCCAGATCAATCTCGGGTCAAAACTCTCCGCTGCGAGCATCGTCGCGACGACCACGCCGGCGAAGTATATAGCACCCACTCCGGCCTCGATGGTGGCGAGGTTTCCGAGGCTGACCAGAGCGACCAGGATCGTGACCACGTAGATATCGGTCATCGACCAACGTCCCACGGCCTCCACGACATGGTAGAGCTTGGTCCGCTCCACGGGCCGCCAACGCGAGCCCTTCTGAACGGAAATCAGCAGAAAAGTCAACGCGAACAATTTCAGCAGTGGAACCACGACGCTCGCGAAAAAGACGATCAGCGCGAGCGGCCACATCCCGTGAACCAGCAGGTAGATGGCGCCACTGAGGATCGTGTCGGCCTGCGCCTTTCCGAGCGAGATCACCGTCATCACCGGGAACAGATTGGCCGGGATGTAGAGCATCGCCGCCGTGATCACGAGCGCCCAGGTTCGGTTGAGGCTGTCCGGCTTGCGCCGGTGAACGGCTGCGCGACAGCGCGGGCAGTGTGTTGCAGCGTGATGTGCACCGCCCGCGAGCGTGACGACGAAACCACAATCGTGACAGCTCGCGAGATCCTCGATGCTGGAAGTCGCTGCGCTCGGGGTCATTGGGCGAGCCCGATCCGTCGCCAGACCCACTCCGCGTCGAGGGAGGATGACGCAGCTGCCAAAACGGGAATCAGCAGCACGAAGGACCAGAGCGCAATCCCGGGTACGATCTGGGCCATGTCGAGCAATTTCACCAACGAAACCAGGATCCCGAGGATGAAGACTTCCATCATGCTCCAGGGCTGTATCCTGCGCAGCAGGCGAAACACGCGCGCCTGCCCGGGTAGCCGTCTTCCCAAACGCAGAGGCGCCAGCACGAAGATCAACGAAGAGATCTGCAACAACGGCGCAACGATCGTTGTCAGAAGAACCAGCGATGCGACGATCGGCGTTCCCTGCTCGTAAAGGGCGCGCACACCCGTCGATAGCGTGGTGTGCGTGACGTTTCCCTGCATCTTGAGTGCGAGAAATGGGAATGCGTTGGCGGCGGCAAACAGAAACAGGCCGGCCAGAGCGAGCGCGAGTGTTCGATCGAGGCTGTCCCGAACCCTTCGATAGAGAACACTTCCACAGCGGGGGCAGCGAGCTGTGCCGCCCGCTGGGACGTCTCCGACGCGGCTCGGAAGATCGCACGCGTGACAGAGGGTGAGCCAGCCAGGCGGAATGGCCAGATCTGCGCTGCTAGGTGTGGTGGCGCTGAATTTGAACACCCGACTTCCTTCGCGTTGGCGAGGCTCTGATCGCCTCTTTATATCACGCCTCGGACCGCTGAATCCAGCGGGGTTGGCCACCTTCTCGGCTGCTCCCCGCGAACCGGCCCCCTAGCTTTTCGATGCTCCTGCCGCGGAGGCGCCGATCCATCTTTGCTAGCAGGGTGATGATCTCGCCAATCCGAGAGAAATCTCGAGCCATCCCGATCACACTCCTTGGAGTTCGTTGACGATGTACATGGGTAGGTAGATGAAGTAGGCAAGGGTAGCGAGTAGCGTGTAGAGGCCGATCAAGGCGTATCGATTACAGCTGAATGTCTCCCGCATCACCTGCTCGATTTTCCCGATCTCTGACGCGCGCCGATGGTCCGAGCCCGCGCGGTGAAGGGTCGCGTTGTCGAAGTCGTGCTCGCCATCGCGGACGACCCCGCGGGCCACGACTGCCCTATGCTCTGCGCGCTGTTCGAGCAGGAGTCGACTCGATGAGTGACTTGATGGGCCAGCCGCTGAACATCTCGAGGCGATCGGCGCAGATGCGCGGCCAAAGGACTGCCTCGCAACGTCGGCCCGCAACCGCGGTCGTGGCCGCTTCACTGACGCTGGCGGCCCTGCTGTCGGGTTGCGCGTCGATCCAAAAGGTGATGGGATTCAAGAAGCAACTCGAGCTCGTGAAGCAATACGGCCGCATCGACGGGAAGGTACAGACTGAACACGACAACGCGGGGCCGCTGGTCGTCGTTCTCATTCGCGAGACGCCCGAGGGCCCCGAAGCGTACGTCGCGGCCGACACCTACGTCCGCATCCGGCCCGGAAGCTATGCGTTTCCCGTCGCTGCGGGCACGTACAAGGTCGGAGCCTACGAGGACCGCAACCGCAACGGCAAGTACGATCCAGATGAGTCGGTCGCCCGACCGCTGATTGCAGATCCCGTGACGGTCGGCCCCGGCGACATCGTCACCTATGACGTCCTCATCCCGACCGATGGCCGCGTTCCCGGCCTGACCGAGTCGATCGACGTTTTCGGAATCGTCGCACGCACGCCCGAGGACCAGCGAGCCTTCAGCCTGTGGGCGTGGACCGTGCAGGGTGAAATCTGCGAAGACCTCAACGACGAGCGGTTCGGACGCGAAGCCGGCGCGAGAGGCCTGTGGCGCATCGACGACTTCATGAACGAAGGCATCATGGGGATCTACTTCATGGAACCCTACGATCCCGATCGCATACCCGTGCTGTTCGTGCATGGCATCAGCGGCTATCCGCAGCAGTTCTCCAGCTTGATCGACTCGCTCGACCGCGAGCGCTTTCAGGCCTGGTTCTACTTCTACCCGTCTGGCTTCAGCCTCGGCTTCCCTCCTCGCAGCGGAATCTCGGGGCATCTGGCGTCGTTGATCGAGCGGCTTCAGGCCAAGCACGGCTTTGGCGAGATGGCGGTCGTGGCCCACAGCATGGGCGGGCTCGTCGCGCGTGGTGCAATCTCGAGGTACTTCGAGCGCACACATCGCAGCGATATTCGCCTGCTGATCGCGGTCTCGACACCGTGGGCCGGCGACGTCAACGCGGCGCGTGCCGGAGATGCACCGGTGGAGTTGCCCCTGTCTTTCCGCGACATGGATCCCGGCAGCGACTACCAGTGGTGGATCTTCTACGAAGACGAGAACGAGCAGACGCTGAAGCGTCTTCCACCGCGCGCCGAGTTCCACATGCTGTTCGGCTTCCGCAAGAGCGGCTCGTCGAGCGTTTCCGACGATGGAGCCGTGACGATGGCCAGCGCGCTACGCATGGAAGCCCAGCAGCAGGCGAGCACGTTGCGCGGATACGACGACGACCACTCCGGTATTCTGCACAACGCGGATGCGGTGGAACGGGTGAACCAGCTGTTGTCCGAGCGGTTCGACTAGGGGCACCCGCGCAGTCCGCTGTTCAGCGCCTTCGCCTTCACCACACAGGCGCAGGCCCAAAAACCGGTTCCGGAACCCACTGCGCCGACCGAAAAGTCCTTCAACTCGTTGCGCGGCGTCCAGTATTGTGAGGTCTGGCTGCTGGTCGGGACCCCCGAGACCGGCATCGGCGTGGTCTACTTAGCCCGCTCAAGTCGCGTCGAAAGTCTTCGATGACGTTCCAAAGGGGGAATCCCGTCTTCATCCTCGAAGACGAGCTGGGGAACACCTACGACGCCTGCAAAGAGGGCGCCTGCAACTGCAAACCGTGAAGGCCGTCGGCCGGGGGCATATTCAAGCCGAGTTCCAGCACCCCGACAGTACCTTCGTCATGGCCTGCTGGGACACAGTCTGCACCCTGCCGGTGCCGCCGATGCTGCCGGTGGCAGGGCAGGTCTCGGCCCACGCAGCATAGGTCTGGTACACCGCGTGGCCTCCTCATTCTCTGTCTGCTTTTCGCGTTGAACGGCCCCGCCAACCCCAAACATACGTCTGCCGCCATCCTGCTGAGATCTGGGTAGAATACGTGACCCCGGTTTCCCGCGACGGGTTTCGGCACATCCTGAAGCTGGGCGGGACGCGCCTACCGCGGCGCTGCGCTGTGTGAGACGGAGACCGAGCCAGCTCTCGTTGCAATCTTGCACAGCGCGTGCACACCGGGTCGGATCCACGACTCAACAGGGGAAAACCCACGATGCCTCGACTCGCGTATCCCTTCGCTGCGGCGGCCCTGCTGGTCGTCGCCTGCATCCAGATCGTTCCACCGGTGAAGGTGGAGACGCTGGCGCCGCCCGTAAGCTATCTCGGCGACGTCGAGCCGATTCTCGAGAAGCGCTGCGTCGCCTGTCACTCGTGCTACAACGCGCCGTGCCAGCTGAAGCTGGGATCCTTCGAAGGGTTGGATCGCGGCGGCAGCAAGGATCCGGTGTATTCCAGTTCACGGCTGAGGGGCCAGGATCCCACTCGTCTGTTCATCGATGCACAGACGACGGAGGACTGGCGGACGAAAGGGTTCCACAGCGTCGCGCAGAACACCGCCGCCGGCATGTACAACAACTCCGTCCTGCTTCACCTTCTCGAAGCGAAGATGAAGCGTCCACGCAGCCGCGGTGAGTATCAGGCCGAAGCGACCGACCTCACCTGCGCGGCGAACACTCGCGAGGTGAGCGCCTTCCTCGATCGTCACCCCGACCGCGGGATGCCGTTCGGCTTTCCCGCGCTGTCACCCCGGGAGTACTCGATCCTCGCATCGTGGCTGCAGCAGGGCGCTGTCGGGCCCACGCCGAAGGAACAGGCGGAGCTGACCAGGCCCTCGCAAGCGGCGGCGGTAGAGATCGCGAAGTGGGAGACGTTTCTCAATCGGGATGACGCCAAGCATGCGATGACAGCGCGCTATCTCTACGAGCATTTCTTCCTGGCACACCTGAGCTTCAGCGCGGCCCAGCCGGGCGAGTTCTACCAGATGGTCCGATCCACGACCCCTCCGGGCCAGCCCATCTCGGTCATCGCGACAGTGCGACCCTACGACGATCCCGGAGTCGATCTTCTCTACTACCGATTCAGGAAGATTCACTCGAAGATCGTCTACAAGACCCACATGGTCGTCGAGTTCAGCGACGAGGTCCTCGAACGCTACCGGGAGCTGTTCATCGACACCCAGTGGCTCGAGACGCCGCACCGTGTGGCGCTCGGCGACCGGACCGGTGCGAACCCGTTCCTGATATACGCACAGATTCCGCCCCGCGTTCGGTATCAGTTCCTGCTGGACCACGCGGAATACATGCTTCGAACCTTCATCCGAGGCCCGGTCTGCAAGGGCCAGATTGCGCTGAACGTGATCCACGATCACTTCTGGGTGATGTTTCTGGACCCGGACTCGGATCAGACGCTGGCTCACCCGGACTTCCTGGTCGAACAGGCGGAGAACCTGCGCCTTCCGACCGAGGCGGGAAGCAGTGCGAGAATCGTCAAGACCTTCAGCGATGACTACCGGGACCGCTACGTCAGGTTCTATCGAGCGAAGACGGAGCTGTATGACGAGACGGATCCGGACGGCCTAGGCATCGAAGCCATCTGGAAGGGCGAGCGTGACAGGGACACTCCAGTGCTGACCATCTACCGCCACTTCGACAGCGCGTCGGTCCACAAGGGCGTACTGGGGGGGCTGCCCCGCACACTGTGGGTGATCGATTACTCGCAGTTCGAGCGCATCTACTACGCGCTGGTCGCCGGCTTCGATGTCTTCGGGAACCTGGCCCACCAGGTAAACGTCCGTCGGTACATGGACTATCTGAGGATGGAAGGCGAGCTGAACTTCGT
>JADFQO010000028.1 GCA_022561775.1 Myxococcales bacterium | reverse complement strand
GCGCCACCAATGGCAGCGGGCAGATCACGGCGGCCTACTGGAACCGGGGAGACTACGCGCCCGGGGCGGGCAGGCTCCTAATCATCGCCGACGTGGACATGTGGGCGACCACCAACGCGACCTACGCTCCACTCAACGACAACGGCACCTTCGCACTCAATGGTACGCATTTTACCCTCCTTCCCGAGCCCGGCGCTCTCTGGCAGCTGGGCCCGGGAATCGGACTCCTGGCGCTCCTCTCTGGGCGCCGCCGACGGCGCACTGCCCCGGCGTCAAGAAGGTATAGGCCTTGCGAATGAAGAACCGAGCGGGATCGAAGGGTTGGGCGGAGCCGACGATCGGATTCGAACCGATGACCTGCGCATTACGAATGCGCTGCTCTACCAGCTGAGCTACGTCGGCAGTGCCTGCAACGGGTGAAGCGTGCCTGCAACGGGTGAAGCGGAGGCCGGATTCTAGCCTGAAATCCGCGCAGCTTCCCGGGGTGAATTGGGGTTTGGATCGGCGCGGCTCGCGCCGATTCCCGGACCGGGTGGCGGCCGCGGGCAGTGCGGGCGTCCGAATCCGCCGATCGATCGACGTCCGAGCTGCCAGACGGCCAGCGGGTGCTGCCGTGATACCCTCCCGCGTGTGTCCAGAAGTCCCGTCGAGCCAGCCCCCGAAACGCCTCCCGACCGCCAGATCTGGTTGGATGGCGAACTCGTGCCCTGGGATCGCGCAACCGTCCACATCCTGTCGCATAGCCTGCAGCGCGGCTCGCTGATCTTCGACTACCTGAGTGTCCACGAGTCTCCGCGGGGGCCGGCGATCTTCCGTTTGCGCGAGCACGTCGAGCGCCTGCTGCGCTCCGCCGAGCTCATCGGCCTGCCCCTCCGATTGAGCGGCGAGGAGATCCGCGCGGCGATCGTGCTGACGGTTCGCGCGAACCCCGGGGCGACAGCCGTGAAGGTCAGCGCGTTCATCGGCTCCATCGAAATTGACGTCGTGCCCGCGGACGATCGCGTGAGCCTAGCGATCGCCGCCTACGACCCCGGCGCGGACATCGCGGCCCGCAAGCCCGGTGGGCAGCAGCCCGCGAGCGCGGCGTTGCGCCTCTGGATCGACAAGAAGCGCCGCAACCGGCGCCGCGACATCGTCGATCCCCAGGCCAAGGTCTCCGCGAACTACGTCTCGCCGATGGCCGCCAAATGGGAAGCGCGCCGTCAGGGCTATGATGATGTCCTGTTCGTAGATGAAGATGGCTACATCGCCGAAGGACCGACCACCAACGTGTTTATCTTCGACGCCGACGGCACGCTCAGAACACCGTCCGACCGCAACGTGCTGCTCGGCGTGACCCGCAGTACGGCCATCGAGATCGCCAAGCACGACGGTACCGACGTGCGCGAAGACGCCGTCACGCGCGAGGCCCTGCTCCAAGCCCGCGAGGTCTTCGTAACCGGCACCGCTACGGGGATCTGCCCAGTCGTCGAGATCGACCGCCAAACCATTGGTGACGGCGCTGCGGGTCCGAAGACGCTCGCACTGCGGGAGCGCTTCGAGGCGATCACCCGCGGCGGCGACGCGGCGTTCGATCACTGGCTCACCTACGTCGAGGGCGCGTACCAATGAGGGTTCTCTCGGGCACCCAGCCGTCCCACGATCATCTGCACATCGGCAACTACTTCGGTGCGCTGCGTCAACAGGTCGCGCTGCAGCAGAAATACCAGACCCTGATCTTCATCGCCGATCTCCACTCGATGAGCGGCGTTCGCGATGCTGAGCGGAGGCGCCGCTACAGCCGCGAAGTGGCACTCGATTTCCTGGCCTGCGGCCTCGATCCCGCTCAGGCCATCCTGTTTCGCCAATCCGACGTTCCCGAGGTCTGCGAACTCGCCTGGTATCTCTCGACGGTAACGCCCATGGGGTTGCTCGAGCGCGGCCACGCCTACAAGGACAAGCTCGCGCAGGGGCAGTCCGCCACTCACGGACTCTTCGCGTATCCGGTCTTGATGGCCGCGGACATCCTGCTCTACCGCGCCGACCTGGTACCGGTAGGCCGCGACCAGAAACAGCACATCGAGATGGCGCGGGACATGGCGGAGGCTTTCAACCGAGCCTACGGCGCGCAGGTGCTCACGCTTCCCGAACCCCAGATCCTCGACGACGTCGCCGTCGTACCCGGCACCGACGGTCGCAAGATGAGCAAGTCCTACGACAACGGAATTCCGATGTTTGCGACCGAGAAGCAGATCAAGAAGGCCGTGATGGGTATCGTGACGGACTCCACGCCGGTAGAGGACCCCAAGGATACCAAGGCGACCGTGTTCGAGATCTGGACCCTCTTTGCAGCGCCCGACGAGCGAGAGGAGATGTTCGAAAGGGCGCGCGCGGGCGGACTCGGTTATGGCGATGTCAAGAAAGACCTACTCCGCCGACTGCTCGCTTACTTCGGCCCGATGCGCGAGCGCCGCGCGGACCTCGAGAAACGCCCCGACGAAGTCGAGAGCGTGCTGCTGGACGGCGCGAAACGCGCGCGCGAAATCGGTGGCCCGGTCCTCGACGAAGTGCGCCAAGCGGCAGGCTTCCGCCCGCGGATCTAGGAGGCTGAGCCGACGCCGCAAAGCGAATCCGCAGGATTCGCCAGCTAGGCTGACCCGAGACTCACGAAAGGGCTGACTAGGCGCGCTTTAACCCAACGAGAACACGCGCGGCCAGCCTCATTTTGCATCGTGCGCCAGAATCCGAGTCGAACTCCTCTGCGACAGTTGGTTACAGGGGTGCGGTGACGGGAGGCCATCGGGCTCGAACCCCATGTCGCTCTCAAGCCTCCCGTCACCGCACCCAAGTGACATCGCATTAGATCGGGCCGCTGAATACGCTGGTTCTTTGCCACGCGCAAGCAGCGAATCCCCCGGCTCCCCAACGCAGACCCCACAGGCTCAATCGGTGCTCAACACCGTCCCCAATTGAACAGGCTCAATCGGTGCTCAACACCGTCCCCAATTGACCGTCCCCAATTGAATCGTGTGTTCAACACCGTCCCCAATTGAATTGAACACCATCTCCAATTGACGCACTACGTCATAGAGAGGGGTAGCAGGCGGTCGCTGACCTCCTGCGCGGACTGACAGCGATCGTCGGGATCCTTGGCGAGCAGTTGAAGGATCAATTCGGCGAGTTCCGCGGGAATGTCATCGATCTTCTCGCGGGGATCGGGCGGTGGCGTGTGGCGGTGATGGTAGGAGACGTCGCCCTCGGTGAACGGCACGCAGCCCGTCACGAGTTCGAATAGCGTGACGCCCAGGGAGTAGAGGTCGGCGCGGTGGTCGACCGCGTCCCCAAGGCTCTGCTCCGGAGCCATATAGTAGGGCGTGCCACCGATCACCGTCGCCTCGCGGCGCACCTCTTGCACCATCTTCGCGAGACCGAAATCCATGATCTTCACCTTCTTGGTGGTCGTGAAGAAGAGATTTCCGGTCTTGATGTCGCGGTGAATGATCTGGTGCTCGTGGGCGTACTGCAGGCCCTTTGCGATCTGGATCCCGAGTCGCGCGGTGTCGCGCACCGTCAGGCGGCCCCGACTCTTGAGGATCTCTTGCAGTGGGGTTCCCTCGAGGAGTTCCATTGTGATGTAGAGGATGCCGTCTTCCTGGCCCGCATCGTAGACGGTGACGATGTTCGGGTGATTGAGCGCCGCGGCAGAGCGCGCCTCGCGAAGGAAGAGTTGTACGGCCTTGGGATGGTTGCGGAGGTTGTCGGGCAAGCGCTTGAGGGCGACCACCCGCCCGAGCCGGAGATCCCTCGCGCGGGAGACCACGCCCATGCCACCGCGACCCAGCTCGGAGATGATCTCGTAGCGAGATCCCTCTCCAAACGCGTCGCCAGCGGCGGATATCGCCCCGGTCGTGGCTTCTTCATTGGCTTGCTTCCTCAGCGCTTCGATACGGGTCGAAATGTTCGGATAGTCGGCATCGCGCCCGCGCAGCGTCTCCAAGACGTTGATCGAGCGATCGAGCTGTCCACTCGCCTCCAACAACTGCCCCAGCCGATCGCAGGATTCGAGCGGAGCCGCCTCGATTCCCACCGCGTTCACCAACTCCTCGATCTTGTTCAGCGCGAGGTCGATTTGACCGACGCGCTGGTAGGCGTCGACCAGCAGGTTGCTCGCCGTAGCGTAGTTCGGATCCGAGTGAGAGACCTGCTGCAGGCTTCTGATCGCGCACTCCCAATTTTCGTACTCGATCGCGACTTGGGCGGCTTCGAATGGGAGGCCCCGGCGGTCCAGGGCCACCGTCCAGCGCAAAACGTCCTCGGCCTTGCAGTAGCATTCCACCGCGGTGTCCAATCGGTTTGCTCGCTCGTAGGCTTCACCGGCCTTGGAGTACTGGCCATCCGCACGCCACATCTCGCCCGCGCGCGCAAGCTCTCCGGCTTCCGTGAAGAGTTCAGCGGCCCGGTCGAATCGATTGAGGGCTCCGTGGATTTCGGCGGCGTCGAGCGGATGCCCACACGCCTCGTAGTGTTCGGCTGCGGTCTCGTTCTGGCCTCGTTCGTGGTGGAGCCGCGCGAGGATCAGGTGCGCGACCTTCGCCTGCCCGTCGCGTTCGAGAATCCGCGCGGCGGCGGCCAGGTCTCCGTGCAGGTACGGCTCGACGGCCGGAGGGCAACCGCTGAAGAGGATGTGGTCTCGGCTCCCGAGGTCGACCTCCATGCTGATCGGCTGGTAGGACGTGATGTTGAGATCGTGCTCCGTCACCCGATCGCTGCTACCGACGACCAGAACGTGGCTTCCACGCGTCAACGCAATGCGAGCGATGGCTCCGCGCGCGTAACGCAGGGACCCCGGAGCGCCGCGAATCGCAACGAGGGCATCTGTCACGGGGCGGCGTTCCCAGATGACATTCACGTCGAGACTGCACTCGCTCGGATGGAAGTCGAAGTCGAGGCGCTCGGTGTGACCGCGGCGGACCCGCACCTTCTGCTCAACGAGGTGGGTGGCGAGGATCTTCTCGCCATCGAGGGGTTGTAGGTAGCCGTAGACCATCACGATGTAGCTTCGCGCCTGCAGATCCCGGAAATGCGTTTCCCGGGACACCATGGTGTGCTCGAAGCGAGATGCCGCGTTCGCCTCGCGTTTGGCGAGGTCCGGATCCATCGCCTTCGCGAAGCGCTGATGGGGGATCGGTATTTTCCGCTTCGAGACGCGGACGTTGAAGGTCCCGCACAGATCTGCTGGATAGTGCAGGCTCACCGACACGTCGCCGTGCCCGCGAAGTTCTCTGGCGGCGAGCAGCCCGACGAGCACAGCGAGGAGCAGATCGAGAAGCGCAACCTCGATATCGCGCGTCCAGTTTCCCTCGCGCAGATCGGTGATGATCCGACCGGGCTTCGCGGGGACGATGTGCACCGACCACGCGAGGATCCGATTCGTTCCGGATTCGATCCGCTTGCGGAGGGTTTGCGAGGGCACCGGAGGTGGAGCGGTCGCTCTCTGCAACGGGAAATCGATCTGGGTGTCCGCTTCGGGCTCTGGCTCCGGTGCCGACTCTGGTTCGGCGGGCCCGAAATCGTGACCCAACACCGAATTGATCTCCGCCATCAACACTTCGTACTCGTCGTCCGAATGCGCGCGTGCGGAATCGGCAGCGCTGGGAGCGAGCTGGGCGAGCGAAGGCAATGGGTTCGCTGCGAAGACGAACCCCCAGATTGCGGTCCCAAGAACGATCCTGACCGAATGGTGGGAATGCATGACTACAGAGCCATCATCGGCCCTGCGCCGCTGCCGATTGAGCGCGTATCGGACCGCGCGTTTCAGATCCGAAGTTGCCGGTCTATGAGAGCGCTGCGCTCGCCTGTGGAGGCCGACTTCCCGATCCGCACGGTCTCGGCGATCTCGTGGAGCAGCCTTTCGGTCTCCTCCCAGCCGATACAGGCGTCCGTGATCGAGATTCCGCGCCTCAACGGAATGCCGGGCTGCCAGTTCTGCCGGCCCGGCTCCAGATTGCTCTCGAGGAGCAGGCCCATGATCGAAGGGTTTCCGGCCCGGACCTGATCGAGTACCTCGCGGCAGACGAATCCCTGGCGGTTGTGGTCCTTGCCCGAGTTGGCGTGGGAGCAGTCGAGCATGACCGGGCGCGCGAGGCCCTGTTCTGCGACGAGTCTGGCAGCCTCGGCGACGAACTCGGGGGCGAAGTTCGGGCCCTTTCTGCCGCCCCTGAGCACGATGTGTCGATCGGGGTTGCCCCGGGTCCGCACGAGCGCGGACTCGCCGTCTGCCGTGATGCCGAGAAAGGTGTGCGGGTGGCTCGACGCGACCATCGCGTTCGCGGCAACGTCGAGTCCTCCGTCCGTTCCGTTCTTGAAACCGATCGGCATCGACAGGCCGCTCGCGAGCTGGCGATGGGTCTGGCTCTCGCTCGTGCGCGCACCAATCCCGCCCCAGCAGAGCAGGTCCGCGACGAACTGCGGTGTGAAGGGGTCGAGCACCTCGCTCCCACAGGGGATTCCGAGCTCGTTGATCTCCACCAGCAGCCGTCGGGCGATTTCGAGACCGTGGGCGACATCGCAGGAGCCATCGAGCCTGGGATCGTTGATCAGCCCCTTCCAGCCGACGGTGGTGCGCGGTTTTTCGAAGTAGGTGCGCATCACGAGGAGCATCGCGTCCGCGCTGTGTTCTGCGATGCCGCGCAGCCGCCGTGCGTATTCCAGGGCCACCTCCGGATCGTGTATCGAGCAGGGGCCGACGATGACGACCAGTCGGTCCGCGTCTCGTCCGTGGATCACCTCCCGGATGGCCCGCCTCGCCTCGATCACCGTATTCGCTGCGGCTGCACTCGTCGGTACCGCGGCCTTCAAGTTCCGCGGTGAGATCAGCGCCTGGATGTCGATCAGATTTCGATCCTCAATGGGTTCGCGCATCTTCCGTTCCTTTGATCCTCGGTTGCCGAGGGGCCATAAACAAAAAGCCCCAAGATCTCTCTCGGGGCTCGGGTCGACGTGTTCTCGAATCAGCTGCTAGGCGAGCACGTCCCTCCGAGCCCAGTGGGCCCACCAGGCAAAGCCGAAGTACGCAAAAGCTCGCACGGTTGAGGACGACAATTCGAACGTCTCCTTCGATCCAGTCCAGATGATAACAGCCCCGCGCTGGGGTATGTCAAGAAAGATCGCCCCTCCGCGGCCTGTCCAAATCCATTCAGGGATCCCGGCTCGCTGTTACGAGTCGGTGGTGTGGGCTTTCCAGATCGACCTCGCGGTGATGGCGGGAGGCTCGGGTTCAATCGATAGATCGATCCGGTAGGGGTCCGCGGCGTCCGCCTCCGCCTCGGCTCGGCTGATGATCGCCCATTTCTCCTCCTGGGATTCTTCGATCCCGGAGACGACCAGATAGGCCAAGACCGCGCTCGAGGCAGATGTGATGCCCACCAGCACTCCGATGCTTCGCGCCGTGAATAGATCGCCGACCGTGACTCCCGAATGCGTGACGAGTGCCGCAACCAGCATCTCGAGCAATGCGCTTGCGATGAGCGTCACCCACCAGGCGGGGACGAATTTCGAAACCGGCATGGAGATCCACGCCACCGGTGTCTCGACAGCACGCGGATCGCTCGCCCGCCAGACTTCCGATACGACCTGGTAGGGGCGGAGGAAGTTTATGATCGGAATGAAGAATCCGATGATCGTCCAGATGCGCGAATAGCGAAAACGTCGACACCCGAACGCGCGCACGTTGATTCGACAGCGATGGAGCCAGATGATGAACGTCACGGCGATCGCCCCATAAAGCACCAGCCGGGACGCGAGTAGGCTGTTCCGGATCAAGGTGTGGGCCCAGCGCGTATCCTCGTCGACCTCCGTGTAGCTGCCGATGCTCGAGAGAAACTGGATCTGCGAGATCTCGAAACCCGCGGACAGGCCCGCTACGGCTGCTGTGACCAGGAGCAGGATCGTGAGCAGCCGCGCCGTCGATCGGGTCGAGACGTAGGGAGGCAGAAATCGGTCCCGGCGCTCCATGGGCACTCCTCGTTGCATTTTTCAGCTGGGCGTCAAACTGGCGCTCAGCTTCGCATCCCGCCGTTCTTCGGCTCGACTTGCGTGTTGCTGAAGTGACAAATGAAGTAGCGGTTGAGATTCCCTTCGCGGCCGTCCGCCGTGTAGCTCTCGATGACCTCGAACGACAGGCCTTCGAGCAGCTCGCGCGTGTTGCTTTCGCTCGTGAAATGGCAATAGCGGTGGGCCGAACCCCCATCGCCCCAGGGTAGGAGGTGGTCGCCCGGTTCGAGTTGAGCGGTGTCGATCGGATCGGCGGCGGTTCGGTTGTATTCGCACCAGGGAATCAGCCGGCTCTGGAAGCGCGCGAACGCCTCGAATTGCCAGCTGGTCAACGCGAGGATCCCGCCGGGTGTCAGACGCTCGCCGAGCCGCTGCAAGAGATCCCGCCGATGGGTGTGGCCCGGTATGTGGTGCAGGATTCCGAAGAGTCCAATCAGCGAGAACGGTCCTTTGGGCAGGTCGTTGCCGGTCTCCACGAAGTCCGTTTGGCGAAACTCGACACCCGCGAAGGGAAGGGCGCGCTGCCTTGCGCGGGAAATCAGCAGTGGGCTCGAATCGATTCCGCAGTAGTGGATCTCGCCAGCTGGCAGCCGATCGGCCAGAAAGGCGCCGAACCGACCGTTCCCGCACCCCACGTCGAGCACCTGGAGCGCTGCCGCAGCCGCCTCTCCGCGGGTTTGCTGGATGCGCGGTAGCAATCGCGTCCAGCCAGGCCAGGGCGCCGACCGAGCCTGGTCGAATTCAGCCGCGTTCGCGCTGTAGAAGGTTCGGTTGATCGCGTTGAGGGAGCGGGCCGTCTGCTCGTCCATGATGCCGTCTGCGATACAGTAGCCGATCTGCGGCGGGAGGTGTTGTTGGTGCCGGAGCTCACGGTCCGAAGGCCGCGAAAGGAATTTGACCCGACGCCTCACCGGCGGGAACTCGTAGCGATCATCGACGAGATCGCGGGCGAGTCGGATTTCGACTCCCGAACGCTCGATCGGATTCTCAAGAAATACCCCCGGAGTGGAACCGGATTTTTCTCGCGCAGTGAGATCATCGCCGGTTTTCGAAGATTCGGTTCGACCCACCAGCGCGATCTCGACCCAGAAGCATTCGTGGAGCGGCTGCGACTGCGCCCGATTCGAACGCTGAGCGGTGTCACGCCCGTTACGGTACTCACGAAGCCGTACCCGTGCCCCGGCAAGTGCATTTTCTGTCCGAACGATGTGCGCATGCCAAAGAGCTATCTATCCAACGAGCCCGGCGCGCAGCGGGCCGAGGACAATCGCTTCGACCCCTACCTGCAGACCTGGAATCGCCTGCGCGCCTACCAGAGCATGGGACACCCCGTCGCCAAGGTCGAGTTGATCGTGCTGGGCGGAACCTGGTCGTTCCACCCGGAGGCCTACCAGATCTGGTTCGTGAAGCGTTGCTTCGACGCGCTGAATGACTTTGGCAAAGGTGTCGATCGCCGCGCGGAGGCCGGCGCGGCGCCGGTTCGATTCCGCGAGCTGCCATCGCGACTCAATGGTCGTGAATCCGACGCCACCTACAACCAACTCGTCGGCGGGCTGCTACGCGAGACGCATGGACCCGCGCTGCTTGATCCGAGCGAGCGCGCGAATTGGGTGGAACTCGAAGCGGCGCATCTCGTCAATGAGACCGCTGCCTGTCGCAGCGTCGGCCTCGTGGTCGAGACGCGGCCGGATCACATTTCTTCCGAAGAAGTTCGGCGGATCCGGAGGCTCGGCGGGACCAAGGTCCAGATCGGGCTTCAGAGCCTCTCGGATCGGGTGTTGGAAGCGAACCGGCGCGGTTGTGATGTCGCGGCGTCCCGGCGCGCGCTGCGCCTGCTTCGCGGCGCCGGCTTCAAGCTGCACGCCCATTGGATGCCGAATCTGCTCGGTTCGTCAGCCGAGCAGGATGCCGACGATTTTGCTCGCCTCTTCGACGATCCGGACTTTCGACCCGACGAGCTCAAGCTCTATCCCTGCAGTCTGATCGAGAGCGCCGAGCTGATGGGCAACTACGAGCGGGGGGAATGGCGCCCCTATCGACACGACGAGTTGGTCGATCTCCTCGCCGGATGCCTCGAGCGCACCCCGAGCTACTGCCGCCTCACCCGCGTGATCCGGGATTTCTCCTCCCGCGACATCGTGGCGGGCAATCAGATGACGAACCTGCGAGAGGTTGCGGAAGATCGCTTGCGTGGTCGCGGGGGCGTCTGTCGGGATATTCGCGCGCGAGAAATTCGCGGATCGGGATTTTCGGTAGAGGCATTGCGGCTGAAGGCCCAGGTGTATCGAACCTCGATCGGCGAAGAACACTTCCTGGAGTTTGCCACTCCGGAGGATCGCCTCGTCGCATTTCTGCGCCTCTCGCTGCCGGTTGTACCGCTACCCGATCCCGAGTTGCGAACCAGTGCCCTGATTCGAGAAGTCCACGTCTACGGAGGCTCGCTCGGGCTGGGTCGGCGCGCGGAGGGTCGCGCCCAGCACAGGGGTCTCGGGAGGCGGTTGATCGATCGCGCGGCGCAGCTCGCTCGAGACGCGGGGTTCGAGGATCTCGCGGTGATCTCCGCGGTGGGCACCCGCGTCTACTACCGAAGCCTCGGTTTCAGCGACGGCGACCACTATCAGCACCGGTCGCCGACGGCGTACTGAGGCACCGCGCCCCAAATCAGCCTGTTCGATTCGATCGAATCCGTGTCAGGCGTTGCGAAATTCGAACGCATCCCCCGCCGCGTTCGTCTCCACCGCGATCTTGGAGCCCTCGGGGAAATCGCCATCGAGGATCTGCACCGCGAGGGGGTCTTCGATCATTCTCTGAATGACCCGCTTGAGCGGTCGCGCGCCGTAGTGGGCGTCATAGCCTCGCTCGGCCAACAGCTCCCGCGCGCTATCGCTGACCTCGATTTCGAGTCTCCGCTGCTGCAATCGGGCGCGCAGACGCTCCAGCTGGATGTCGACGATCTGGTGGAACTCGTCGCGGCTGAGCGAGTGGAAGACGATCGTCTCGTCGATGCGATTGAGGAACTCGGGCTTGAAGTGTGCGTGCAAGGCCTCGTCGACCCGGCGCTCGATTTCCTGCTGGTCGCGCCCCGAGAGTTCGACGATGTGCTCGCTGCCGATATTCGAAGTCATGATCAGCACCGCGTTGCGAAAGTCGACGGTCCGGCCCTGGCCGTCAGTCAGTCGCCCGTCATCGAGAATCTGCAGCAGTACGCCGAAGACGTCGGGATGGGCTTTTTCGAGTTCGTCGAAGAGCACGACCGAATACGGTCGCCGCCGGATGGCTTCTGTGAGGGTACCGCCCTCGTCGTAGCCCACGTATCCCGGAGGCGCGCCGATCAAACGCGCCACCGAGTGCTTCTCCATGAATTCGCTCATGTCGATGCGCACCATCGCGCGCTCGTCGTCGAAGAGAAATTCAGCCAGCGCCCGGGCGGTTTCGGTCTTGCCGACACCCGTCGGACCCAGGAAGATGAACGAGCCGATCGGCCGATCCGGATCCTGCAGCCCGGCTCGGGCCCGACGTACGGCGCCCGACACGGCACGCAGCGCGTCCTCTTGACCGATGACGCGCCGTCGGAGCACTTGCTCCATCTCGCGCAGCTTTTCCTGCTCCCCTTCGAGCATCTTACTGACGGGGATTCCGGTCCACATCGAAACGATTTCGGCGACTTCGTCGGCCGTCACTTCTTCTGAAAGCAGGGAGCCCTCGGCCTGCAGGGTCGCCAATGAGGCTTCGATCGTCGCGAGCTCCTGCTCGAGCTGGACGAGCTCGCCGTAGCGGATCTCGGCAGCGCGTTCGAGGTTTCCGCTGCGCTGGGTGCGATTGAATTCGGCGTTGAGTTCCTCGCGCCGCTCCTTGTGCTTCCGCAGGTCCGCGATGCAGTTCTTCTCGTTTTCCCAGCGCGCCTTCATACCATCGCATTGTTCGCGCAGTTCGGCGATTTCGCGCTCGACGCGCTCCAATCGCTCGGCACTCGCTGCGTCGGTCTCTTTCTTGAGCGCCTCGCGCTCGATCTCGAGCTGGGTGCACTTGCGGTCGAGCTGATCGAGCTCTTCCGGCATGGAATCGATCTGCACGCGCACGCGACTCGCGGCTTCGTCGACCAGGTCGATCGCTTTGTCGGGGAGAAAGCGGTCGGTGATGTATCGATTCGAAAGTGTCGCCGCAGCGACAATTGCGGCGTCCTGGATGCGAACGCCGTGATGGACTTCGTAGCGCTCCTTGAGACCGCGCAGGATCGAGATCGTGTCCTCGACGCTGGGCTCGCCGACGATCACGGGTTGGAATCGACGTTCCAGGGCAGCGTCTTTCTCGATGTGCTTTCGATACTCGTTCAGTGTGGTCGCGCCGACACAGTGTAGTTCTCCGCGGGCCAGTGCGGGCTTGAGCATGTTGGCGGCATCGGCGGCGCCTTCTGCGGCGCCCGCTCCCACGATGGTGTGCAGTTCGTCGATGAAGAGGATCACGTTGCCGTCGGCTTCCGCGATCTCGCGCAGAACGGCCTTCAGCCGATCTTCGAACTCGCCGCGGTACTTCGCGCCGGCGATCAGGGCTCCGATGTCGAGGGCGACCAGGCGGCGGTCCGCCAGCGATTCGGGAACGTCGCCTGCAACGATGCGCTGGGCGAGGCCCTCGGCGATGGCGGTCTTGCCGACACCGGGCTCGCCGATCAGTACGGGGTTGTTCTTGGTGCGACGGCTGAGAACCTGGATGACGCGCCGGATTTCGTCGTCGCGGCCGATGACGGGGTCGATCTTCCCGAGCCGCGCGGCGTCGGTGAGATCGCGGCCAAACTTGGCGAGCGCCTGGTATTTGGACTCCGGATCGGGATCGGTCACGCGCGCACCCCCGCGTACGGAGACCAGGGCTTTGAGGATGGCTTCGCGATTCGCGCCCGCTTCGCGCAGCACGCGACCGGCTGGGTCGTCTTTCTCGGCGGCGATTCCGAGCAGGAGATGCTCGGTGGAAACGAACTCGTCCTTGAGCGCATCGGCCTCGGCGAAACCGGTTTCAATCGCAGCGCTCAGCCGCTGGCTCAGCTGCGGTTGCGCGCCTCCCGTGACCTTGGGCATCTCGGCGATCAGTTTCTCGAGCTCCGATTGGAGCCGATCGATCGGAACACCGAGCTTCTGGAGAACGGGAAGCGTGCTGCCCTCGGGTTGCTCGAGCAGTGCCCGGAGCAGGTGGGCGGGTTCGATCGCACTCTGCGCTCGCGCGCTGCTGATCGATTGGGCTGCTGCGAGCGCCTCCTGGCTTTTGATCGTGAGTTTGTCCATCCGCATAGCGTGGAATTTATGCACCCAGCAGGCAGGAACAAGGGCCCAGATCGCGCTGAACCTGCGTATTGGCGTACTGGTCGAACTCCTCTGCGGGAGTTGCTGCTCGGGTGCGATGACGGGAGGCCATCGGGCTCAAACCCCATGTCGCCCTCAAGCCTCCCGTCACCGCACCCGAGTGACATCGCATTAGACCAAGCCGCTGAACGCGATGGTCCTTTTTCACGCGCTAGCAGCGATTTCGCTGGGAAGCCGGGGGGAAGGGCTGCGTGCCCGGGCAGACCATGACTGATTTGACTTGAGCTTCACTAGCCGGGGCCGAGTTGGCCGGATCGAGTTCTGAGCGAGTGGCCCTTCCCCCCGGCTCCCCAGAGCAGACCCCACATGCTTAATCGTGTGTTTAACACCGTCCCCAATTGAATCGTGTGTTTAACACCGTCCCCAATTGAATCGTGTGTTCAACACCGTCCCCAATTGAATTGAATCGTGTGCTCAACACCGATTTCGCGTCGTGAGTCAGGCTCCTAGCCGGTGCTGCGTTTGATGGGGACGAAAATCGTCGCGTCTCCCCGGCGGATCAGGAACAGCGCGCCGTCATCGGCTGCGTCGAGCTGAGCCCGCAGGTCCTCGACGTCTTCGATCTCGGACCGGTCGACCTCGAGGATCACGTCGCCTCTGCGAAGCTGTGCATCATCCGCCGGGCTCCCGGGTTGCACGGAGGTGATGAGTACCCCCTCGGTCGTGTCGAGTCCGAGTCGCTTCGCGAGTTCCGGGTTCAAATCCTGAACCACCAGCCCGAATTCTGCCGGGCCCTTCGCCGGCTTCCTGGCGAGTTCGCTCAATTCGGGCTGGTCCAATTCGCCGACCTTCACGCGCAGGGTCTTTCGCTTGCCGTCGCGAACGATGACGACCTTGACCGTCTTGCCCACGGCTGTTTCGGCAACTGCCCTCGGCAGCGCGCTCAAATCCTCGATCGGCTGGCCGTCGAATTCGACGATGACGTCGGAGCGCTCGACCCCCGCTTTCGCGGCTGGGCCGTCTGGCACGACCTTCGACACCAGCGCGCCCGATTCGTCCTGGAGCTCGAGTTCTTTGGCGAGTTCGGGAGTGATCGTCTGGATCATCACGCCGAGCCAACCGCGCGTGACGTGCCCCGCGCTGCGGAGCTGGGGAAGAATGGCCTTGGCCATGTCGATCGGGACCGCAAATCCGATCGTATTGGCCTGCGGGTTGATGGCGGTGTTAATGCCGATCACCTCACCCGAAAGATTGAGCAGCGGTCCACCCGAGTTGCCGGGATTGATCGCAGCATCGGTCTGGATGTAGTCGTCGTAATTGCCCCCGCTGATCACCCGGTGCTTGGCGCTGATGATTCCCGCGGTGACGGTGTGCGAAAGCCCAAAGGGGTTGCCGATTGCCACCACCCACTCTCCCGGACGCACGGCGCTCGAGTCGCCGAGCGGCAGCGCAAAGAGCTTCTTGTCGGGTTCGACCTGGATCAATGCGATATCGGTTTTCGGATCCCGCCCGACCACCGTGGCGTCGAGCTTGGTTTTGTCATCGAAGATCACCGTGATCTTGTCCACGTTCTCGATGACGTGGTTGTTGGTCACGATGAAACCATTTTCGGAAATGACGAATCCACTTCCGAGGCTGCGAACCTTGCGCGGTGCTCTCGGCTGCTGGGGATGGCCGCCTCCAAAAGGGTTGCCATAGAAGAAGAAATCTTCGAGGGTGCGAGGCGCATTTTGCATCACGGTTCTGGAGGTTGCGATATTGACCACTCCGGGGGAAACGCGTTCAGCCAGATCCGCGAAGCTCGCCGGAACGCCGATCGGGATGATGGGCTCCGCCGCGCTGTTTTCGTGCCAGAAGGGTTCCGCATCAGCGGCGTCGCCCTCTTCGTCTTGGCTGAAGAAATCGATCGCCTGGGCGTCGTTGCCACGCCAGCTCAGCTGGAACTCGAGCCCCCAAAGGGAGGCGACCAGGATCCCGATGGCTGTGGCGCACAGAACTGCGGTTGAGATGCGCAATGCTTTCATCAGTCTCTCCCGTGTCACTCCCCTGAGGCGAACTGACCACGGCTCGAATGGGAAGAGACGCGCCGTGGATTCTCGTACGGTAATCGAAACCGCTGGATCTGCTCGGGTTCCCTCGTATGGCGTCAGAGCAGCGAAATCGTCAGATGGTATCGGGTCCCCTCTCGCTGAACCACGACCAGCGCATGGGAGCGGCCCCGCAGGCTCAAGACGGATCGCCGCAGCGAATCATCGTCGGCCAATGTCGTGCCATTGATCGCGAGCACAAGGTCTCCGCCCACAATCCCGATCCTCGCGGATCCGCTGCCCTCGCGAACGGAGCGAACGGTGTAACCGCCGGCCTTTCTCGGCCGCAGTTCCATCCCGAGCATTTCGTTGACGAATTGGGCGGCCTGGCGCACAGGCAGCTCTTCGAGTTTCACCCGAACCGTCTGCAGCCGCCCAGCACGCCAGAATTTGATCTGCAGATCCTGTCCGGTGACACTGATCTCCAACGTCTCGTAGAACGAGCGAGCGGATTCGATCGGTCGCCCGTCGAGTCGGGTCACCACATCGCCGCGTCGCAGGTCGGCCCGCCGCGCCGGGCTGTCCGCGAGCACCCGATTGACGAGCACACCGCGCAGGTCCTGGGGCAGATCCATCGCGGCGGCGAGTCGGCGATCCAGATCCTGGAAGTCGAGACCGAGCCATACGGGGGTTACCTCGCCGTGCGCGATCAGTTCGTCGACCACGCGCTTCGCGATGTCGATTGGAATCGCGAAGCCGATCCCTTGAGCACCGCCGTAGACCGCGGTGGTGATCGCAATCAGCTCGCCCTCGGCGTTGACGAGCGGGCCGCCCGAGTTTCCCGGATTGATCGAGGCGTCGGTCTGGAGAAATCCGTGGTACACGCGACCCTCGGTGCGGATCGATCGGTTCAGGGCCGAGATCACGCCTGTCGTGACGGTGTTCGAGAGCCCGAAGGGGTTGCCGATCGCGATTACCGGCTCGCCCACCATCAAGTCGTTGGATCGGCCCGGCTTCAACCACGGTAGGCGTTGGTCCGTATCGACCTTGAGGACCGCGATGTCGTTGTTCGGATCGGCGCCGATCAACGTGGCATCGAACTCGGTTCCATCGGCGAGGCTCACGCGGATCCGGCTCGCGCGCCCCACCACGTGTTCATTGGTCAGGATGTGACGCTCGGCGTCGATCAATACTCCGGAACCCAGACTTTGCACGGTCTCAGGAAGCCGCGGCTCGAAGAAATCGCGGAAGAACGAATCAAAGAAGGGATTCGCACCGCGCGAAAAGGGGTGGCGCGAGGCGACGATGCGCTCGGTCGTGATGTTGACCACGCTCGGGCCGATTTCCTTCACGACGCGTACGGTCGTGTTCTGTCGCAGGAATGGGTCGCTGGCGAGCGCGGGCGCCGCCGAAATCCCCAGCGCGAGCGCGGCGAGTGCAACGCGGAGTCCCACGAGCGATCTCAGACGCCCCCCGCGGGTCGAAAATTGGCGCTCCCACCTCGCGCCCCATTCAGCTCCAACCCCGGCCAATTCAGTTCCAACCCCGCCGAATTTAGCTCCAACCCCGGCCAATTCAGTTCCAACCCCGCCGAATTCAGCTCCAACCCCGGCCAATTCAGTTCCAAGCCCGCTCATTTCAGAGAGGCGCCGAGGGCGAGGTGCCCGGGCGACTTCGCGACGCGGCGGCCAGCGCAGCGCGCAGCGCTCGGGTGGCCACGGCGGGGTCCGGAGCCGAAAGGATTGCGCCGGTCACGGCGATTCCGGCAGCGCCGGCGGCTGCGATCGCGGTCGCGTTGGCTGCCGTGATGCCGCCTTGGGCGATCACCGGAATGTCGCAGCGGGCCGCCTCCGCGACAGCCCGAACACCGAGGGTGGGGCCCGCGTGCTGCTTCGAGAGCGGTTGCGCGATCGGGGCGAGCTGCGCGCAATCCACTTCGGGCGGCGCCGTGCGAATCTCGTCGGGGTGATGGGCGGAGATTCCGATTCGGACGTCCGTGCCGAGTAGCCGGCGCGCGGTCTTCGGGTCGACCGCGTCGAATCCGAGTTGAACACCGTCTGCAGCGAGTGCGAGCGCGATATCGATGCGGCGATTGACGAAGATTTCCACGCGACCCCCTCGCTGCGCGGCCGCCTGTCGCGCGGCCCGGCCGATCTGCTCTGCATGCGCGAGCAGCGCAGCGCCCTCGAGGTCGCGTTCGCGAATCTGCACCCAATCCACACCCGCGCCCACGGCGGCCGCGACGCATCTCGTCAGATCGCCGCGTACGGCGCCGCGATCGACGACGAGGCAGAGGATCGGCTCGCGCTTGCGTCCCTCGGTCGGGTTGATCTTCGCCAACGCGAATCGCGGCTTCAGAAGCTCGCCAACCCATCCAGCGGGCTGGAGGCCGAAGCGTAGAGGCGGCGCGGCATGCGGCCGGCCTCGTAGGCCAAGCGTCCGGCCTCGATCGCCAGGCGCATCGCCGCTGCCATCTTCACGGGTTCCTTGGCGGCCGCGATGCCGGTGTTCATCAGCACCGCGGTGGCGCCGAGTTCCATCGCGACGGCGGCGTCGCTCGCGGTCCCGACGCCGGCATCCACGATGACCGGCACCTCGACGGTCTCGATGATGATGCGCAGGTTGGCGGGGTTGCGGATGCCGAGACCGGATCCGATCGGTGCGGCCAGTGGCATGACGGCCGCGCAGCCGAGTGCGGCCAATCTCTGGCAGGCGACTGGATCGTCCGTCACGTAGGGGAGGACCGTGAAACCCTCGTCGACCAGCACGGCTGCCGCCTCGATCGTGGCTGCGACGTCCGGAAAAAGCGTGCGCTCGTCGCCGATCACCTCGAGCTTGATGAGGTCCGTGCCGAGCAGTTCTCGCGCCATTCGCGAGGTTTCGATGGCCTCCTCCGCGGTATAACACCCAGCGGTGTTTGGAAGGATTGTGAATCGATCCGGAGAGAGGTAGTCGAGCAGGCCCTGGCCCTTGGGGGCGTCGAACTTCGTGCGGCGCAGGGCGACGGTGACCATCTCGGCACCGCTGGCTTCGGCGGCGGCCAGGTTCTGTTCGAATGATTGGTATTTCCCGGTGCCGATGATCAGTCGCGATCGGAAGGTATGGGAGCCGAGTGTGTAGCTGTCGCCTGCCATGTCCTAACCCCCTCCCACCGCTTCGAGGATTTCGACCCGGTCGTCCTCCGCCAGCCGATGGGTCGAAAACGCGGATCGCGGAACCAGTTCGCGGTTGACCGCAATCGCGATGCGGCGCGTTTGGAAACCGAGCGCGTCGATCAACTCCGCCACCGTGCAGTCCGGAGGAACGCTACGAGGGTCGCCGTTGACGAGCAGCGGGACAAGCGGTGGGTGTTGTTGTTCGGGCACAGTAGCCGTCGGCCTCGTCTGAACGGAAACTACTCGAGGTCGGGAGTGTGTCAAACCGAGCGTCCGGTTTGCCCGCCGCGTTCGATGCGTTATGGATCCGGTGCGCCGGGGCGCGGCGGGGGGCCTCAAAGGTGAACGGGCGGCCGACGACAGCGACGATCGACCTCCGGGCGATTCGGACCAATTTTGCCGAGGCCAGGCGACTTGCCGAAGGGCGCGAGTTGATGGCCGTCGTCAAGGCGGACGCGTACGGGCACGGGGCGACCCAGGTGTCGCGGGCCCTCGTCGAGGCGGGTTGCCGCTGGTTTGCGGTGGCCAGCGTCGCCGAGGGGGCCGAACTTCGGGACGCGGGCATCCGCGAACCCATCCTGATCTTGGGTGGGGTCTTCGACGCCGGGGAATCCGAGGCCGTCGCCGGCCTCGGTCTCACCCCCGCCGTCTTCCACCCCGGGCAAGTGGCCTTGCTGGCCGCGGCGGCGCGGGGTCTCGCGCAGCCGCTGGACGTCCACGTCGCAGTCGATACCGGGATGCGCAGAATCGGCGTTCCGCGGGAAGACGCGGTGGCGCTGCTCGAGGCCATTGACCGAGAGCCCATGCTCCATCTCGGGGGCGTCTACAGCCATCTGGCCCGGGCCGAAGAGCCCGATCTGACGCCGAGTCTCGAGCAGCTCCGGGCGCTCGGCGAGCTGCTCGCGCAGCTGCGCGAACGCGGTCTCGATCCGGGCCTCATCCACATGGTTCATTCGGCGGGCTTGCTCGCGGGCAAGGCGCTGATCGAGGTGCTGCCCGAACAGACCGCCGCGCGGCCCGGGGTGATGCTCTACGGCGTGCGACCCGCGCCCCATTTCGAAGTGGAACTCCGACCTGCGATGACGCTGGCGACGAAGGTCGTCCAGCTGCATTCCGTGAAGGCGGGCGATGCGGCCGGCTATGGGGCGGATTTTCGCGCCCAGCGCGACACGCGGCTTGCGACGCTCCCCATTGGGTACGACGACGGGGTGCCCAGTTCGGCGAGCGGGCGCGGTTGCGTGCTACTCGGAGGTCGGCGCATGCCGATCGCCGGCCGCGTCACGATGGATTTCATCACGGTCGACGTCGGCGACGCGCCGATCTCGATCGGCGCCGATGCGATCCTGTTTGGCGGAGCGCAGGGAGATGAGGTCTTGAGCGTGGAAGAAGCCGCCGCCGCCGCACAGACCTTTGCCTACGAGTTGCTGGTGCGCGTCGGAAAGCGCGTTCAAAGGCAATTCGAGAATTGAACAGAGACCCGGTCGCCGGGTCCCGTGAGTCATCGACTTCAGGTAGTCTCCCCGCGGGACCCAGCGCCGATTTCTGGAACGGAGAAAACCCCGATGCCCCCCACGTCGTCGCGCCCCGTCAAGCGCGCGCTGCTGTCTGTCTCGGACAAGTCCGGCCTGGTCGCTTTCGGGCGGGGACTCGCGGAACTCGGCGTCGAGCTGGTCGCCTCCGGTGGTACCGCGGGTGCGCTGCGAGACGCGGGTCTCGCGGTAATCGACGTCGCGGAGTTCACCGGCAGTCCCGAAATGCTCGGTGGGCGGGTCAAGACGCTTCACCCGCGGATCCACGGCGGGATCCTCGCCCGTCGGGATCACGAGGGCGACCAGCGAGATCTCGAGCAGCAGCAGATCGGGGCGATCGACCTCGTCGTCGTCAACCTCTACCCATTCGAGGCCACCGTCGCGAAACCCGACGTCGGACTCGCGGAGGCGATCGAGAAGATCGACATCGGCGGCCCGTCGATGATCCGCTCCGCGGCCAAGAACCACGCCCACGTGGCGGTCTCCGTCGACCCCGCGGATTACACTTCGCTGCTCGACGAACTGCGCAGCGCAGGGGGTTTCTGCGAAGCGACGCGCCGGCGGCTCGCCCTCAAGGCCTTCGAGCGGACGGCCGCCTACGACGCCGCGATCTCCGACTACCTGTCCAGCGAGAGCGCCGAGCGGGGAAGCCTGTTTCCCGAGCGCCTTCGCGTGGAGTTCGGTCGCAGCGCCGAACTGCGCTACGGCGAAAACCCCCACCAGCGCGCGGCGCTCTACGGGGGCTTTTTGGAGCTCGCGGAGCCGCTGCACGGCAAGGCGCTCTCCTACAACAATGTCGTCGACGTGCAGGCCGCCCTCGCGTTGATCCTTGAATTCGACGCTGGCGACGAGGCGACCGTGGCGATCCTCAAGCACAACACGCCGTGCGGTGTCGGTTCGGGCGGGTCCCCGGTCGAAGCCTATCGGCGGGCGTTCGAGACCGATCCCGAGTCGCCGTTCGGCGGGATCATCGTCTCCAACCGCGCCTTCGATCTCGCGCTGGCCGAGGAGGTGGACAAGATTTTCAGCGAGGTACTCGTCGCTCCGGATTTCAGCGCAGCAGCGCACGAGCGATTGACCCAAAAAAGAAATCGCCGGTTGCTGCGGTTCCACCCCGACCGGATCGATGCGAGCCAGCTGGATTGGAAGCGCGTTTTTGGCGGCGTGTTGATTCAGGAGCCCGATCTCGCGATCGAGGAGATCGCCGCGTGTCCGACGGCTACCCGACGCAAGCCGAGCGAGGATGAATTGCGCGCGCTCGCCTTCAACTGGAAGGTTGCGAAGCACGTCAAGAGCAATGCGGTCGTCTTTGGCGGTTCGGACCGGACGCTCGCGCTCGGTGGCGGAGCGACCTCGCGGGTCGACGCGATCCTGCAAGCCGTCGCCAAAGCAAAGCGCGTCGGTCTGGATCTGGGCGGTTCCGCGTTGGCGAGTGATGCGTTCTTTCCGTTTCCCGACGCTATCGAGGCGGCCTCGCAGGCGGGTGCGACGGCGATCGTCCAGCCCGGCGGTTCGACGCGTGACGACGAGGTGATCGCCGCTGCCGACCGGCTGGGAATCGCGATGGTGCTTACCGGCGTACGCCACTTCAGACACTGAGCAGCGAACGCTGCACCCCTCGAGAAGCGGAGTCGAGATGCGAGTCCTGGTGGTGGGTGGAGGCGGTCGCGAACACGCGCTGGCGTGGAAGATCGCCAGCAGCCCGAGGGTCGACGCGGTGTTGGCGGCACCCGGAAGCGATGCGATCGCCACCTGCGCGACCTGCTTTCCGGAGATCAAGGCGACCGACTCCGATGCGCTGATCCAGCTGGCGCGCGCCGAGAGGATCGGCCTGGTGGTGATCGGGCCCGAAGATCCGCTCGCCGCGGGCCTCGCAGAGCGATTGCGCGAAGCCGGCATCCCGACCTTCGGACCCTCGGCGTTCGCCGCCCAACTCGAATCCAGCAAGTCTTTCGCGAAGCGCTTCATGGCGCACCACGGCATCCCGACCGCGGCCTTCCGTGCGTTCTCGAACCTCGACGCGGCCAGCAGCTACGTGCGAGAACGCGGCGGCGCCTGTGTGGTCAAGGCCGACGGTCTCGCGGCCGGCAAGGGGGTCGCGGTCTGTTCGACGCCCGACGAAGCGGAGCGAGCGCTCGTCGAGATCATGGCAGATCGACGCTTCGGCGACGCGGGTTCCGCGGTCGTGGTCGAAGATCTGCTGGAAGGTGACGAGGTATCCTACTACGCGATTACCGACGGCGAGCAAATCGCGACGTTGGCGCCCGCCGGGGACCACAAGCGCGCGCTCGACGGCGATCGGGGCGAAAACACCGGTGGGATGGGCGCCTACTCTCCGGTCGCGCGGATCACCGAAGCGATCGAGCGGAGAATCGTCAGCGAGATCGTCGAGCCCACGGTTCGCGGAATGGCCGCGGAGGGCCATCCCTTTACCGGCGTGCTCTACGTCGGTTTGATGGTCGACGCGGAGGGCGCCCCGCGCGTGGTCGAGTTCAACGTCCGCTTCGGAGACCCCGAGACCCAGCCCCTGATGCTGCGGATGGAGGATGATCTGTTTCCGATCCTCTACGGGTCGGCGCGCGGCAAGTTGGACCCGGCGGATTTCCCCAAGCGCTGGGGACAGGCGGCGGTCTGCGTGGTGCTCGCATCGGGCGGTTACCCGCGGGATTACGAGACGGGCATCCCGATCGAGGGCCTACTGGAAGTGGAAGGTGACCCCGACGTCATGGTGTTTCACGCGGGAACCAAGCGCTGCGCCGACGGCGGATTCGTAACCGCCGGAGGTCGCGTGCTGGGAGTCACGGCTCGCGGTCGCGACGTCGCGGAGGCCGGTGCACGGGCCTACGCGGCTGCCGATCGGATTCGCTTTCGCGGCATGCAGCTGCGGCGCGATATCGCGGCGACCGGGCGCGCTTCGCGATGCTCGCTCCGGTGACGACCGACGACCCCATTGGCTCGGCCGTCGACTGGCTGAGTACCGGCGGGCTGCTCGCCTATCCGACCGAGACCGTTTGGGGCCTGGGTGCGGACGCGTGTTCGGTCACCGCGATCGAGCGGCTGCGCGGTTGGAAGGGCCGGCGGGAATCCGCGCCGGTCTCGATCCTGGTTGCCGATCCGGACGCACTCGAACCGCTCGGATTCGAGTTCAACGATCGGGCCCGGCGCCTCGCGGCCGCGTTCTGGCCGGGCCCGCTCACGCTTGTGCTGAACTGCCGCGGCCGGTTTGCGCCAGGCGTCCCGCGCCATGACGGTGCGGTGGGTGTGCGCTGCTCTTCTCATCCGATCAGCGCCGCACTCGCGCGCCGCCTGGACGCGGAGGGTGTGGGTCCGATCACTTCTACGAGCCTCAACCGGAGCGGCGCCCCGCCCGCTGTCGGGATCGAACAGGTTCGCGAAGTCTGTGGGATGGACCCGGAGAGCCCCCGGCTACTCGCCGTCGAGGGCGCCGAGGCCGGGGGCGACGGCGAGAGCACGGTGATCGACACCACCGGGACGGAACTCGTGGTGTTGCGCTGGGGGACGCTCACAAAGCCGGATCTCGCATCCGTTCTCGAGTCGCTCGAGGACGACGCATGAGCCGCGTGCGAAAGAGTCAGCCCGAACTGCTCGGCCCGCTCGTGGCGCGGGTTCTCGAAGACATCGGCGCGGGCGACAGCGCGCGGGTGATGCGGATCGCGGAGCGCTGGGAGGAGGCCGTCGGGGCCGAGATCGCCGCGCATTGTCGGCCCACGGCGCTTTGCGGCAGCGTCCTCGAGGTCAGCGTGGAGTCGAGCGTATGGTGCCAACAGCTCCAACTCCGGGGTCCCGAGATCCTCGAAGCGCTGCGCGCCACACTGCCCGCGGAGGCCCCCTCGGAACTCTGGTTCAGGTTGACCCTCTCCTGCGCCTGATCTAGCCTCCGAAGCTGGCCGATGTGCAGCGCGAAACGCGCGGTGCCGGCAATCCATTACCAATCGATTCATCGTGCGTTTTGTATTTTGTTTGTATTTTGTAGACAGGGAGCGGGAAAAGCGAGCCATGGTCAAGATCCGCCTGACGCGTGGGGGCACCAAGAAGCGACCTCACTACCGCATCGTTGCGATAGACGAGCGCAAGCAGCGCGACGGCCGGCCGCTGGAGTACCTCGGTACCTACGATCCCCGATTCAATCCCGAGAAGTTCAAGATCAAGGTCGATCGCTTCGACGCGTGGATCGCAAACGGCGCGCAAGCGAGCCCGACGGTTCGCTCCCTGCTCAAGCGCGCGCGCAAGCGCGCAGCGGCGGCGAGCTGAGATGGCGGGCGATCACTCACCGGCTTCGCTCGTCGAGTTCATCGCCAGGGCGATCGTCAACAACCCCGATGCCGTTGTTGTGACGGAAGTCGACGACGGCCAGCTCCTGGAACTCGAAACCGACGCCGACGACCGAGGTCGGGTGATCGGCCGACAGGGCCGAGTCGCCAAGGCGATTCGCGCCGTGCTGGGGGCTTCCCGCGATGGAGCCGACTACCGGCTCGACATCATCGACTGAGAGCGGGCGGGAGTCCGCCGAGCGGGTCGTGCTGGGCCGCGTCGTCGGTGCCCACGGCATGGCCGGGCAGCTTCGGGTCCGCTACTTCGGCGCCCCCAACAACCTGATGAGGCTCGAGGCCGCGCTTCTCGCCGAGAGCGAAGACGCTGCCAACGCGGAGCGGTTCGAAGTGATCCGGGCGGTCGCCGGACGCCGCGAGGAAGTTCGCATGACGCTCGCCGGCGTGGTGGATCGCGAATCCGCCGAGCGGTTGCGGGGCAAGTTGGTGATCGTCGAAGCCTCACAGCTGGAGGCGTTGCCCGAGGGCGAGTACTACAGCTACCAGCTGGTCGGCTGCAGGGTCGAAAGTGCGGAGGGCCAGCTGATCGGCACGGTCCGCGAAATCTGGCCGACGGGCGCGGTCGACGTCCTCGTGGTCGAAGACGAAGAGGGCGCAAGGCAGTTGCTCCCCGCAGAGGAGAGCCAGCTGCGCGAGGTCGACCTCGAGGCGCGGCGTATCGTGATCGAGATCCTGCCGGGGCTGCTCGACTCCGCCTAGGAATAGCCGGTTGGGAAATAGGCCGGCCGGTAGCTGCCCCGGGCCGGGGGTGCACGGATTGGGAGGCGCCGCGGCGAAGTTGGGAAGTGCCCCGGGCCGGGGGTGCACGGATTGGGAGGCGCCGCGGCGAAGTTGGGAAGTGCCCCGGGCCGGGAGTGCATTGATTGGGAGGTGCAGCGGATGCTGCGGATCGACGTCATCACGATCTTTCCGGGCCTGTTCGAGGCGTTTCTCGACGAGTCGATCGTCGGGATCGCGATTCGCACGGCTCGCCTGAAGGTCGCGGTCCACGATCTGCGCGACTGGACGACAGATCCGCACCGGACGGTGGACGACTCGCCGTACGGCGGCGGTCCGGGGATGGTGATGAAGCCCGAGCCGCTCGTGACGGCGATCGAGGCGCTCGCGGGCCCGAAGGGCCCCGGGCGGACGGCGCGTGTGATCGCGCTCTCACCCCAGGGCGATCGGCTCGACCAGCCCGGGTTGGCAGGCCTATCGAAAGAGCAGGCGCTGGTGCTCGTCTGCGGGCGATACGAGGGCGTGGATCAGAGGGCGATCGAGCTGGCCGTGGACGCGGAGCTCTCGATCGGGGACTACGTGCTCTCGGGGGGTGAGGTTCCGGCTATGGTGGTCGTCGAGGGGCTCGCTCGGCTGGTTCCCGGGGTGGTGGGAAATCCAGAATCCATCGCCATGGAGTCATTTCAGGGTCCCACTCTGGAGGGACCGCAGTACACTCGGCCCGCCGAATTTCGCGGCCAGGCCGTGCCCCCCGTTCTCCTCTCGGGAGATCACGGCGAGGTCGCGCGCTGGCGAGCGGAGCAGTCGAGCGAAACCACTCGGCGGCGCCGGCCCGATTTGTTGGACGCCCGGGACGCCCGGGAAACGGAGAAGCAGTCATGAGAAGCATCGACATCGCTCACACGACGCCGCTTCGGCGCGACCTGCCGCCGTTTCGCGCGGGCGACACCGTCCGCGTCCACGTCAGGATTCGAGAGGGCGACAAGGAGAGGATCCAGGTTTTCGAAGGTGTCGTGCTGCGTCGAAAAAAGGGCGGACATTCGGCGACCTTTACGGTTCGCAAGTTGTCCTACGGTGTCGGCGTCGAGCGGATCTTTGCCATCGAGTCTCCGACCATCGCGAAGCTCGAGATCAAACAGCGCGGCCACGTTCGCCGCTCGCGCCTCTACTACCTCCGCGAACTGCGGGGCAAGAAAGCCCGCCTGCGCTCCAAGGTCCGCGACCTGTCGGGTTTGATTTCCGAGGAGGCTGCGGACGCCAAGAACGCTCCGCCCGAAGCTGCTAGCGCCGCTTCCGAACCGGGCACCGCTGCGGTCGCCGCCGCGATCGGGGAAGCCGCTGCCGAAGAGGCTGCTCCCGAGGTCGTCGCCGAAGCCGACGCCAGCGGCGAAGCGGCAGAGGAATCCGACGAAACCGCCCGTTAGCCGATCGCGCCTGCCTTCGAGCTAGCGGCGAGTGGGTCTTCAGACGTTTGCGTCGAAGGCGCCTTCGAGGTGGCGAAGTCGCCAATCGCGTTCGTCCCGACTGCACTCGCAAACAATCACGTCGAAGCGCGCCCGTCGGATCCCGCGTGGCTGTTCGTGCATCCAGGCCGCCGCGCCACGCACCAACCGCAGGCGCTTGCGGGCGTCCACCGCATCTTCGCCAGTCCCGGGCCCGCCGGAGCGCCGGGTCTTCACCTCCACGAAGACGACGAGATGACCGCGCCGGGCGATCAAGTCCATCTCGACACCCCCCGCCCGGACGTTGCGACCGACGATGCGATAACCTCGCGCTGCCAGGTGATCGGCGGCGCGTCGCTCGCCTTCTGTACCGAGTTCGTTTCGACTGCGTCGCCGCGTGCGGTCCGCTTCTAGCATGGGATTCCCCGGGACCGGGGATCGCCAGCCTAGCGAATCGGGCCGCCGCGTACGCGAGGAGAGCATGAGCGAAACCGACCCGCCCGTCACGATTGGCGTCCTCGGCGGATCTGGCGTGTACGAACTCGACGGCCTGCAGGGTGCGCGCTGGGAAAAGGTGGCGTCCCCGTTCGGCGTGCCGAGTGACAAGATCATGATCGGCGATCTCGCAGGAGTGCGATTCGCGTTTCTGCCCCGCCACGGTCGCGGGCATCGAATTCCGCCGTCCGAGATCAACTACCTCGCGAATATCGACGCCCTCAAACGCGTGGGCGTGACGGATCTGATCTCGATCAGCGCCTGCGGGTCGCTGCGGGAGGAACTCAGTCCCGGCACGTTCGTGCTCGTGGATCAGTTCGTCGACCGCACTTTTGCTCGGAGCAGAACGTTCTTCGGCAGGGGATTCGTCGCCCACGTCTCGATGGCACGCCCGGTATGCGCGCGCCTTGGCGACGCACTCGAGTCAGCGGCGCGTTCGCTCGAAATTCCGATCGTTCGAGGCGGAACCTACCTCGCGATGGAAGGCCCACAGTTTTCGAGTCGCGCGGAGTCGGACCTCTATCGCAGCTGGGGTTGCGACGTCATCGGCATGACGAACATGCCCGAAGCCAAGCTCGCCCGAGAGGCAGAAATCTGTTACGCGAGCGTCGCGATGGTCACCGACTACGATTGTTGGAAGGACGACTGCGACGCCGTCGAGGTGGGCGAACTCGTGCGGGTCCTCGACGACAACGCCGATCGGGCTCGATCGCTCGTGGTCGCGGTGGCGCCGGCGCTGATCGGTCGACCGATCCCGTGTGCGGAGGGCTGCAATCGGGTGCTGGACGCGGCCGTGATCACCCCGCCCGAGGCGCGAGCGCAGGAGATCACCCGTAGGCTCGACGCCGTGGCCGGTCGCATTCTGTAGCATACGCCCCGGACCGTCGGATCCGCCCGAGGGCGGGTGCGGAATCCCGGCCAGAGGGCCCATTCACCCGGTGCGGTTCGCACCGCATCCAGCGCGAGGCCGCATTCGATGGACATCAAGCAACTGATTCGAACGATTCCCGACCACCCCAAGCCCGGGATCCAGTTTCGCGACATCACGACGCTGCTGCTCGATCCCGCCGGAGTTCGCTCTGCGGTCGCCCAGCTCGCAGAGCCCTTTGGCGGCAATCAAATCCAGAAGGTCGCGGGCGTCGAGGCGCGCGGCTTCATTTTCGGGCTCGCGGTCGCGATGGAGCTTTCGGTCGGATTCGTGCCGATTCGCAAACCCGGCAAGCTGCCGTTGGAAACCGTGGGTGAGGACTACGAGCTGGAGTACGGCACCGCTCGGGTCGAGGTGCACCGCGATGCGATCCAAGCGGGCGAAAGGATTCTGCTGGTCGACGACCTGATCGCCACCGGTGGCACCGCGGAGGCCGCCATCCGGGTCATCGAAAGGATCGGGGGCAAGGTCGACGCCTGCGCGTTCGTGATCGAGTTGCCGGATCTCGGGGGGCGCAGCCGGATCGAGACCGACGGCCGCCGGGTGCTGTCGCTCTGCTCCTTCGCGGGGGAGTGAGGCGCCCGATCGGGGCGCCGGGGTGGGGTCGATGAAGGTCGACGGCGTCGTTCGCCGCAGCATCCAGCTGGCCGCCGACGGCCGCAGCGTCGAAATCGTCGATCAGACGCTCCTCCCCCACCGCTTCGTCACGCGCACACTGCGCAACCTCGCCGACGCGGTCGAAGCGATTGGTTCGATGCGCGTTCGCGGCGCGCCGTTGATCGGTGCGACCGCCGCCTATGGGGTCGGCCTCCAGATGCGAGAGGAGCCTTCAGACGCCTCGTTGAAGCGCGCGATCGAAGACCTGCTCGCGACGCGACCGACGGCCGTGAACCTGCCTTGGGCGCTCGAGGAAATGCGCTCGGCGCTGCACGACGTTCCTCCCGCCGCGCGCGAAGAGCGCGCCTACCAGCGCGCCGCCGAAATCTGCGATGAGGATGTCGAAAATTGCCGGGCGATCGGCGAGCACGGTCTGCGCTTGATCGAAGCCTTGCGCGAAACACGGACCGGGCGGGATCCGCTGAATGTGCTGACGCACTGCAACGCCGGATGGCTCGCGACCGTAGACTGGGGGACGGCGCTCGCCCCGATCTATCTCGCCCACGATCGGGGCATCCCGATTCACGTCTGGGTCGATGAAACCCGCCCGCGCAATCAGGGAGCGAGCCTCACGGCCTGGGAACTCGGTGAGCACGGCGTGCCCCACACCGTGATTGCCGACAGCGCAGGCGGTCACCTGATGCAGCGCGGGAAAGTGGACCTGTGCATCACGGGTTCCGATCGCACGACCGCGACCGGAGACGTCTGCAACAAGATCGGCACCTACCTGCAGGCGCTCGCTGCGCGCGACAACGCGGTCCCGTTCTACACCGCGCTTCCCTCTTCGAGTATCGATTGGACGCTCTCCGACGGAATCGCCGAGATTCCGATCGAGGAGCGCGACGGCTCCGAGCTGAGCTGCGTTCGCGGCCGCACCGCGGATGGCGACACGGTCGAGGTTGCGGTCCTGCCGGCGTCGAGCCCGGTCGCGAATCCGGGCTTCGACATCACACCCGCGCGATTGGTGACGGGCTTGATCACCGAGCGCGGTGTGTGTGAGGCTTCCCGCGCTGGGCTCATCGGCCTGTTTCCCGAGCGCGCGGGCGGAGCCTCGGATTCGTGAGTTCGCTGTATCTCGTCGCGACACCGATCGGCAACCTCGAAGATGTGAGCCTGCGCGCGCTGAAGGTGCTGAAAGAGGCTGAACTCGTGCTCGCCGAGGACACGCGCCGGACCCGGGTGCTGCTCGATCGACATGGCGTTGCCGCCAAGCCGGTTTCGCTGCACGCCCACAACGAAGTCGCGCGCACCGCGAAGGTGCTGGCGGTACTCGACGGCGGAGGGGATGCCGCGCTCGTCTCGGATGCCGGAACACCGCTGATCTCGGATCCGGGCGATCGCCTGGTCGCCGCCGCGCTGGAAGCGGGCCACAGCGTCGTGCCCATCCCCGGGGCCTCCGCGCTGTTGGCCGCCCTCGCAGCGTCGGGGCTGCCCGCTGTGCCATTTAGCTTCGTGGGATTCCTGCCGCGCCGCAGCGGCGAGTGCGATCGTCTGCTCGAATCGCTGCGCGATCGGCGAGACACGTTGGTCTTCTTCGAGTCGCCGCGCCGCGTGGCCAAGACACTCGCGCGTCTGCAACAGGCGTTCGGAGATCGACGGGCCTGCGCGGCCCGCGAGCTCACCAAGATGCACGAGGAGATCGCCCGAGGATCGCTGAGCGAGCTGGCAAAACATTTCGAGGAGGGCGCCAGGGGCGAATTCACCCTGGTCGTCGCAGGTGCCTCCGAAGCAGCAGCGGGGCTTTCCGAACACGAACTCGACGTCGCCATCCGCGCCCTGGTCGCCGAGGGCCAGTCTCCGCGGGAGATCTCGAATCAACTCGCTCCAGTGTCCAGGCGCCCCAAACGCGAGATCTACGCGCGTGCGGTCGCAGCGTCCAACTCCTAACGGTTCGGGTGGGAGCCCGCGAGGATCTGCATCAGTCCGGCTTGGTCGAGGATTTCGATTCCGAGTTCTCGGGCCTTGGTGGCTTTGCTTCCCGGGTCGGTTCCGACCACCACGTAGTCGGTCTTCTTGGAGACGCTGCCGGTAACGTTGCCGCCCTGGGCGCGGATGCGGCGTTTGGCTTCGTCGCGTGTCATGCTCGCGAGCGTTCCCGTTACCACGAAGGTCTTTCCGGCCAGTGCATCCCCGTGGGCCGGCGCCCGCTCGGCGGCTGGCCAGTTCACACCGAGTTGGCGCATTCGGGCGATTTCGGCCGCGTTGCGCTCGTCGGCCGCGAAGGCCGCCAGGCTTTCGGCGATCGTCGGGCCGACGCCTTCGACCGCTTCGAGTTCTTCGCGGCTCGCGGCGAGGATCGGCTCGAGGTCTCCAAAATGGGCGGCGAGGAGCTCGGCGACGCCCTCGCCGACGTGCCGGATTCCGAGCGCAATCGTGAAGCGGGCGAGCGTGGTCGTCTTTGCGCGCTCGAGGCTGGCGACCAGATTTGCGGCGGATTTCTCGCCCATCCGCTCCAGCGCCGTCAGCGTCGCGGTGTCCAGCGCAAAGACGTCCGACAGGCGTTTGACGTCACCGCGCTCGACCAGTTGGTCGATGAGCTTCTCCCCCAGGCCCTCGACGTCCAGTGCTCCGCGGCTCGCGAGGTGACGGAGGTTGTTCTTCAATTGCGCGGGGCAGTCGAGATCGGGGCAGCGCGTGACGACTTCGCCCTCCAGGCGGACGGTCGCCGCTTTGCAGACCGGGCAGCGGGCGGGCAACTTGAAGCGACGCGTCCTCTTGGGTCGTTTGTCCTTCACGACCATCACGATCTGCGGAATCACGTCGCCGGCGCGTTGAACGACGACGGTATCGCCCACCCGCACATCCTTGCGATCGATCTCGTCCTGGTTGTGGAGCGATGCGCTCGTGACCGTTACACCACCGACGTGAACCGGTGCGAGGCGTGCCACCGGGGTCAGGGCGCCGGTGCGTCCGACCTGAACTTCGATTGCCTCGACGACCGTGGTCTTTTGCTGCGGCGGAAATTTGAATGCGATCGCCCAACGCGGCGTGCGCGTGAGCGTCCCGAGTTCCCGCTGTAGGTCGAGGCGGTTGACCTTGACAACGGTCCCATCGATTTCGATCGGCTGATCGTTGCGGCCGGCGAGCAGGCGCTCGTGAAAGCGGATGACCGCCTGGGCATTCTTGCAGACCTCGGTGTCTGGGCTGACCTGAAAGCCCCAGGCCTTCAGTGTTTCGATCACTTCAAACTGGGTCTTGCTGCCGTCCGGGAGTCCCTCTTCGATCGCGTAGGCCCGAAAGTCGAGGCTGCGCAGGCGATCCCGGTCGATGTCGTGGAGCTGGCGAAGCGAGCCCGCTGCGGCGTTGCGCGGATTGGCGAAGGGCTCGAGGCCGCGCTTCAGCCGCGCCGCGTTGAGGCGCTCGAAGCCCGCAATCGGCAAAATCGCCTCACCTCGTACCGAGACGCGCTCGCCAGATTGGCTGCCGCCGCGCAGCGCGAGGGGGATGGTCTCGCAAAGCCGCAGGTTTCCGCTCACATCCTCGCCCACGCGGCCGTCACCGCGGGTGGATCCGACGACCAGCCGCCCGGCCTGGTACACGAGTTCGATACCCGCACCGTCGAGTTTGGGTTCGGCCAGGTACTCGATCTCGCCTTCGGTCTCGAGCGCCCGGCGGTTCCGCTCGTCGAAAGCGAGCATTTCAGCGCTGTCCATGGCGTTGTCGAGCGAGAGCATCGGCACGCGGTGTTCGACGGCTGCGAAACCCTGGCCGGGTGGCGCGCCGACTCGCCCGGTCGGGGAATCCGCTCTGTGCAGCTCGGGGTTGTTCGCTTCGAGCGCCACGAGTTCCCGGTACATCGCGTCGTATTCGGCGTCCGAGATTTCCGGGCGGTCTTCCAGGTAATAGAGCCGACCGTGGCGATTGAGCTCGTCGACCAACTCGTCGATTCGGCTCGCAGCGGAGGGCTGTTTTCGAGGGCGCGACATGGGTCGTCGGATCTTATCAAGGCGGCCGCGCGGGCCCGCGGGCCCAGCGGAGGGAGACCGGCTCGCAACCGGGGTCGAATCTTCGATGATAGGCCTTCTTTCCCCCCAAGTCCTTGTCAATGCTCAGAAAACCTGATTAAAGCGGAAGCCCGGTCGGGGCGATGAGTGCGGTGGGGTCGCATCGCTACGAGCAGCCCGGTTGCCGCGAATTGCGCGTCGATCGGGCTCGGATCGGCCAGGTCTGCCTCATGATGGCTGCAAGACGGAAGTCGGGTTCTGCGAAGGCCGACAAAAGAGCAGGTCTCCCAGGTCGGGGGTTCCGCGTGCTCGTGGTGGACGACGCCCAGGGCATTCGAACCTATCTGGCGAACCTTCTCGAGTCGTCTGGCTACGACGTCGACTCGGCAGAAGATGGCAGGGGCGCTCTCGCATTGCTCGACGGCGGAGCGGCTCCCGACCTGATCATTCTCGATGTGATGATGCCGGGCATCGACGGCATCGAAACCCTTCGCCGGATCCGAGAGCGTCACGGCGACGTCCCCGTGATCATGCTGTCGGTGGTCGGCAAGGCGAGCACCATTGTCGAAGCCATGCAGCTCGGCGCATCCGACTACATCAACAAGCCCTTCGAGGATGAAGAACTCCAGCTGACGCTCGACAAGGTACTCGAGAAGAAGAGCCTCGAGCGCCAACGAGAGATCTTGAGCGACGAGTTGCAGCGCTATCGCGATGGCGTCGTATGGGCCAGCGCGCCGATGCAGGAGATCCGGGCTGTTCTGGAGCAGGTGGGTGAAACCAACGTCACGATCCTGATCCAGGGCGAGAGCGGGGTCGGCAAGGAGATCGTCGCGCGCACCGCCCACTCGGTGTCGAATCGCTCGGAGCATCCCTTCGTCAAGGTAAACTGCGCGGCACTCCCCGAAGAGCTTCTCGAAAGCGAACTCTTTGGCTACGAAAAGGGCGCTTTCACCGGCGCGGTCCGCCGCAAGACCGGAAAATTCGAACAGGCCGACAAGGGCACCATCTTCCTCGATGAAATCGGAGAGATGAGCCCGCCGCTACAGGCCAAGCTGTTGCAGGTGCTGCAGGATTTCGAATTCACGCGGCTCGGCGGCAACGCGGAAGTCAAGGTCGACTTGCGCGTCGTCTGTGCGACCAACCGCAAGCTCGATGAGATGGTCGAGGAAGGCGCTTTTCGAGCGGATCTGTTCTTTCGGCTCAACGTCGTCAATGTCACGATTCCTCCGCTGCGCGAGCGTTGCGAGGAGATTCCGATCCTCATCGAATCCTTCTTGCAGCGCTATTCGGCTCTTTATGACAAGCCGGTGCCCACCATTAGTGCGGAGTTGAGGGGTGCGCTCCAGCGCTATGCGTTCCCGGGAAACGTTCGCGAACTCGAGAACATGATCAAACGCGTGATCGTCCTCGAATCCGAGCGCCCTGTTCTCGACGAATTGCTCCAGCGCGAGCGGGGCGCGATGGGCGGCTACAGCGCGCTTGCCGAATTCATCGCGTACTCAGAAAGGACCGCAGGCGAGATTCCGCTGCGCGAGGTCGGCCGCCGAGCGGCTCAGGAGGCCGAGCGCGAGACCATCAGCCAGATGCTTCGGTACACCGACTGGAACCGCAAAAAGGCCGCTGGCCTGCTGGGCATCAGCTACAAGACCCTGCTACAGAAGATCCGCAGCTGCGGGCTCGAGCCCAGTTAGCCCGCGCAGACCCGGAAGGTGGTGACTGATCCTCCACGGGCGGGGGCCCAGTTGACCGGGTCTTCAGTTGCCCGGGTCGTTGGGGGGTGGTGCGGAGGGGAGCATGGTCGGAATCTGTCCGCTCAGCAATCCGATCCGGGAGTACGCGTGGGGTTCCCGTAGCGCAATCGCTGAGCTGCTCGGCCAGCCGGTTCCTTCGCCTGGTCCTCAAGCCGAAATCTGGATGGGCGCCCACCCGAGTGATCCGTCACGAGCCCGTTGCGGCGACCGCTGGATTCCGCTGCCCGAGCTGTTGCGCGAGGATCCGACGGGCATACTCGGGGAGGCTGCTGCGGCGCGCTTCGATGGCGAGCTTCCGTTTCTCTTCAAGGTTCTGGCCGTCGGCCAGCCGCTTTCGATCCAGGCGCACCCCAACCGCGAACAGGCTCGCGCGGGATTCGATCGCGAGAGCGCGCAGGGAATCGCGCTCGATGCTCGTGAGCGCAACTACCGCGATCCGCATCCCAAGCCCGAGTTGATCTGTGCACTCTCGCCGTTTTCGGCACTGTGCGGCTTTCGACCGATTCCGGAAATCGCGGGGGCATTTCGCGCGTTTCGCGTCGAAACCTTCGCCAGCGAGATCGAGGCACTGGAGTGCGCGGCCGGCCCGGCGGCGCTCGAGCGTTTGATCGCGGCGGTACTGTCCGCGGACGGTGACCGACTCGCTCTCGCGATCGAACAGGTCGCGAAGGGCGCGGAGCTGCGGTCGGAGGATCCGGTCGCGCGCTGGATCACCGCACTTGCGGCGCTCTATCCCGGAGACGTCGGAGTGCTCGCCCCGCTGTTCCTCAACCTCGTTGCGTTGGCTCCCGGCGAGGCGATGTCTCTGGCTGCGGGGGAGCTGCACAGCTATCTCGAAGGTGTCGGGATCGAGATCATGGGAAATTCCGACAATGTGCTGCGCGGTGGACTGACCGCGAAGCACGTCGACGTTCCGGAACTCTGCCGGGTGCTGCGCTTCGAGCCGCGCGAGGCCGAGATCCTCCTACCGCGAGAGATCTCACCGAATGAGCGGATCTTCGAGACGCCGGCCGACGAGTTCGAGCTGGCGGTACTCACCGTTGCCGAGGGTGAGCCCTGGCGGAGCGCGAGATCTCGCGGCGTCGAGATCCTGCTCACGATCGAAGGGGAAGTGACCATTACGGACCAGGGAGCTGGCGAATCCTTTGCCCTGGAACGTGGTGCTTCGGTGCTCATCCCGAACTCGGTGGAATGCTACGAGCTGGCCGGGAGGGGTGTTGTTTACCGCGCGGGGATGCCGCGAGGTTGAGCGCAGGTTCGGCAGCGCCTCCAGCTGATTTCAGCTGACTGCCCGGTAGAGAATGCCAAGCGCCGCGAGAAAGGAGAGCCCCAGGACGAGGGGTCTCACCCCGGCGCGCTCGACGGATTTACGAATCCAACCCGAAGCCAGGTATCCCACGAGAATCGCCGGTACCAAGGCGATCGAGAGGGTGATTTCCACTCGCCCGTACCGGCCGATCGCAGCCAACGCCACCAGTGAAACGAGCGCTCCGATCACGAAGTGGCCCGAAAGCGTCCCCCGGATGCGAGCTGCGCTTGCTCGCTGGTAGAGCAGCGCCATCGGTGGACCCCCAATCGACGAAAGCGTTCCCATGAAACCCGATAAGGCGCCGGCCGCACTCGCAGTAGCTGGGTTCGGCTCGATCCGGAGGCCCGAGAGGCTGAGTGCGACACCGAGCAGAACCAGCCCCGCAAACAGAAAATCGAAGTTCTCGGATGGGAGCGTGCTCCATACCAGGGCTGCCAGCAGCGTACCCACGATTCGTCCGGCGAACGCGAATCCGAGTCCGGCGAAATCGATGGCCTCTCGCTCGCGGAACGCGATCAGCAGGGTCAGCACCACGCTCGAGGCCATCAGCGGGCCCGGAATGAGGGGCGGGTAGATCAGGAAGAGCAACGGCGCAGCGATCAGCCCGAGACCGAACCCCACGCAGGTCTGGACGCAAGATCCGATCGCGACCAGCGCGAAGACCGCGAGGGCCTCTCCGGCTTCGAGCGGAAACGACAGAAGAGCCTCCATTCAGCTGTGCGGTGGGAGCCTTTCGGTGTCCGTGCGCCGCCGCTCGAAATGAAAGGATTTCAAGCGCTTACGCTATCTGTTAATGCGTCCGGTTGCACCCTGGAAGGAGCCTGGCGAGTTCCGGATCCTCGTCATGGGCGATTCCATAATGTTCTCCATCGGCGTGGAATGCGAAGGCGCGGTTGCGTATCAGGTCGAGCGCATCGCCAATGGATCGATGTTACTTTCAATGAGGGGGCTATTTCGGCACAGTGATGACGTTTGTGGATGCTTCAATTGGACCGCGTTAGCGATTTCGTCTATCGCGCGCTTCCTCTAGTTGCCCAGAACCTCGTATGCACAGCCTCTGGGTACACCCGCTTTCGAGCCCGCTTTACCCAGCATTTCAACAACAAGATTGTAGAGTGGGAGGGTAGCGTCGGATGGTCGCTCGGGCGACTCCACGAACTTCAGCGAATGCGGCTCGATTTGCTTGTGAACCGAGCTCGTGAGCATGTCCCCTACTATCGAGATCTTCCCGAACCTTCGAAAGCCAAAGATCCATTCCGAGCGATTCTGGAAACCCTCGCATCAATTCCTCCGCTAGAGAAAGCGGATTACGGCGATGAGCCGCAGTCATTCATTGCCCGCGATATCCCTCGTCACCGTCTGATCCGAGGTCAGACCAGCGGTACCACGGGGACCTCCTTGCCTCTTTGGTGTGCGCCTGAAACGCTTGCCGAAGAATTCGCCACGGTATGGCGTATGCGTCGAGGCTTTGGAGTGATGGACCCCGTAGCTCCGAACCTTACGTTTAGCGGGAACATCATCGTCCCGTTCCATCGGAATCGGCCCCCTTTTTGGCGGAGTAGTTCCTACGACCGCCGCACGCTCTTTTCGGTCTATCACATGACACCGGATAATTTACGATGGTACGCGGACGCCGTCCACGCTCTGCCTGCAGAATATGTCGAAGGATATCCATCGGCAATTCATCTAATAGCGCGTGCACTTCTGGAGAACGGACGACCCCTTGCTCCCGGTCGTATCAAGGCGGTTTTCTCTTCATCGGAATCTCTTCTCTCGTTTCAGCGCGAAACCATCGAAAAGGCTTTTGGGGCACCGGTGAGAGATCGATACGGGGTGAGCGAGAATGTGGTCTCGATGACCGAGTGCCGGGAGCGGCGTCTCCACGTTGATCTGGAGTACTGCATCGTAGAAGTCGAAACGACCACCGAAACCGACGACTTCGAAACTGGCCCTCTGCTTGTAACCGGAT
>JADFQO010000027.1 GCA_022561775.1 Myxococcales bacterium | reverse complement strand
AAGCGTCGGTGTTCCGACGCTTCTGCCGAGACAAACCTTCTCCCGCCGCTCTGGGCGGCAGGAGAATCCCGCGCAAACTTGGACCGCGCCGCGCCCTTCCCGGGACCGGAAACCGTTGGTAAATCGCGGCTCTAACCCTCAAGCGTCCTGTTTCCTGCGCCCGCGACGATCGGTGGTGCCTAACGATTTGCCGATTCCAACTCGCTTGGCACAGGGCGTGCTTTCAAACGCACCCACAACCGAAGGGCGGTTCGAGTGCCGCCGCCTGGGCCCACCTCCAATCGCCCAGGAACGCCGAGGAAAGGAATCCGCATATGGAAGCATTGCTCAGAGAGGCGAAGGAACAGAGCGCCGAAATACCCCCGTCCCTCAAAGAGCAGATCGTGCTCGATCACACTCCGCTGATTCGTTACATCGTCAATCGAATCGCGATCCGCCTGCCATCCCACATCGATCTCGATGATCTCCACAATACGGGTGTGATTGGCTTGATGGACGCCATCGACAAGTACGACCCCGATAAGAACTGCAAATTTAAAACCTACGCGGAATTCCGCATCAAAGGCGCCATTCTCGACCAGCTCCGCTCGCTCGACTGGGTTCCACGTAGCGTTCGCCAGAAGAGCCGCCGCCTGGAGCGCGCCTACGGAGAAGTCGAACAACGCCTCGGCCGCTCGGCCAGCGAGGACGAGGTCGCCGACTCCTTGGGAATCCAGATCGACAAATTCCATGAGCTGCTCAACCAAGTTCGCGGGATCTCGCTCGTCAATCTCGAAGAAATCCGCGGTACCAACTCCGACGGCGACCGCTCCGGCACCTTTGCAGACATCGTGGAAGACGTTCATTCGGAGAATCCGTTTGCGACCCTCAAGCTCACGGAGAGCAAGCAGTTGATCGCCGACACGATCGGAACGCTTCCCGAGAAGGAGCGCCTGGTCATATCGCTCTACTACTACGAAGACCTCAACATGAAGGAGATCGGCGCGATCCTCGGCATCACCGAATCGCGGGTCTGCCAGATCCACACCAAGTCCGTACTCAGATTGCGAGCAAAGCTCAAGGGAATGCTGGATCGCTAGACGAGCGACCGAGAGCGCCGACCCGTTCATCCCGCGGATTCAGGCGGATTCTTTCTCGTAGCGAACGAGGACAACCGTGATGTTGTCCTCACCTCCGCGCTCGTTTGCAAGGTCGACGAGTTGCGAGCAGATCGCGTCGAGATCAGTACCGGCATTCGCCACCTCAGCGATTTCGTCATCGTGGACGAGCCCCGTCAGACCGTCCGAACAGAGTACGAAGAGATCACCCGGAGAGGATGTCAGCTCCGCCAGATCGGGAGCCACCTCGCGCCGCACACCAATCGCCCGGGTCAGCACGTGCCGGTTCGGGTGTTCACGAGCAGCCGACTCCGTGATCTCGTGTCGTCGAACCAGTTCGCCAACGACCGAGTGATCATCGGTCAGCTGTCGAATGCGTCCAGCGCGGACCAGATAGGCACGGCTGTCTCCCACGTGTGCGAGCGCGACCCTCCCCTCCACGGCGAGAAGCGAAACCAGGGTGGTCCCCATGCCGGAGAATTCGGGCTTGGCCTGGGCGGCGACGTAGATCTCCCGATTCGCGGCGGCAATCGTGCATCTCAGTTTCTCGGTGAGCGTCGCCGCCGAACCTTCGAGGGCTTCGAGCGCCCCTACGGCCGCTTCAGCAGCAAGTCGGCTGGCGAGCTGGCCGGCCCTGTGGCCCCCCATCCCATCGGCGACGACGAAATAACCCAGCTCCGCGGCGATCGCGTAGCAGTCCTCGTTGGCGCGGCGTCTGCGACCGACATCGGTCCGGGCGGCTGATCGGAGTATCATGCGCTCTGGGCGCCCTCTTGGGGTGGTGCCAGCCCGCCGGTCGACCCACGCGGCCGAAGGCGGAATACTCTTCCAGGGGTTCATCGGAATGAGGGGGAACCGCCTTGACTCCGCCCCCGGGCGCGGGGGGTGACAAAGGCAAAAAACCATTCAATTCGAGGGAATCCGCCGTCGATACTAGATGCTGAGGAGCGCTTGCTCGAGCAGCGCCGTCCTGCGCGACACGCGCAGCCGTGGGGGGACCATGCCGAAGACGATTCTATTGGCTGACGACAGCGTCACGATCCAGAAGGTCGTGGCGATCAGTTTCGCCAGCGAAAACATAACCGTCCTGACCGTCGACAACGGCGACGATGCGATCACCAAGGCCCGAGAAGTCCGCCCCGACCTCGTGCTCGCAGATGTCGTGATGCCCGGCAAGAACGGCTACGAGGTCTGCGAGGCCATCAAGGGAGATCCGGAACTCGCGCACATTCCGGTGCTGCTGCTGACGGGGACCTTCGAGGCCTTCGACGAGTCGCGGGCCCGCGACGCGGGTTCGTCGGGTCACATCGCAAAGCCTTTCGAAGCGCAATCCCTCGTCAACGAAGTTCGGCGCCTGATCGAACCAGCGGCTGCCAGCCCGCCGGCCGCCCCCGCAGCCGCTTCCGCGAAAGCGGCCGAAAGCCCGACTGCAGGTGATGACGCTTTCGACTTCTTCGACGACGAGCCGGGCGCGCCCGATCTCACACCCGCGCAGAACCCGCTCGATGACGGAGACGATCTCGATTTCCAGGATCCCGCCAGCGACTTCACATTTGGCGACGACGACCTCGGCGCGCCCGCAGCCCCGCCCGAACCATCGGTGCCCGTCACGCCGGACGCGGCGCCTCAGGCGGAACCCGTCGAAGTTACTGGCGCCAGCTCGGTCGCCGACGCGGTTCCGATCGGCGTTGAACTCGAACCAGCGCCCGCAGCCTCGACCGGCGTGGCCTTGGACGCCGATGGCCTCGACGATTCACTGGCCCCTGAGGCCAGCCGCAGCGGCGACCAACCCTACGATTTCGCGCTTGCCGAAGCCGTGACGGATCCGATCGATCCGCTCGCCGACCTCGACCCAGTGTCGCCCGTGGATGCCGATGACCTCGCGCAGGCCACCGTCATCGATCCGCTCGGCGCATCCGGCTACGACGTCTCGTTTTCCGACCTCGGGCCACCGACGACCGGCACCCGGCCCGACCCCCCGCCGGTTGCGACGACCGGCGCGGACGAGGCGGAAATGACCATGCTGGCTCCCGAATCCCAGCCCGAGGCGAACGCAGGGCCGGACACCAATCCGGTCGCATCTGCCCCGATCGCGAACGATCTCACCACCGTCGTGGGCCACCCCGTACACGCGGGCTCTACCACGCCGTCGCAATTGGAGCCCCCCGCGGTCGCGGTGGGCGAGGGCGCACCCGCGGACCTCGCCGCGGAACTCTACGCGGAGCCCGCAGCTGCGAAAGCGGCGGACGCCCCCGCCGCGCGTGCAGCCGTACCGGCGGATGCGTTGATGGCGACGATCGGGCCCGAATTGCGCCAGCAACTCCACGACACCCTGGAGAAGATTGCCTGGGAGTCTTTCGGCGATCTCACGGAAGCGATCGTCCGCCAGTCGGTGGAGCGGGTCGAGTCGATCGCCTGGGAGGTCATCCCGCGGATCGCCGAAATCCTGATCCAGGAGGAGATCCAGAGATTGAAGGCCGAGCCCGGGGACGCCTGATCCGGCTGCCGCCCGCTCGATCGGGCTTGGATCGGCGATCGCGCGCGCCGCCGCAATCCGATCCGCTGAACCCCTGGCGTTTGCTTCGGCTATCCTGGCTCGGCCTCCCCTGCCCGACCCCCGGGGTGTCCGGCGGCGCGCCGCACGTGCAGCGCCTCCGCAAACAAACGGGGTCGAGGGAGCTCGCATGGGTTTTCCGCCGGCCCTTCCGCCGGAGCGGACCTGGTTTCCGCTCGTCGAGTTGGCGGTCAGCGAAGACATCGGTGCCGGCGACGCGACGACACCGCTGATCGTGGAGGCCGGCCGTCAGGGCTCTGCGATCATCGAAGCGCGCCAGCCCCTCGTCGTGTGTGGACTCGAAATCGCGTTCGCGGTCCTTCGCGCGATCGACTCCCAGATCCAGCTTCGAGCCAAAATCCGCGACGGAGAGCGATCCGAACCCGGAGACATCCTGGCGACCGCGCAGGGGGATCTGCGCGGCATCCTCGCCGCCGAACGAACCGCTCTGAATTTCCTGATGCGAATGTGCGGTGTCGCAAGCTGGACGCGCCGCTTTGTCGACGCCGTGGCGGGCACCGGTGTCCGCATCGTCGATACCCGCAAGACGCTGCCCGGATGGAGGAGCCTCGACAAATACGCGACCGGAGTGGGAGGCGCCTCGAACCACCGCGTCGGCTTGTACGACGGCATCCTGCTCAAGGACAATCACGTCGCGATCGCTGGAGGCGTGGGCCTCGCGGTCAAAGCGGCGCTCGCCGCCGCCCCGGCGAACCTGAGGGTTTCCGTCGAAGTGGAAAGCGAAGCGCAAGCCGTCGAGGCTGTCGAATCGGGCGCCGACTACCTGCTGCTCGACAACCGCACACTGCCCGAGATGCGAGCCATCGCCGCCCGGCTCGCGGGTCGCGCTCAGCTCGAGGTCACGGGCAGTGTTCACCTCGGCAACGTTCGCGAAATCGCCGAGACCGGCGTGCACCGCATCTCCATCGGCGCTCTGACCCATTCCGCGCCCGCTGCGGATGTCGCGCTGGAAATCGAGGACGTGGCAGTCGAACCAGGGAGGGTTCCCGCGTGAGTGGCGGCCCGGCGCGCATTCTCGATGCTCTGCGCCGCGCCGGTCGCCAGCCCTGTTCCGGTGAAGCGCTCTCATCCCAATTCGGGGTATCGCGAACCCAGGTGTGGAAACACGTCGAGGCGCTGCGAACTCGGGGGTACACGATCGACGCAGATCCGGGCGGCGGTTACCAGCTGTCCGAGATTCCCGATCGCCTCTACGCGGAAGAGATCCAGGCCGGCCTTGAAACCAGCTGGCTCGCGACGGAGATTCACTACTTTGAGACGGTCGACTCCACGAATCGCGTCGCGCTCGACCTCGCGCGATCCGGATCCGCCCACGGAACGACCGTCGTCGCCGAGCAACAGACGGCCGGGCGCGGGCGCCTGGGGCGCTCGTTCTTCTCGCCGCCCGCCGCGAACCTCTACACCTCGATCGTCCTGCGGCCCAGAATCCACACCGCCCAGGCGCCGAGTTGGATACTCGCAGCGGCCGTTTCCGTTGCCCAGACCATCGAGCAGACTCTCGAGAAACCGGGTGAAGTCGAGATCAAATGGCCGAACGACGTGCTGCTCGGCGGCCTCAAGACTTCTGGGATCCTGATGGAACTTGGCGCCGAGGCCACCCGAGTCGACTTTCTGGTTCTCGGAATCGGCGTCAACCTCAATCTCGACCGCAACGATTTCCCCGACGAGTTTCGAAACCGCGCGACGAGCCTCGCGAGCCACGGCGGCCAACCCGTCGACCGATTGGCGTTTACGCGACGCCTGTACGGTAACCTCGAAGTGACCCTGGATCTTTGCGCAGATCGCGGCTTCGAGGGCGTGCGCGCCGAATTCGATGCGCGCTTCCAGATGCGCGGCAAGCGGATCCGCGTGCTCGAACTCGACGGTTCCGAACTCCGAGGAAATGCGCTGGGCATAGACGACGACGGCGCGCTGCTCCTCCGACTGGAAACCGGGGACGTAGCCCGGGTGATCGCAGGCGACGTCACCCTGGCCAAGGAGAGCCTGTGACCACCCTATTCGCCATCGACATTGGAAACACCAACGTTTCCCTGGGGCTCTTCGACTATCCCGCCAGCGGCGCCGCCGTTCTTTCCGAGCACTGGCGCATCGGCACTCATCGCGAACAGACGTCGGATGAGACCGTTCTGACGCTGCGCGCGCTATTTCGGCAGGTCGATCGCGAATGCGAAGAGGTCACGGACATTGCGATCTCGAGCGTGGTGCCGCCGCTGCTCCCGATCTGGGAGCGGGTCTCGACCAAGCTCTTCGGGCGCTCACCGCTCGTGGTCGGCCCGGGGGTTCGCACCGGCATACCCGTGCGTTACGACAACCCGCGCGAGGTAGGTGCCGACCGGATCGTCAATTCACTGGCCGCGTTCGAACTGCTCGGAGGCCCCGTGATTGCGGTGGACTTTGGGACGGCGACGACCTTCGACTGCGTGTCGAAGGACGGCGAGTACCTCGGTGGTGCCATCTTTCCGGGGATCCACACGTCGATGGCGGCGCTCTTCGATCGCACTTCGATGCTCCACCAGGTAGAACTCGTACGCCCGCGCAGCGTGATCGGAAAGACCACCACCGGAGCCCTTCAATCAGGGCTCCTTTACGGATTCGCGGGTGTCGTCGACTCGATGGTCACGCGCATTCGCGGCGAACTCGGCGCCGACGCCCGGGTGGTCGCCACCGGCGGACTCGCGAGCCGGATTTCCGCGGAGTGCAGTGTCATCGATCGAGTCGAGCCTTTCCTGACATTGGAGGGCCTCAGGCTGATCTTCGAAAAGAATCGACCCGATTCATAAGCCGACCGAAGGAGTTTCAGATGAAAGACGTGAAGGTCAACGATACCCACTGCTTTGCACTGATCGGACACGCAGGCGACGGCAAGACTTCGCTCGGCGAAGCCATTCTTCACCACGCAGGCGCCACCACCGCGTTGGGAATCGTCAGCGAGCAGACCGCACACCTGACCATGCTTCCCGAGGAAAAGGAGCGGCAGTCGACCATGACGTCATCCATCTTCGGCTTCGAATGGTCTGGCAAACACCTCACCCTCGTCGACACACCGGGGGACTCCAACTTCCAGGCCGATGGGCGGATCGCGCTCTGCGCGCTCGACGGAGCGATCCTCCTGGTGTCCGCGACCTCCGGACCGAAGGTGGGAACCCAGCGCATGTGGCAGTTCTGTCAGTCGCAGGAAATTCCGCTACTCGCGTTCCTCAACGCGATGGACAAAGAGCGAAGTGACTTTACGGCAACCGTCGATGCGTTGAAGGAGATGGGGGCCAATCCGGTGGTCGTCACCCTGCCGATCGGTCACGCCGACGGTTTCAAGGGCGTCGTCGACCTGCTGAACATGAGCGCACTGACTGCAGCCGGAGAAGCGGAGATTCCGGGCGAGCTCGCGGCAGCTGCCGCCGACGCACGCGCGCAACTCGTCGAGGCCGTAGCGGAGTGCGACGATACCCTGCTCGAAAAATACCTCGAGGAAGGTGAACTCACGAACGCTGAAGTCGCGCAGGGCCTCGTCATTGCGACCCGCGCCCGCCAGTTGACACCGGTCTACTGTGGCGCGGCCACGTCCGAACTCGGCATCGAAACGCTCCTGCAGGGCGCGATTCAATTGCTGCCTTCGGCCGCCGACCGCGAGCCTTGGAAGGCCGCCAACGGTGAGTCCGTGGCAGCGGATCCCGATGCGCCGTTTGCTGCAGTGGTGCTCAAGACCATCATCGATCGCTACGCGGGAACGCTGTCGGCGTTTCGGGTGGTAGCCGGAACCACCCGCCCGGATTCGAACCTGCTGAATCTCACCCGGGGCCAGAAGGAGCGCTTCGGCAAACTCCACCTGCTGCGTGGCGGCGAGCACGTGGAGGTCGATGCAGCGGGCCCTGGCGACATCGTCGCCGTCGCCAAGCTCAAGAGCACCCACACCGGAGATGTGCTCGGAGCGGAGAAAGGCGCCCCCGAGCTGCCCGCGATTCCCATTCCGCAGGGTGTCGTTTCATACGCCATCTCAGCGAAATCAAAGGGGGATGAGGATAAAGTTTACGCCTCGCTCGGCCGACTCGTGGAGGAAGATCCGACACTCCACCTGGGTCGAGAAGCCTCCACTGGCGAGTTCCTTCTCACCGGGATGGGAGAACTTCACGTCCGGATCACAGTGCAGAAACTGCAGCGCTTGTTCGGAGTCGATGTCGAGCTGAAGAGACCGAAGGTCCCCTACCGCGAGACCATTACGCGCCGAGCCGAACACATTGAGGGAAAGCTCAAGAAACAGACCGGAGGAAAAGGGATGTTCGGCGTCTGCTACCTCACCGTCGAGCCCAAGCCCCGCGGGGAAGGAATCGAGTTCGTGGACAAAATCAAGGGCGGCGCGATCCCCAGGAGCCTGATTCCGGCCGTCGAAAAGGGAATTTACGCCGCCTGCGAGGCCGGCCCGCTCGCCGGCTACCCGGTGGTGGACGTCCGCGTGTACTGCATCGATGGCAAACACCACGCCGTCGACTCGAACGAGATGGCGTTCAAGCTCGCGGGGTCTTTTGGCCTCAAGGCCGCAGTCCAGCAGGCAAAACCGATTTTGCTCGAGCCCATGATGGACGTCGAAGTCTCGATCCCGGGCTCCTTCGTGGGTGACATCATGGGCGACCTTTCGAGCCGGCGCGGCCGCGTCCAATCGAGCGAGGCGAAAGGTTCGACTCAGGTCATCCAGGCACAGGTGCCGATGTCCGAGATGCTCGAGTACGCGAGCCAGCTCACGAGCATGACCGGAGGGCAGGGAGAGTTCCACATGGAGTTCTCCCATTACGACGAAGCGCCGAGTCACGTGAAGGAAAAGATCATCGCCGAGGCCGGAAACGCCCGGGCGGAGGATGCATAGCCGGCCGGAGGTCGTAGGCCAGCCTCGGGCCGGGGCACGCCGCCCCGGCAAAACTGCGGGGGAAGCGCGTTAATGGAGCGACAGGCGACAAAAATCCGCTTGACCCTGTCCACCCAGGCCGAGCGCTACGCCCGCCAAGATGCTCCGCGAGATACGCGCCTGATGGCGGCGCGAGGCGCCCTGCCCCTGCCCGCAATCGAACTCGCCACCGTGCTCTTCGCGCTGACCCACGATCCGGATGCCGAGGTCAAATCCACCGCGCGCGACAGCCTCGAGAGCCTGCCCGCAACCATCACGAACACCGTGCTGAGCGGCCCGGCCCATCCGGCCCTGCTGTCGTTTTTCGCCGAATGCCGGGCGGACGATGCCGAACAGCTCGAATTGATCGCCCTCAACCCCGCGACCGATGATGCGACGATCGCGAAGCTCGCCGCGTCGCCGCACAAGAGGATCGTGGAAATCATCTCGAACAACCAGGAGCGCATGGTACGCGCACCCGAGATCGTCGATGCGCTCGGCTCCAACTTGCTCACGGGCCGCGCGGCCATCGAGCGGATCCTCAATTTCATCGGAGCGAGCGAGGTCGCAGCGGATCTCGAGGGGCAACACGACGTCTCGACGATCACCGATCAGGAAGCCGAGGCCGCGCTGCGTGCGGTGCTTGGCGACGAAAAGGGCATCTACGTCCAACAGCTGCTGGAGGAGACCGACGACGTCACCGAGGAGCAGATCCAGGAACTTCAGGAGGGCAACCTCTTCCAAGTCGTCCAGCAGATGTCGGTCTTCCAGAAGATCCAGATCGGCCGAATGGGCAACAAGGAAGCGCGTGGCCTGCTCGTGCGGGACCGCAATAAACTCGTCGCGATTTCCGTCGTGACCAGCCCCAAGATCACCGAGTCCGAGATCATCGCTATCGCGCAGTCCCGCAACGTCTGCGATGAAGTGTACCGCGTGATCGCAACGAAACGGGAGTGGACGCGCAACTACCAGGTCAAGCAGGCCCTCGCGTCGAACCCCAAATGCCCGCAGGCCATGGCGATGAATTTCGTCAATTATCTTCAGGACAAGGACCTGCGCACGATGATGCGAAGCCGCGATGTTCCGCGAGCCATTTCGGCCCACGCCCGCCGCATATTGATGAAGAAGGGAAAGGTCTGATGGCCAAGATGAGCTCCGACGAGACCGCGGTGAACGCGCGAATCCTCTACTGGGGGATCGACGGGTCGGGCAAGACCACGAATCTGCATTCGGTCCATCGCAATCTCAGAGCCGATCACCGCGGGGAGATCCAGCGCGAAGCCACTCTGATCGACCCGGCGGTCGAATACGAAACCCTGGCTATCGAACTCGGCGAAGTCGGAGGATTGAAGACCCGCATTCAAATGATTGCCGTGCCTGGCGGCGCCGATCAGGCGCCCACCCGAAAGCAGCTGCTCGATCAAGTAGACGGCGTCGTGATGGTGATCGATTCGCGAAGAGAACACATCGAAGAGAACGCGTCGAGCCTGGCAGAACTTCGCGAGATGCTTCTCGAATACGGGCGCAACCTGGAAGACGTTCCCCTCGTTTTGCAATACAACAAGAGCGACCTATCGGACCCCTACGCGCTCGAGGAACTGCATCGGAAACTCAATGTGAAAGGGGCCGCCGTATTCGAGGCCGTTGCAACCGAAAATTCGGGCGTTCTCCAGACCCTTTCGACGCTCTCCAAACACGTCATTCGCAGCCTGAGAGGTCAGCAGTTCTCCGCCCAGGCCGAGGCAAAATCCGAGCCTGCCGATCGCCCCAGCGAGCATCCGGTCCAAGCGGAGCCGATCCAGACCGCCGAGATCGACCCCGCTGCGGAGCTCACGCCAGCGACCCGGATGGAAGACGCGATCCTCGCGGAAGAGGAGCATCCCGAGGCGAACATCCTCGACGATCTGGCCGATTCCGCACAGGCAGCCCTCGACACGCCCTGGGGCGAACTCGAGGGTAAGATCGAACGGCTCGCGGCTGTCCAACTCGACTCCGAGTTTTCGATCGATTCCGTCGGCGAGGCAACCCGCGTTGGCGAACGCGGCGTGCGCATTCCGCTCGTCGTCAGCGATAAAGGGGGCCGGACGTCGAAGCTCCTTCTCACCATTCATCTCGATCCCCTTCTCGATGGGGAAAGCAGCTGATGCGCAAGCGGATCGGCATCTATCGCGCTACGGAAGAAGTGCACCAGCTGATCTCCTCACTGCTGGAAAATCCCGAGCTCGAGATCGCCGCCATCGTCGATCCCGACGCCGAATCGATTCGGCAGCAGTTCGGCACAATCGATCCCGGGGTGGCGCGTGTGTTGGACGAGCGGATGACCGCTGACCTCGACGCGCTGCTCCTCGATCGCGATCTTCACGCCATCGTAGATGCCAGCTCCCGCGGCGATTTCGCCGCGAACCACCCAGCGCTCACCGAACGCGGCATCCAGATCGTCACGCCACTGAGCGCGCGCCTTCTCTGGTGCTTCAGCCACGCCTCGCCGAACAGCAAGTCAGACCTGCTCAGAGCGCTTCGCGAGATCGTGGAGTCCTACAACCTCACGATTGACGCTGACGAACTCTTTTCACGTGTGCTCGAAATTGCCGTTGCCGTCACTGGCGCAGAGGGCGGCTCTCTCATGTTGTTGGATCAGTCCGCCCGCGAGCTCCGCGTCCGGGTCGCGGTGGGTATTGAACCGGAGTTGTGGCCCAAAATACGCGTTCCACTCGGCCATGGCATCGCGGGCCGCGTCGCAGCAGACGGTCGGCCCCTGCGGCTCCGCGGGAAGGCCGACCGCCAGGCGTTCCAGATCGTTCGTGAACGCGTCGACGTCGAATCGGCCATCTCGGTGCCCCTGATTTTCGAAGGTCGCGTACTCGGCGTCCTCAATCTCCACCACTCGACCCGAGCGGATGCCTTTTCAGATGAGAGCCTCAAATTCGCTGAGCAACTCGCGCATCTCGACGCCCAGATCATCGCCCGATCTCAGGAGCACGAAGTACTGCGAAGCCAGGCTACTCGGTATACGGCAGTACGGCGCGTGCGGGAGATTCTATCCGGAAAGGAACCCCTTCCCGATCGCTTGCGCTCGTTTTGCCACTTCGTCGCCGATCACGTCGGTCATGGAATCGCAACCCTCTACCTTCTCGACAACGACGAAGCGGACCTCCGACTGAGCGCGACGTCCCTGGCAGGCGGAGGTTTCGGCGGCGACTACAGGATCGAAATCGGCAGAGGCATCGATGGAACCGCCGCGCGAACCCGAGAGCCCTCGATCCTGCGCTCTTCGAAGGGTGCCCTCGCCTACGCGGCCCTTCCACTGATTGCGGGTGATACGCTATTGGGTGTTCTGTCGGTTCAGGGCGGCGACAAGGCCGCTGGCAGCCGCGCCGCCGAGGAGGCGCTGCTTGAAATCACCGCTGCGGCCGCTGAAGAGATCGCGCACGCAGAGCGCGAATCCAGCATGACTTCCCGAGCCACCAAGGTGGGTGCGCTCAACGAAGCCGGAATTCGGATGATCTCCGCGACAGACCCCGCCGAGGTGCTGCGCATGGCGACCTCGTCTGCCGGCATGGCACTGGGAGCCGACCACACGATTCTCAGAATCCAGGATGACGAAACCCGGCGGTATGTGATTCGATCCTATTTCGGCTCCGCGGACGGTCGACTCCAGGAGCGGCTGTTCAGACTGGACAAGCGGATTTCAGTCGAAGTGATCAAGAAGCGCGCACCCCGTCTGATTGCCGACCTCACAAGCGACCCCGCTCTGAGCGAGCTCCGCTCGGATTTCCAGTCCGTGATCGCAGCGCCGCTGATGCGAGAAGGCCGCGTGATCGGGACTCTCGCAATCTACGACAAGGTCCTTGCCGAGCGCTTCTACGTGGGCCATTTTTCCCAGGAGGACCTCGGCCTGTTCACAAAGTTCGCCTCCCATGTCGAGCGGGCGGTGACCAACGCGGACTTCTACGCCCAGGCGCGTCAGTATCGAAATTTCGATACCGAGACGGGCCTCCCCAACGAACGCTATCTCGACAAGCGTATCAACGATGAAATCGCACGCGCATCGGGACACGACGGCGCACTCGCGATTTCCGTCTGCCTTCTCGAAAACCTCGAGGAGATCAAGGGCGCCAGCGGCCCCGGGCGCGCCCGTGAGGTGGTGCAGCGAACCGTCGAAGCGCTGCGCACCCACCTGCGGGACTTCGACGTGATGGGCCGCACGGGGAATGGAGAATTCACGATCCTCCTGCCCGACCCGGGACACTCGGCTGGAGAGCGCGTTCACGCGCTGGCTCGCGCGGTCGCGGACAAGGTATCCAAAGACGACGCCCTGAACGATCCGATCCGGGTTGCCCTGGGCTTCGGATATGCGCTCTATCCGGCCGACGGCACCGAACGAGAAGCCCTGCTCACGCGGGCGAGGACGCCGCGCATTCGAATGGTCTAGCTGGCGAATCCGCCGGATTCGCTTTGCGTCGTCGCGCAACCCCATTCTGGGGTCACGCTCCTAGCGGGCGAACGCTTCGGGCGCGCCAGCTTCACGAGCGAAATGCTTCGATCAGGATTGCGGCGACCTCCGGTCGCATGATTCTCGGATCGGGAGTCTCTCCAGAGCGCAGCTGTTCGCGTACCTTGGTACCACTGACCGTCACCGGCTTTTCGTCGGGATGGTTCTCGGTGAGATCGACGCGCCCGAGCGATTCGTAAAACGCAGCGAACCCGATTTTGCAGGGCGAGATGTGCAGTTCACCCGATAGCTGTTCGAATACCTCCTGGGCGTCGAAGTCGCCCCAGATCGGGCTGCCATCTTCGTAGGGCGCATCGGCATGTTTGCGGCCGACCACGAGATCGCTGAAGCCGTAATTTTGACGGTAGATCGCGTGCATCACGGCTTCGCTCGGACCTCCGTAGAACATCTTGATGTCGAGCCCGATCAACTCGAATACTTCCGACAATTCGTACCCGACAGAACGCCAGAGAGCCTCGTCCCTGTCGCCCTCTCCGAGCAGTCGCTGATCGTGGAGCAGTCGGTAACAGCGCATTCGGGTGGCTGCCGGCACATCGTCGCCCTTGAGTTCACCGACCAGCGGATTGAGGACGACTCCCGTAAAATGACCCGCTCGTGTGAGCTTTTCGGCGCCTGCGACCAGCGCGTATTCGTGGGCGCGATGCAGCGGATTGCGGGTCTGAAAAGCCAACGCGCGATCCCATTTACGCTCCCGAATGAACGCGCGGGTCATCCTCGGCGAGAGCATGTACTCGCCGTAATGGAGATCGACGGGTTGCGGGAGCGCGCGCAGCGCGCCTCCGAGTAATTGATCGCGCGGGTCGCTCTCGACCGCGCGCCCGCCGGGATGATCGAAGCGATCCGTCCGGTACACCTTCTCGATGTAGCGCGTCTTGTCCCAATCGAAGACTTCGAGTTCATCGACGATCCCGACCACCGCGCCCGACTCGTCTCGAACCGCGGCCGATTCCCCCGAGGACAACAACGAGGCCTCCTCCGACGTCAGCGGAAGTGACAGCGGGATCGCCCACGCGTAACGGCGCCCGCCCACTTCGACGCACTGTTCATCGAGAACGCGATTCCACACTTCGGCGCGCATCGGGCCTTCCATGGGCGACAAGGCGCCATCGGAAATCCGATAGACGGTCGAAAGATCGGCCCGCGTGACGCGTACCGACGGAAGTCGTTCCGCTTCCTTCACAAACCCGCTCCGTTCTCCGAGCGGGACCCGGCGGTCGACCAACTCGGCCAACCCGCCGTGTACCGGCACCAGCTCGGCTCCCGGTTCAATCTTGCTTTCCATCATCTCTCGATCGCTCCTTCTCTACCACACAGCATGCGTGCCATCTCCATCCGAGAACAGAACACTGTCCCCCGTTCCATCGAATCGCCTTACGAAGAGCCGATATCGATTGCCGAATACGGACTCGTAGACCACGAGCGAGCCATCCGGCGAAACCGCCGGGCCGTACTCATCCGCACCCGAGCCTCGCCCGAGTCGGGTGCGGCCGCTCCCGTCGCGGCGAACGCGCCATAAAGCGGGCGTCTTGCCGACGACGCGGCTGTAGACGATCCACTCCCCATCGGGAGAAAAAGAGGGTTCGCGACCCTGCACGATGGCGCGGGCGGGCTCTTCGTCTGCAAAAGAGTGAATCCAGATCTCACTGCGCGCGTCGGAAAACAGACGAACGTAGGCAACCGCGGTGCCGTCGGGGCTGCAGGCCGGTTCTCCGTCCGTCGGCCCCGGGGAGATCGATTCGACCGCATCGCCCGGACCCATCAGCGCAATTCGCGAAACCAGCTTTCCCCCACCGGTCCGATCCTCCGTCGATCCCGCGCGCTTCGCGACCACTGCGATCAACCGGCCGCCCGGCCCGTAGCAGCCCTGCGGGTGATGGTCCGGTCCTGCGGTGATTTGAGACACCACCCGCGAGTCGCGCTGATATTCGAAAAGTTGAAGCTTCCCCAACTCCCTCTGGGCGAACAGCAGTCGATCGCGATCCGGAGACCAGACCAGCGGAATCGCACCTTTCCGCGCGGACTCGAGAACCGTCACCTGCCTGCTCCTGGGATTCAAAAGGGAGAGCCGACCCGCGAATTCATCATCGGCGCGGCTGCCAAAAGTCTGCTCGAGGTAATCGCGAAACCGATTCAGTTGGACGACCGTGGGAACCTCGAGCCCACTCCGGGGCTCGGGCGTCGCCCGCTTCGCGTACACCTCTGCGCGGCGGCGCGCCTCGTCCTCGGGATGAAAGATGAACGCGATGGGATCTTCTGGAATCTCCCGTCGTGCTACGCCCGGGCCCTGGCAACCGGGCGCGACAAGCATCAGCCCCGCAGCGAACGCAATCCGTGCACTCCTCATGATTCGGAAGAGACGACCGTGCGTCCGAGAAACGACTGACCTTCCCCATCCTGTCGGAAGAAGGCCACGGAATCCACTTTGCGGTCGAATACTGCGACGACAATGTGATCCGCATCGGGAAACGGGAAGCTCGCGCTCTCCGCGTAGGCCAGATCCATTCCGGAGAGGTACGCGCCTACGCCAACGTGCGAGTGGTAGACGGCCGTCACCCGCGCTCCCCGCGCTTCGGCCTCTTCCTGAACCATCATGTAGTCGAGTGAATTCATATAGAACGCTTCCGATCCATCCCGCGGAAATTCGACGGGGTCTTGTCGATGGTGCATCGTCATCTCGTTGCGGCAACGCACGAGACGCTGAAAACGGTCTTCGTCTGTGCCGACGATCAGCCCGCAGCACTCGTCGGGCAGGGTCTCGATCGCATGCGCGTAGAGATCGTTGAGAATCCGCCGAGGGATCTCCACCGAGGGCAGCGCCTCGTCGACATCGATACGCCTCTGCCCTCTTTGTCCATCGTCGATCATCTGGCGTTCCGCCTGCCGGATTGCGGCCTTCCCGGCCACCCGGCGACCCGGAAGCTGATGCACGCGCGTCGCAGAGCCACAGCCGGGGGTCGCCCGTGAGGCCGATTCCCAGCCTCGAATTCGGGGGGCACCAGCAGACACCGCATTCTACGCGACGACACCCGCTCCTGCGAGCGCCCCGCAGCGCGCCCGTCGGGCGGGTTCGCGAATCAGATGAAGTACATGGGCGCGTCTGGATGAGCCCTGCGAAGATTCGCGCGAACGGCCTGTTTGCAGAGAGCGCCCAGACTGATCTCCGAGAGCGCATCCGCGAGCCGTTCTGCGACCGCGCCCCAGACGAAGGACGGCCGAAACACTTGCTTCGACGGGTCGTCGGGGGAACTCATCTCCAGACCCTCGGATAGGGGGCCCTCAAGCGCCTCGATGATTTCTCGGAGGCTGATCTCTTCAGATGAGCGAGCGAGCGTGTAACCGCCGCCCGGGCCGCGCTTACTGTGGACCAGTCCCGCCCGCCGCAGGCGCTGGAAGATCTGCTCCAGATACCGCGCTGGGATCGCCTGGCGCTCGCTGATTACGCGAATCTGGACGGGTTTCCCTCCTCCGTTGTAGGCGAGATCAAAGCTGCCGCAAATCGCGTATTGAACCTGAAGCGAAAATCGCATCGAAGCCCAAGAATGCACGAACACCCCCCCGCCAAGCAAGCGGCCCATAGGGACTTGATCCGGCACCCGTTTGCGAGATAGGCTGCACCAGCCTCCAGCCCAAACGTCAGCTCGAGCCAGCCGCAAAACGCAGCGCTCACCCTCCGCGTTCCGGAGCGCTCCGCCTGCGGCGCCATCCCAAAGCGGTGGCTGCAGCCCGAGGATTTCAAGGATTCCGCTTGGCTGAAGTCGGGGCCTTCGTAGACGCGATTCGAACCGAGCGAGAGCTCCGGGAAGCGCTGGTGCACTGCGAAACGCTGCCCGGAGCGGCCCCGAAGTTCGACCCCGCACTGCCAGCGGAATTCGAGGCGCTCCGGCCACTACTCGCCGAGCAGAAGATTCGCGACCTCTACACCCACCAGTCCCGCGCGCTGCGTCTGATCGAAAGCGGAAACAATCTGGTGCTCGCCACACCAACGGCCAGTGGCAAGACGTTGGTCTACAATTTCTCGGCTCTCCGACAGTCACTCGCCGACCCCGAGAACCGCTCCCTCTATCTCTTTCCCCTCAAAGCACTCGAACGGGATCAGCGCCGCCGGCTCGAACGCGACATCGAACGACTCGGTCACGCGGCAGCGCACATTCGCGTCGCAATCTACGACGGGGACACGCCCCACAGCCAGCGTCGGAAGATTCGCGAGTCTCCGCCCCAGATCCTCATCACGACGCCCGACATGCTTCACGCGGGCATTCTGCCGCATCACGCGAGTTGGCGAGCGTTTTTCGAGGGGCTTCGGATCGTCGTCATCGACGAGTTGCACACCTACCGCGGCATCTTTGGTTCACACGTCGCGCAGCTGTTGCGCCGACTCGATCGCGTCACCCGCTTTCACGGTACGCGAGTTCAATTCGTCGCCACCTCGGCGACGATCGCAAATCCCGGCGAACTCGCGACGCAGCTGACCGGCCGACCGTTTGTAGTCGTCGAGGAAAGTGGAGCGCCGCGAACCACGCGTCAGATCCTGTTCTTCCGGCCAACCGGTTCGCCCTACAGCCTGGCGGCCAGACTTTTTAGACTCTCCGTCGGCCTCGGGCTTCGGACGATCGCCTTCACCAAGGCGCGCATCATCACCGAGTTGATCCACCAGTGGGTGGTGGAGGCCGAGCCCGCTCTCAATTCTAAAATCAGCTCCTACCGGGCCGGCTTTCTGCCGTCGGAGCGGCGGGAGATCGAGCGCCGGCTCTTCGCGGGCGATTTGCGCGGTGTCATTTCGACGTCCGCTCTGGAACTCGGCATCGACGTGGGCGGCCTCGACGTATGCCTGCTCGTCGGCTACCCGGGAAGCCAAGTGGCTACCTGGCAGCGCGCTGGACGCGTCGGGCGAACGGGCGAAGCCGCCATCGCGTTGATCGCGCAGCCCGATGCGCTCGATCAATACCTCGTATCACACCCCCGAGAACTCACCGACCGCGGCTTTGAACACGCGGTCACGGATCCCAACAATGCCGATGTCGCCGCCGCCCACCTGCCCTGCGCGGCCCTGGAGGTTCCGCTGCGCGCCGACGAAGCCTGGCTGGACTCCCCCGATGTACGCAAGCTAATCGACGCTCTCGAGGAAGGCGGCCAACTCCTGCGCAGCGAAGCCGGAAGCGAGTGGTTCTCCGCGAGAACGCGACCCCACCGCGACGTCAGTCTTCGCCAGATCGGCACGAGTTACGCAATCAGCGTCGTGGACTCAAAGACTGCCGAGGTCGAGATCATCGGGACGATCGGTTCGGCGAACGTATTTTCGGAGTGCCACGAAGGCGCCATCTACCTCCACCACGGGCGCCAGTTTCTCGTGACCCGCCTCGACCGGGACGAGCACTCCGTCTCCGTGCGCCCCGTAAATTCGCCCCACTACACCCGAGCCATCTCCGAGAAGCAGACAGAAATTCTCACGCGAAAGCGATCACGTCCCGGCGGCGGCTTTCGAGTCGTCGAGGGCCGAGTAAAAATCACCACGACCATCACCGGCTTCGAACGGCGGCGAATCCGAGGACAAGATCTGCTCGGCACCGAAACCCTCGACCTGCCGCCCACGTCCTTCGAAACGGTCGGAATCTGGCTCGAGTTTCCAGACGAAATCCCGCAGGCCCTCGAGGCCGCGGGGCGCCACGTGATGGGCGGTATCCACGCCTCGGAACACGCCGCGCTCTCGCTCTTCCCCCTCTTTGCGCTCTGCGACCGACACGACGTTGCCGGCATCTCCTACACCCGTCACCCGCAGATCGGGCACGCAGCGATCTTCTTCTACGACGGGCAACCCGGCGGCGTCGGCCTCGCGGCCAGCATGTTCGACCGCGTCGAGGTCTTGCTCGATGCAACCTGCGATCTCATTTCCGACTGTCCGTGCGACGATGGATGCCCGGCCTGCGTGCACTCTCCCAAATGCGGAAGCGGCAATCGCCCAATCGACAAGGCGGCTGCGGTGATGACCTTGCGGCTGCTCCTGGCACGCGATCCGCTTCCCAAGCGGCGAGAGGCGGGCGGCCTGCCAGTCAAGGCGCCGACGATCGAAGATCCGGCGCCTCCACCGGAAACACCGACGGCCCATCGCGTCATCTTCTTCGATCTCGAAACCCAGCGCAGTGCAGAAGAAGTGGGCGGCTGGCACAACGCTCACCTGATGCGGATGGCGCTGGCAGTCATCTACGACACCCAGACCGAGCAGTTCGAAACCTTTTACGAGAACGACGTGCACCGGCTGATCGAGCGATTGGGTGATGCCGATCTCGTTGTCGGATTCAACATCATCGGCTTCGACTACGCGGTGCTTCGCGGTTACACGGATGCGGATCTGCGGACGCTTCCCACCTTCGATATGTTGGCCGCCATCCACCAACGGCTGGGTTATCGACTTGCGCTCGGCCACCTGGCCGAAGAAACTCTGGGAGCGAGCAAGGGCGGCGACGGATTGCAATCACTGGTGTGGTGGAAGGAGGGTCGCGTGGACGAGATCGAGCGATACTGCCGACAGGACGTCTCGCTGCTGATCGATCTTCTCCACCACGCAGGCGAACACGGACACCTCTGTTTCCGAACCAAGAGAGGCGATCGCGTTCGACTGCCCGCATCCTGGCGGATACCAGAGCTCGTCGAACGCGCCCACGCGCGCCCCGCCGAAGCCGCGAACCAGGCGGACCGACGGCGCCGGCGCACCGGCTCCCCACGCAAGCGATCGAGCGGTGAGAGCGCCCCGGCAACCGCACCTCGCACGAACGGTTGACGGAAGCACCTGTGCCCGAACACCCGACCTCGAGCATGAACTGGGAGCGAACCCGCAGTCTGTTTCCCGTGACCGGAGAAATGGCCTACTTCAACAACGCCGGTGTCGCTCCCATCTCGAGCCGAGTCGACGAAGCCATTCGACGCTACGCGGGAGAAGCCGTCCGCCTCGGTGCGTTCAATTATCCGCGATTTTTCGACGCCGAGATCGAGCGGGTGCGCGGGCGGGCTTCACTGCTACTCAACGCGAGTGTCGACGAAATCGCGTTCGTCAAGAACACCACGGAGGGTCTCGGAATCGTCGCATCGGGTCTGGACTGGAAGCGCGGAGACGAAGTTCTGACCTGCGACCTCGAATACCCATCCAACGTCTATCCCTGGTGGAGCCTACGCGGCCGCGGGGTCGAGACCGTGATGCTTCACGGCCGAGGCGGGCGCCTTCCACTCGCGGTCGTCGAAGAGGCCCTTCAGAGTCGGCGGGTGCGATTGCTCGCACTGTCGTCGGTCGAGTTCGGAAGTGGAGCGCGCAACGACCTCGAGGCACTCGGCGGCATGTGCCGCGAACACGGCGTGTTGTTCTGCGTCGACGCGATTCAGAGCGTCGGTTGTTTTCCGATCGACGTGGAAAAATGCGGGATCGACTTTCTGGCTGCCGATGGCCACAAATGGATGCTGTCCGTGGAGGGCTGCGGAATCTTCTTCTGTTCGAAGCGCGTGCAGGATCTCATCACGCCTCGGATCGTCGGTTGGCGCAGCGTGCGAAACAACCGGGACTTCGACACCTACCACATGGATCTCCAGCCCGGCGCGGGCCGCTTCGAGGAGGGGTCACCGAACACGCCGGGAATCTTTGCGCTTGGCGCAGCCATTGATCTCTTGCTCGAACTCGATGTGTCCGCGATCGGAGAGCGGGTCCTCGCGCTCACGGACCGCCTGGTGAGCGGACTGCGCAATCGGGGCGCCGAACTCAGAAGCCCGCGCGGGCCGGGTGAAGCCTCCGGCATCGTCTCCTTTGTGATCCCCGGCCAATCACCTGCTGACACCGTGCGAAGGCTGCGCGCCGAGCGAATCTTCGTGATCGAACGCCGCGGTGGGGTTCGCGCGTCGCCTCACTTCTACAACTCCGAAGACGAAATCGACCGGCTTCTCGCGGCACTCGATTGAGCGACAGCTGCACCGGTCGACCGCGGAAGCGATCCCCGCGGCTGATTGACGACCCCCGGGACGAGGCTTAGGATCCGCACCTCGCCCGGGTGGCGGAATTGGTAGACGCGCTAGGTTCAGGACCTAGTGGGGGCAACCTCGTGCTGGTTCGATTCCAGTCCCGGGCACCAAGTAGCTACGCATGAAACACCTCGCCGCAAACCAGCTCCAGGACCTCGTGGGAGAGGCTTGTGCGCGGAGAACGATCATACTAGGCCCTTGCGGTCGGTGGTTCTCTTTCCCGCGTTGGCAGTTGTAGGAAAACCCTCTTCGCGTCTCGCAGCGTGCCAGCGTTTGATAACTTGACAACCCAATAGCTAGTTAGACGACAGCCATGAACGTCCGGCGTTGGCGACAGGACATGAGACATACCGGTTATAGGCAGACCTTAGCGGCGCTCAGCACAGCGGTGGCGGTTGTTGTTACAGCCGGATGCCGAGATGAAATCACCTCACCGGAACCTAACGGAGAATCACCTGCAAAATCCGAAATCTATTCTTTCGAAGAGAGGAGGATCGAGCTTCACAACGAAACGGACAACGTCAGAAGAGTTGGCACCCTTACAATCCCGATCGGTTCCGGCCCTTGGCCGACCGCCATCATCCTCAACCCGAGCCTGCCGACTGATCGAGATGGTACATTAGGACCCCTCAAATTCTTCAAGGATCTCGCGGAACATCTTTCACATCGTGGAATTGCCGCACTCAGAATGGACGACCGTAGCGTCGGAGAGTCGACAGGGGATTATTTTCAATCAACACTGTCGGACTTTGCGGATGACGCCGCGCAAGCGATCGAGCACGTGAAAGCGATCGATGGAATTGATAGTCGCAGAATCGGCCTCATTGGATTAAGCCAGGGCGGCGCAGTCGCTTCGATCGTAGCCAGCAGGAAGCCGTCGGTTGGATTCCTGGTGCTACTCGGGAGCCCCGGTCTCCCGTTCCTTGAAAGCGCAATGCAACAGGCAGATGATCTGGGTCGTGCCTACGGCATTCCGGAGGAGCAAGTTCAGATCTCCAAGGAGAGTCATCGTAAAATCATTCGCGTTCTTCGTGAGGAAGGAACCGAGGCAGATGCTGTAGAGAAAATCACGAATATTCTCATTGAAAGAGGGGATGTCCCGAATCCGCTTTCCGCATTCCTGCCAGACGATCCGCAGGAAGTAGCCGAACTATTTACAACCCCCTGGTACCGCTCTCAGGTATCGTTTGATCCTGACAAATATCTGACCCGTGTCCGAGTTCCCACCCTTGCGATCACCGGCGGTCTTGACATCATACTTCGGCCGGACCGCCATCTCCCCGCAATCGAGAAAGCCCTGAGACGAGCTGGCAACAAGGAATTCGTCGTCCGCACGCTGCCCGCCCATAATCATGTATTGCAATTGTCGAAGACTGGCCAGATTCACGAGCAAGGCGAGTTAGAAGAGACCTTCTCGGTAGAAGCACTTACCATGATCTCTGAATGGATCGGGAGCTTGCAGTAGTTTCAGGCAGGCCCTCGGGTGCAGTGGTCCTCTCCCCCGCACTAGTAGCAGCCGGCCTGTCGGGACTTGACCCGGCTCCAACCGCGCTTAGCCTTGCAGAACCCCCAGCCACTAGGAGCCGCGTGGCCAAAAGCGACAAAGAGACCCCGACCCACCTCGCAACGGGCCAGGAGTCGGTGGAGATCCCGGCGATCCTGCCGGTATTGCCGGTTCGAGACGTGGTGGTGTTTCCCGGGGTTACGGTTCCGCTGGCGGTCGGGCGCGAGAAGTCACTCGCCGCACTCGAGGAGGCGGCCCAGAGCAATTTCCTGATCGTGGCCAGCCAGCGCGACCCCGCCACCGAAGATCCCGGATTCGACCAACTCTATCCGGTTGGATGCATGGTGCGCGTGGTTCGAATCATCGATGCGCGCGGCCACGGTAAACAGGCCATCGTCGTTGGCGTTGCCCGCACTCGCCTCGGCCCGCCGATCGCGGAATCACCGGCGCTGCGGATGCGGACCGACGTGCTCGAGGATATCGATCTGGATCCGGACGCTACCGATGCGGAGTGGAAGAAGGTGGTCGCACTCGCGCATCGCGTCATCGATCTACACGACGATTATCCCGACGAGTGGAAGACCTTTGTTTCGGGAATTCCCGGGGCTGGGCTGCTCGCCGACGCGGTCGCCTCCACGCTCCCCCTACCTCCAGAAGAGAAGGCCCTGCTACTCGCAGAGGTCAATCCGACACTGCGGCTCGAGCGAGTCGCGGCCCATCTCGAGCGCGAAGTCACCATCGCGGAGACCCAGCGTGTGTTGAACCGGACGTCCGACTCGGACGACATGGAGCCGGGTAGAAGAGAGCGGTTGCTACGCCGCCGCATGCGAGAACTCGAAAAGGAACTCGGAGAAGCCGATCCGAGCATCCGAGAAGCGGAGGAACTCCGCGAGAGAATCGAAGAGGCCAATCTGCCCGAGGCCGCACGCGAACAGGCGGAGCGGGAGCTCAAACGATTGGCCGCCCTCCCCCAGCTTGCACCCGATCGGCACTTGATCCGAACCTACATCGAATGGATGGCGGATCTTCCCTGGTCCGAGAAGTCGGAGGACAAACTCGACTTGTCGGCCGCGCGCGAAATCCTCGACGCCGATCACCACGACCTCGAAAAGGTCAAGGACCGCATCCTCGAATTCCTGGCTGTTCGCAAGTTGGCACCCGATGCAAAGAGCCCGATCCTGTGCTTCGTCGGCCCACCGGGTGTGGGCAAGACCTCCCTGGGTCGCTCGATTGCGCGCGCAATGGGTCGAACTTTCGCTCGGGCGTCACTCGGCGGTGTGCGCGACGAAGCTGAAATTCGCGGCCATCGGCGCACCTATGTGGGCGCCATGCCGGGCCGAATCATCCAGAGCCTGAGGCGCGCCGGCACCCGCAATCCGATTTTTCTGCTTGACGAGATCGACAAGATCGGCGGCGATTTTCGCGGCGATCCCTCTTCTGCACTGCTCGAAGTCCTCGACCCCGAGCAGAACCATGCCTTCAGCGACCACTACATCGAAGTCCCCTTCGATCTGTCGCGCGTGCTCTTCATCGCCACCGCGAACACCCTGTCGACGATTCCGCCCACGCTGTTGGATCGAATGGAAGTCATCGAACTGCCGGGCTACACCGAGCGGGACAAGCTCGTGATCGCGCGCCGCCACCTGGTCCCGAAGCAGATCGAGGCGCACGGACTGCCGCCGGATCAGATCCGCGTAGGCGACGATGCGCTGGACAAGGTGGTCCGGGAATACACCCGCGAGGCCGGTGTCCGAAATCTCGACCGACACATCGCCACACTGATGCGCAAGGCAGCGCGTCGCGTCGCTGGTCAGAAAGAGGCGCCTGTGATCGAAATCAGCGCTGATTTCGTCGCGGATGCGCTCGGAGCGCCACCCCACCTGCCGGAGGCCGCGGAGCGGACGGTGATGCCGGGAGTCGTGGTCGGCCTCGCCCATACGAGCCACGGCGGGGACATCCTCTTCATCGAAGCGGCGCTGTCCCGCGCGGGCGAGGGTGTGCGGCTGCGTCTGACCGGCCAGCTGGGAGAGGTGATGCGCGAATCGGCGGAAGCGGCTCTCTCATGGGTGCGCTCCAATGCCGAGAAGATCGGCGTCGACCCCGAAATATTCAATGGCTGCGAGATCCACCTCCACGTGCCCGCCGGAGCCGTCCCCAAAGACGGACCGTCGGCGGGAATTACGCTGGTGACCGCGCTCGTCTCGGCCCTAACCGGACGCAAGGCGAGCGGAAAGATCGCCATGACGGGTGAAATTTCGCTGCGTGGGCGCGTGCTGGCGGTCGGCGGGATCAAGGACAAGATCCTCGCCGCGTCCCGAGCGGGCATCGAAACCGTGATTCTCCCGCGGAGGAACGAGAAGGATCTGGTCGACGTCCCCGAGGAGGTGCGCGCTCAGCTCGAACTGCGCCTGGTGGACACCATCGAAGCGGTTCTCGAACAGGCGCTCGAAGATCCGCTCTGAGCCCAGTGCGGGTTCCCGACCGAATTTCGCGCCGTCACCCCTCGGCCGACGCGCAGCTCGCCAGCTACCGAGACTCGAGGGCGTCGGCATCGACCGCCTCGTGAAGCTCCTCGAGGAAATTCGGCAGCGCGGAGGTCACCCGGTTCCAGTTCGGAATCTGGGGAAGCCCCATCGGATCACGAACGAATCCCAAACCCGCCGCCATCAATGCACGTGAAAAGGTCTCAACCGCCACCTCTTCCTCATGGCGATCGAAGACGAGGCCATTGAGGGCCGCATCGTGGCTGTAGGAAGCGATCGCGTCCTGTGCCGTTCGGGTGTAGGCGGCGGTCAACGTATTGAGAAAACCGGCATCGAATTCCACTCCGTAGGAGGCGAGGTTTCGGATCAAAGACGACGCGATGTCATACACCATTCGGTGAAGGCCGCGGCTAGAATCGTATTGCGACAACTCGCGGTGCTTGTGATCGTAGTTCTCCACGATCTCCACCTGACAGATCCGCTTGAGCGAACAGTTGCGATACACCTCCGTGAGCATTCCCACCTCGAGTCCCCAATCGCTCGGTATGCGGTTGATGCGCGCAAGCTCGGTCGTCATCGAGCATTCTCCGGCGAGAGGAAAGCGGAACGACTCGAGATATTCGAGTAGCGGATGAGTGCCGAGTACCGCCCGCAAGGATCGGAGCAGCGGTCCGACGAAGAGGCGGGTCACGCGTCCGTTGAGGCGATCGGTGACCCGACCGTAATAGCCCTTGGAAAATTCGTAGTGAAGATTGGGATTCACGGTGGGGTAGCAGAGACGGGCCAGCAGCTCGCGGCGATAGTCGAGGATATCGCAATCGTGGATGGCGATGGCCCGGGATCGATTCGCCGCCAACACATAGCCACAGGCGAGCCAGGTGCTCCTGCCCTTGCCGTCGCTCCCGGGCTCGAGTCCTTCCTCGCGCAGGGTTTCGAGCAATGCCTGGACGCGCTCGCCACTGTTCCACAAGAGAACCGGCGGCTCGCCAGCCAGTGTCGTGACGCCATCGAAGAACGACCGCATCTCTTCGTAGTCGGCCCGCGTCGCGGCACCCGAGATGCTCACGACGATTTCCCTCAAATAGCGGACTCCGCGCAGTGCCTCGACGATCCCCTTGAGGGCCGGCCCGCGAAGCTCCGAGAACAGGCACGGCAGCACCAGCGCGACCGGTTGCACGCGGGAATGTTGGAGCAGCTCGCGTTCGAGCCGCTCGACATTCGGTGCCCCGAGTCGGTGAAGTGTGGTGATCGAACCACTCTGATGAAAATCGGCCATGGGCGGGGACACTCGCACCCGCTTTGCGGTCGTGTCAAGCGGACCGACCGGCGGCGGGCCCGGTGCCCCATCGCCGAATCGATCCCAGAACGATGTAGCTGATTTCACTCCCGCTTGGGCGCGAGAGCAAACGCTCGAATGTGAACCGGTTAGCCGGCTTCGGCCGCCGTCACTTCGTCGAGCATCTCGACCGCCTGAGGATCGATTTCGATGAATTCCAGGCCGACATCGAGGGTCATTGGGTCGATCTCTGTCGCCCAGGCCACGCGCCCTACCGCGACCACCGTTTGATCGCCGACGTTGAATGTCACCCGGAGAGCCGTGCCCAGTTCGATCTCGCAGCCAACCGCCTCGAAGCGGATACCGCCGATCGACAAGTCCCGGCTAACTCCCAGCAAGTCCCGCGTGTCGACCGGTGCGAAGGAGATCACCTGATCCGTTCCGATTCTTCGATACTTACGTCGTTCGTCGTCGTCGGGTATTCCCATTGGACCAACGGACCTCGAGGGGATCGTTGAACTACACGCCCCGTTTCGTCCGTTGTCGCCCGTCCCTTGAGTGCTGGTTTAGGCCCGCCGCCGCTTGTCGGAAAACAGGCCGAGTTGCCGGTCGCTGTCCTCCGATCGCTGGAGGCGCCCGAGCTGAATTCCGACGCCGCGTGCGGGGCGCGAGCCAGCTGGCATGTGGGCCAAAAGACCCGCAACCAACCGCTGGATCTCCGTCGAAGAGGAGATCGGAGCTGTCAACGTCTTGCTGCGCGAATTCGTCGCACGGTCCGAGAAGCGGATTTTCAGCGCCACCCGCCCCGCCGAGAGCCCCTGGGCGCGCAAATCGGCCTCGAGGCGCTGGGCGAGGTCCTCGATCTGGGAGGTCAGCACCGCGAGATCCAGGGATTCCTCCAGGGTCGCTTCCCGGCTCAAACTCTGCGGGTGGCTCGCAGCGCGGACGGGGCGGTCGTCGCGACCGGCCGCGTAGGCGTGTATCCGCAGTCCGTGGGTCCCCAATGCCTCCTGTAGCAGGCTCGGACCGATTTCCAGCAGTTGGCCGATTCGCTGAGCGCCGAGTTCCGCCAACGTCGCCGCGGTCTTGACGCCAACACCCTCGAGCCGGGTCACCGGAAACGGGCTCAGAAACGCCGTCTGTCGATCGGGATCGACGCAATTGCAACCGGATGCGCCAGCCTCCTCCGCGGCGAGGCGCGCGAGAAACTTCCCGGATGCGATTCCCACCCGAAGCCCGAGGCCCAACTCGTCGGCGACGATGCGCTGCAGTCGCCTGGCGATTTCCTCGGGCGGATCCGGGCTGTCCGTCACATCCAGGTACGCGGCGCCGAGTCCGAACGGCTCCAGTCGATCGAAGCCTCGCCGCAGACAAACGAACAGTCGACCCGAGACCGCCCGGTACCGCTTCATGTTGGTTCGCGCCGTACGGGCCTCGGGACACAGTTTGAGAGCCTCGTGGACCGGCTGATCCAACCGTACGCCCGCGGCCAGCGCCTCTTCACTCGCTCCCTGGACCAGACCGCGTTTGCGCGGGTCGCCGCCGACGATGATGGGGCGATCGGCGAGCGTCGAGTCATCCGCACGCTCGACGGCTGCGTAGAAACACGGAACCTCTGCGAACAGGATGGCTCGACTCACGGGAGCGGCTCGAGCACCAGCTGCCGGGCCCCGGATTCCCTCACCAACACGCGATCGGTGACGAGGAGAGCAGAACGGCCCGCCAACCAGTCGTCGAGGCTGTCGCTGAAATGCGGGTGACGCGGGTGTTCGGACTGGCCCGGCGCAATTGCCGTCAGCGCCTGATCGAGTGAGCCCGCGTCCACCACCATCCGAAAGATCGAAGCCACTCGCACCGCGAAATCGTCGGGTCTGAGGAGTTCTGCGGTATTGACGGTGTTGCCATTGCCGCCGTACGGAAGCTCGGACAATCCGATCAAACTCGATCCGGCGCGCAAGTCACCGAAGGGTCGAAACGAAAGCCGATGGAGTCGGCCCCAGCGCCATTTTTCGCGGTTCGCACCGAGTTCGAACGACAGCCGCAACCAGGTCTTGCGAAGGCTTTCTCGAGCGACTTTCCGCAGGCTGTCCGCGTCGAGCGTGGCCGCCGGATCGTTGTCGGCGGCGGACCGCACCAATGCGAATACGACGTGCGACACATCGACCTGTGGTAGCGCGCGGTAGCGATCGGCCAGCGCTTCGCCAATCACGCGATCGAATACCTCGCTCGCGAGCCGCCCGACGAATACATGGTAGGCGGCCGCTCCGACACTTTCGGGCTCCGAACTCCCGTCCCAGGCATCCAGCAACTGCGCGATTTCCTGGGACTCGACAGACAGCTGCTCGACCGGACCCGCTGCTTCGAGCGCCATCGCAACCAGCGACTTCGCGACTTCCGAACCCACATCCGACTGCAACTCGGACATTCCCCGCAGGTCAATCTTTCCACGCTCCGATTTCGATTTGAGCAACGCGTGAATCCGGTCGGCGCGAACACCCGACCGCCACAGCCAGTCGATCTTCTCGGCCGGGCTGTGTCGCGCAAGCGGGTTGTCGGCTGCGATCACCCAACCGCGGCCCGATCGAATCCGCTGAGCCGGAAGCTGCTCGAAATCGCGTCTTCCCTGCCAGTCGTACCAGCGCGCGCGACCCGGTAGCGGCACCAGGTCGGTGGGCAGCGCGCGAACCGGAATCCAGGCGGCGACCTGTACCCCACCCGCGCCGTTTTGGTCGGCGTAGGCCACCGCGAGCGGCGGCTCGTGATGCTCCGCCAGGGCCGCTTTCAATTCGGTGGCATCGCGCGCCCAAGCCACCTTCGACATCGAGGTCAACGCGCTGTTGATGTCGTCTCGGGCGCCGACCCACGCGAGCGACAGCGGTTCCGTTTCTCCGGCGATCAGGGTGTCCACCAGGGGGCCATGTCTGGTTGAGCGAATCGTCAACGCTTCCTCCGTGCGCCCGCGAATCCCGATCACCTCCACCCGTTTTTCGAGATCCCGCCAGCTCTTCCCGTCGTGATACCGATTCGGATTCGATTCCCCGAGCGTCTCGTTATAGAGATCGATGGTCGCGACCCGCGCACTGGTCGAAGCCCAGGCGACACGTTGGTTGTGGCCGGTCCAAAAAACGGGAATCCCCGGCACCGCCGCCCCGGCGACATCGAATTCGGCGCCGTGCACGTGCGCGATGTGCAGCAGAGGCGGCGCCGTGGCCTCCAGGTGGGAGTCCGCGGCGAGGATCGGAAAACCACTCTCGGTATGCTCACCGCCCAGCACCCACGCACTGCTACCCACGGCCTGGCCGTTCATGCCGAGCACCCGCCGCAGGCGCTCGAGCCCCGCTGTGGGCGTGGCTGCGGATCGGTTGGGCGCCTTGCCGCTCGCCAACACGCCCTGGAACGGGCTCGGTGATTCCTCCCCGGCCGACGGAAAAAACGGCCGCGCGGCCCGACTCCCGAGATACGCGGTGATGTCTCGGAGCACCAGGCTGACGTCGACGGTATCCGCAAGGCCCCAGCTGTAGAACTTCAAGATCGCCAGCGAGTCCGACGGCTGCCATAGATCGGCCGGAAACGCCGCACCGTCCAACGCCATCGGAGGGGCGACCCTGCCGTCGCGAATTCGTTCCAATCGCGCATTGACTCCCGCCGCGTAGGCGACCAGCAGGCCCTTGAAACGCTCGTCGAGGCGCTCGAACTGGCGATCTCCGAGCGTTCCCCAGGCCAGCGTTCGAGCCCAGCGGTCCGCTTCCAGACCCGCGACCCCGATGATCTCCGCCGTCCGCCCCCGTGCACTCATCAGGAGCCAGAACATCTGCGCCAAGCGATCCTGAGCGTGCGCAAATCCCCATCCGAAGTAGGCGTCTGCTTCGTTGGCAGCCTGGATGTGCGGAATGCCGCGGGAATCGCGGTAGACCTCGACTGGCGCTGTGATGCCCGCAACGGTGATCCGCCCCTCCTCGAGCGGAAAGGCGGCGCGGGCCTTCGCGCCCTCTCGAAGCCTCGCTGCGAACAACCCGATCACCAGCAGGAGGGCGATCGCGAGCAGCACGGCTCCCCGCCGCCCGAGCCCGAATCCGCCGGTACCCTTGCCGCGGTGGTTTGCACTCACAGATCGGAGTTCTCGAAAAGCACGAAGGCCAGCGCATGGCTGCGGGTGCGGCTGACCGCGAGGTAGGGGTGCGCGTTCCGCTCCTCGGCCAGTTCCGCGACCCGGCCGTGCAGTCGCAGCGACAGCCGATCGGGGCTCTCGCTGGACGCGGACACGATCTCGATGTCCACCCACCGGACACCACCCGCCCAACCGGTCCCAAGTGCCTTCATAACGGCTTCCTTGGCCGCGAAGCGCATCGCGAAGTGTGGCCCGGAGCGACGCCGCGAGCGGCAATCGAGGATTTCCGAAGCGGCGAAGACCCGGCGCGCAAAGCGCTCTCCCGACCGCCGCAACGCGCGCTCGACGCGGGTAATCTCGATGACGTCGATTCCGGTGCCGACGATCAACCGATCTCCTCCTGTGATTCGGTCCCGAGCTTAGCGGCAATGGGCGGGGCCGAGAGAACGCTCGCCCCTCCCAGGCGCTGCGCCGGACCGCGGCTTGGCGACCGAGGAGCCCGATTTCTGGCGCAGATTCCGCGAGGTCGGTACCCTGCTCGCCCTTCGAGCGAACTCAGGAGCAAAAATGGCAATTCGAGTTGGCATCAACGGTTTTGGCCGCATCGGCCGGCTGGTATTCAGGGCCGCGCGCGGCCAGGAACTCGAAGTCGTCGGCATCAACGACCTGACCGACGCCAAGACGCTGGCCCATCTGCTCAAATACGATTCCATTCACGGCCATTACCCGGGCTCGGTGGAGGCGGGCGACAACGCGATCGTCGTGGATGGCGTGACGATCCCGATCAGCGCTGAGCGCGATCCGGCCCAGTTGCCCTGGGCGAAAGTCGGCGCCGCGATCGTCATCGAATCGACCGGCCTCTTCGTCGATCGAGAAAATGCCACGAAGCACCTGAAGGCGGGTGCCGAGCGAGTCATCATCAGCGCACCCGCCAAAGACCCCGATGTCACGATCGTCCTCGGTGTCAACACGGATGCCTACGATCCCGCCAAGCACCGGATCGTGTCCAACGCGTCCTGCACCACCAACTGCCTCGCGCCCGTCGCGAAGGTCCTGCTCGACGAATTCGGCATCGAGAACGGCTGGATGACCACCATCCACGCCTACACGAACGACCAGGTCACGCAGGATTCTCCGCACACCGATCTGCGCCGAGCCCGTGCCGCCGGAGTCTCGATGATCCCGACCGGGACCGGCGCCGCCAAAGCGATCGCCCTCGTGCTGCCCGAACTCAAGGGAAAGCTCGACGGCTACGCGATGCGCGTTCCCACTGCCGACGTTTCGGTGGTCGATCTCAGCGTCAAACTCACCCGGTCGACCGATGCAGCGGCCATCAACACAGCGATGCAGGCTGCCGCCAACGGTCCTCTCAAGGGAATCCTCGAGTACTGCGACGAACCACTCGTTTCGGTCGATTTCGTGGGCAACCGACACTCTTCGATACTCGACGCGCAAAACACCCGGGTCCTGGGCGGCGATTTTGCAAAGCTGCTCGCGTGGTACGACAACGAGTGGGGGTACTCGTCCCGCGTGGTCGACCTGGCGCTGCTGCTGGGTCGTTGAATCTCGGATGGGCGTAAAGAGCCTAGACGACCTGCTCGCCGAAGGCGTGCATGGGCAGCGCGTCTTCGTTCGATCGGATCTCAACGTACCGCTGCGAGACCGAGCCATCACAGACGACTCGCGCCTGCGCGCGTCCCTGCCGACCCTTCGCAGACTACGGGAAGCGGGAGCGCGGGTGATCGTCGCCTCCCATCTCGGTCGACCCAACGGGCAGCGCGTCTCGGCGCTCTCGCTCCGACCGGTCGCAGCGCGACTCGCCGAACTGCTGGGTACGGGCGTCGCGTTTTGCGAAGAGTGCGTGGGGGAGCGCGCCCACTTCGCGATCGGTGAACTCGGCGATGGGCAGCTACTGCTTCTCGAAAATCTGCGCTTCTACGCCGGCGAAGAGCGAAACGATCCGGATTTCTCGAAGGCCCTCGCGGCACTCGCGGACATCTACGTCAACGACGCATTCGGGACCGCGCACCGGGCTCACGCTTCGACCGCGGGGATGGCCGCCCATTTCAACCGCATAGCGGCGGGCGATCTGATGGGCTCCGAACTACGACACCTCCTAGTGATCCGCGAACCCATCCGTCCGCTGCTGGTGATCCTCGGTGGCGCGAAGGTTTCCGACAAACTCTCGGTGCTCGAAGCTCTCGCGCCCCACGCGGACGTGCTCGCGATCGGAGGTGCAATGGCTTACACGTTCATTGCGGCGAACGCAGGAACTACCGGCAATTCCCTCGTCGAATCCGATCGCTTTGGCGATGCATTGGCGGTACAGCGCGCAGCTCGGGATGCCGAGCGACGCCTGCTCCTACCCAGCGACCATCTCGTTGCGGATCGGCCCGAAGCCGATGCGCCGACGCGGGTGGTTGCTGAAATTCCGCAGGGAGCGCTCGGCCTCGACATCGGTCCGGAGACCGCGAGCCGCTACGCGTCGGAAGCCGCGATCGCCAAGACGATTTTCTGGAACGGCCCGATGGGGGTCTTCGAAATCGAGGCCTTCGCGGCGGGCACGCGCACCGTCGCGGCCGCGGTCGCCGACTCGCCCGCGACCAGCGTCGTGGGTGGTGGCGACTCCCTCGCTGCGATCCACCAGCTGGGCCTCGGAAATCGAATCGATCACCTTTCGACCGGCGGCGGCGCCTCGCTCGAGTATGTGCAGGGCCTGACGCTACCCGGCGTCGCCGCACTGGAGCGCTAGCCTGTGCGCAGACCGATTCTCACGGCGAATTGGAAAATGAACATGAACTCGGCTGAACTCACCGCGTTCACCGGCCGATTCATCCCCCTCGTCGCGAATGCCGACGAGGTCGACATCGTGATCGCTTCTCCCTTCACGCTACTCGATCGCCTCGCTCAGCAGATTGCCGGAACCACGATCCAATCTGCGGGCCAGAACGTCAACCCAGAAGAGAGCGGCGCATTTACCGGGGAAATCGCTCCCGGAATGCTGGCCGACATGGGATGCGCCTACGCGATCGTGGGTCACAGCGAACGGCGCACCCTCTACGGCGAAACCGACGAATGGGTCGCACGAAAAGCCGCGGCGCTGCTCGATCACCGCATCCGCCCGATCGTCTGCGTGGGCGAAACGCTCGAGCAGCGCGATGCAGGCCGGGCGCTCGAAATCATCGAGACACAGATCCGGGAGAGCCTGGCGCGGATACCCCGCGACCAGGCTGAGCAGATCGTCATCGCCTACGAGCCGGTCTGGGCCATCGGCACTGGCCGCACCGCGACGCCGGAGATCGCCCAGCAGGCCCACGAGCAGATTCGCAAGCGGCTGTCGGCCCAGTTCGGGGAGGCCGGAAACCGCATCCGCATCCAATACGGGGGATCCGTCAAGCCGGAAACCGTCTATGATCTGATGAGTCAGCCCGACATCGACGGCGCCCTGGTCGGCGGCGCCAGCCTCGACCCCGAAGCCTTCGCGCGCATCGTGCACTTCCAAAGCCAGAGGACCCAATGATTTCAGCGCTCATCGTCCTGCACGTCATCGCTTGCTTCTTCCTGATCGCCGTGGTTCTGCTGCAGCGGGGAAAGGGCGCCGAAATGGGCGCCGTGTTCGGCGGCGGCGCGAGTTCGACGGTGTTTGGAAGCCGCGGCGCAGGCAATTTCCTCACCCTGCTCACGAAGATCTGCGCGGCGGTCTTCATGCTGACCAGCCTATCGCTGTCTTACCTCTACACGGAACAAGCCGGCGAGCGTTTGTTCGAGGGTGAGATCGAGGCCAACCAGGAGGAACCCTTCGAGCAGCTGGGCACGGTGATGCCGGAGGAGGCGAGCGCGGAGACCCCGCAAACGGACCCGCTGGACACGACCGGCGACGACGCGGCTCTCGCGGAGCCCGCGGGACAAGACGCGAGCGCAACCGACGGCAACCCCTGAATTGGTCGCGATTCGAGCCTTCGGTATTCTCAGCGCGCACCTTTCACGCGGCAGTGGCGGAATTGGTAGACGCACCAGCTTGAGGGGCTGGCGGGGGCAACCTCGTGGAGGTTCGAATCCTCTCTGCCGCACCACTATTCATCAACTAATTCGAAGACTTACGATTCTGAGAGTTTGGTGCTGGCTTGGTGCTGGCGGCATCGCGGTGCCGCGACGGGCGGCCCGAGCCAAGCGTGATCGGCCTCCTCCGATCCGCTGCAAAGGCGCTGCATCCATAGCGCCAGTTGAGTCCCGAACTCTGTAGACTTTCATGCGGCGCTTCTGGTCGAGCCGGGGGCGAGGGAGCGCTGGCCCGTTTCTCTCGCACTCGGAGAATCAACAGGGCGGCGTCCGAGATTCCTGCTCATGGTCTCCGACTCCGGGCATTAAAATCGAGATCAACGGATAGAGGGTGTCAGCCGCTAGAGAGTTCGAGGAGATCGCCCACTGCGGGGGCAAGGTGACCTTCGCCATTAAAACTGACGGCGAGACTCTCTCCTATGGCGTCAAGATCAGCCATGACCGCCCGACCCCCGCATCGTGGTTCGGAGTTTACGCCCTCCACGATGGTCGGCCGATCGCAGACATGCCGATTGGTGGCGTGGGGCCGAATGGAGGCACTCCGCCGCCTCCTGGGTCCATCCCGGTTCTAATTGCCGCCGATAAGGAGTCGTACTTTGGCCATTCCTGTATTTCGGGGTGCGGAGGGTACTGGCGCGCTCCTGCTGCACCAACTCTCTGGCGCATGACTTGCCCCTACTGTGGGACACAGCGACCAACCTATGCGTTTCGCTCACCTGCGCAGCTCGCATACATCAATCACTACGTTGACACCCTGAATGACGCACTGGCGAGCCTGACGGCCGATGGCGAAGTCGTCATCGACATGGACGAAATTGTCGAGTCGGCGATCCCACGATTGCGGACGCAATCTGTGATCGACTGCTCCACAACGCGCACGAAATCAATCTTGCAGGAGAGTCTCAACGAAAGCCGAGGAAAACGCGAAGCTAAACCCTGACCAGCGTCGCTCCGCTCCGTTCACGATCACCGAAACGGGCGCTCACGATCGAGCGAAATGACCGTTCACGTTGGGCGGAATGCGCACCAAGAGGCGAGGGAGACAAAGTCGAGCGTAGTCAAGTAGTATCGTTTATAAGAACGCACAGCGGGAAAGGTCCGGCGACCTTCGACTTCCTTGGCTTCACGTTCTATTGGGCGCGAAACCGCAAGGGACGATGGGGCATGCTGTGCAAGACACGGAGTGCAAGCCTGAGGCGGATCATTTAATGAGTACGCGCAGGTATTTGAAAGCGCCTCAAACCGCGGATTTTGCTTAATGAGGCGTTAGACAACGAGACAACCAATATTATGAAAAAAGTTGCGATAATTGTACAACCACACCAACAAATATCGAATTCCAAAAATAGAAAGTATGGCGGGGTTGAAAGAATTGTGACCTCTCTCATAGAAGGACTTCTCGACAGGAACGTCGATGTAACACTCTATACCGAAAAAGAATGCCGTTTGGATTGCGATGTAAGATATCCAATAGGGATTATCGACGGAGTGTTCGGAGACAAAACGGATCGAATAGAACTTTTACTCTACTCTCAAAAAGTGCGTAAAGATCTAGAGACCGAGGATTTTGACGTTGTTCACAATCACTATGACCCTGTAACATTCGTTACTCTTCAAGGCCTTGGAACTCCAACCATCACAACGCTACATGGACCTGCAACTGCGGAAAACATAAATATTTTCGGAAGATTTTTCGAATCCAACTTTTCCGCCATTTCTCAGGCCCAAAAGGATTCATACCCTGCGAATATGAATTTCGTGGGGCACGGATTTATACATAATTCGATCGCTGACGATCACCCGTTTTCTGATGATAAGAAATCTTACCTTTTTTCGGTAAGCAGAATTCAACCTATCAAGGGCCAAAAACACGCAATAGAGATCGCACAAAGATCTAATTTGGATCTGATTATTGCTGGTAATTGTCTTGATGAAAAATACTTTAATGACGAAATTAGACCCTATATAAGTCGTGATCTGAACAAGCCTGGAGAAGAAGGAAAGCGAAGAGAATTTATTATCGATATTTCCAAATATCAAAATAGTGGAAGATCCATTACTTATGTGGGAGAAGTTACTGAGCAAGAGAGAGATCAATTAATGAAGCACGCAAAAGCTTTGCTATTCCCAATAGAAGTTGAAGAATCTTTTGGACTTGTTCTTATAGAAGCGGGCATCGTAGGGACTCCGGTTATAGCCTTCGATAGGGGTGCTGTCCCCGAAATAGTTGAACACGGGAAAACCGGTTTTTATGGCAATACCATCGACGAGTTAGTTGGATTCACAAAAAGGGCAAGTGAAATAGATCCAACGAATTGTCGTGAACACATCAAACTTAACTTCAGTAGCGATAGGATGGTCGAGAACTACCTCAAACTATATAGAGACGTTGCAGAAAAAATTGAAACCAAACAGAATGGGTAATGAAGCAACCCTCTATATTGGAGCACACGCTGATGATGTAGTAATAAACGCAAGTATAACCATATATAGACATTCTATAAATTCGTATATCTTAACTGTAACCGATGGGGCACCTCCCGCTACTTATCCTAGAGAATTGTGCGGAATCTCTTTAGCTAATCATCAGGCTTACGTTCAACAAAGACTAGCAGAAGATAAATCGGCTATGCGTGTTTTAGGAATAGATGTATGTAAGAGATATTCAAACAGCCAAATTCCTGATGGAAAAACCTACCAAAATATAGGCCGGATAATTGAGATAATCGGAACATTAGTAGAAAAAGAAAAGATACGAGGGATAATGACTCATGGCTTTCCAGGACAGTCTCACTCAGCTCACCCCGATCATGAAGTAGTCTCAGTTTGTTCACACATTGTTGGACAAGAATATGGAATTGAAGTCTTGGAATATCCTAGGTTTAAGTCCAATAGTGCAAGAAAACAAACAGATACAATATTTTTAGAAGACGATCAAATAGAGACTCTTAGATGTTATTTCACTCCTGAAGAAGCGACGCTCAGAGATGAACTGATGAAGATTTATACAACTCAAAGATTCATAGTAGAGAAATATAGAACAGCTTATGAAATGTTTGGCAGGGTAGTACGAAACCCGAAAACTATTGCTGATACAACTCATCTCTATGGTGGTCAAAATTATAGACCAACGTCCCAAGAAATAAGGAAGGCGATAGCCGATTTTCTGCATGTTCCATACTGACTGGCTACCGAGGGCCGCGTTCTTGCCGGTCTTCGTCGTTGCTGCCTTCTTGTAGGGCTTGTCCTGATGTGAATTCCACTTTATAATCATGCGCGAAAAATAAAGTGCTTTACTTGCTTTACTCTCGGAGGAGAAATTCGATGAAAGCCGCCTTTGCCAGACTGGGTCAGGTTCCGCAGCCCAATGTCCGCACGGTCACGCTGGTAGTGCCCGTGATCGTCTTTATTAGTTCGATTTTGTCGTGTTCTGAGGCGACATCGGCAGATCTACCTGAGCATGCCTACACCACCTATGGAGATTCCTGGAAGTGTGAGCGAGGTTTCAAGAAGACTGAGGACGAGTGTCTGTCCATCAAGGTGCCCGAACACGCCTTCCTCACCGACAGTTCTTGGGGGGATAACTGGAAGTGTGAGCGAGGTTTCAAGAAGACTGAGGACGAGTGTCTGTCCATCAAGGTGCCCGAACACGCTTTCCTCTCCTCCTATGGAAACTCCTGGAAGTGTGAGCGAGGTTTCAAGAAGACTGAGGACAAATGTCAGTCCGCCGGGGTATCTGAGAAAGAAGCTCCGTCAGACATGCCGGAGCATGCGTTCGTCGACTACAAAGATCACTGGAAATGTGAGCGAGGTTTCAAGCGCGTCGAGGACGAGTGCCAGTCCATCAACGTGCCCGAACACGCTTTCCTCTCCTCCTATGGAAACTCCTGGAACTGTGAGCGAGGTTTCA